>DATMZF010000001.1:0-7770 GCA_035560555.1 Rectinemataceae bacterium
ATACTAAATTTCATGCTTTTTGTCCAACATAGTCATTATTTTATGTGATGAGACAAGGAGCGTACAATGAGTTCACGGAGCATTTTCGGCGTCATACTTCTGGTGGTCGGGATCCTGGCATTTTCGGTTGGCTTGAACGCGTCCAACTCCATGACCGATCAAGTGAGCAATGCCTTGACCGGGCGTTTTACGGAAAACACGACGTGGTATATGATTGGAGGCATCGCGGCGGCTTTGGCCGGACTACTCACGCTGCTCTCCGGATTCCGGCGTCATCACTCCTGATTCCGTTCGACGATATTCGGCCTACGGGAGAACAATTCATTCTTCAGCGTTCGGATTCCTCGTAGCGAATTTCGAGGATGCGCATCCGCCGCTCCCCTAAGGGAAGCCGCGCCAAAACCATCTCCCCCACCCGTTTTCCGATAAGGGCTTTGGCGATGGGGCTGGCCCAGCTCACATAGCCCCGGGCAAGATCGATTTCGTCGACGCCAACGATTCGGTATTCCATTTCGAGGGGGAGGATGTCGCCCGTCTCGAAAACTCCCCCACCCTCGCGCGATATCGCGTCGCCTGCCGCTGGCTCCTCGCTGACCCTCACGACGAGGCCGAAGACGGCTCTCTCCAGGCTCGAAGGAGCCTGGACCACTTCCAGCATGGACTTCATCCTGGTGAGATATGAAATTTTTCTGTCTATTTTGGATAGCGTTCGTAGGGACTCGGCCTTGTTGGAGGACTCGGCCGCCGCGAGAGCGCCAGCCGCTCTCGGCCTTTCTTCTTCGACGAGTCTTCGCAGCTCATCGGCCATCCTCATGGCGCCTTCCGGCGTCATGTAATTCCTGGCGCCCGTCGGCAGGGGAAGAGGTATCTCGTGCATGCCGTCCGTTTCATCAGATCCCGCGTCCTCGTCGACGAAAGCCCTGCTCATCGCGCGTCAGCTTCGTACAGGCTCATTTTGGCCGCCGCATCCGATGCGTGGCTTCCATCGTTCTCTCGAGCGCCTCGATCGCCGATTCCACATCGCCGGAGACGATGAGCCTGTAGAGGATGTCCACGACAGTGAGCTGGCTTAAGCGGGACGTTTCGGCGCCGCGGCGATAGACCCGCTCGGAAGCCGGGACGATGAGCGGAATATCGGCATAGCCGCGCAGCTTGTTCGAGCCTTCCATGGTCAGCGTGATGACGCAGGCTCTCCTCGCCTTTGCCTGCCTGGCGACCTCCAGCATCGAATCCGTCTCCCCCGAATAAGAAACGATGAAGGCCACATGGGTTTCCTTCAGGGAACAGGCCGCCGTGATCTGGGCGTGGGAGTCGTGGGTATAGGAAGCTGGTAGGCCGATTCTCAGCAGTTTCAGATGGAAATCGGACGTGACGATTCCGGAAGCGCCAATACCGAACAGCATGGTGAGGGAGGCTTCGCGGATCTTGGTGGAGGCTAGTTCCAGCATGGCCGGATCGAGGGTGCGCGCCAGGTCGCCCAGGCTCTCCCTCGCGTAATTGATCACCTCGCGCACCGTCTTTTCGGCGGGTGTTTTCGATTCGAGATCCAGGTCGGGCAGGAATTTTTCCTCTTCATCGCGGAAAACATCCTTGGCCAACAGGAGCTTGAACTCGTTGTATCCCTTCGTGCCGATCCGCTTGCAGAAACGCACGACCGCCGCGCTGCTGGATGAGGAATGACGCGACAGTTCGACGACATTGTAATGGAGGGCTTTGTGCGGCTGATCCAAAACGAAAAGCCCGATCTTTCTCTCGGCCTCCGACATCCCGGGAAGCATGCCGCGGATGATATCCAAGGCTCCCGATTTCATTTCTTCGCCCATAGCCCTCACCCCTTCCGTCGAATATCGTCCGCATGAAGCTTCATCGCCTCGGAGATGCGGCCACCGCCGTTCGTCGCCAGATTTTCGGCCTCTTCCTTTTCTATGCCCAACAAAACCATCAAGATCGCCGTCTTGGGTTTTCGCCCCGAACGCTGGAAAGATTCTTCCGCCTCTTCCCGCGAGCAGCCTGTCGCCTGTCGTATGAGGCGTTTCGATCTCTCGACCAGCTTTCTGTTCACGGGAGCGAGATCGACCATGAGATTTCTATAGACCTTCCCCAAGCGTATCATACTCGCGGTCGTCAGCATGTTGAGGACAAGCTTCTGGGCCGTACCAGCCTTCATCCTCGTGGAACCCGTGATGACTTCAGGACCTACATCGAGAAGTATCCTGTAGTCGGCGCTTTCAAAAGTCCTGGACTCCCTGTTGCAGCTTATCGCCCCAACCTTAGCGCCCAGACTCCTGGCATAGCCCATGGCCCCGAGAACATAGGGGGCGGATCCCGACGCGGTAATGCCCACCAGAACGTCGTTCATCGAAAAACCTATTTCGCGCAGAGCGGCCTCGCCGGCCGCGGGATCGTCTTCCGCGCCTTCCACCGATCGCCTTAGGGCCACGTCTCCCCCGGCGATCAGACCGAGCACCATCGAAGGAGAGACGCCGAAGGTCGGCGGACATTCGGAAGCATCCAGGACGCCGAGTCTGCCCGAAGTGCCGGCCCCGATATAGACGAGTCGGCCGGAATTCCTGAAGGCTGTCACGATGTCCTCCACGAGAGCGGCTATTTCCGGGAGCGCTTTTTCAACCGCCGTCGGCACGGTCTTGTCCTCATCGTTGATGATCGCCAGGATCTCGTTGACCGGAAGCGCGTCGATATTCATCGAGCGGTCGTTGCGCGATTCCGTCGTCGCGTGCTCCAGAGGGTCATCGTTGTGGTTTGCATTCATCGGCTCATCCTTTTCGAAATTATATTTCAATATACACGGTAATCACGCTTTGTAAAGAAAATATTTTTCATATCTCGTGATTAATTGCAGAAGGCCGACGGGAAATCGCAGGAACGCGCGCTGCATGGTGTGGATGCGAGAAGCCCAGGAACCCCGGAAAGCCTATGGCGTCCCGGGGTTCCCAGGCTTCTCGGGCGACGACGTTAGTTCAGATTTTCGTGATGTAGGACGATATTTCTCGTCTCCAGGGCTGCTTTTCCCCTTCTTTTTCCCAGCGGACGCGGCGCTTTACCGTAAAAGGGCCCTCGTTCCCGCTCTTGAAGGTGACGACGCCGAAACAGCCGGCGCCGAGATAGACGATTTTCTCTCCGGCCTCGAGGGGCTCGGCGGCGGCGACACGTTCCAGCGCGCAGTCGAAATGCACCGGTTCGCCAGAATCCCGGTCGCCGATGGCCCCCGCCAGGTCGAATATTGGCTTCCCGCAGATCGCGCAATCCTTGACGGGAAGGGATTTCTTGGGTTCTTCCTTTCTGATGCCCAACGTGGAAGCGTCGCGCTGGCCGCGATTGGGCTGCCCCTGCGCTGCCCGGGGATGGCCGCCATGTCGAGGCGGACCCGATCTCGAAGAAGGTCTTTTCCCTCCTTCGCCGGGCTGACCGGAATTTCTAGCGTTATTATTCATCATCATCCTTCTTTTTCAGCGTGCTCGTCAGGAAATTGGCTATCCTGGTCACGGCGCCATCGACATAGGTATCGTCATTCAATTTATGACGCATCTCGTGGAGCTTGTAAATGTCCTGACGCGTGGAACCGACGAGGAGATCATCCCTCGCGTGGCAGTCACCAGCGTTGGAGCCAGCCCAGGAGAGCGGATCCCTTCCGGAAATTTCGTTTTTTTTCATACCGTCTCGTCGAACGCTCCTTCGTAACGCATGGGCTCTCTGCCTGGAGAGAGAAGGAAAACATCGTATCGAATTTTCTTCTCGTTATATTGTCGATACTTTGCGAGGAAAATTTTAGAAGTTTCGATGATTCTGCCGATTTTCCCTCTATCGATCGCGCCACGGAGTTCCATGGAGCCGTTCCGGCGCCAGCGCTTCACTTCCACGAAGGCGACGAGGTCGGCTTTCGCGGCGACAATGTCTATCTCTCCCCTGCCCGCCTTAAAATTGCGCGCGAGAATTGTCCAGCCCTCCCCTTCGAGGAGGGCGTTCACGCGCTCCTCGCCAGCTCTGCCGAAAGCGCTGGAAGAATCATCGCCGCCCATGCCATACATACGCGCGGACGCTGTCGACGCGATTCAGAAAAGCAAAAAAAAACCCGGACAATGCCGGGCTTCGTGAAGAAGGCTAGTCGGAAAACGAGCCAAGATAGTCGGCTCAGGCCTTTTCGGCTTTCTCTTCCTTCTTGGAAATAATGAGTTCCTTGACCTTCGACTTCTTGCCGACCTTGGTGCGGATGTAGTAGAGCTTGGCCCTTCTCACCTTGCCATGGCGAAGCACCTCGACGTTCTCCACGCGCGGTGAGTTGAGCGGGAAAACGCGCTCCACGCCGACGCCGTAGGAAGTCTTGCGCACCGTGAAGGTCTTGGCCACGCCGCCGTTCTTGATCGCGATGACGAGGCCTTCGTATGCCTGCACACGCTCTGTCTTGCCTTCCACGATTTTAAAGCTCACGCGAACGGTGTCACCCACGTTGAACGCGGGGAGCTCACTCTTGATCTGTTCGGCCTGAATGGACTGTACCAGGTTCATGCCATCCCCCTTCATCGATTACTTCACGCAATAATCCGCCCACTTCTTTGGGCAGTTTGTCATCGGACAAAAGCTCGGGGCGGTAGGCAAGCGTCTTCGCGATGCTCGCCTTGAGCCTCCACCGCGCGATTTGTGCATGGTTCCCCGACAAAACAACGTCAGGGACTTTCATAGTAGCATAATTGGCGGGGCGTGTATACTGGGGATACTCGAGAAGCCCCTTCGAGAAACTCTCTTCATCGAGCGATTCTCCCGAAATAACGCCGGGTTTGAGCCGGTAAATCGCGTCGACGAGAACCATGGCCGCTATCTCCCCGCTCGACAGGACATAATCGCCTATGGAGATTTCATCGGTCACCCGAGTGTCGATGACGCGCTGGTCCACGCCTTCGTAGCGACCGCAGAGGATAACGAGATGTTCCTCGCGCGAAAGCTCGGCTGCCAGTTTCTGGTTGAAGAGCCTTCCCGAAGGAGTGACGAAGACGGTGCGCAGGGCGGGCGAGCCGACGGCCTCCAGCGCCCTGTCGAGGGGCTCGGGCTTCATCAGCATGCCGGCGCCGCCGCCGAACACCTCATCGTCGCATTTGTGGTGCTTGTCGGTGGCGTAATCCCTGAAATTCACGAGGGAGTACTCGATCAGCCCGCTCGCGACCGCGCGCTTCATGATCGAGGCGTCGAAATAGGCTTGCACGATCTCAGGAAAGATCGTCAGGATGGTGAACTTCATTCCAGAAGCCATCCCGCCAGGAGTTCCATGGATCCGGATTCGCCGTCCACCTCGCCGATGAACTCGTTCCTGAAGGGGACGAGGACCTGGGATCCCAAGGCCGGGGGCTTGTCCTCGCCTGAGGGCTTGTCCTCGCTTGAGGGCATGTCAGAGGCCGCGTTGGAGGCGCCAGAGGCAAGGCTGGAAGCGGGGCCGGAGGCTATACGTCTGGCGAGCACCTTCACCTCGAGAAGAGGGTCGGCGCCGCCGTCCAGCACGCCCATGATCTCTCCGACGGCAAGGCCGTCCAGCATGAGTTTCATGCCGATGAGATCGTGGATGTACCATTCGTTGTTTTTGAGAGGACTCACGCGATCTCTTGGAAGGAAGAGTTCCAGACCGGTCAGGGCGCGCGCTTTTTCGGGCGTATCGTAGCCCTCGAAGGCGAAACTCAAGCCCCAGTCCCCGGACTCGGCTGCTTTGATCTTCATCATTTTCGCCAAGTCGGGTTTCTTGTCGGGAGCTACGAGGATTGTCGTTAGATCTTTCAGATGACGGTATTCGCCGGAATAGCTGTGCAACTTCAGGAACCCGTTGAGACCTCGCGGGGCCCCAAGCTTGGCGACGGCCAAGAGTTCCTTGTCAGCGGCTTTGGTCATTAGAGGCGTTCAGTCCAGAATCTCCAGGATCACGCGCTTGGACTGTGCGGAAGCGCAGGCGGAGAGGATCGTGCGGATGGCTCTGGCGATCCGGCCGTTCTTGCCGATCACCTTGCCAATATCGGCGTCGGCGACCTTGAGCTCGAGGATCGTCGACTTCTCGCCCTCGATGACCTTGATGTCCACGGCGTCGGGTTCGTCGACGAGGGATTTTACAATATACTCAACTAAATCGCGTTCCACTTCATACTCCTTGGCGAAAAGCACCGGTCTGCAGCGTGGGCCGACATTTCGGCCCCCACATGCCTATTTGACCTGGATGTTCTTCTTGTTGAGCAGGGAACGAACGGTATCCGAAGGCTGGGCGCCGCGCGCGAGCCAGAATTTGGCCTTTTCCTCATCTATTCGAATCTGCTTCTCTTCGATTTCGATGGGATGATAGAGACCGATTTCATCGATGGTTCTGCTGTCGCGGGGCGACCTAGCGTCCATGATGACGATACGATAAAAAGGACGGGCTTTCGCGCCGAATTTCTTGAGCCTTATCTTAACGCTCACGGATTCCTCCTGAACTCTATGGAAAATTGGACCCTGCTTGAGACACACGTACCCCCGGCTCAGGATCCGAATCGGGGATTAGCGCTCTGATTTATACCCTAACGCCGGCATAAAGTCAACTCACCGAGGGATGCCACTCGGGGCCGCCACGACGATTGAGTTTTATCCTCGCGACGTATAGTATCTTTCGAATGATTCCATTCGCGAAGAACGCGCTTCTTCTCGCCCCCATGGTGGGTATTACCAATCGCGCTTTCAGGACGCTCCTGGACGAGTTGGGCGCTCCGGATTACGCCTTCACCGAGATGGCGAGCGCCGAGGCTTTTACTTCCCACGCGCAGTACGAAGCTTTCTACACGGACGCGCGGCCTTCGTCGGGGGCCACGTCCGTGCAGTTCTACGCGCGCTCCGCGACAGCCATGGCGGTCGCCTGCAAGGAAATCCTGTCGCGCGCGGCCCTGGAAGCGCCGGCGGGGATAGACATAAATTTCGGCTGCTCCGCGCCGCACATACGGAAATCGGGGGGCGGTTCCGCCTGGAGCTCCAACCCCGCCGGCGCCGCCGAGCTGGTGGCCGCGGCGAGGTCCGCCTGGCCAGGCGCGCTTTCGGCAAAAATCAGGATGGGCCCCGACGACGACTACGACAGGTTCCTCTCCTTTTGTTCGGGGATCGCCGATGCTGGCCTGGATTTCCTGAGCGTGCACCCCCGCACCGACAGACAGAAATTCAAGCGGCAGCCGCGCCACGAAATCACCCTCCGTCTCGCGCGCGATCTCTCCATTCCCGTCGTGGCGAACGGCGACATCGCCGATTCGGGCAAAGTTCTCGCGCTCCTTGGCGAAAAGGGCGCCTACGCCGTCATGATAGGCCGGGAGGCGGTGCGCCGTCCCTGGATATTCCGCGACCTCCGCGCCGAGTTGTCCGACGCGCGGGCCCTGCCTTCCGCTTCGCCGATGCCGAACGCCGGCGGAGCCGCCGACCGCCTCGCCGCCGACCGCCTCGCCGTCGATCGCCTCGCCGTCGATCGCCTCGCCATCGGCCGCCGATTCCTGGAACTCGCCGCCGCCCTTCTTCCGGAAGTCTGGCAGCTGGAAACCTGCCGCCGTTTTTTTTCCTATTATGCCGAGACCATGTCCTTCGCCCATCATATAAAATACCGACTCATGAACTCCCCTTCGCTCGAGCGGATGGGCGGCGTGCTGACCGAGTATTTCGAACAGGTGCCCGGCGACCGGATGGTTCACTGAACCGATAAAACAGGAAAATCACCTGCTGAAAGGATTCAGCCGCCTACCAGGCTGAAAAACCGCTTTTATTTTACCG
>DATMZF010000002.1:0-61238 GCA_035560555.1 Rectinemataceae bacterium
AAGTAAGAGGGGTTGAAGGTCATCGATCGAAAGCAGGACCACCTTGCTTTTATCGCAGGTGGTCCTGTAGTGCGGCTGACTATTTTAGCGAATATTGACGCCTAGGAAGGGCTCTATCGACGCGATTTTCCCTGGAAGCAGCTCGAAATCCGCCTCGAAACGGAGGTCGCCGAGCAGCAACGTAATCCTGTGGGTTCCGGGAAGGGCTTTCCCAAAGGGGGAGTCCAAGCGTCTTCCATCCAGGTATACGGCCACATCCTGAAACCTAATGGGTCTTCCTGCCAAGGTCGCGAAGAGTTCGGGTATCGCTATCTGATAATCGACGATGAGCGGGGAGAGAGAAACCTGAATCGTGAGGGGGCCATTCAAGAAAACCCTGTCGACGTAATCGGCGTATCCAGGAGCGACGATGCGCAGTGTGTAGTTCCCCGGCATCCAATCGCCGCGGTAGGGCAGGTTCCCAATGAATGTGGAGTCCCGATAGAGGCTGGCGCCTGACACATTGGCGGCATTGATGAATACAGGCAGGGAGATAGGGCTAAGCGTTGCGCGAATCTGGTATGAGCCGCCCAGGTTCACCGTCCTCGAATACTCTTCATAACCGTCGAGCCTGAGCAGGATGGAGTAAGTGCCAGGATGGAGGTAGGAAACAAACGGGGTCCTGCCCGCGTAGGCGCCATTGAGATAGACTTGCGCTCCATCGACATTCGATTCGATGGAAAGCTGATGTCTGGCTATGGGCGGGAATGGCTGTGGATTAGGCGGATTGGGCTGCTGCGGCCTAGGGGGCTGCGGCGGCTGAGAAGGGGGAGGGATCGGCTGTGACGGTTTTCCGCTCAGATTGGCGAAGATCGTGACAGGACTATTCCCAACGTTGATCGTCGTCTTGAACTCGGAAAAGCCATCTTTGGTCACGGTTATCGTATAGTTTCCCGGAACCACCAAGGTGGAAAAATTTGGAGACGCATAGCCCGCCAGTTTGTCGTTCAGGTAGACTCTTGCGCCCGATTGATTGCTCTGCACGTTGAGCGATGTCTTCGCTTGAGCGAAAACGAAGCCTGGCAAAGCAACCAGGAGGACGAGCATTGAAAGGAGTGCTCTTTTTCTCATTATTGTACCTCGCTAAGATAAGCTAAAAATAACACTCTTATCGTTTCGCGACAACGCTGCCGGAGAAAATACGCGAAACTCCCGAGGTGGCGGCCTGCCTTTGTCGTTTTTTCGGATTGGGGCTATACTTCCGGGGGAGGAGTCACACATGAGAAAAAAAATCTTGGCTGTAATGGTAGTATTGCTTCTCGCGGCTGGTTCTGCCTCGGCCCAGTTGTCTCTGGGGGGCACGGGCGCCGTTTTTGCCAGTGCCGATCAATCGCTTGAGAGCATCGTCGACTTGTTCAAAGATGGTGAAGGGATATTTTATGGGCCATTCCTCGAATTTGGCATGAATAGGATTGCCTTTGGAGTGGCATTCAACTGGTCATATTACTCTACGACATATGGCGAGACCGTCACCAAGATGGTCGATTACGACTTGAATGGATACCTTCAGGGACATCTGCTTTCATATAAATCCTTTTTGGATCCATTCGTGGAAGTGGGCTTTGGCCAAATCGCCACCGATTACGCCGAGGATGATCCCGATTCCTCGGCGCCGCTCAGGGCGACAAAATACTTCCAGGTGGGAGGTGGCTTAGGGGTGAACCTTGGGAACCTGGGCGTCTTCGCCAAGGCGCTGTATATGGTTCCCGCCGACGAGCCGGTTCTTGCGAACTCCGGAGGATATAGCTACAGCCTTGAGGAGTATCCGCTCAAGCCGCTCAAATTTTTTGTGGGAGCGAAGGTGATTCTATAATTATCTAGTTTTTGAGCCTGGAAGCCCGTCTTTTGCATCTACGCTGCAGAAGGCGGGCTTTTTTTCGCTAATTATGCATCGGGTATGGCGGACCGTTTCGCATAGTGAATCACGCGTATCGAATATTGTCTTGACGGCATGAAAAAACCAAGCAATCATTATTTTAAGCAATAGAAAATTTCGATGCTTTGCTGTTCTGTCCTTACGGTAGGGGGTGAGCCATGTCCATGGGCGATAAGTACGGTACACACAGGGTGATCGAGCCAGCTGGGGCCATGCCCCAAACGGCGTTGCGCCTCAACAACGATATGTCCAAATTATACGACAATGAGATCCTGATCGATGTGATGGCGCTCAACATCGATTCCGCCAGCTTCACGCAGATCGAGCAGGAGGCGGGCGGTGACGAGGAAAAAATCAAGTCGATCATCCTCAGCATCGTGGGGACAAGGGGCAAGCAACAGAATCCGATCACCGGTTCTGGAGGAATGTTGATCGGCAAAGTGGCGAAAATCGGGATTGCGCTGAAAGACAGGGACCTGAAGGTCGGAGACAAAATCGCGAGTCTCGTCTCGCTTTCGCTGACGCCCCTGCGGATCAATCGCATCATAGCCATCCACAAGGAAATCGATCGAGTGGAAGTCGACGCGCAGGCTATTCTCTTTGAATCGGGAATCTACGCGAAACTGCCGGCTGATATGGATGAAGGTCTGGCATTGGCCGCTCTGGACGTTGCCGGCGCGCCCGCCCAGACCGCCAAGCTCGTGAAACCCGGGGATTCGGTTCTGGTTCTGGGTGCTGGCGGAAAATCCGGCATGCTTTGCTGTTACGAGGCCATGAAGCGCGCGGGGCCGACGGGCAGGGTTGTCGCGAATATCCATTCCGAGCGCTCAAAAAAAGTGCTCGAGGATCTGCACTTGGCGCACGAGATCGTTCAGGCGGACGCCTCCCGGCCGGTGGAGTTTCTTAAAAAGGTGCTTCCCGCGAACAACGGGAAAGAGTTCGATATCTCCATCAACTGCGTGAACATCCAGGGTGCCGAGATGGGTTCCATTCTGCCGGTGCGCGACGGCGGCATCGTGTACTTTTTCTCGATGGCGACGAGCTTCACGAGGGCGGCCCTCGGCGCCGAGGGTATCGGCAAAGATGTGACCATGATCATTGGCAACGGCTATACCAAAGACCACGCCGAAATCACCCTGTGGGAGCTCCGCGAAAATGAGGCTCTCAGAAAGTATTTCGAGGCGCAGTATGTGAGATAGCGGGTGAGGGGAGGGCGCCGAGAACGGCGCGCCCGTTCCGTTTTCGCTCGAGCGGCTTTCATCAAGGAGGTCCCGGATGTCCACGAAGGAATTTCCCCATCTGGTTCTTGATCGTTCCATGGTTCTTTTCGAAGAGGCCCAGAAGCTATCTCCCGGCGGAGTGATGGGGATACGGAGGCCCTATAACTTCATCCAGGGCGAATATCCAATTTTTATTGACCGCGGCTACAAGGGGCATATCGTCGATGTCGACGGCAACGATTACATCGATATGCTCTGCGCCTATGGTCCCATAATCCTGGGCTACGACGAGGCGGAAATCAATGACGCCGTGAAAGCGCAGATGGACGGAAAGGGCTTCTGTTTCTCTCTGGTGCAGAAAGTCCAGAACGACCTCGAAAAGCGGCTGACGGAGCTCATCCCCTGCGCAGAACAGGTTATTCTCGTGAAGACAGGTTCGGACGCCACGAGCCTGGCGACGCGGATCGCCCGCGGCTACACCGACAAGCGCTATATTCTGCGCTGCGGCTACCACGGCTGGCACGATTGGTGCGTGGAAGTTCACGGCGGCGTCCCCGAGGAGATTTCCTCGCTGACCGATGAGTTCGAATACGGATCCCTCGAAGACCTCGAGGCGAAACTCAAGGCGCATCCAGGTGATGTCGCCTGCGTCATCCTGACGCCGGTCGGGCATCCTCTGGCCAAGCCCGTGATGGCGCCTCCTCCTGGCTATCTGGAAGGCGTCAGGAAACTGGCCGATGAATATGAGGCCGTCCTCATCTTCGACGAGGTGCGCACTGGCTTCAGGGTATCGATGGGAGGCGCGCAGGAGCGCTACGGCGTGACGCCCGACCTGGGCACTTTTGGGAAGGCGCTCGCGAATGGCTACCCCATAAGCGCCGTCGCGGGAAAGCGCGAAATCATGCGGATGGCCGAAAAGAAGGTCTTCGTCTCCTCAACATTTTTCCCCAACAGCCTTGAGATGGTCGCCGCCATGAAATGTCTCGACATACTGGAGCGCGAGAATGTTCCGGAATCCATCTGGCGGCGGGGAACGGTTTTTATGGAACGCCTCAGGACGATCGCGACGGCATCGGGCCTGCCCCTCACGGTTTCTGGGATTCCGCCGATGCCTTTCATGACTTTCGACAAGGCGGAAAGCGACGGGGAAAAAACCTACAAGGCGAGAAGGGAATATTTCTATACGCAGACAATCAGGCGCGGACTCTTCATTCAGCCTTTCCATCATTGGTATATCGCGCATCGTCATACCGACGCCGATCTCGACAGAGCGCTTGGGGCCATCGAGGAATCGCTCGAACTTACGGCGAAGAAATTCCCGACGAGCCAGGGGGGATTATAGATGGAAGGCAAAATCGTCATAACATGCGCCTGCACCGGCGCCGAAACGACGAGGGAACAGAATCCCGCGCTTCCCTTGAGCCCGGAAGAGATCGCCGAGGCAGCGCACGAAGCCTGGCTCGCGGGCGCTGCCATCCTTCACCTGCATGTGCGCGACGAAGCCGGAAAGCCGACGCAGAATCCCGCTGTGTTCAGGAGGGCGATCGAACTGATACGGCGGAAGTGCGACATCGTCGTCGAAATAACGACCGGCGGGGCGGTGGGCGACAGCGCCGAGGAACGTCTGCGTCCTCTCATTGAGATAGAGCCGGAAATGGCCAGCCTCGACTGCGGGACGGTGAATTTCGGGAACGATTTCATCGTGAACACGCTTCCGACGATGAGACAGTTCGCCGCGGAATTCCGAGCGAGGAAGGTGAGGCCGACGCTGGAATGTTTTGACCTCGGCCATGTATGGGCTTCGCGGATTCTCATTAAGGAAGGACTCCTGGAAGAACCGTACCATTATGGTTTCGTCATGAATGTCCCCGGATCGGTTCCCTATAGCGCGGATAATCTCGAGGTATTCAGAAGGGCCTTGCCGGAAGGCGCGCACTTCACGGTGATGGGAGTGGGGAAGTCCTCGCTGACCGCCCAGTATGGCGCGATCGCTTGCGGAGGGTGGATCCGCGTCGGTTTCGAGGACAATGTCTATTACGCGAAAGGCATTCCAGCCGCATCCAACGCCGAGCTCGTGGAGCGAGCCGCGAGGCTCGTCCGGGAAGCTCAGATGGACATCGCGACGAGCGACGACGTCAGATCGATTCTGCGCCTGAGAGGGTAGGATTGTGCATGATTTTATATCCTATGATTACCGCCGCATTCCACTCTATGAAAAAGTCAGCCCCGAAGACTGGTATGATTGGCGCTGGCAGATACGCAACAATATAAGGGACGTGAAGAGCCTGTCTCGGGTCATTCCCCTGGCCGACAAGGAGAGGGAAGACATCGAGGAAGTGCTTAAAGTTTTCCGAATGGCGATCACTCCCTATTATGCTTCCCTCATCGATCCAGCCAACCATCTTTGCCCGGTGAGGCTGCAGGCGGTGCCGAGGCGGCAGGAAACCTATACCGATAAATCTGACCAGAATGACCCTCTCCACGAGGATGTCGATTCTCCCGTTCCAGGGCTGACACACCGCTACCCGGATCGCGTACTCCTCCTTGTCACTCATATCTGCTCCATGAATTGCAGGCATTGCACGCGAAGACGGCTTGTCGGTTCCGAGGACGTCAACCTGGACGACGCCAACCTCGACGCGGCCGTGGAATACATAAGGAAGACACCCATAATCCGCGATGTTCTCATTTCCGGCGGTGACCCCTTTGTCTTGTCGACCGAAAGGCTCGAGAGCATCATCTCGAAAATTCGCGCTGTCCCCCATGTCGAGATCATAAGGATCGGGACACGGACGCCCGTGGTGATGCCGATGAGGATTACGGAAGATCTCGTCGCGATGTTGCGGAAATATCAGCCGATCTACGTCAACACACACTTCAACCATCCCAAGGAAATTACCGCCGAGGCGCGCGAAGCATGCAGGAAGCTCGCCGACGCGGGCATACCCCTGGGCAACCAGAGCGTTCTGTTGCGCGATGTCAACGATTGCCCCGTGCTCATGAAGAAGCTCGTGCAGAAACTCCTGTGCATCAGGGTAAAGCCCTACTACATTTATCAGTGCGATATGTCGCGCGGCATCTCTCATTTCCGGACGACGGTGTCCAAGGGCATCGAGATTGTCGAGAACCTCCGTGGTCATACATCGGGACTGGCCGTGCCGACTTTCGTGATCGACGCGCCCGGCGGGGGAGGAAAGATTCCCGTGATGCCCGATTACCTTATAACGTCCAACGAGAAACGCGTAATCTTGCGAAATTACGAAGGAGTGATAACCACTTACGATGAGCCGCATTTCTACGAGGAAGATTGCGGCCAGTGTAGGATTTGTTTTGATGAGCCTTGGCTGAAACCGACTTGTGGTGTTGCCCGGCTACTCGATGGACAGGAAAAAGTTCTCGAACCCAAGAACCTTGCCCGAGCTTCACGCTGTCATCATGCCGAAGAAACCTGAGCCTGGCCAATAAGGCGATCGCACAATGCTGCCCGACCCGAATCGCTTTCTGGATGGCGTCAATCTCGTCACGGGACCGGGAAAGGCTTGTGGCAAGACGACATTCGCGAAAGCGGCGGCGATTTCGCTGCGTAATTCAGGCCATGGTTTCGCCATGATTTCCGTCGGCATCGAGGGCGTCGGCGCTACGGCGCGCGGTCTGGCGCCGGGCCGGGTAGTAGGGAAAGCCGGAACGAGCACCGATGGTCCATCGCATGATTCTATCATGGCGATTGCGCCCGGCGAGGTTTTCATCACCGCCTCGGGATTTTTTAAGGCGGCATCCTGCCTGCCTGAGATTCTGGACGTGCTGCCGGGCGAAA
The DNA here is from genome assembly GCA_035560555.1 of Rectinemataceae bacterium. Classification (GTDB taxonomy): domain Bacteria; phylum Spirochaetota; class Spirochaetia; order Treponematales; family Rectinemataceae; genus UBA11090. Next base: position 6,950 of record DATMZF010000002.1, read on the forward strand.
CCGCGTTCGGACGGCTTGTCATCGCGAGAGCCGCCCGCTCCGGAAGAGTCGTTCTCGCGGGGCCCGACAGAAACGATCATCTGCGTTGGGCGGTCGAACGAATCATCGGGGAAGGTTGGGCGACCACGATCATCATCGATGGCGCCCTTAACAGAATCACTCAGGTGGCTTCGCTGGATTCCGCGAAATTGTTCTTCACGTTGAACGTGAATGCAGCAAATCGGCGAGCCATGGCCGGGAAAATGCGGTATCTGCATCGACGGCTGTCGCTGCCCTTGTTCCTCGGCGAGGGAAAGCGGCCGAGGCATGACGTGTCCGTCTTCAGGGTAAGCGGCCCGATGACGGCCGCGCTTCTGGACAGAGTGCCGGCGGAGACGAAGATCATCGTCGTGGAAGATTTTTCGAAGATATTCCTCGATGAGAGGGAATTGACCGCATTGATGAGGAAGTACGATCTCAGGGTCGCGTTTTCCGTGAAATTCGGCGGATTTTCCGTGACGCTGCGCTCTGTGGCCAGGGAAGACTTCGAGAGAATCCTGGGTGAAGAGCTTTCTGAATATGTCATATCCTGGGATGCCTACGCAGACCAGAACGCCAAGGATATTGGGCATGAAAAATAGCGCTGCTGTTTCGGGCAATGGGACCTGCTCATCCCGCGCGTGGCTTTTCTCCAGAATTGAAGAGCTATGGGCGGAATTTAAACCACTTACTCCCTTCGGGAAGGATAGGATCGCCAGCAGGACTGTCTATTCCGATCCTAGAATAATCGAGGCCGCCTATGACGATACCGATGCCTACGAATCTTTCGTCCTGGCACAAGGTTCGGAAAAAGCGCGGGTGGACAAGCTGGCCTGGCATTTAGGGCGTATCCCCCGTTTGCCCACCCCCAACGATTCCGATGCCGCGCATCGCGCAGGCGGGGGCTATGCGGATTCTGCGGAGCCCGAATGCTTCGATGTCGTGGAGCTGTTCCTTTTCAAGAAGTTCCTCTCCAACTATAAAGCCTGCCATGAGCTTCTGGACGATGGAATAAAAGAGCATTTTGAATTCGACTTTTGCTCGGAAGAGTTGACGGCGCTGTTCGATAAGGGCGGAAGCGATCCAGAGACCTTCCAGATTTCCGAACGCTATGACAATGAGCTTAAGCGCTTGAGGGATGAAATTTCGAGGGCCGGAGAAGAGCTGGAGAAGGAAAATAAAGCGCTTGCGGAATCGGCGCTGATTACCTGGGGGCTCGATTTCATGGGAAGGGATTTCCTCACCGTCCCCATCGAGAGAGGGCTGGCGCTCGCTTCGGGCACGGAGTGCGGGAATAACGCGCGGCTCAGCGTCGAAGCTTACGATGATTACTCCTGCATTGTCAGAATGCTTCCAGACGCGATCTGTCTTTCCCTGGAAACGCGAAAAGAGACCTTGCGCGAAAGGGAAAGCGCGGTGGAAAGCGCGGTGGTAGCCGATATTTCCAGAGTCGTCCAACTTTCGGGAAAGGTTTTCGAACGGTATTCGCGGGCCCTGGAGAGGCTCGATCTCGCCCGATGCCGATATATGCTCAAGGAAAAATTCGACTTGCGCAGGCCCAGGTTAGGCGATGGTGGAATCAGCATCGGAGGCGGCAGATTCCTGCCTCTTATTCGTGATTGCCAGGCCATGGGAACCGCGTACGTGCCCATGGATCTCACCATTCAACACCCGGTAGCCGTCCTTTTCGGATCCAATATGGGGGGGAAGACGGTAGTGATGGAGAGCCTGCTTTTCTTTCAGATAATGGCGCAGAGCGGCGCCTATGTTCCCGCCAAGGTTTTTTCGACGAGAGTCTTCGATCGCATAGAGTACGTCGGCGAGGAGACCGAAAGCGAGAATAAAGGTCTCTCCAGTTTTGGCTATCAAATCCACGCGCTTTGCACCGTGCTAAAAATGGCCGAGGGGAAATCCTGCCTCGTGGCGTTCGATGAATTCGCCCACACGACGAGTTCAGAGGAAGCTGAAGCGCTGCTCGCGGCGGTGATCCATCGTTTTTCCGCGATGGAACGTTGCACGGCTCTTTTCGCCACGCATTTCCGCGGAATCGCGAGAAGGGGGAATATTCATTGGCTCAAGATGGCCGGGCTGGATATCGAAGCCGCCAGGAAAAAGTTTTTGACCGACGCGGCCCTCGTGGAAGACAGAGCCGGAGGCGGCGCGTCGCTCAAGGAGAGGATCAGAAGCATTAATACCTTGATGCGCTATGAAATCGTGTTGGACGGGGACCGGGGTGGGGAGCATCCCGACCGCTCCGACGCGCTTGAAGTCGCCTCGCTTCTTGGCCTTGAATCGGATATCGTCGAAGAGGCGATGCTGAATCTGAAGACCGATGGGGCGACGGCTGAAACAAATTGGAGTAGAAAACAATGAGGGAAAAGCTGGGGCTGTCGAAGGAAAAAATCGCGAAAGCAAGGGACTTGGCGAAAGCCATCTGCGCTCCCGTGCTTTCGTTTATTGATGGGCATACGAGCGTGACAGTGGAGCGGGCGACCCTGAGGCTACTGGGCGCCGACGGGGCGAATGACGACGGGGTGCCCGTGCCCAATCTCATCGTCGACGCGGTACGGGACAGGGTTTCGCGGGGAACGGCCCTTTGGTACGCGAACGCGCTGCTGTCCAGCGGAATGACGGCGCACGAACTCAATGGAAGGATAGCGCGGGGCTTCGATATAGCCTCGATACCGATGGCCGATCCCGCAGCCGCAAGGGCCAAAGCCGACGCGTTAGCGGAACAGGGCCTAGAGAAAATCGCCCGCAACCGTAGGTTCAGAGCGGGAAAGTTGTCCGAGTTCAAGGGAAGGAACAACGATCCTCTTCTCTATCTGATCGTGGCCACGGGCAACATCTTCGAGGATGTAAAACAAGCGAGATCCGCCGCGATGAGCGGCGCCGATGTCATCGCCGTGATCAGGACGACCGCGCAGAGTCTCCTCGACTATGTGCCCTACGGAGCCACGACCGAAGGATTCGGGGGAACCTACGCGACGCAGGAAAATTTCAGGATTATGCGGGCCGCGCTGGACGAAGTGGGGGAAAAGGAAAAGCGCTATATCTATCTCACGAACTACGCCTCGGGACTCTGCATGCCCGAGATCGCGGCCATGGGAGCGATCGAGCGCCTCGATATGATGCTCAACGATTCGATGTATGGCATTTTGTTCCGCGACATCAATATGTACCGAACCTTCGTGGACCAGAAATTCAGCCGCATGATCAACGCTTACGCGGGCGTCATCATCAATACCGGAGAGGATAATTACCTTACGACCAGCGACGCCTTCGAGAAGGCTTATACGGTGCTCGCGTCGCAGTTTCTCAACGAGCGTTTCGCCTTCGCCGCTGGGCTCGAGCCTTGGCAGATGGGCTTGGGCCACGCTTTCGAAATGGACCCGACGATCCCCGATGGATTCCTCTATGAATTCGCCCAGGCCCAGATGGCGAGGGAGATTTTCCCCGAGCATCCCTTAAAATATATGCCTCCGACGAAATACATGTCAGGCGACATCTTCGACGGCCTCGCGATGGACACTATGTTCAATTTTGCCTCCAAGGCGACAAGCCAGGGCATACATCTGCTCGGGATGCTCACCGAGGCGATCCACACTCCTTTCATGATGGACAGATTCATCGCCGTGCGGAACGCGAAGTATGTCATGAACGCGATGGCATCGTTCGGGGACGACATCGAATTCAGGCCGGACGGCGTCATGGTCCGGCGCGCTCACGATGTGCTGGAAAGGACGCTGGGGTTCATGAGGGAGATCGAGAAGAGAGGGCTGATGGGCGCGATAGCCGAAGGCCTTTTTGCCGATATCAAGCGCCCGCAGGATGGTGGCAAGGGGCTCGATGGCCTCGTGGAAAAGGATGCCGGATACTGGAATCCGGTTGAAGACCGCCTTTCTTCGGCCTTATCGCTTCGCTGAGGGAGAAAACCGCGATGGCAAATATTGTGAGACCTTACGGCGATACGCTCGATGACGGCAAGGTGCAGCTTTCGTTCACGCTTCCGATTCCTGCTGGTCCGCGGGCCATGGAAGCGGCCAAGGCAATGGTCCTGGGCTGGGGCTTTTGTGGATGCGAAATCGTGCATTCGGCTTCCATGGACGAATCGTCCACCTTCTTCATAGCCTACGCCGTGGCGGGGCGCGGCGTCGATTACGATTCGATAGAAGCCGAAAAGAACGGCGACGGGGAATCGATGACGATGGACGAAATCAACGCTTTCATAAGCGCGAATTTCGGCAGAAAGGTCGTGATCGTGGGCGCCTGCACGGGATTTGACGCGCACACGGTTGGCATCGACGCGATCATGAACATGAAGGGATACAACCATCATTACGGCCTCGAGCGATACGCGATGATAGAAGCGCACAACCTTGGGGCCCAAGTCCCGAATGAAAAGCTCATCGAATACGCCAGGAAAGTGAACGCCGACGCGATTCTCGTGTCCCAAATCGTCACGCAGAAGGACGTCCACCTTGAAAACCTCACCCAGCTCATCGAGATGCTCGAAGCTTCGGGGGAGAGGGGGCGTTTCATATGCGTCGTGGGCGGACCGCGCATTTCCAATAAACTCGCTGCCCAGCTGGGCTTTGACGCTGGTTTTGGAAGGGGCACCTACGCCGATGATGTGGCTGCCTTCATCGTCAGAAAAATCGCCACGGTGGGCGCCCTTTAGTGCCGCGTGGCTATCCCTCATCGCTTTCCGACGCGGTATCCGGAAACGCCCCGTCTTTTTTGAGGAGAGAGATATGATTGAAAAGCCCGTTATCGGCGCCGACGAGGCCGCGGCTCTTGTGAAAGACGGCATGGTCGTCCATATCGGCGGTTTTCTCGGTTGCGGATCGCCGGATAGGGTGATCGCGGCCTTGTCGCGGTCGGAGGTGAAGAACCTGACGCTTGTCTGCAACGATACGGCCGTCAACGACCAGAAAACGGGCAGGGTGACGGGAATGGCTTCACTCATTCCGCAGAAAAAATTCTCTCGGGTAATCGTATCCCACATTGGCACAAACCCGGATACGCAACGCCTCATGAATTCGGGTGAGATGGAGGTGATCCTCGTGCCCCAGGGGACCTTGGCGGAAAGGATAAGGGCCTCGGGCTATGGTCTCGGCGGGATTCTCACGCCCACGGGGGTGGGAACCGAAATAGAATCGGGAAAGCGAAAGATAATCGTCGGGGATAAGATATTCCTGCTCGAACTTCCCCTCGGCGGCGATATAGCCCTCATCAAGGCGAAAAAGGCTGACAAGGCGGGCAATCTCGTGTATTCGAAGACCGCCCGGAATTTCAACCCGATCATGGCCATGGCTTGCGCAATCGTCGTGGCCGAGGTCGAGGAAATCGTGGAAATAGGCGAACTGGACCCGGAAAATATCCAGACTCCATCGATTCTCGTCCACTATCTCGTCAGGGCTTGAAGAGGAGAATGCCGCGATGGAATACATCGAGAACAAAGAAGTGATCGCCAGACGAATAGCCAAGTTTTTTGCCGACGGCGATGTCGTCAATCTCGGGATCGGGTTGCCCTCCTTGGTGGCCAATTACCTGCCCGCGAACATCGCGCTGATTCTGCAATCGGAGAACGGCATGTTGGGGTTGGGGCCGACGCCTGCCCCGGAATTGGCCGACAAGGATCTCACGAACGCGAGTTCCATGCCCGCGACGATACTGCCGGGAGGCTGCTACTTCGATTCGGCCATGAGTTTCGGCATCATCAGGGGCGGTCACGTGGATTTCACGGTGCTGGGCGTCCTCGAAGTGGACCAGGAAGGCAACCTGGCAAACTACAAGATTCCCGGAAAGATCGTGCCAGGCATGGGCGGGGCCATGGACCTCGTCGTGGGATCCAAAAAAGTGATCGCGGCCACGACGCATTTCGAAAAATCGGGCGCGTCCAAGCTGAAGAGACTCTGCACCCTTCCATTGACGGCAACCCATGAAGTGGATTATGTCGTCACCGATCTCGGATTCTTCGAAGTGAGGGATGGAAAATTCCTCCTCTGGGAATGTTTCCCTCCCTACACTCCGGAATTCGTGATTTCCGCCACCGACGCCGATATCATCCTCGCGGACGACCTCATTCGGCCCAAAGCGCCACGAGGTTAATGAGGGTCTTGACGGCGAGGGACATTTCGCCCATCGACGCCCATTCGTGCCGAGAGTGGTAATTGTATCCGCCCGTGAAAATGTTGGGGGTGGGGATGCCCATTTCCGTGAGGCGGGAACCGTCGGTGCCGCCCCTGATCGGGACTATTTTGGGCTCCGCGCCAGCCAGCTTGATCGCTTCCTTTAGTTTTTCCAGAACTTCGGGGGTCTGGTCGAGTTTTTCCTTCATGTTGAGATATTGCTTCTTCACGGTGAGCTCGACCTTCCCGAGGGGAAACTGGGCTTCCACGGCCGTCGCGAATGCCTTCATCGCCTCTATCCTCTTCTCCATGCCTTCGGATGAGAAATCACGCAGATAGACATCGATGACGGTCTTGTCCATGGAGCCCGAGATCTCGATGGGACAGTAATATCCGAACCAGTCGTCGGTCGCCTCCGGGCTTTCCGAACGGGGGAGCATGGCGACGAACTGGCTGGCCATCGCCACGGCGTTCGCGAATTTTCCGCGCGCTGAGCCGATATGGATCACCTTCCCGGTGAATTCGGCGTGGACGCTGTAAGCGGTAAAGCATTCGGCCTCGATTTCGGCCGCGGCACCGCCGTCCAGCGTATAACACGCGATCGCTTTGACCTTCTTCAAGGGGAAGAGGTTCATTCCCTTGCCCGTTTCCTCGTCTGGCGTGAAGAAAATCTCGAGGGGGCCATGCCTCACATCGGGATGGGAAGTAAGCCACTCGATGGCGGTCATGATTTCGGCGACGCCGGCCTTGTCATCGGCGCCCAGCAAGGTTTTGCCGTCGGTGGTGATGAGCGTGTCGCCCGCATGGTCGAGAAGATCGGGATTGTCGGCGGTGGTCAGCGCGTCATCGGACGAAAGCGCGATCGTCTTTCCATCGTAATTCCGGAATAACTGGGGCGATACATTGGAGCCTGGAACATCGCTGGCCGTATCCATGTGGGCCATCAGGCCGATGGCGGGCTTGGCTTCCATCCCGCTGGAAGCCGGGATTCTCGCGATGAGATAGCAGTGGTCATCGAGGGAGACATCGGTCAAGCCCAATTCCTTCAGCTCCCGCTCAAGGAGTTTTGCCAGGCTCCACTGGGTTTTCGTGGAGGGGATGTCCTCGATGTGCCGATCGCTCTGAGTGTCCATTTTCGCGTAGCGTATGAGGCGATCGATCATTGCGGCGGCATAAGGTTGATCCAAAAAAGCTCTGTAGTCTTTCATGATGAGGAAGTATGCCCGGAAAAAGCGGCTAAAGCAACTGCCGCGGGTCTCGCCGGTTTCTTTTTCGCGTCGCGGAGAAAGGAGGCGAGATTGTCGCGCCTCACTTGCTCTTTTCATCCCGTCTTCTTATCATTGATCAAATGAGCGAAGAAAGCACCATACCTCTGTATCCTGTATTCGCGCCTATAGCGCTTCCGATGATCGATCACATGCATCCAGCCATGAATATGCTAAAAGACGGCATATCTGAATTCACCTTTTCGAATCTCTATCTTTTCCGGCACACCTACGACTACAAAGTAGCGCTGCTGCCCGACGAAGGTCTCGTCATTGCGGGAACAAAGGAAGGTAAAACCTTTTTCTACCTCCCCTGCTGCGTATCGAACAAGCAGATTTTCGATGAATTGATGGTGAGCCACGACTATATGAAAAACCTTTCAGAATCCCAGGCCATCCAACATCGGATAGAACTGGAGGCGAGAGGCTACATCGTCCAGGAAGACAGGGATAATTTCGATTACCTCTATTTCAGGAAGGATCTGGCCGAACTTTCCGGACGCGAGTACCACAAGAAACGGAACCTCGTGAACGGGTTCATAAGCTCCTACGAGTGCGAACAGAAGCCTCTGAAGAAGGAAAACGTGGGCGATGCCATCGCCGTGCTCGATGAGTGGCGGGCGGCCAAGGGGGTCGATGGCGATTATCGCGCGGCTCGCGAAGGACTCGAACTGTTCGAGGAACTGGGGATGAGGGGGGCCGTCTACTATATCCAGAACGAGCCGGTAGGATGGTGCCTCGGCGAGCCGCTCTCCAAGGGAACGATGTTCGCCGTGCATTTCGAGAAGGCCAGCGAACGTTTCAAGGGAATTTATCAGTTCATCAATCAAGCCTTCGCCCAGTCGCTTCCGGCCTATTTCAAGCTGATCAACCGCGAGCAGGATTTGGGCAACGAGGGATTGCGTCAGGCCAAAATGACCTACAGACCCTGCGGTTTCGTGCGCAAATACAGAATCATCCATCCCGATAAAGTGGAGTTCGTGCCCAACGAGGTCTCGGAGCCGGCCGAATGCGGGCCCGGAACGACGCATGCCTGCTGATCTGCTGGCGCTCGTCGGCAGAGACCATGAAGCCGCCTATGGGGAGCGGGAGACCATCGCGTGGGACCTCCTCGCGTCGGCGCTGAAAAGCTTGTGGGCCGAAACCTGCTGCCTTACGCTTCTCGCTGGCGCGGGAACTAGATGGGTGAAAAGCCTTTTAGCGGCCAAGGCGGGCCTGGCGGGAGCGCTGGAAGATGATCTCGGCCGCGTGACATCAGGGTTTCCCCTGGACGCGCCGCGCGGTCTTTTTCCGGTAAGGAACTTCATTTCGGCCGAGCCTTCGAGAATCCCGATGGCGGCATACGCCGTCGACGCGCTGAAAGGCTTGGGCCGCCACGTCATCGTCATCAGGGGCTGGGAAGCCGAAATCAGGTCGGAAATTATCGAGACCCTCGGCATCGATGAAGGGATGGTGAGCTTCTGCGCGCAGAGGGAAGGGCCGTCGGGGAAGGTGCTGGGGCATGGCGACGCGGCCAGGCAATCGCGGAGGCTGTGGAGGGATTCACGCTTCGTCATCGCCAATTTCGGCGGGGACGTCAATTCCCCGCTGACGGCGCTGGCGAGCCTCCTGGCGATGGCCAAGCTGGATGAGAGTGGCGAGAAGAGCGCCGGGAAAGTCGGCCTTCTGCTTCCCGTCGCGAGGATACGGAATCCGGCCTACCCTGTGATTCTCGATGAGGAAGGACTGCCGAGGGCCTTTGGGCACAACAAACTCGGGGGAACAGCGGCGGGGCCAGCCTCCTCGCCGCCCGCGAGTGGTCCGGCCGCACCCGGGATCATGCTATCAGCCTCGGATAGTTTCGCCTACACAAATGTCGGCATCCGCGTATACAAGACGGAAATCCTGTCGGCCGCGGTGGACGAGATAGAGAATTCCTATTGGCGGGATGATATTGGCTATTCAATACCGGGAAACGATCCCGATGCCCACGAATTCGCCCTCGACAATGTCGACGCCCTTTTAGCCTCGCGGGGCGAGGCCAGAATCTTGGCGATCGCGAATCCCGAAGAACTCACGCCCGCGAAAAGCTTCGATGAAATTGGGCACTTCGAGGAAGCCGCGAGAAAAGTGAGGGCCGAATGGGAAAAATTCAGATCGACGTTTCCCCTCGCGAACCACAGGGCATAAGCCGCTCCGAGATGTCAGCCGCCGATTCCCAACAACTTTCTGATCGCCGGACCCGCCAGCGCGTTGAGCAGCCCTGAGCCGAGTACCGCCCAGAGGGCGTTGATCTTGGTGAAGGCCGCGATGGCGAATGCCCCGAGACCGAGCGCGAGGAGTATCGGATCGGCCGAAGATGGCTTCAGAGCCCAGAGGGTCATGATCATCATGGCAGTGCTGCCCGTCCGAAGCGATTCATTGATGGCGAGCTTGTCCAGTTTCACTCGCCGCGCGAGGAGGGTGGCGGCGACGACGGCCATGACCGGAAAGGCGACCACCGCGATCGTCCCCGCCAGAGCCGAGAAGAATCCACCGTGTTCCCAACCTATCATCGTGGCGGCATTGAGCGCGATCGGGCCAGGCGTCGACTGGGCGATGGCGATGAGTGAACGGAAATCGGTTTCGTTCAGCCATTGCGGGACGACTTCGTTCTTGATGATGCCCACGGTCGACCAGCCGCCGCCGAAGGAGATGATGCCGACCTTGAAAAAGGTCCAGATTATTTCGAGCGTTTGCATAGTCCCTCGGTGCAATAGAATATGGCTATGGCCAGGAGGAGGATGGGAAGGCTGTACGCCGGCATGAATATCAGCAGGACGGCGAGCGCCATGGTTTCGGCGACCCTGAGCGGCGTCCAGGTCCGTTTCGTGGCCGTTTTATAAATCATGGCGGCGACGAGGCCCGGAACCACCGCTCCGGCGCCTTCGAGAAAACGCTGGACCGCGGGAAGCGAACCGACCTTGGCCAGCGCGCCGCTCACGAGGATGAGGGCGATGAAGGGCGGAAGCACGACGCCGAAAAAGGCGGCGACAACTCCAGCCCAGCCACAGAGCCGGATGGAAACGAGAATGGCGGAACTCAGGGCGAGGGGACCCGGGAAGGCCTGGGCGCGGGCGAAAATGTCGTAGAAATCCTTTTCGGTCATCCATCCCTTTTTTTCAAGGCTGGATGCCATCACGGGCACGATGACATAGCCTCCGCCCAACGTGACGGAGTTGATTTTAGCCAGAAGCCAGAAGAGGCCGACGGGCGTCGGGCCAGGTGGAATCCCCGAGCGCGGTTCTTTGCTTTTCGATGGTGTTTTCTTCTTCATCTGAAATCCTCGGCGCAGTATAGCGGTTTATGCATATTCCTGTCCAATGCCCAGGGAGGCCTTGCGCGCCAGATTGAGCAGATCATCGTATGAAACGGCCGATTCCAGCCACGAGAGGCTGGAATTTCTCAGCCAGAAGAGACCGATCCTCGCTTTTTTGCCCGGAACTATGCCCTCGGCGGCTCGCCTGTAAAGGGAGAGCTGGACCTCGTAGCGAGATGGGGAGGGGTCGAGATCCGACTTAAAGTCGATGACGATAACCTCGCCTTCCGTCTCCATGAAGAGGTCCATCCTTCCCTCGACGACGAATTCGCCCAATCGAAGGAGAAAGGGTTTCTCGCTTTTTTTTTCGGCGCCGGGCGGCAGCGAATGCCAGAAATCGCTGGACAGGAAATTGGCCGCCATGGAGGTCGCGAGTTCGAGGGCGCGGGCGACGCCGGCGGGATCCAGGTCGCGAACCAGGGCCTCGTCGGGCTTGTAGCCCATCGAGGAGCCCGCTTCGATGGCCTTCTCGACGGCGTCGTGGCAGAGCGTGCCGAACTTATCGGGAGGGATGGGAGTCTGATCGCCCGAAACAGCCGACGCCGCGGGGATGGCCGCCTTGGCCTGAGAGGCCGCGATGGACTCGGTGGACTGGATGGCCGGGAAGGGCTGGACGGCCGGGGTGGTTTGGGTGGCCGCCGGCCGGGTTTTCTGGACTTCGCGCGCGAGTTCGTTCAATTCTGTCGCGTTCAGGTGGCGGCGGGAGGAGCTCCTGTCGAGGGTATCCGCCTTCGCGTAAGCTCGGGCGAAGTCGCCGGCCGGCGGTTTCGCGCGGCCCTTGTACCAATGGCGCACATCGTCGATTGTTCTTGGCTCGAGAAAAAACTGTTTGAGCTTCGCGGCCGAGCGAGGGTCATTGGCCTCAATGAACGCTTCCGAGCCGAGGGCTTCCGGGGTTCGGCCCAATGTCTCCAGATAGTATTGGAAAGAATGCCCCGCTGTATCGCTCCTCTTCTGCTGTTTCCCGAAGAAGAAGAGATGGTCCTTGGCCCGCGTGCAGGCCACGTAGAGAAGGCGCTTTATTTCGGCGACGCTCATCTCGTTTTCGAGATCCTTCGCGAGCCTGAAGAATATATTGTCAGCCTTGGCTCCCGGCTTGTCGTAGGGTTTGATATCCACGGCGAGCCCTTCGGGGAGCATTTCCCAGAGCCTCTGGCCGCGCCTCACGGAGCCTGAATTTTCCACCCAGGGAAGAATGACGACGGGGAACTGAAGTCCCTTCGATTTATGGATGGTGAGTATCTTGACGCCGGAGACGTCGCTTCTCGGCACATTCTCAATATCGAACTTTTCGGTTTCGCCTTGGATGTAGGGGCGAAGCCGCGCGAGGAAGTCCGCTATCCCCCCATGATCCCGGTCTATCCCGGCCGCTAGATGAAACAGGAAATCGAAGTGCTCCAGGAAAGGATGCGATTCTGGGCGGGAGAGGATATCCAGCCTGAGACCGCCCTGGTTCCATACATGCTCCACGATGTCCGACACCGGAAGCGAACCGGCCAAAATCCTTAGTTCGGTGAAGAATATCTTCGCTCTGTTGAGCATCATCGAATCGTATTCGGATGGGCTGCCCAGCGTGAAAGCCTCGCCCGACGAGGTCATGAGCTCCAGGAAGGCCTGGTCTGAAGCTCTGCAGAGGGGTGAGCGCAGCACGGCGGCGTAGGCGGCCTTGTCGCCGGGGTCGAGCGCGTAACCGAGAATATTGTAGATATCGTTCGCGGGAGATTCCCGGAAGAGACCGCGCGGACTTTCGGAATCGAAAGGAATATCGAGGAGACGGAAATATTTCTCGAGCCGGTGCTGATTCGTCGTGGTTCGGAGCAGGATGGCGAAATCATCGTAGTCGGCCTTCTTGGGCGCACCCTCGGGCGCACCCCTGGACGAATCCTCGGGTGTGAAGCCGGACGCGGCGCCTCCCGCCGGTCGCAAATCCATCGTTCCGCGCGCGCGCTTTATGAATTGCGCGATTTCGAAAGCCAAACTGTCGTCGGCGCCTAAGGCTTTCGATCCTGTCTCGCCTTCCATCGGGCTTTCCGCGATTTCTTCGGGGTCGTCGCCCGTTCCGCTCTCCTCATCGGAGGCTTTAAGGAGATAGTATTCGACCCTGGTCGCGGGGACGGGAGACGCCGTGAGCGCCGGAACGCCGCGTCCGGGCTCCATGCGCGAGTAGCGGGCGCGGAAATCCTTGGGAACGTCAGCCGTCAGGCTCTCGTCTCGCCGTTCTTCCGCGAGACCCTCGGCCGAGGCATCGGCCGGGCCGAGAGCCGTATTTTCCGCCATGACGCGCGCGAAGAAATCGTTGAAAAAGCCGATGAGCGGAGCCGAGCTGCGGTAGTTGGCCGGCAGGATGATGTCGCCGGGCAGGCCCCCGGATAGCTCCTTGGACAGCCTCTTGAATACGGCGACATCGGCTCCGCGGAATCGATAGATGGATTGCTTTTCGTCGCCGACAAAGAAGAGCTTCCCTTCTTCGAGTTCATCCGGGCCGGGAATTTCGTCGGATTCGCTTTCGCGCTTTTCGGCGAGCAGATAGAGGAGGTCTTTCTGCAGTTCGTTGTTGTCCTGGAATTCATCGATCATGATGCTTTCGATGGCGTTTTTCCAGTATGCCCTTATGTCCTTGCGGCGCTTAAGTATATGGACGGCGCAGGCTCCCAGATCCTTGAAATCCATGAGGTCGCCGAGGCGTTTTGCCTCGGCGACCTCGGCGGCGAATTCGTCCAGCCTGTCGAAAAGGGAACAATGCGAAGGGAAATTAGACTGGTATTCGGAGAAGTCCAGGAGGTTGCGCGCTTCAGTCCTGGTTTTTTTCGCGGCGTTCTTGATGGATTGCTCGGCTTCGTTCCTCCCGTATGAGCGCATCGCGAGTTGCGTGAAGGCGGTGAAATGGTCGGCGAAAGATAGCGGGTCAGAAGCCGCCGCCGGGGCGTGGCCGCATGCCTCGACAAATGCGGCGGCGCTGGCAATGGCCGATGCGCAGTCGGCCCTTGGGGCCGAAGCGCCGGCCGAAAGGGCGACTATTTCGCGGGTCAGGGCGGCGAGGCGCTCGAACGCCGCGCCCGCCTTTTCGGCGACAAGGAGACGCAGCGCTTCCTTCATGGGCGAAAACAGTTTTTCCGCGAGGGCGAGCGGCGTCACGAAGGTCGAGCCGAGGTCGCCGAAAAAGCGAGCGGCCACGTCATCGAAGGGAAAGGACATCAGCATCTCCGCGACGCCCGGCTTCTCCCTATTGCGAAGCACATAACGATAGGCGATGTTCATCGAAAGATCATCCGCTTTTTCGGCGTCGATCGAGAATTCCGGACTGTATCCGAAGTCGCGTGCCGCCTGGCGCACTATTTCGGCGCAGAAGGAATCGAGCGTCGTGATATGGTTGTCCTGGAACTTGTCCAGCTGCTCGCGCGCCCAGGGCGATGTCTGTGCGGCCAGTTCGCCGTAGATGCGCTCGTACATCTCGGCCGCGGCCTTCCTCGTGAAAGTGAGGGCGAGGATCGAGCGGACGGGAAGCGTTTTCCCGACGACGAGGTGGATATAGCGCGAAGCGAGGACGGTGGTCTTTCCCGCTCCCGCTCCGGCAGTGACGACGCAATTTCGTTCAGCCGTGGCGGCTGCCCTCTGCCGATCATCGAGCTTTTCCAGATAGCGGGGAGTCTGCGGCTCGCTCATAGACGCTCCGAGGAAAAATGGGCCCTGCAGATCGGGCGGATTGGGCATTCGGCGCACCCTTCGGGCGTTGGCGTTATGGACATGAAAGATCCGCCCTTGATGGTTCGGGAAGCCTTCAGCAAGGACGCGTCGAGAGCCACCCGCTCCGGTTCGAAGGCTTTGGAGTCGGGGCGGCCGCCGCCCGATCCGAACACGATGACCGCTTTGCTCTCCTCGATGGACCAATAGAGCGCCAATCCCACGCTTTTATCTTCGCCTTCAAGCATGGCCGCGTAACTCGCTATCTGGAAATCGTGAAGTTGGCCGTTTTCATCGGCGAGGAAATCCTTCTTCCTCGGCGTGTTTTTTTTCTTGTAGTCGATGATCGCGTATTCTTCCCCGCCCCGGGAAGCTGAAGCGTCGTCGCTCAACCTCGTGGAGATTCTGTCGGCTCTTCCTTCGAGAGAGAGGTCCAGCGCTTCGTATTTTCTGGTCAGCGTCGTTTCGAAATCGCCAATCTCCCAGCCGGCGGCGCTGAAATCTGTCTCGAAATCGAGGATGCGCGCTATCCGATCGCGAATTTTTGGCAGAGCCGCATCCAGGGTGGGTTCGAGGGAAGGTCCGTTCTGTTTCAGTACCTGGATAATGGAACGTCTGAAAGCCGCATCTATTTTTTGTGCGTATTCATCAATCTTCGCGGGGGCAAAGCTTCCGTCGGCGAGCGCTATCTCCTGGAGGAGGCTTCGTATCATGGCATGGGTGAGGGAGCCTTCGGCGAGATTGGCCACCGCCGAGGGGCCGCCGTCGACATTGGGCACGCAGGTCAGTAACCATTTGAAGGGACATTGCATCAAGTTTTTGAGCTTTGCAGGGGAAACCTTGAAATGGGGGGACGCGTCGCACGACGGCAGCTTCAGCAGCTGGAGTGGGTTGAGTTTCCGCCCGCTGGGGTGGCTGAATCCGCATAAGGCCGGGGGAGGGAACAATAGCTCCCTTGTGGCTTCTGAGGAAGAACGCGGCTCGTCATGGCTTTTCGCGGAAAAGCTGCCCATAGCCGCGTCCTTCCTGCATGCCGGCAGGCGGGCGGGCAGGGCGCTGGCCGCTGAATCGCGCCACGCGCGCGATTCAGCGGCGTCGGCGGGTTCGGGAATCCGCTCCCTCCCGACCTTTACCTGCCTCGCTTCCAAGCGCGCAAAGTAGGGATGGGGAACGGAATACCCCGACAAGCCTTTTTCGGCATGGCAGTAGACGGCGTTGACGGCGTTGAAAGAGGAGAGCAGCGCCTCGCCGATGTCGGCCTCGCCCAATCGAGTTCGCATTTCCCTCGGAACCCGGGAAAAGTATCCGAGGGCGGACCCGAGCGAATCCTGCGAGACATCCAGCACGAAATGGATCGGGGAGGCGATGAGCATGCCTATATGGTAGGGGAATACCGATATCGCGTTGATGGTTCCGGCGCTCTTGTAGCGCGTCGCGTCGAGCGCGAGAAGGAGCGCGTCCAGGGGGCTGGCAGCGAGATCGGGGTGCCCCATATGGGAATGCCACTGATCCAGGGCTTCCAGCTCTTCCAGAATTCGCTGGAGGCTGCGATCCGTCTCCGAATCCGTCTCGGGTTCTTCCAGAAAAACACCCTTGAAATCTTGGAGAGCCCGCCTGAGAGCGTCGAATGAGCGCGCTCCCTCGATGGAATGGGCAGCCTTGTTCAGGGAAGCATACAATGCGATGACTTGGGCGCCGGGATCGGGACAGAGGGAGAATGTTCTTCTCCACAGCTCGGACATATAGTGTCTGTCGATGGAAAATTCTGGAATGTTGTATCGCGTCGCGAAATGGATGAGATCCAAGGCTGTGGACTCGTTTTTCCAGCGAAGGGCTCCCTTGTCGAACAGTTTTCTCAATGTCCGCAGCGAGAAACCTTCCGACGCGGCGCGCGAAAGCGAGAGAAGTATCCGGCCAAAGGGGAAAGCCGAAAGCGCTTCCCCGAAGCGGAAATCTATCGGAAGCGCGTATTGCCGAGCCAGCAGCCTGATGTGGGCCTGTATTTCCGGAGTTGGGGCGGGGATGCTTATGGCGATATCGGCGGGCTGGAGTCCGCCGTCCAGGAGCGACGCGCAATTCGCGAACAGCGATTGCAGTTCCTCGCGGAAGGTCGCGTATTTGATCAGGACAATGCCTGAATCGCCGGCCGGCCCGTCTTTGCCTCCATCGCCACAGCCGTAGCTTTCGCCGCGGTTACTTCCGCTGGCCTCATCGGATTTTCTCTCTCCAGGGCCAGATCTCGTGAAGATTTCCACGGACAGCAGTCCGCTCAAAATTTCCGCTCGCTTGCCATAGCCGGGCATCAGGGAAGGTTCGAAGAGGATATAGCGGATCGCCTCATCTTTCGCGGGCGATAGATGCCCGGATTCGTAGAGGCTTTCGTTGTCTAGAAAGCGATCATACTTCGAGGAAAGGGTAAAATAGTCCCCGCGTTCGTCTTCCGATATGGAATGACCTGACGGAAGTTGGCGCAGCTCAAAGGTCAAGTCGCGCAACGCGGGCGCCAAGCTGGCGAAGCTGGCCGCCTGGGATAGGGACGGCGTCGTCCCCGGCTTCAGGAGGTGGCGCAAAAAAGGTTTTTTGGACTGCTCATCCAGCGTCAGGAGAGCCCATAGCAGGCGCGACCGTGAATCGGCTTTCTTTTTCCCCTGCGGAATATTTTTCCGCGTTATACGGTCGAGAAACATGTCCCAGCCGAGAAAGCGCTCCATTTCGATCGCGACGGTATCGGGCCTGCCCAGCGACGCTTCCGCCCAGGAGTCGGCTGAAACCTGGGTCGGGAACACGAAACAGGTCTTCCTGTCCGTCGCGTGGTCGAAGATTTTTTTCGCGATCGCGCTTTCGAGGGGGCTTTTGGGCGATACGGCCTTGTATTCAGTCATTCTCAAGTATCGCGATCAAATCCGCTATCCGATAGCGGCTTTTCTCCTCCGCCCGACGCGCGATTTCGCTGACCTCGAAGGCTTGGGTATCGGCAGCCTCTGCGAGCAACGCCGCCATTTCCGCTGGACTCCAGGTTTCCCTCGATTCCGCGCCCGCGAGGGCAATTTCGAGAAGGGCGAAGCAGGGCCAGAGCTCGAGCAGGGCCTCGAATTTTTCCTTGTTGAAATAGTCCTTTCCCTGCCAGGAATTGATGCCGAGCGCTTCCTTGGCCTCATGATCGAGGCTGGCCCAGCGGACGAGTTCCGCGGCCCGAGTTCTCGGCGATCCCGACAGCGCCGGGAGCTTCTGCCCCAGCAGGCTCAAGGGCCTGCCCGAAGTATCCCGCGGTCTCGTCGCGAACGCGAATACCAGCGAACAGAGCGCTTTTTCGTCGATATGGTCGATCGCTGTCCTGGATGCCTCCGAGGGTTTTGCTTCCGCCTCGAGCACAGTATTTATTGCCGACGATTCGGCCCTGGCCTGCGCCAACGACTGTATCAGCTTCTTCTTGACGAGGAACTTCTCGAGGATGTAGCGCAACTCTTCGGTCTGATTGGCGCCCGCGTTCATGCGCGACAGACTTTCGACGAAGATGTAGTGGAGGAAGGTCCATAATCCGCGTTCGGAATCCAAGACAGCCCTGAAACTGGACAGGGCGGCGAGGCGTCGGTTTTCCTTCATCGTGTCGGCAAAAGGCCGATGGAGCAACGTATCCAGAATACCTATACCCGATTCGATTACCGCCTTGGCCTTGGAGACTGCCGCTATGCCCGGTCCCGGTCCCTCTTCCTCCGCTATCGCCTGGGCGATGCGGGAGAAATACACTTCCGACAGGGCGCTGGCTTGTGCCGCCGCTTCGGCGATATCGCCGCCATGGATGATGACCCGCGCGCAGTCGCGCAAGGCTGTCGTGGCCTTCGCCAGGCTGTGATAGAGTTCCGGTCGCGTCGCTTCCTCGAGAGCGTCATCCAGATCGACGATGCCCCTTCCCTTGAGCGATGACATGAGCCTCTCGTAACGGCCATCCAGATCGTGCAGGCGGGTGAATTCGCTGAAGATGAGCGTCTGGTACCCTTCGAGGCTGACGCGCCATCCCTGAGCTTCCAGATCTGAGCAGCGATATATGTGCCAGAGTCCCGACCTCATCTCGAAAGCCGCGACGAAGTCGCCATGACCCGTATCCAGCTCCAGCGCGTGGGCTATCGATTTCGTCCTCAGCCGTTTCTTCCCATCCTGCTGCTTTTCCGAATATCCGCAGCTTGCGGCTATCCTTCCAGAGCTGCGCTTCCAGCAGTTGTTGTAGAAGATGAGCGCCCTGTCCTCATTCCCGCGGCCATTCGAATAGGCGAAGACATTTTCGTCGACGCCGCCTTCATCGGTGACGAAATCGAAGAGGCAGAAATTGTCCACTTCGGCGAAGAGTTTCCTCATCCTGAAGAGAGGGAATATTTCCCTCTCATGTCGCGCCACGAGCGCTTCGTTCGTTTTTTCGTCCCGGTAGGAGCGCGTATACTCCATTCCATATTTTTCGGTCAGCCCCTCGATCTGTCCATGGCCGATCATCGGCATGCCCGGCATGGTGGCGAGCATCGTGCACACGCCGAAATATTTGTCGCCCGAACCGAATTGGGCGAATGCCGTTTCCTCGTCGGGGTTGCTCATGAAATTGACGAAACGCTTCAGTATCTGCTTATCGAATTCCTGCGTGTTCTTGATGGTCAGGCGATACAGGGAATTCTTTTCGTCCTTGAGCATGTTCATGAAGGCGGAGTTGTAGACCCGGTGCATGCCGAGAGTCCTGGTGAAATAGCCTTCCATCATCCAGAACGCTTCGGCGAGAAGGAGGGTATCGGGGGATTTCTCAGCGCATTCATCGACGACTTCCCTCCAGAACTCATGGGGCATCGCGGCGTCGAACACATCGTCCGGTATCGAATGGTCGGCGCGCGAGGGGATGGCGCCGCCGGATCCCGGCGCCGGATACCACAGTCTCCTTATGTGCTGTTTCGCGAGCACCATGGCCGCGTCGAAACGGATGATGCTGAAGTGCCGCGCTACCTGGAGTATCTTTTCCCTCACCGCGGCGCGGGCTTCGGGGTTGAGGAAATCGATCTGGGCGGTGTCGTTCCAGGCCATTCCCGTCCCGTCGTTGCCGTGGTAGATGTAGCGCGCCACGCCGCTTCGCCGGTCGAGGCGCTTGAAGACGACGGCGGCGTCGGTCTTCGTATAGTAATGGTCCTCGAGCCAGAGACCGATGGATGGATCTTCAGAGAGGTCCGGGCCATTGAAGGTATAGCCCGGGAAGGGGCAGTAGTCGGAGCCGACGAAGAGATCGGGTCTTTCCCTTATCCACGCCGAGTCCATGCCTGTGTGGTTGGGGACCATGTCGGCCGCGAGTCTTATGCCTCTCCAGAGACAGCGCCCCCTGAACGAATCCAGGGCCTCCCAGCCGCCGAGTTCGGGGGCGATTTCGTAATCGAACAGGGAATAGGCCGATGCCGCCGCCTCGGGGTTCCCGCAGTGACGCTTGATTTTTTCGCTGGCGGGGCTCCTCTGCCAGATGCCGATGAGCCAGAGGCCGCTGATGCCTCTCGACGCTATGCTGTCCAGTTCCTGGTCGGGGATCTCGTCGAGCCTCTTGATTGGCCTTCCATAGGTTTCCGAAAGCTGGTGAAGCCATACGAGGGCGTTCTTGGCGAGGAGGACGAGGGAGGGCATCCAGTCCCTGTCCGCGCTGAATTTTTCATATTCATGCCGCGAGGAAGAATATTTGTACGCTTCGACCGGCCCTGGTCCGGGCGGAAAGCGGGGCGTCTCCTCTTCGGCGATGAGATCGAGGCTCTTCAGTATCTTCACGCCAATTTCATCGAAACTCGCGCCCCAATTCTCCCTTATCCAGCCGAGTTGGGCTTCGAGCGATTCGGGGGCCGCCTTCGCGGGCATGCGCAGCAGTTCCAGGAGGTCGACCTTGGCGCCGGCGGGGCCAAAGGGAGGAAGTTCGCGGCTCGCGCGCTCGATGGCTTCGAAAACCTGCCTGTACTTTGTTTTTTCGGCGACGCTTCCGCTCGCCGTCCCCGAGGGGCGGATTCCGTCATCGAAGAGGAACCTGAAGGGAGAGAAGGCGGGATTCTCGTTGGCGAGCTTGAGGAGAATGAGTTCCTCGAAGGCGAGTTCCTTATTGGGCACAGCCCTCATTGCCGCCGCGCTCGACGACGTGCCCTCGAGCCAATTTTCCACGCTCGCGGTTCCACGATAGACATCGTTGGGGGGAAATTGGGCGCTGAATTCGCGCAGCAGCGATCCGCACTCCGGGGCGCCTATCTCCCGGTTCGCGGCGGCGAAAAGCCGCTCGATGACGTCGGGCGCGACCCTTTCCCGGTAGATTCCAATCACGATATGGAGGATTTCGTCGATGAGCCCCATGGCGTTGAGCCTGCCCGCGCTGAGTCCTCCGCTGTCCTGCCCGGCGACCGTTTTCAGTCCGCGCAGTTTATCCGCGAGATTTCTCGCCGCGGCGAAATCCGGAAGTATGAGGTTTCCCGTCGTTCTGAAAAGGGCGGAGTTTATCCCCAAGGCCGAGCGGATCGAAGCGTGGATATGGAACTCCATGATCCTGTCCCCGGAGGAACGGCGTCGCGGGGCGCCTTCCAACGCCCTCAATCTGCACGCAAGCGCGTTTTCTGTGTTGGTGCTCATACGTTAAATATAGCTCTGCCATCGGTCCTATACAAGCTAAAATAACGCTACACAATCCGCGGAGTATCTGATATACTTACACAACCACAGCGGAGGTAAAAGTGTCAGTTTCGGTTGAGCACGACAAACGCAAGGAAGAAATCCTCGACAAGGCCCTCGATGTCTTCGTCATGGAAGGCTACAAAGACACGACCTTCCAGAAAATCGCCGAACGCTGCGGAATAACCAGGACTATTCTGTATCTCTATTTCAATAACAAGAAGGAAATATTCTCGTCCTGCATAAAGCGCTTCATGGGCAGGCTGGAGGATGAAATCCGCTGCATCGCCGGAGCTTCCGGGAAAACGAGCTCAGAAAAGATAATCGCCATCGGGGAGATGGTTGTCCAGCTCTGCGCCACGGAGTCAAAGCTGCTCTCGATCGTTCTCGACTATCTATTGAAGCTCAAAATGGCCGGCGGCGATCCCGACGAGAGGGTGAGGCGCAGAACGGTGCGGATGCGCCACATTCTCGCCATGATCATCATCGAGGGAAAGAAAAAGGGCGAGTTCGCCTCGGAGACATCGGGAAAGGCGGCGAGCGAGCTTTTCTATGCCCTCATCGAGGCGGCCGTTTTCAGGATCGCGGTGTTGGGTCAAAAAGACGCGTCGGCTCTTTCGGATTCCCTGGGGCTGTTGGCGTCCAGCATGAGGCGGAAGAACAACAGCTAAAAGATCCCGGGCTGAGCGCGGAAGCGGAAGAACACGGAGGAATTGGCCGCCAGCGACTTATTGGGCATCTTTGCTCTCTTTTTCGAGCAGACCCATTCTAATTATGCTCAGCATGGGAGTCTTGGCGACGACGTTGGCCGTGAACAGGCTGCTGATATTCTTCTCGTAATTGAGGATCCTGGAGATGTAATCCAGGGTGATGACGGGCGCCCCGCTCTTCGATACTCTCGTTCTTCCCGCGTTGTACATCGCCAGCGCCGATACCTCATTGCCCGACAAGTCCAGGACATGCTTGAAATATTTTATACCCTCTTTCGCGTTGTCGGAGGGATCGTAGAGTTCGGATTCGGAAAGATTGGGAAAGGTGGTTGAATTGAGCTGGAACAGGCCTCTGTCGACGCTCGTGGCGTTCTTGTTCAGGGCCTTGGGATTGAACCGGCTTTCTTCGTAGGCGATCGCGAACGCCAAGCTGGCGGGAACTTCATGCTTTACCGCGTTATCCAGAATCGCGACGGCGATGGTCTCGGACTTGGTGAGTGAGGAGAAAAAATCCACGACGCTGTGTTTGGTTCCCGTATTCGTATAATACGCCGCTATAGGATCCTTGCCGTTCTTTTCTTCGATGCTTTTCGGCAGGCTTTTTGAATTCATGGCGAGGGAGAGCACCTCGCTGTCGAGCTGCAAATTTACTTCCCGAGAGGGTGCGCAGGCCATGTTGATCAGCCCCGCGAGGATGGTTAAAAACACGGCTCCTTTAGCTCGCAAAGGTTTGTAGGAAAGCATTTTCAACGATAACTCCTTGCATGGAAAGGCTGTAAAACCCATCCCCAGCTTCGTCTATCTATTGTAAGGATTGAGGCGAGATGGTCAAGTGGTCGAAAACGTCGCGTTTTTAAGCATATCGCGGATAGCCGGAATCGACAAATTGGCCCTGATTTTTCCATCTATGGGGGAACTCTCGCGGCGCCCTTCCCGCGTCCGCCCTTAACAAAAAAGCCTTTTACCCCCATAATCGACCCCATGGAAAACACATCGATTCGCGTAATCGTTACGGGTGGCACCTTTGACAAGTATTATGACGAGATCAAAGGCGAACTCACGTTCCGGGAGAGCAACCTTCCAGAAATCCTCACGCGGGCGCGGGTAAAAGTCCCTGTGACGGTAGAGACAAACCAGCTTATCGACAGTCTCCAGATGCAGGATGAAAACCGGATGTCGGTGCTCCTGGCTTGCCGCGCCGCCGAGGAGCGCCGGATCATCATCACCCACGGAACCGACACGATGACGACGACGGCATCCCTGCTCGGGCGGGAGCATCTCCGCAAAACCATCGTCCTCACCGGAGCCATGGTTCCCTATAAAATTCAGGATTCGGATGCCCTCTTCAATTTTGGAACGGCATTTACCGCCGTCCAGCTTCTTCCCGAAGGCGTTTTCGTAGCGATGAACGGCCGGATCTTCGCCTGGGACAACGTGAGGAAGAATAGGACGCTGGGCGTCTTCGAAGAGCTGGATGGCGATTGATGGCCCGACAGAAGGACGCTGACAAGCGGCAGCTCATCCTCGGCGAGGCCAAGCGCATGTTTGCCGGCAAAGGCTACGATGGGACTTCCATGGCGGCGCTCGCCACGGCGATAAGCATACCCGTCGGAAGCCTGTACACCTACTTCGATTCAAAAGAAGGGCTGCTGAACACAATCATCGAGGAAGGCTGGCGCGAATTCTCACGATACCTCGAAGAGGGGCTTAGCGCCGTCGCTGGCGTGGCAGGGACTGTGGCACTGCCACGATTGGCGTTTCTCGTTCGGAAAGCTTTCCCCGAATTGTTCAAGGACCTCGACTTGATCGCCATCCTTCTCGCGCAGGCCGACCGGTCTTCGCGCCTCGGCGAAAAGCTGGAGTACCTGGCCTCACTCATCGCGTCCATAATCATGGATTCCAGAGGGGCAGAGGGAGAATCGGCGGGAGTGGCTGATGGAGAGGCGATGGGAGGGGCTACTGGAGAGGCGATGGGAGGGGCTACGAGAGGGGCCGCCGCGACGATATTGCCCAATCTCAGGGCGGGCCTGTCCGTGATGCTCCTTGGAAGCCTCGAGACGATGCGGCTGATTCATAGGGCGGGGATTGCCGTCGAGGCCGATGAGGTCATCGCCTTTCTCGTTCTGACGATCGAAGGCGCCTTGGGCTGTTCGCTGCCCCCTATTTGCGAGCCTGGAGACCCGCCTTCCACAACTGTCGCCCGGAGCGGTTCGCTTGCCTGCGCTGAAGCGGCGGGACGCTGAAGGGGCTTTTACGGGCCAGCCAGAGCTTCACGATCGGGCTCACGATGAACACGAGGCGGCTCAGGAAACGGGTTTCCCATCGCACTTCCTCATAATAGTCCTCGAGGGTTTTTCGCCTGAAACGCAGAAGCGAGTCGGCATAGTCGGAGTCCTCGTACCAGCCGCAATGGAAATTGGCCGCCGCGAAGGCGCTTTCTGGAAGGAAAGCCGAATCGCCGAGGCCGAAATACCTGAACACCCGATCGAGGAAAGCCCTGAAGAAGGTACGGCAGAGAGAGCCGCCGCCGATGTCGAGGGTTTGACCGCCGATGGAGGGGTGGGAGGCGGCGGCGGCGAAGGCGCGGCCCGCGTCTTCGGTATGGATGATTTCGAGCCGCGTCTCGGGGGGCATCGAGAAGAGAAGGGGGTCGAAGGGCAGCCATTTCGCCCAGACAACGTAGGAGAGGCGCAGCACGGCGAAGTCGAGGCCAGACGCCCGCAGAAGCCTCTCGCATTCCGCCTTCGTTTCGCTGTAAAGATCCGAGGGATGGATTTCATCCGATGTCTTTATCCAGAAATTCTTGAGGCGGTCGCCGTAGATAGCTATGCTCGAGGCGAAGACCAAGCGGGGATGGTTTCGGGCCGACCGGCATGCCTCGATGATGTTGGCCGTGCCGCCGATATTGATGGCTTTTGTCCTTTCGGGATCCTTTTCCGCCGCCGGCGGGATGAGGGCCGCGAGATGAATCACCGCGTCGGGGCCTTCCGGGAAGGCGGAAAAAGCCCTGGCTACGTCCTCCTTCGACCGTATATCTCCAAAAATGAATTTACAAGCCAACCACTGCGTGTCGAGAAGCTTCCTGAACCCGGCTCCGGCCCTCTTGAGCGCCGAAGGGCATTCGAAAATCGCGACGGAATGACCAGCGGCAAGGCAGGCCATCACGGTACTGCGCCCCACATTCCCGAATCCGCCCGTCACCAGGATGTTCATTCATCGCCTCCGGATAGAAAGCCTCTGAGATGAAGTATACTATAAATGAACGATCATTCAATATACAAGGTTACAAGGGTTTCACCTTATTGGGCGAACAGGTCTCTTATTGACGATAATCGTTGTCCTGTCGTACACTTCGCGCCATGATTACGATTCATGAACTGCGAAGCAAATACATAGAATTCTTCAAGTCGAAAGGCCACGTCGAGATCAGCGGCAAGTCTCTTGTCCCCGAAAACGATCCTTCGGTGCTCTTCACGACGGCCGGCATGCATCCCTTGGTCCCTTATCTCCTCGGCGAAGCGCATCCGGCGGGCAAGAGGCTGACGGACTACCAGAAATGCATCCGGACCGGCGACATTGAGGAAGTGGGCGACGAAGGTCATCTCACCTTCTTCGAGATGCTGGGCAACTGGTCCCTCGGCGATTATTTCAAGAAGGAGTCCATAGCCTTTTCCTGGGAATTTCTCGTCTCCCCGAAATGGCTCGCTCTCGATCCCGCGAAGATTTCCGTGACGGTGTTCGCCGGCGACGAAAATTCGCCCAGGGATGAAGTATCCGCCGATGCCTGGAAGTCTCTGGGTATGTCGGCCGATCGGATAGCCTATCTTCCCGCCGGCGACAACTGGTGGGCAGCCGGCCCCGTCGGCCCCTGCGGCCCCGATACCGAGATTTTCATCTGGACCGGCGAGGGACTGCCTCCCGCCGGCTCCAACAAGGGCAGCGACCCCAAGCGCTGGATGGAAATCTGGAACAATGTCTTCATGGAATTCAACCGCGTGGACGAAAAGACTCTCGTGAAGCTGCCCGCCCAGAACGTGGACACGGGCATGGGACTCGAGCGGACCGTGGCCATGCTTCAGGGCAAAAAATCGGTCTACGAGACCGAAGCCTTCACGCCCATTCTCGAAACCCTGGGACGTCTCGCGGGAAAAGTCTACGGCGCTCCCGGAAATGATCCCGAGCTCGACCGCAGCTTCAGGATAGTGGCCGACCATGTGCGCACGGCCACCTTCATCCTGGGCGATCCGAAGGCCGTCCTTCCCTCCAACGTGGGAGCTGGCTATGTTCTGCGGCGCATCATCAGGCGGGCGGTGCGGCATGGCCGCAAGCTCGGCATCGAAGGCGCCTTCCTCTCCATTCCCGCCGAGGGCGTGGTCGAGAACTACGCGGTTCCCTATCCGGAACTTGTGGAGAACAAGGCGCGCGTCCTCGACGAGCTGCGCGGCGAGGAGGAAAAATTCCTCGAAACCCTGATCAAGGGCGAGCACGAATTCCAGAAGATGCTGCCCAATATCCTCAGGAATCCCCAGAAAATAATGTCGGGACGCCTGGCCTTCAAGCTTTACGACACCTATGGCTTCCCGATCGAGCTGACCGAGGAAGTGGCGGGCGAAAATGGCCTTACGGTCGACAGGGCGGAATTCGACGAGGCCTACAGGAAGCATCAGGAGCTTTCCAGGGCAGGCAGCGAACAGACCTTCAAGGGCGGCCTGGCCGATCATTCCGAGATTTCCACGAAGTACCACTCCGTCACCCATCTCATGCAGAAGGCGCTGAGAATAGTCCTTGGCGACCATGTGGCGCAGAAGGGCAGCAACATAACGACGGAGCGTGTCCGCTTCGATTTCTCCCACCCATCGCCGATGACTAAGGAAGAGATCGCCAAGGTAGAGGAGATCGTCAACGAGCAGATTCGCCGCGACTTGCCCGTGACGATGGAGATGATGAGCCTGGACGAGGCGAGGGCCGCGGGCGCCATCGCGCTGTTCGGCGAAAAGTATGAGTCGGTGGTGAAGGTCTATACGATGGGCGATTTTTCGAAGGAAGTGTGCGGCGGTCCCCATGTGGCCCATACCGGCCTTCTTGGAAAATTCAGGATCCAGAAAGAGCAGTCTTCCAGCGCTGGCGTGCGCAGGATTTACGGTATTCTCGAATAGCTTTTAGCGCGCGGATAGGCGGGCGGCTTCTTTGCCTCGCCGCTGGCCGCGCGTTCAGCCGATTCTGCGAAGGCCCTGGTATGCCGTATTGTCGTCTTCGGAGACGATGCGGAGTATCCATGGGCCTTCGGTTTTTTCTCCCTCCCACCATACCTGCCGTATGAAATTTTCCAGCCCGTCTTCCACCGTCGGATAGTCGGCTTTTCGCCACTGGAAGAAGATGTATTCGCCAGCGGGAATGCCGCGGGCTTCGCCTCGCGGCATGGCGAGAGGGCGTCGCAAGGTAGGGCCGGCGTTCCGGTCATCTATGACTATATCGTCGGGGTTGAAGGTCCAGATGTCTTCTTCCGAAAGCGCGGAACTGAGGTGGAGGCACAGGAGGCGGGGGTCACTCATGGCTGGATTCTGAAGGATTTTTCTTCGCTGTTCAAGCCGTGCCTGAATCGCCTCCGACTGAATCCGGTCTCTTTCGGATATCTGGAAATAGTGCCTGTTTGATGCTATCCTGCCCTAACATGAGTCTTCTGGAAAGCATACGATCGCCCGGGGATGTCAAGAAGCTCAAGGATTCCGAGCTTCGCTACCTCGCGGAAGAGATACGACATAAAATAGTGGACACTGTCAAAGCGAACGGGGGACATCTGTCTTCCAACCTGGGCGTGATCGAGCTGAGCATAGCTCTTCACCGGGTATTCGATTCGCCGCGCGACGCCATAGTCTGGGATGTGGGGCATCAGAGCTATACGCACAAGCTTCTCACCGGCCGCGCCCAGCTTTTCGGCAGAATTCGCAAAAAGGGCGGACTGTCGGGCTTTCCCAAGCGTTCGGAGAGCATCCATGACATTTTCGACACCGGACACTCCTCGACATCGATTTCATCGGCCCTGGGGCTTCTCGAAGCGAGGAAACGCTCGGGGAAGACCGGACGCGTGATCGCCGTCATCGGCGACGGGGCGCTGACCGCCGGAATGGCCTACGAGGGCTTGAGCAACGTCACCCAGCTGGGGCTTCCTCTCATCATCATCCTGAACGACAACAAGATGTCCATTTCGCCCAATGTGGGCGCGATTTCCCGCTATCTTTCGCGGCTCTCCGCCAGCGTGCGCTATCAGAGTTTCCGGAGGAAATTCGATACCCTCGTGGAAGCCATACCGCATTTCGGCGGTTTTTTCCTCGACATGATCGTGCGCGCAAAGCGCGCCGTGAAGGCTATCTTCTTCAAGGAAAATCTCTTCTCAGACCTAGGATTCGAATATGTGGGACCCATCGACGGCCATAATATTCCCGTCCTGATCAGTGTCCTGAACCAAGTCAAAAAACTGGAACGTCCGGTGGTCGTCCATGTCGTCACGACGAAGGGCAAGGGATTCGAAAAGGCCGAGGAGGATCCCGAGAGTTTCCACGGTGTTTCGCCCTTCCGTTCCGGTCCCGCGCTAACCCAACCCACCTTCACCGAGATTTTTGGGAAGACGATGGAGGAGATGGCCTCGGAACGAGAGGATCTTGTCGCCATAACGGCGGCCATGGCCAAAGGCACCGGTCTCGACGCGATGGCGAAAAAATTTCCCTCTCGCGTGTACGATGTCGGGATCGCCGAGCAGCACGCGGTGACCTTCGCCGCCGGGCTGGCGACTGGCGGTCTTTCCCCGGTCGTCGCGGTCTATTCCACCTTCATGCAGCGGGCGGTGGACCAGGTGCTCCACGATGTCGCGCTGCCGAATCTCCATGTCGTGTTCGCCCTGGATAGGGCCGGCGCCGTCGGCGAGGATGGGGAGACGCACCAGGGCTTCTACGACATCGCGCTTTTCAAGGCTCTGCCGAACATGACGATGCTGGCGCCCTCGAGCGCCGCGGAGATGAAGGCTTTTCTCGGCTACGCCTTGGCGCGGAAAGGTCCTGTCATCATACGCTATCCCAAGGCCCGGATCGCCCGAGACGAGAATCCCGAGGCTCCGGCGGCGCTGGCTGCTTTGGTCACCGGCCGCGGGGAATTCCTCCGCAGGACTCCCGGAGCTTCCTTGTTGGTCTGCGCGCTGGGGCCTGTGGCGAGGAGCGCTGCCAACGCGATCGACCGTCTTGCCGCGAAGGGCATCTATGTCGATCTCTATTCCCTCCGCTTCATCTGCCCGATAGACGAGGCCTATCTCGCGGAGGTTTGCGGGCATTACGCCGAGATCGTCACGGTAGAGGAAGGCTCCAAAACGGGAGGGGTGGGGGAAACGGTCGCGTCGATTTTATCGCGGAAATCCGTAGGCGCCGGGATCACCACGCTCGGCTTCGATGTCCTGCCGCCCGCCCAGGCGTCGCGGGACGAACTCCTGCGCGAGGCTGGGCTCGACGAGGACGGACTGTATTCCACAATCGGGCGACTGGCCGCCGACACGAAAGGCACGAGGCTGTATGAAACGATATCTCTCGCTGCCCGGGTCTAGAACCCTCGAACTCGGCGTACGCCCGGTCATCATGGGCATCGTCAACGTGACGCCCGATTCCTTTTTCGGCGAGAGCAGGCGCCTCGATCCGCTGGAAGCGGCCGAGAGGGCTCTAGCCCTCATCGGCGAAGGAGCCGATATCCTCGATTTCGGCGCCGAATCGACGAGGCCGGGCTCGGCGCCAGTCGATCCCGAAGAGGAGAAGCGAAGGCTGATTCCCGCCATCAGGCAGTTCCGAAAACTGTCCAGCGCGGTGATTTCTGTGGACACGAGGCGCGCCGATGTCGCGGCGGCGGCCTTGGACGAGGGGGCGGACATAGTGAACGACATCGGCGCGCTCGGCGACCCCTCCATGGCTGAGGCCGTCGCGCGGGCGGGGGCGGCTGTCGTCCTCATGCACATGCTCGGCGATCCTTCGACCATGCAGGAGAACCCGCGTTACGATGATTGCGCCGTAGAAGTGAGGGATTTTCTCGGCGCCGCGACCCGAAAGGCCCTCGACGCCGGTGTTTCTCGGGCCGGCATCGTCCTCGATCCCGGGATCGGTTTCGGAAAGCGGCTCGAACATAATCTTGATTTGCTCGAAAGGCTTTATCTCCTGGCCGAATCCGGCTATCCTGTGCTTGTGGGACTGTCCCGGAAGCGTTTCGTCGGCGAGATCACCGGCAAACCTGTCGAGGAGCGGCTCGCGGGGAGCTTGGGCGCCGCCTGCGCGGCCCGGGCGCGGGGAGCCGATATTTTCAGGGTCCACGACGTGGCGGCCACCATGGACGCGCTCAAGGTATTCGACGCGGCGACGCGCGGCGGACATCGATCCGGATTCGGCATGAGGAGAGTGAATGGATCTTAACGTCGTAGTCTCATTTTTCACGACCTACGTACGGCCCGTGCTCGACGTGCTCCTCCTCGCCTATCTCATCTACAACACCTACCAGATCCTGCTGAAGACGCAGGCCATCCAGCTCGTCAAGGGAATACTCCTTCTCACGGGCATCTACGCGGTGGCCTTTTTCCTCCAGCTTTCCACGGTCACTTGGATCCTCGGCATCGTGGCGCCTGGACTGGTCATCGGTCTCGCGATCATCTTCCAGCCTGAATTGAGGAAGATATTCATGCATCTGGGCCAGGGGAGGCTGTTTCGGACTAGTCGGCAGCCCCGCGCGAGCCAGATCGAGGCTTCCGTCACCGCCTGCGAAATTTTGGCTCAGACGAAGCGTGGCGCTCTCATCGTATTCAGCAGGAATGTCGGCCTTAAAGAGATCATAGATAAGGGCATCAAGCTCGACGCCATCCTGACGACGAGCCTTCTCGTCACGATTTTCGCCCACGATAATCCCCTCCACGACGGCGCCGCTATCATCCAGGAAGCCAGGCTCTCCGCCGCCGCCTGCTTTCTGCCCCTTTCGAACCAGCAGGATATCAAGAAGAGCTTTGGAAGCCGCCATCGCGCCGCCCTCGGCATCACCGAGGAGTCCGACGCCGTCGTCCTGGTGGTGTCCGAGGAAACCGGCGCCCTTTCCCTCGCCTACGATTCCAAGCTGTATTATGGGCTTTCCGGCGAGCAGTTGAGGGCGCGCCTCACGAGGCTTCTCGAGGGCGACGCGATGGAGTCGACCGAGGAGGAGAAGCATTATGAAGCTTGAGCGCTTTTTCAAGCTTACCTTCGCCGACTGGCCCGCTAAGGTGCTCTCGCTCGCCGTGGCGCTTCTCTTGACCCTTTTCTTCAGTCTCACCCGTCTCGAGCAGCGAACCATCAATATTCCGCTCACCGTTTCGCTCAACGACGAAATGGCGCCTTCCAGCCAGTACCCCCGAATGGTGCGTGTGGTCCTGCGCGGCGAACGCGATGTGATCTACGGCATCCGCGAAGACGAGGTCTCGGCCTCCCTGGATCTCGCGGAGTACAAGAACGAGGGGGTGTTCAAGGCTCCCATACGCCTTGAGAAAAGGGGCAACGCCCTCCTCGCCGATCCTCTCGAAATCCATCCGGAACCTTCGGAGATCGCCATCGGCCTGGAGCGGAGAATGCTGAAGAGAGTGCCAGTCACGCCTTCGTTCAAGGGATTTCTCGAATCGGGGTTCGAGCTGACCACCTTCGATCTCGCCCCCGCCGAAGTCACCGTTTCAGGACCGGCCGGGCTCGTCGCGCGCACTACGGAAGTCTCCACGGATACGATCGAGCTGAGCGGGAAAAAATCGGATTTCACCGTCAACGTTCGCCTTCTCAAGAAGGACAACCTACTCTCGCTCGAGGGCAAGGAATCGGTCATCTTTTCCGCCAAGGTGAGAAAGTCCCTCGACATAAAGAATTTCGTCAATCTAAAAATACTGCCCCGAGGGCTTATCCCATCGCTCGAGTTCGCCGACATTCTGCCCACGGGTAACGTGCGGATGCACATCCCGGAAGAGGCGATGGCGAACTTCGATCAGGATTCGTTGCTGTACGTCGATCTTTCGGCCATCGCGAAGCCCGGGACCTACACGGTGGACGTCACCGTCTCGGCGCCCGAGGGGGCTGTCGTGGAGACTTTTGAGCCCCAGACCCTCACTTTCAGCCTCCAGACGGCTGGTTCCGGCTCGGGCGGCCGTCTGTCCGGATCCATCGCGCCTTTGACGCCGTCCAACATCTTCAACCTGCCCCAACAGCAGACGGCCCCTTTGGGCGATGGTCCCTAATCTCATTGCGGTCAGGAGACCAGAGTGATCAGCGGCATAGGTATCGATATAGTTCACGTGAGTAGGATAAAGCGCTGGATGACCATTCCGGGGCTGGTGGAACGCTATTTCCATCCGAGGGAGATCGCTGACTCGGAATCGCGCGGCGCTGGCCGCGCCCTGTCGCTGGCCGCCCGTTTCGCCGCGAAGGAAGCCTTTGGAAAGGCTCTCGGGACAGGGCTCGCGGCCATGAAACTGAAGGATATCTTCGTCAGGAACGATCGAGCCGGCCGGCCTTTCATCCTCCTCGAGGGCACGGCTGCGGCGCGTTTCGCCGAACTGGGCGGCGGAAGAATCCATTGTTCGCTCACCCACGAGGGCGAAAACGCGGTCGCGATGGTGATGATAGAGGAAGAGGCCGACAGAAGATGACCCAAAGACCTATTCAGCTCGTCGTATCCTACGACGGCAGCGATTTCGCGGGGTGGCAGCGCCAGAAGAACGAGCGTTCCGTTCAGGAGGAAATCGAGAAGGCGCTAGAGAAGATGCACGGACACCCTGTTCGCCTGACCGGGGCGGGGCGTACCGACGCGGGAGTCCACGCGTTGGGTCAGGTCGCGGGTTTTTTTACCGATATCGCGTCGATCCCGGCAGAAAAATTCCTTCTCGCGCTGAACAAGCTTCTGCCGCGGGACATACGCATCCTCTCCGCTGGCGAAGCGCCCCGCGATTTTCACGCGCGTTTCGACGCCTCGTTGCGGAAATACAGGTACTTCTTTCTCTGCGGCGGCCGTCAGGATGCCTTTTCGCGGCGTTACGCATGGTCTCTTTCCCATCAGCCCTCCATTGGAAAACTCAACGCCATGGCTTCGGTCATCGTCGGCGAGCATGATTTTTCGGCATTCGCCTCCGCCAAGGATATAAGCGTTTCGAAATCAAGGTTCATCCAGGACTCCAGCTTCTGGTTCGAGGATGGAAAACTGGTCTATCAGGTATCGGCGAACGCCTTCCTGTGGCGCATGGTCCGTTCCCTCGTCGGGACGATGATCTTTTTTGAGCCTAAGGCCGATACCGAAGCCGACGCGGCGACGTTGATGCTGGACATTCTCGATCGCGCGGATAGAAGCAAGGCCGGTCCTACGGCTCCCCCCTACGGGCTGTTTCTGTGGAACGTTGAATATGGGGAACGCGCCCATGGTCACCGGCGCCGGCGATCGGAGGAGGATTCTTCGGAAGCTTCTGAGGGTAGCCCGTCCGAGCTTCAGCCAGCCAGGCTCGTTCCCGGCATCGGGTTCGTGGATGAGACTTCGATTCTGCGCGCCTGAGGATGAATGCCCTTTGCCGCCAAGCCCTGAACTATGCCAGGGATGAGTCTATTCTTGAGTTCGGAAAAATTGGCCTGCAGGAACCAGGTCCCAATGAGCACGCTAGTCCCGTCGGGGGTTATGGAATCCAGAAAGATCACCGGCGAGGGGTCTTTCAGAGCGAGGGGTTCCGAATCGACGGCCGAACGTATCGCCTCGACCGCCGCGGCGTAGTCGCAGTCGTTGGGGAGACTCAGCCAGAGATCGAGTCTCCTCTTTGGGTAGTACGAAATGTTGATTATATTGGACTTGATGAGCGTCTCGTTCGGCACGCGGATGAGGCGATTGTCGAAGGTCCGTATCCTGACGCACATGAGATCCACCGCTTCCACGACGCCCGAGGTCGTGTCGACCTGTACCGTGTCGCCTATCCTGAATACCCCCTCAGAGAAGAGGAAGAGGCCCGATATGATGTTGGCGACCGAGGTCTGGGCGGCGAAGCCGAGGGCTATCCCCGCTATCCCCGCCGCGCCCATGAGGGCAGATATATCGAGCCCCGCCCTTTTGCATGCGGTGAGGAGCACGAGAGTGTTGCCGCCATACTTGATGACATTTTCGAGGATAGCGGCGCTTCGGTTGGGGAGGCCCTTCCTTGAAAATCTTTTTATGGCATTGAATAATAGACGTACGATGCCGAGGCCTATGATGAGGATGAGCAGGACGGAAAATACCGTGCTTACGGTTTTCGCCGATGCCAATTCCCCGAACGCTTCGGAGATCGATTGCAGCAGGCCGCTGACCTTAGTGTTCATACCTAGACTATAAGACAGCGGCGAGGCGAGAGGAATAGTGTCCGACAAAAAGAAAAAGAAAAAAAACGGCGCGGAGCGCGCGTCCCCCAGCGCCGCTGCTTCAGGGTCTCCCGGCAAAGACAGCCCCGTTTCGCGGG
The DNA here is from genome assembly GCA_035560555.1 of Rectinemataceae bacterium. Taxonomy (GTDB): domain Bacteria; phylum Spirochaetota; class Spirochaetia; order Treponematales; family Rectinemataceae; genus UBA11090. Next base: position 41,248 of record DATMZF010000002.1, read on the forward strand.
GCGAGGCACGCTCGTGGTCGGGTCTCGTTGGCGCGGGCAGCGGCGAGAGGGCGGACAAGTACATCGCCGATATCGCGGGGATCCTGAGCCGTTCGCAGATCAAGGCGAGGTCGGCCAGGATTTTCGTCAACGGAAAGGAAGAGAAGCTCTCGCGCCGACTTTCGCCCGGCGACAGGGTCGAGGTGAGTTGGACCGATGAGCCGAGCCATAGCCTGGAACCGGAAAAACTGGACGTGGAAGTTCTCTATGAAGATGAAAATGTCTTCGTGTTCAACAAGGCGCAGGGGATGGTGACTCATCCGGCCAACGGCAACTGGCGCGGTACGCTCGCCAACGCCGCCCTCTGGCTCGATGCCGACAGGAAAGGCGGGAGCTCGGCGCCGCGCGGCGGCATAGTCCACCGGCTGGACAAGGACACTTCCGGTGTCATCATCGTCGCCAGGAACAGCGAAACGCACGAGTTTCTCGCGGCCCAATTCAAGAACCGCAGCACCCGCAAGGAGTACTGGGCTTTCGTCTGCGGTTCTCCCGCCGGGGAGACCGGCCATATCGATAATTATTTGACCCGCGACAAGTTCAACAGGAAAAAATTCGCTGGCGACGAATCTCGGGGGAAGCGCGCCATCACCGACTATCGAGTTTTGGCTCGCTGGTCGATCGAGGATAGAAGAAGTTACGCTCTCGTGGCCCTCTTTCCCAAGACAGGGAGGACACACCAGCTTCGAGTCCATATGGCGGGACTGGGCTGCCCCATCCTGGGCGACCCCTTGTACGCGAAAGGCGATTTTTTCTTTCCGGAAGCCGGGCTCATGCTGCACGCGCGCCGTCTCAGGATAGCGCTTCCCGGAACGTCCGAGCCGAAAGTATTCAAGGCGCCTTTGCCTGAGCGTTTTCGCGCGATGGCCGCCATCCTCGAAAAGCGGGGACGGCGCCTATAGGCCCGATGACGGCGGTCGGCGACGGAGTCGGAGCCGGAGCCGGGAGCCGGAGACACGAGGTTGTTCGGCCCGTAGCGCGTAAAAATCCCAGGGCATGAAAAAGCCCCCCGGGCGGCCATCGGGGGGCTTTTCTCGCGCCGGGCTGGAAATTTCTTCCAGACCGACCCGATTTTCACACTACGCTTTGAAGACTATCAGTAGTTGTTGCGGGGGCGGAAAGATCCACCGTCGCGACGGGGCTTGTCTTCTGCTTCGTTCACACGAAGCTGCCTGCCCATGAACTCAAAGCCGTTGAGAGCGTCAATGGCCTTCTGAGCTTCGTCGTCATTGATCATCTCGACAAAGCCGAATCCCTTCGCCTTGCCGGTGTAGCGATCGATGATGATGTTGACCGAGGAAACCTCGCCGTACTGGGCGAAAAGGTCACGGAGCTGATTCTCTGCGGTACTGTAATTCATGTTGCCGACATAAACCTTCTTGGACATGCGGAAAAACCTCAAATTAGGGCCGTCTTCGCAGGACGACGGCGGCACCGGATCCGTCCGCCTAGGGCGGACGTACTGTGGCTTTCAGGCGGACTGAATAGACACCTCGACCGTCTTTAAAGCAGGAGGATCAGGCTGAGATAGCAATGCTTGGGTCTTTCCGAAAGAAGAAGCGAGTGGAGCGGGGGCTCTGGAGAATTCGGCCGCCGAACCCCCAAAACCGTAAGTAAAGGAATGACGATGCATGAAAAGCCAGTTTCTACCTTAAAAACGGAGGAAGATAGCAACCCTCCGAAAGCTCATAACACCGCATACACGGCATCAATATTGAGTATATGGGGATTTTTAGGCTCCAGTCAACTCCTTTTTCGCCATTTTGCCGCGATTTAAATTGCCTTGACAAAGAGTTCCTCATCCGTATAATCAAAATGACGGCATTTACTTACATCGGAGGGACAAATGGCATCAAAAGTATGGTTTGTTGCCCTTCCCCTTGCCGGCTTGATTCTTGGATGGACGATCCGCTGGCTATATGCCAGATTTCAACTCACTGCTGCGGAAAATGAAGCAGCGCGAATTAAACAGGACGCAGTTAAAGATGCAGAAGCCGAAAAAAAGGCGATCCTGGTAGAGGCGAAAGATCAGCTCATTCGGGAACGCAACCAGCAAGAAAGGGAAATAAGGGAACGGCGTATCGAAGCCCAGAAGCTCGAGCGCCGCGTAATGCAGAAGGAAGAAAACCTAGATAACAAAATCGAGGCGCTCGAAAGACTTGAAGGAACCCTGAAAGGAAGAGAAAAGGTCATCGTCGAGAGGGAGACCGCCCTGCTCGGCCAGGAAGAACAGTATAGGCAGGAGCTTGAGCGAATTTCCGGTCTCACCGCCGAAGAGGCGAAGCGCATCATCATCCAGAATATGGAAAATGAGGCCAAACGCGACGCGCAGATCCTGATCAATAAAATTGACCAGGAAGCCCAGCTCACCGCCGAGAAACGCACGCGCGACGTCCTCGTGACGACGATGCAGAGGATCGCCACCGACGTGACGGCCGAGACGACGGTCACATCCGTCAGCCTGCCGTCCGACGAGATGAAGGGCCGGATCATCGGCAGGGAAGGGCGCAACATCCGCACGCTCGAGACGCTCACCGGCGTGGATGTCATCATCGACGATACGCCCGAGGCTGTGGTCATCTCCTGCTTCGATCCCGTGCGCAGGGAGATCGCCCGCGTTTCCCTCGAACGCCTCATCTCCGACGGACGCATCCATCCCGCCCGCATCGAGGAGATGGTGCAGAAAGTCACGCGCGAAATTTCCCAAAAGATCTACGACGAGGGGGAGAAGGTCGTCTTCGATCTCGGCCTCCACAACATGGCCCCGGAACTCATCAGGGCCCTCGGACGGCTTTATTTCAGGACGAGCTACGGACAGAACGTTCTTTTGCACTCGAAGGAAGTGGCCATCATCGCCGGCCTTCTCGCGGCGGAAATCGGCCTCAACAGGGAAATCGCCAAGCGAGGCGCCCTCCTTCACGATATCGGAAAGGGTATCGAGACCGATGGCGACCAGAACCACGCCGAGATCGGCATGGATCTCGTGCGCAAGATGGGCGAGGATCCCCGCGTCATAAACGCGGTTGGCTCGCATCACAACGATGTCGAGCCCATCTGCCCCGAAAGCGTGCTCGTGCAGATCGCGGACGCCATCTCGGCGGCGAGGCCGGGCGCCAGGCGCGAAACCCTCGACAATTACATCAAGCGGCTGGAAAACCTCGAGACAATCGCGGAAAGCTTCTCCGGCGTCGACAAGGCCTTCGCCATCCAGGCGGGCCGCGAACTCCGCATCCTCGTCAACTACGAAAGTGTATCGGATGAGCAGGCCAAGGAAATGTGCAAGAGCATCGCCAAGAAGATCGAGACGGACTTGCGCTATCCGGGCCGCATCAAAGTGACCATCATCCGCGAGTCCCGCATTGTGGAATACGCCCGATAACGGGTGACGCAGTGTCCGAGCGAATGGCTTCAGCAATAATGGTGGGGGACGTCGTAGGCGCTTCTGGCCTGCGCGTCCTCTTTGCCCAGCTTCCCGCTTTTTCCAGGAAGAAAAACGCCGATATCGTCATCGCCAATGGCGAAAATTCGCTGAAAGGTTATGGCATCGGCAAAGAAGAGCTCGACATCATGCTCTCGAGCGGCGTTTCGGTCATAACGACAGGCAACCACGTCTGGGAGCGGAAGGAAGCGGCCGAGCTTCTGGATGCCGAAAAGCTCCTGCTGAGACCCGCCAATTACCCTCCCGGCTTGCCGGGAAAGGGCCTGCTTCATGTCAAGGGCAGGGAATTCGAGTGGGTGGTCATCAATCTGCAGGGTAGGGAATTCCTCTATGCCATCGATTGTCCCTTCAGGACGGCCGACGAGCTGATCGCCAAGGCCAAGCGAGAATATCCCGCGGCCATGGTAATCGTGGACTTCCACGCCGAGTCGGCGGAAGAGAAAGAAGCTTTGGCCTGGCATCTGGACGGCAGGGCGAGCGTCGTCGCCGGCACGCACACTCATGTGCAGACCGCCGACGAGCGGATTTTTCCGGAAGGGATCGGCTATCTCACGGACCTCGGCATGACGGGTCCCATCGATTCGATAATCGGCGTGAAAAAAGAAATATGTATCCGCCGCTCCATAAGCCAGATTCCCTATAAAATGGAAACCGCCGAGGGGGAAGCGGCCATGGCCGGCGCTATTTTCGGCGTGGACCCTCAGACCAAGCGCTGTGTCTCGATCGAACGGTTTTACCTCGCCACGACGATCGCGTAGCGATCTCTTCCGACCTCGAAAGGCTCGCGATCCCAGCCAGACCATAGCTCGATATGTCTGAAACCGGCGCCGCGGAGCCAATAGACGATCATGTCCGGCTTTATGACGTGAAGGACGGTTATATCGCTCGAGGATTTTTTGCCTTCGGTGAGGGTCGTGGTGAAGGCGAGGGTGCCTGAGCAGTTTCCGCGTTCATAACGCCGTTCGAAACGGAAACTTTCCGTCTCGATATCGGGAAAGGCGAAGCCCGGACCTATATCGGGATGGGCATAGTTCATCGTCTGGACGATGAAAGGCGCGCCCGCTCCCAACAGTCTTTTGACCATGGAAAAGAACAGCGGGATACTTTCGGGAAGAAGATGGGGGAGGGTGTTGCCGAGACAGAGAACGGCCCCGAACCTCACGATGATGCCATAGTCGTTCTTGACAATGGACTCGGCGTCGAGCATGGACCCCTGCACGACATGGGCTCGGGAAGCTGCCCTGGCCGCCATTTCGCCGCTCAACTCGATTCCGAGCGTGTCCCAGCCCCTGTCGGCAAAAGCTCGGGCGTGTCCGCCGGTGGCCGCTCCCAGGTCGAGAATCCTTTTTTCGGCTCCGCTAGGGATGAGGGCTTCAATCGCCTCTATCGTTTTGGGGTTCAGCGGGAAGATCTCGTCATAGATGCGACTGATTCTGTCATAAAGCGACATTGGCCTTCCCTCCCCTGGTTGAATTTCTTTATCAAGACTAAATATACTCACTTATATGTCTCAAGCACAGCAAAGCACCGGCAAGGTGCTCAGTTCCCTAAAGCAGTTGACGCCGGCGTTTTTCAGGCAGCTCTCAGAGGGCTACTCGACCGGCGACTTCAAGAAGGATCTCGCAGCCGGCATCACCGTCGGCATCGTGGCCCTGCCCCTCGCGATGGCTTTCGCCATCGGGGCGGGAGCCAGCCCCGCGCAGGGGCTCTATACGGCGATTGTGGCGGGCTTTATCGCCGCCTTTCTTGGCGGCAGTTTTCATCAGGTCTCCGGTCCCACGGGCGCTTTCGTCGTCATAATCGCCGATATCATCGCCCAATTCGGCATGCCGGGACTGCAGCTGGCCACGCTCATCGCGGGACTCCTCCTGATCTTCATGGCGATTACGGGACTGGGAAGTATCATAAAATACATTCCTTACCCGGTGACGATCGGCTTCACGACGGGCATAGGCGTGACGATTTTCGTGGGCCAGCTCAAGGATTTTTTCGGCATGGCGATACCCTCGCTCTCGCCCGAGTTCTTCGAGAAAATCGGCCAGTACGCGGAATATTGGCGCAGCGCCAACCTGTCGGCCCTGGGCGCGGGGTTGGCGACGGTCGGCATCATTATTCTTATAAGGAAGACAATGCCAAAACTCCCGGCCGCCGTGACGGCCGTGGCCGTGGTCACCGCCGCCGCTTTCCTGCTGAATCTGCCTCTCGAGACTGTGGGGTCTAAGTTCGGGGCGCTTCCCAAGGGCTTTCCGGCGCCCAGGTTCCCTGAATTAAGTTTTTCCCTCATACGAAAGGTTTTTCCGAGCGCTCTCACTATCGCGCTTCTCGCGGCGATAGAGTCGCTGCTCTCGGCAGTGGTGGCCGATGGCATGACGGGTACGCGGCATTCTTCCTCAGCGGAATTGAACGGACAGGGCTTGGGCAATATCGCGAGCGTCCTGTTCGGTGGCATTCCCGCCACGGGGGCCATAGCGAGGACCGCGACCAATATAAAATCGGGGGCCCGCTCACCCGTTTCGGGCATGATCCACGCCATCGTTCTCCTGCTTTTCACGCTTTTCCTCGGACCCGTCGTCCAGGCTATACCGCTCGCGACGCTCGCTGGCGTCCTCCTCGTCGTCGCCGTCGACATGAGCGAGCTTCCGCGCTTTTTCTCGATGCGGAAGGCTCCCAAGAGCGACCTGGCCGTCATGGTGACCACCTTTGTCCTGACGGTTGTTGTCGACCTCACCGCCGCCGTCGAGGTGGGCGTAATCCTAGCCATCATCCTCTTCGTCAAACGCGCCAGGGACACGACTTCCGTGGCCACCCAGACCGACTGGCCCAAGGAAGCGGCGGAGCTCCTGGAATCGGGCATGGCGAAGGCCATCGATAAAAAAGACCTGCAGATTCTCGCTTCCCGTAAGATCCCGAAAGGCTGTGAAGTTTATGAGATCAATGGCCCATTCTTCTTCGGCGTGGCCGATATCCTGCAGGATACACTGTCGGGACTCGAGAAGACGCCCAAGGTTTTCATCCTCAGGATGCGCCACGTTCCCGCGATCGACGCGACGGGCCTCAACGCTTTGCGGAGTTTTAGCAGACATTGCAGGCATCATGGCACCGTGCTCGTGCTGAGCTCCGTGAACGAGCAGCCGTCGAAGGCTATCGCCAACATAGGCCTGGCTGAGGAGATTGGATTGGATAATATTGTCGGCGATATCGACGAGGCCCTGGCGAGGGCCGGAAAGGTCTTTGGCTCAATATCGGGGCTCTAAAGTATTGACAAGAATTACGCCTTCGCGGTATAAGTTGCTTGTTGCGCGCGGCGATGGTGGAATTGGTAGACACGCTAGCTTGAGGTGCTAGTGCCGAGAGGCATGGAAGTTCAAGTCTTCTTCGCCGCAGCAGAATGGGCCATCCTTTTGGATGGCCTTTTTTTTGCCTATTCTTTTCGCTCGATCCACCAACCTTATATTCATTTGACAAATGGATACCCATGCTTTATCGTCTAGCCGACATATAGGCCGAAATCGGTTCAACAGGAAGGAAGCATGAAAAAAGTAAAGGCGCTGACAGCGATGTGCGCGATGATCGTCCTGGCCTTCATGGTCAGTCTCGCGTCCTGCGACATGGCGGGGCTCATTTCGTCGGATCTCGATAACCTCGGCGAAGGATCGTCGAGCGCCAAAGGCCTGTCGGCCGCGAAAAACCAAAAGCTCAAGAGTATCTTGGTGACCTTCGACCCAAAGGGAGGGACTGTCGAACAAGACAGCAAACTGGTCATGACGGGATCCTCCTACGGTGAACTGCCCATGCCTGTCCGCAGCGGCTATAAATTTGGAGGCTGGTGGACGAAGGCTGGGGGAAAGCGGATGCGCATAACCGCGTCGTCCACGGTGACGACACGGGCGAACCAAACCTTAGAAGCCCAATGGAATGTGGCGCCGGAAAAAATCGTCGGGACAGCGGTGGCGGGATCGACCTGCTTCTTCTTCGAGTTCGACGTGAAAAGCCGTGAAAGGACCGCCCGCGTTCTCGTCCCTGTTTCTCAGGACGGATACGTCCAGAATGGGAAAATGACCTACAAAGAGATAATCTACAAAATGCCGAGTTTCAGCGTCGATTATGCCAGCGGCACGATGGCGGGAACGACGGAGGAAAAGGATGGGCTGTCCTACTCCTTCCAGGGGAATTATTCGCCGACCGATGGTTTTGTGGGCGCGATCTCGAAGAGCGACAACGGCGCGGCATCGGGTGGTTATCTGGTCGGGACGCCCATGTTCCGTGGCATGAATGTCGTCAATTATGTCGGCGCCGCGACCTACCATTTTCCGACGCCTACGCCGCAGACACTGCTTTTCAACGCGACGGCCGATTTCGACACCAATGAAGTCGTCGGCACCTGGTGCGAATCGGGCGTCGGCTGGGGGTATGGCATCCATGGCGCGATCGGCGGGACGCTCAACGATGACAATACCATTAGCCTGAACGCAGCCCCGCTGCCAGCCTTTGAGCCATACCTCCAGTATCCGTTGAGCGTGCTCGGCGAGGGAAGTTTTGATGATACCGATAAAAAAACGGTGTCGGGATATTTGAACCTCTATTACGGCGATATGGTTCTCCCATCGACTATCGTGGCGGTCAGGGAGTCTGACCTATCGGACCTGCGGCCGTAAATTTCTTTGTCCAGGAGATTCTCGACCCTTTATTGCGATCCCCTTTGAGTTCACGCCTAGCCGCTGGATGTAAAGGGGATCTTTGTTTCCACGCTCGGCGATCGTAAGGTCCATGAACTTTTCTTCATCGCTTCACCGGGGCGACTGAAAAGGCCTTTTGCCATTCTTGCCGGCAAGTTTTGCGCACCACCCTATCTGCATATTTTGCGCACTTCCACGAACCTGGAAAAAATACCCACCTGTAGCCTTCGTATTCCCTCGTTATTTGGGTCCTTTTCATGTTTTTAGGGAAAATTGTCTATTTTTTTCACCCAAGAGTTGGCATGAAAATTGCATTTATATCTGTAAATTCTTATGGAGGTTCCTTTTCGATGAAAACCGTTGTAAAAGCCGTTCTCGATCCCATCATCGCCATCGGCTTTCTCTTGCTTCTCGAACCCAAGCTTGGACCATTGAGTTGGCATGAGTGGGGAGGCCTGGCGATCTGTCTGCTTTTCGTTGTGCACAAGTGTCTCAATTGGGCGTGGATCAAGTCAGTGACCACCAAGCTTTTCTCTCCCAAGCTTTCCGGTCGCTTGAGGCTCAATTATATCCTCGATCTCGTTCTCCTGATTGCGTTCGCGCTCATAGCGCTCAGCGGCATGGGCATCGCGAAGACAATCGATTTTACATGGCTCTTCCCTGGGGAGCTGAATCCGTTCTGGCGAGGAATCCATGGCTTTGCCTCCCTATTGGTCCTAGCCGTCGTCGGCGTCCATGTGGGGCTTCATTGGGATTGGATCAGGGCTCGGATAGGAACACTCAAAACCAAGGAGTTGGTCGATGAAAAAAAGTAAATGGACGCAGATCATCATTTTTACCCTGCTCGTGGCTCTCGGCATTGGGGGAGGGTTCTATTCGGGATATTGGGCTGGCTTAGTCCGCGACGTTTCAAGGCTGACAGGGCAGGGTTCCACTCAGACAGCTGGTCGGCCTAGCTCAGTGACGGAAAGGCATGGCGACATGCCTGGCGTCGGCCTCATTCCAGGCGATATCGCCGACCAGGGGGTGATGGAGGACGGAACTCCATCGGTGTCACCGCGGAAAGCCAGGAATAGTGGTTTCAACGCGGCGGTGCTTCCAAAAATTGCCGGCTACGGAACGGTTCTGGCCCTCTTCGCGGCCATAGTCCAGCTATTTGAGCTCGTGGGGAAGAAGCGCGGGGCTGCGGGCTCAACGGCAACGGGCTCAACGACAACGGGCACTCTTCCTTCGAACCAGCGTCGTCTGGCGAGGCGGCGCGCATCAGGCTATGGAAAAACTCCGATTCTTTGAAACGGCTCCAATTCATTTTGCCTCTGCGATTTATGAATACTTCGCAGAGGGTAGTGATACTCCGCATATATTGACAAAATGCCCATAAAATCGGAGAATAGCGCCGTTGGTGTGAAAAAAGGCAAGAATGAGACATCGTATGTGCCCCTCTGCCGTTTCTTCCAACGCTGCTTTTCCGGAGGTTTACTTTCATGAAGTACCTTAAGGTATTTGCTCTCGTTCTCGTCGTCGCTCTCGTCGCTTCCTGCGCAGCCAAGCTTCCGCAGAAAGAAATTGATGCCGCCAACACCGCCTTCAGCGATGCTCAGACCGTCAAGGCCGATGTCTACGCTCCCACAGAGTTCCAGACAGCCCAGGATGCGAAGAATTCGCTCGATACCGAGCTCGCTGTCCAGGAAGCGCTGCAGTCCGGCAAGTCTTACAAACAGACCACCGAGCTCGCCAAAGCCCTTCTCGACGCAGCGACGAAAGCCAAAGATGCCGCGACCGCCAACGTGGAGACCGTGAAGACCGAAGTAGCGACCCTGATCACCGATGTTCAGGCCGCTTTCGCCACCGTCAAATCGGAATCCGAAGCCGCTTCCAAGGAAGCCAGGAAAGCCGCCAAGGCCGGACTGAATATCCAGTCAATCGCCGCGCAGGTTACCGCCGAAGAAGAAGCGATCGCCACCGCGCAAGCCGCCAATGACGCTCAGGATTATGCCGCGGCCAAGGACCAGTTCACCCTGCTCAAGGATGAAATCGCCCAGCTCCAGGCCAGCCTCGAAGCCGCTGGCTTCACCGCAGCCCTCTAATTTTTTCAATGATTGTTGCCGCCATTTCGCGGCAACATGGTAAAAAAGGCATCCGGTCGTCTCCGGGTGCCTTTTTTTATGTACTATAGTATGAGGACATGAGGAAGACCGAAGCCGCGGGAACCCGGAGCGGCTATCCCATGAACCGACAGTGCCCGGTCATAGGCTGGAGCGGCGACGTTCGGGCCGCGAAGATCGATACAGGCGGTAATAATGATTTTTCGATACACCGGAGCGCCCAGTCTCAACAGCCTTGTCCTCGAGAAGATGCTCTGGGCCGTGAGATTTAAGGAATCCCAGGAAACGGATAAACAGAGTTTTCGTTCCAGGGACTATTCGAAGAGCATTTCCAGCCCCTCTCCGCCGGAGCATCTGCGGCGTCGTGTCGACCTGTCGAGGAGCGAGTTCGCTGGCCGGGCAATCCACCGGCTTTCGCACAAGGAGGGGAGATGTTCCTCCCTCGTGCTTTTCCTTCACGGTGGCTCCTATGTCCTCAACGCGACACATCCTCATTGGCGATTTCTGGCTAGCCTCGTTGAGAGATCTGGATGTACCGTCATCGCCCCCGATTATCCCCTGGCTCCAGAAAACAGCTATGTCGATGCCTTCAGGATGCTCGTGCCGCTCTATAGGGAACTGATGAGCGGGGAAAATCGTCAGAACATCATTCTCATGGGCGATTCCGCGGGGGGCGGTCTCACGCTCGGGCTGGCGATGATGGTGCGCGACGAGAAGCTTCCCCAGCCCGATGCCATCGTCATGCTCTCTCCCTGGCTGGACGTGACGATGAGCAATCCTCATATAGAAGAGATCGATCACGCCGATCCCTTTTTAAACGTCGGAGCTCTCATCCGGGCCGGCAAAGCCTGGGCCGATGGCGCGAATCCCCGAAAACCGCTCATAAGCCCTCTCTACGGCAAGGTCGACGGACTTCCCCCGATGCATCTTTTTATAGGGACTAAGGATATACTCGCCGCGGACTGCAGACGATTCAGGGGAATATGCGCGGCCGCCAAAGCTCGCCTCGCGTACTATGAGTTCGAAAACATGGTCCATGACTGGATGCTTCTGGATTTCAAGGAGGCCAGGATGGCGGCCAAGCAGATCGCGGCTATCGTCGCGGGAATCGGGCACCCCGAGACCTGTGAATGAAACGCGGGGTGGATGGACGAGGCGGTACGGAGACGGGCGGTGTATAGAACGAGGGCGGCGCCCGCAGGACGCCGCCCTCGCCGCATTCAGGTAGACATATGGCTATTCGGCGTTTTCCACGGCGAACTCCCAGAAATCAGCCGAATGCCCATCCTCGACGGCATAGTCGGTCGGGAGGGGCGCCGCTTCGCTGGCGAAGGCGGGCGGGGTAAAATGCTGAATGCCCGCGGCCGGGTCCGTGCTCGCCTGGCCGTCCGCCTGCGTGGAATCGGAGACCGCGGCCGCGACCGCCGCGGCGATGGCGATGGCCGTCTCAGCAGCTTCCTTGTAGGCGTCGGACTTCTTCCACTCTTCGATGCGAACGCCTTTGAGGAATTTCTCGGCCACCGAGGGGAAAAGTTCCAGAAGCAATTCTTCTTTCTCGTCGACCGCGAGCGGGCTGCCGCCCGCCTCAGCCAAGGATGGGTTGGGCTGTTTCTCGTATTTAGACGTGTCGTAGGGGGTTTCTTCCCTCGTGCCACATATCTTGAGGCGGAATTCCGGATCGACCGGCCAGGGCGTTTTTCCGTAAGAACCCTTCACTAGCTCGGCGAAGTTTTTCGATACGTTGGAATAGGGATCCTCACCCTTTATCTTGGAAACGACATAATTGACGGCCTGCACGCCGACGATCTGGCTCGTGGGCGTGACGAGAGGCGGAACGCCCGCGTCGAGCCTGACGATGGGCACCACCCTCAGCACTTCGCCGAGATGCTGCTCCAGCTTGGCTTCCTTCATCTGAGCCATCATGTTGGTATACATGCCGCCGGGAATCTGAGCGGTCTGGACAATGGCGTCCGGTTCGGGGTAATTGAACGCCTCCTCGATTTTCCTGCATCGCTCGAGGGCTTTCGAGAGCTTGCCTCCGACCGTGAACTCCAGCGCGTCGTCGAAGAGGCTGTTGAGTTCTGGCGGAAGGGTTTCCCTGGACAGATCCATCGCGGGGGGAAGCCGTTTGTACTGATCGAATTTGGAAAGCTCGGCCCTTATGCCGCGGAGCGCCGCGTCGATTCTGGCCACGGCGGCGTTGTCCACGCCCGTATCCATCCCCAGCTTGTCGGCGAAAATTCTGACGATTTCGTACGCGGGCGCGGCCGGCCCGCCGGAGAAGGAGAGCATGACCGTGTCGACGATGTCGACGCCGTTTACCATGGCGGAGAGAAGGCTCGCGACGCCGTATCCGGGCGTGCAATGGGTGTGGAGATCGATGGGGACGCTCACCTCGTTTTTTAGGGCTTTTATAAGCCTAGCCGACTTCACCGGATCGATGAGTCCGGCCATGTCCTTGATGGTGATCATGTCGGCGCCCGCTGCTTCGAGCGCCTTGGCTTTTTTCACGAAATAGTCGATGTTGAAGATGTCGTTGGGCAGACGCTTCCCTGAGACGAAGGACCTGAATCTCTCCATCCCCGAGAACTTCGGATCCACCGTGTAGCAGACGGCGCAGTCGGCCATCCCGCCGGCTTCCTTGACGAAGTTGATGGATGATTTCATGTTTTCGATGTCGTTGAGGGCGTCGAAAATACGCATGATATCGATGCCTGAGGTTACGGCATTCCGGCAGAATCCGCCGATGACCGAATCGGGGTAGGGGTTGTAGCCGAAGAGGTTGCGTCCTCTTGAGAGAGCGGTGAGTTTCGAGGAGTCACCGATGACCGCCTTGATCGACTCCAGTCGCTGCCAGGGACTTTCGTTGAGATAGCGCATCACCGAATCGGGGACCGCTCCTCCCCAAACTTCCATGGCGAAGAAATGCGCGTCGCGGTAGTCCGGGAGAACTCTGTCCACCTGGGCTTGGTTCATTCTCGTAGCGAACTGGGACTGCTGGCCATCGCGAAGCGTCAGATCCCGTATCTTGAGTTGTTTTTTCATATCAAGAAGTCCTCCGGAAAAAATGCTGGTATATTAATCAAATAAGTATACATCCTGGGATGAGGATCGAAAAGTGGGTCAAGGGCTCGCCACTATTCTTTTGACAGGATCACCTTTAGCGGGTATAATGATCTATATGCCGCATTCCTAGACAAACCTCGAACAAATTTTATTGGCTATTTCTGTCTTGTTCCAGGCGCCCGGGAAAAAATTCCGACCTGTATAGGCCGGGAGCGGCGCAAATATCGTAGAGCAGGGTATATGGCTGAACAAAAAAAAGGCTATTATCATGTGATCCGCGAGAAGTATTGCAAAGGTTGCGGCATATGTGTCGCCTTCTGCCCCAAACATCTTCTCGTGCTGAAAAACGGCAAGGTTTTCCCCGAAAAACCTGAAATCTGCATCGGGTGCCGCATGTGCGAATTCAGGTGCCCGGACTACGCGATCGAGGTAAAGCCGCTCGAAAAAGAGCCTAACCACGGACACAACGTGGATGCCTACGATCTCAGTCTGCCGCCGGAGGCGCACAATGGCTAATATAGTCAAGCTCATGCAGGGAAATGAAGCGTGCACGATGGGCGCGCTCGCCGCCGGACTTCAGTTCTTCGGCGGCTACCCGATTACCCCTTCCACCGAGATAGCCGAAATGTGCTCAGAGGAGCTGCCCAAGGTTGGCGGCAAATTCATACAGATGGAAGACGAGATAGGCTCCATCGCCGCGTGCATCGGCGCTTCTCTCACCGGGAAGAAGGCCATGACCGCCACGTCGGGTCCCGGATTCTCCCTGATGCAGGAAAACATCGGTTATGCCTGTCTCTGCGAAATTCCCGTCGTCATCATCAACGTGCAGCGGATGGGTCCTTCCACGGGCATGCCCACGAGTCCTGCCCAGGGCGATGTGATGCAGGCGCGCTGGGGCACCCATGGCGATCATTCCATAATCGTCCTCACTCCGGGCAACGTGAAGGAATGTTTTGAGCTCACCTTCAAGGCCTTCGTCCTCTCGGAAAAATACAGGATTCCCGTCATCGTTCTGGCCGACGAGGTCATCTGCCACATGAGGGAAAAGGTGGTTCTACCCGATCCCAAAACCTACAAGATCCCCATGCGAGCCATGCCGGAATCTCCGGCCGGGTACAAGCCGTACGCGGCGGATCCCGATGGCGGCGTGCCTCTCATGGCGCCCTTCGGCAAGGGCTACCGCTGGCACTGCACTGGTCTGTTCCACGACGAGACGGGAGCCCCATCGGGCAAGCCCGCCGTCGCCAACGCCCTCCTGCGGCGGCTCGATCGAAAGATCGAGAAGAACAAGGCCGAATTCGAGGATTATTTCGCCGAAAACCTGGATGACTGCGACGTCGCCGTCGTTTCCTTCGGTTCCTCGGCCATGGCCGCCCTGTCGGCGGTTAGGCGGGCTCGGAAGGAAGGCTTGAAGGCCGGCATGCTCAGGCTCAAGACCATGTGGCCTTTCCCCGACGAAACCGTGCGAAGATTGACCTCCAGCGCGAAAACGATAATCGTTCCCGAGATGAACCTTGGCCAGGTCGCCCTCGAAGTGGAGCGCGTGATCCACGGCAAGGCGGAGGTCGTAAGGCTCGGGAAGGTGAACGGCGAACTTTTCCACCCCGACGAAGTGTACGCGGCCCTCAAGGAGGCCTTCTGATGGCTGAACTACTCGACTATTTCCGCAAGGAAAGGCTTCCCCATATCTGGTGTCCCGGCTGCGGCCACGGAACGATCACGGGAGCTCTTGTCCGGGCTATCGACAAGCTCGGGCTCGACAAGAACAACATCGTACTGGTCTCCGGCATCGGCTGCTCGAGCCGCGCCGTCGGCTACCTCGATTTTGACACGGTGCATACGACCCATGGACGGGCGCTCGCCTTCGCGACGGGCATCAAGCACGCGAGGCCCAATCTCAAGGTAATCGTCATGACCGGCGACGGAGACTGCACGGCTATAGGCGGCAATCATTTCATCCACGCCGCCCGCCGCAACATCGACATCACGACGATTGTCATGAACAACAATATCTACGGCATGACTTCGGGGCAGTATTCCCCGACAACGCCGCACGACATGATGGCCACGACAGCCCCCTATGGCAACGTGGACTATCCGTTCGATGTCTGCGAACTCGCTAAGGCCGCCGGCGCGACCTATGTGGCGAGGGCGACATCCTACCATGTTACCCTCCTCACCGAGCTTATCGAAAAAGCTTTACAGCACAAAGGCTTCTCTGTGGTGGAAGCTTTTGGCCAGTGCCCCACGTATTTCGGCAGAAAAAATAAGCTGGGCGGGGCGGTGGAATTGATGAACTGGATCAAGGACGGCACGGTCAACGTAAAGGCCGCTGCCGCGCTTCCTCCGGAAAAGCTGGAAGGTAAATTCCTCATCGGCGAACTTTTCACGCATGACAGGCCCGAGTATACGGCCAGCTACGCCGAAATGACGGCGAAAGTCCAGAGAACATACAACGATTACAAGGGAGGTAACCGGGGATGCGAGTTGAATTCAGACTAAGCGGCTCCGGTGGCCAGGGCCTTTTGCTCGCGGGCATCACGCTCGCCGAAGCGGCCATCGATGAGGGCAAGAACGCGGTACAGACACAGAGTTACGGACCTGAGGCGAGAGGCGGCTCAAGCAAGGCGGAAGTCGTGATCTCCGACGAGGAAATCGATTACCCGAAGGCGACCGATCCCGATTTCCTGCTCGCGCTCACCACCGACGCCTATAAAACCTATGGACCCCTGATGAAGAAGGGACTGATCATCACCGATACGTCGGTGACGCTCGATCCGGCCATCGCGGCGAGAACGGTCGCCCTGCCGATACTGGCTTCGGCCGTGGAGAAGGTGGGCAAGAAAGTCGTCGCCAATATGGTGGCCCTGGGGGTTCTTGGCGGCCTTTCCGGCGTCGCGAGCCGCGAGGTGCTGCGAAAAGCGGTCAAAGCCAGGGTTCCGAAGGGAACCGATGAGCTGAATCTCAAGGCGCTCGACGTCGGGCTTCAGTTGGCCGCGCAGTCGGGAGTTTCCGGCGTGACGGTCCGATAAGGAGACTAAGCAATGAGTGAAAGCGAAAAGCTCGGAAAAGCGCTCCAGGACTGGAACGCCAAAATCGAGAAGTCCATCGCCAAATATCCCGAGAGGAAGGCTCAATTCGTCACAGGCTCCAATAGTCCCGTCAAGCGTATCTATACGCCGATCGATGTAGGGAACAAGGATAAACTTGAGACGGTGGGTCTGCCTGGAGAGTTTCCCTATACCAGAGGCGTCCAGTCGACCATGTATCGCGGACGCCTGTGGACCATGAGGCAGTACGCGGGTTTTGGCAACGCCGAAGAATCCAACGCCCGCTATAAGTTCCTTCTCGCCCAGGGGCAGACGGGGCTGTCCATCGCCTTCGACCTTCCCACCCAGATCGGCTACGATTCGGATCATCCGCTCGCCGCCGGTGAGGTGGGCAAGGTAGGCGTGGCGATCGACTCCCTGGAGGACATGGAAACTCTTTTCGGCGGCATTCCGCTGGACAAGGTTTCCACGAGCATGACCATCAACGCTCCCGCCTCTGTCCTCCTCGCGATGTATATCGCGGTGGCCGAAAAGCAGGGCGTGTCGGCCGACAAGTTGGAAGGCACGATCCAGAACGACATCCTCAAGGAGTATGTCGCCCGCGGTACCTATATCTTCCCGCCGACGCCTTCCATGAGGCTCATCACCGACATTTTCTCGTATTGTTCGAAAGAGGTGCCCAGCTGGAACACGATTTCCATCTCCGGATACCATATCCGCGAGGCGGGGGCCACGGCTATCCAGGAAGTGGCCTTCACCCTGGCAGACGGCATCGCCTATGTCGACGCGGCCATCAAGGCCGGTCTCGACGTGGACGAGTTCGCGCCTCGCCTTTCCTTCTTCTTCAACGCGCACAACGATCTCTTCGAGGAAGCGGCCAAGTTCCGCGCGGCCCGCCGCGTCTGGGCCCATATCATGAAAGAACGCTTCGGCGCCAAGAACCCCAAGAGCCTCATGCTGCGCTTCCATACGCAGACGGCGGGCTCGACGCTCACGGCGCAGCAGCCCGAAAACAATGTCGTGCGCGTCACGATCCAGGCGCTCGCGGCCGTGCTCGGCGGAACCCAGTCCCTGCACACGAATTCCAGGGATGAGGCACTCGCCCTTCCGACCGAGGCTTCCGTGCGCATAGCGCTCCGGACTCAGCAGATTCTCGCTTACGAGTCAGGCGTCGCCGAGACGCCCGACCCGCTAGCCGGTTCCTACTACGTGGAAAACCTCACCGACTCCATCGAGGAGGGCGTCCTCGCCTATATCAAGCGCATCGACGACCTGGGCGGAGCGGTCAAGGCCATCGAGCAGGGCTACATCCAGCAGGAAATCCAGGATTCCGCTTATGCCTGGCAGATGGATGTCGAGAAGAATGAGCGCGTGGTGGTCGGGCTCAACAAGTTCCAGGTGAAGGAGGGCCCGCCCAAGGGACTCCTGCGCGTGGATCCCGCCGTCGGCGAAAATCAGGTCGCGAAGCTGCGTGCCCTCAGGGCGCGCCGCGACAACGCGGCCGTCACGGCGGCGCTGGAAGCCCTGAAAGTCGCCGCCATGGGCTCGGACAATCTCATGCCTTACATCCTTACCGCGGTCAAGACTTACGCGACATTGGGTGAGGTCTGCGATGTGCTGAGGGGCGTCTTCGGCGAATATCGCCCCAGCGTCATGTTCTAATCGAGGGAGTCACAGCATGGAACGTAAAATACGCGTTATCGTCGCGAAACCCGGCCTCGACGGCCACGACAGGGGCGCCAAGGTCATAGCCCGAGCCCTGCGAGACGCGGGCATGGAAGTAATCTATACCGGACTGCGCCAGACTCCCGAACAGATCGTCCAGGCGGCCATTCAGGAAGATGCCGACGTGATCGCCCTCTCCATTCTTTCGGGGGCGCACAACCATCTCTTCCCCCGTGTCGTGGACCTGCTCAAGGAAAAGGGCGCCGATGACATTCTCGTGTTCGGAGGCGGCGTCATACCCGAGGAGGATATTCCTTTCCTCAAATCCAAGGGCATCGCGGAAGTCTTCGGACCGGGCACGCCCACTTCGGTGACCGTGGATTTCATCAAGACACATCTAAAAAGAGAGTAGCGTTCATACATGATTGATACCCTCGCGCGCCGCTGCCTCGACGGCGACCTGCGTGCCGTGGCGAGGCTGATCAGCCTGCTCGAGGACGGCGACAAGGATGCTTTCGGCACCCTCGCCGCCCTCAAACAGCGCTCTGGCCAAGCCCACGTCATCGGCATAACGGGTCCCCCTGGCTCGGGCAAAAGCACATTGACGGACAAGCTCATCGGCGAATTCCGCGCGAGCGGGAAGAAGGTGGGGGTCATCGCCGTCGATCCGTCGAGCCCCTTCTCCGGCGGAGCCATCCTGGGCGACCGCCTTCGCATGCAGGGGCACGCGACCGATCCCGGCGTTTTCATACGCAGTCTCGCCTCGCGGGGCCGCCTCGGCGGGCTCTCGAAGGCGACAGCCTTCGCCGTGCGCGCCCTGGAAGCCGCCGGCTACGATATCGTGATCATCGAAACGGTAGGCGTTGGCCAATCGGAAATAGATATCGTCAAGGTGGCAGACACGGTGGTTCTCATCTCCGTTCCGGGCCTGGGTGACGACATACAAGTCATCAAGGCGGGAATCATGGAGATCGGCGACATCTTCGTCGTGAACAAATCGGACAGGGATGGGGCGGACAGGGTCGTGAGGGAGATAAACGCCATGCTTGAAACCCAGGCGATGCTCAAGCGGGGAAGAAGCGTGGAAGCGGGGCCCGACACCCTTTCCGCGAGAAACGTGGAAATACTGCATCATGGCCAGAATGACCTCCGCCCCGAAACTATGCCCGAAAGAGCGGATCCCTTCGCCCTGCCTCCCGTGATGAAGACGATCGCCGAAACGGGGGAGGGCGTGCCCGAGCTCCGCCGGAAAATCCTCTCGCGTTTCGAGGAAGCGAAGGCTTCGGGCGAACTCGAGACGAGACGTCAGGCAGCCATAAAATCCCAGCTCAAGGATCTCGTCGGGTGGCAGGTCATGGACTATTTCGTCGATCACGAGGAAAACGGCCGCCTGGAAAGCCTGGCGCGCGCCGTCCTGAATAGGGAAATCGACGTCTATACCGCGGCGCGGGAGCTTTTTTCCGCGCTGATAAAAGGAGAAAGACAATGAAACTCGAAAGGCTGGATCATATCGGCATCGCGGTGGAAAAGATCGACGAGGCGTTGGCCGTCTGGGAAGGCTTCCTCGGTCTTCCCCTCCATGGAACGGAGGAAGTGAAGGAACAGAAGGTCCGCACCGCCTTTTTGCCCATAGGCGAATCGGAGGTTGAGCTCCTCGAGTCCACGGATCCCGAGGGGGCGATCGCGAAGTTCATCGCCGCGAAGGGGCAGGGCATCCAGCATGTCGCTTTCAGGGTGGCGGACATCGACGCGGCGCTTGCCGAACTCAAGGAAAAAGGCGTTCGCCTGATCGATCAGACGCCGCGCGCCGGCGCCGGCGGAGCGCGGATAGCCTTCCTCCATCCCAAGGCCACCGGCGGCGTCCTGATCGAACTCTGCGAGAGGAAGTAACGAGTCTGGAACCTTTTTAAGGTTTTTGTCTATTTCTATATATATTGTATGATATATACTTAAC
>DATMZF010000003.1:0-37066 GCA_035560555.1 Rectinemataceae bacterium
GGGGGACCTTGGGGTCCATGCGCCACTGGCTGGAGTTGTCGATGACGATGGCGCCTTCCTTCGCCGCCGCCGGGGCGAGGATTTCGCTGGCCTCGGCGCCCGCCGAGAAGAGGGCGATGTCGACGTCGCCGAAGGCGCCCGACTTGGCCGCCCTCACCGTCTTTTCCACGCCCTTGAAGGTCACTTTCTTCCCGGCCATGGCCTCGACGTCCATGGGGATGATCTCCGACACCGGAAAGTCCCTCTGTTCGAGGGTTTTCAGCATTTCCGTGCCCACGGCGCCCAGGGCGCCCACCACAGCGACTCTATAGGATTTCATGATTCCTCCGAATGCTGATGACATTTTCTACGAATTCTTTCGGAAATTCGGCCGTCACGACGGCCGTCCTGTTGTTCCGCGCGGGATTGATCGCCGCGATCACCACGCCGGGGCAGACAACCTGTCCCTGTCGGTCCACCATCTCCACCTTCTGCCCCTTCACCGGAAGCGGCAGGTATTCCCAGGGGAAACGAATCCTCGCCTTGTCGCCATCGACGCTCTTGATCGTTATGGCGAGTCCCGGACAGGCAGGGATGCAGAGCCCGCAGAGGACGCATTTTTCCCTGTCGATGACGGGCAGGTTCGTTATGGGAGAGCCCACCGTGAGCGCGTTCTGCGGACAGCTCGTTTCGCAGGGATTGCAGGGAATTTCCTCGACGCACTCGATGCAGAGACAGGCTTTCTCCTCCAGATCCGCGAGCGTGGTCAGCATGCCGACCGTGCGCAGCTCTTCCAGGGAAGGCGCTCCCGTCGTTTTCAGCGATTGATTGTCACTCATTGGGCCGCTCCCTTCTCAAGAATCCTCTGTTTCGCGGCGAAGCGTTTCTGCCCGAATACGCCCTGTCGGAGGGAACTCAGACGCTGCACGGTTTCGTCCGTCCTGGCCTTCATCGTGGCTTCGTCCAGATATCCCATGGCGTACGCCGCGTGGATGCCCGCGAGCCTTCCCTCTTCCATGGCCGTGCTCGCTTCCTCGACGCCCGCTATGTCGCCGACCACATAGATCGATTCATCGCTGGAACGCATGTACCGATCGTGACCCGGCATATTGCCGCCGAGCTCCGGGATGTATATTTCCTTGCATCCGGCGATGCACGCTAGTTCGATGGAGGGCGTGAGGCCGACGGCGAGGCATATGGTGTCCACCTCGAGCGTCTCTTCCGTTCCCGGTATGGGTTGGAAACGCGCGTCGATCTTCGCGATGACGGCGCGCTCCACGCTTTCCTTGCCCTCGGCGCGAAGGATGGTCGTGGCGCAGCGGAAGGGCACGCCGGCGCGGGCCACTTTGGCCGTATGCACGCCGTAGCCGCCCAGCTTGGGCAGGGCTTCCAGCACCGCCACCACCTCGGCTCCGGCCTGCATCAGCTGATAGGCCACGATGACGCCGACGTTGCCCGATCCTATCATGAGCACCCGTTTTCCGGGCAGGACGCGATGCACGTTGATGAGCGTCTGGGCGCAGCCGGCCGTCATGACGCCGGGCAAGGTCCAGCCGGGGAAGCTGAGGGCGTTCTCGGTCGCCCCCGTGGCTAAAATGAGTTTCGACGCTTCTATCGTATATGAGCGAGAACGGTTTTCCACCGCCCACACTTTCAGTCCGCTTTCTATGCCCACGACTTCCGTCTTGAGTCGCACATCGATGCCGAGGTTGAGCGATTCGGCCAGAAGTTCCTTTCCGATTTCGAAGCCCCTGGTGCCGGCCTTGTGCTCGCGGGAACCGAAAAACTTGTGTATCTGCTTGAAGAGCTGTCCGCCCGGCTTGGAGTTTTCATCCATCAATATCACCGGAGCGCCCGCTTTTTTCAGTTCTATCGCCGCGCAAAGCCCGGCCGGCCCGGCGCCGACCACAATGGCGGGTTTCTTGTCAGTTTCCATCGCCAGCCTCCGCTTCGATTTTCCAGCTTCCCACGCCTTTCTGCCGCTCGACGGTCATGCCGTCGCGCACATCGGTCACGCAGGTGCGGACGCCCGGAACGCCGTCCACCATCATGACGCAGTCGGTGCAGCGCCCGATGCCGCAGAACATCCTGCGGGGAGATCCTTTCTTCGTGTAGCGGAACACCTTGACGCCGGCGGCGATGAGGGCCGACATGATCGGCTCGCCCGCCCTCGCCTTCAGCGCCTTCCCCTCGAAGAAGATGGTGACTTCTTCCGTCGCCTCGAGGTCGCCGAGAATGGCGTGATGACCGATTCTCGAGCCTTCCTGGATGCTGCCGTCCTTCATTTTAGGAGCCCCAGATCCGCGAGCGCCGCATGGAGGGCCGCGGTGACTTCCGTCGAGGCGTCCTTGAGGGGAGCCCGCAGCGAACCGGCGTCGAAGCCGCAGAGCCGCAGCGCCATTTTCACCGGCACGGGGTTCGGCTGGAGGAAGAGAGCCTTGTTGATGGCCTGCAGTTTCACGTGCAGGGCGGCCGCCTCGGCGTTGTCGCCGGCCAGGTACGCTTCGATCATCTTCTTCATGATCCTTCCGGCCACATGTCCCGTCACCGACACGACGCCATAGCCGCCTATCGCCAGCGTGGGCAGGGTGAGCGAATCCTCGCCCGTATAGACCCTGAAGCCCGGCGCCGCGTTCTTGATGACGATGGTCGTGTCGTCGAGCACGCCGGCGGCGTCCTTGAGCATCGTGATGTTCGGCACGTCGCGCGAAAGCTTCACGATGGTTTCCGGCCTGATGCTGATGCCCGTTCTTCCCGGGACATTGTAGAGCATCGAGGGAATCTTCACCGACGAGGCTATGGCGGCGAAATGATCGTAGAGCATCCCCTGATCGGGCTTGTTATAGTAAGGAGCGACGAGAAGCAGGCCATCGGCCCCGGCTTCCTCGGCGTCGAGAGCGTACTGGATCGAGGCCGCCGTGCTGTTCGTGCCGGCGTTTCCGATAAGCGGCACGGAGACAGCCTTCCTCACCGCCTTGATGAGGTCGATCTTTTCCTGGCGCGTCAAGGTCGGCGATTCGCCGGTCGTTCCGCTCAGGACGATGGCGTCGACGCCGTCGGCGATAAGCCGTTTTGCCAGTTCGACCGCTTTTCCGGGATCCAATTCCAGGTCCTCGCGAAAAGGTGTGGCCATGGCGACAAGAAGTCTTCCAAAGTCCATTTTCGATCCTCCGTTTTTTTCGCAGTCAGCGAGGCTGCGTGATCCGTTCATGCTTTTTGTTCGTTGTCCAAGGATTGTATCGATACCGGCCGCACGGGCTGCCTGAAGGAGGATATCTCCACTTCCTCGGGCTTGAGATGCAGCTCTTCGGCGATGATCCGCTCAACGAGACGGCGGCAGGATCTGCCCTGGCAGATGCCCATGCCGGCTCTCGTCCAGCGTTTGACTTCGATGACGCTATGGGCGCCCGCGCGGACGGCATCCCTGATTTCCTGCTCGGTGACTTCCTCGCATCGGCAGATATACTTTTCGGTTTGCTTTTCCATTTCTTCGTCCATCACCTTACTCCCTATAATGTTTCCAGTACTTCTTCACGTCTTCCATGAGCGAGTCCATATGCCCGATGATGCAGCGCTCGGCCTTGTCCGCGTCGTGCTCCCTCAAGGCATCGAGGATCGACTGGTGGGCGCTTCGGTAGCTGCCGCCCACCTGGCTTCTCATATATTCGAAGAGCTCCGACTGCTGCCCCATCGTGGCCAGGATTCCATAGAGCGCGAGCAGGGCCGAATTGGTGGAGGCCTCGGCGATTTCCCTGTGGAAGGCGATATCCACCTCGGCGATGCTCTCTCCCCGCTGGGCCTTCGCTTTCTGTTCCAGGATGATGGCCTCGAGGTGCTGGAGCTTGGCTTCGCCAATGTTCTCCGCGGCGAGACGGGCAGTCTCGCGCTCGATGGCCTTTCTGGCCTGAAGCACCATGATGAACTCGTCGAGGACGCGGCTGTCGATCAGGCTCTCCAGCTTCTTCCTATGGAAGTCCAGGGATTTATAGGCCTTGGCTTTGTCGATAGCCTTTAGCCCTTCCT
The DNA here is from genome assembly GCA_035560555.1 of Rectinemataceae bacterium. Taxonomy (GTDB): domain Bacteria; phylum Spirochaetota; class Spirochaetia; order Treponematales; family Rectinemataceae; genus UBA11090. Next base: position 4,003 of record DATMZF010000003.1, read on the forward strand.
TGGTCAGGATGCGTCCCTTGTTCGTCTGGCTTTCGACGAAGCCCAAGGATTCCAGTCTGTACAGAATCCGGCCGATCGAGGCGGAACTCACCTTGCATTCGCGCCGCTCCATCTCCTCCACGAGGCTCCAGGAGCCTATGGGTCCGGCGGCGTCGCGGATGCACTCGAGCACGAGCGAGTCCCGTTCGTCGAGGTTGATTTTCACGTATTCACCTTATCCGAAGCGGTCATGAACCGTCCGGGCGAGAATTTTTCGAGGCTGAATTCGGGTCTGTCTCCCATTATGAGATCGGCCATGACCTTGCCGGTTATCGGGGAAAGGGCGATGCCGTCCCCCTCGTGCCCCGCCGCGATGAAGAATCTCGGCGCCCCGGGTATTTCCCCGAGGAAGGGCATGCCGTCGGGCGTGGAAGGGCGCAATCCCGCGAAGGTCCTTATGAAGTTGATCTTGGCCATCACGGGAAAGAAGCGCTTGACCTGGCCGGCTATCAATGCCAGGGCTTCGGGATCGGTCGTCCTGTCGAAACCCGCGTTTTCCCTCGTGCTTCCGACGAGATAATTCCCGCTGTGCGTGCCGGTGAAGGCGAAGCCCAAGCCGAACTTCTCGCCGGGTTTGGCCGCGCCGGTTTTACCGGGCGATCCCGTCGTTTGGCCCGCCACTCCCGTCGTGGCCGCGCTGGGTCTCAGTTTCGACACGATGTACTGGGCGCTCCAGACGTTGGTCGCGCCGATGGGCGGAATGGCTTCCGTCACCATGACCTGGCCTTTGCGCGGGGTTATGGGAACCTCGAAGCCGATGAGCCTCATCACTTCGTTGGCCCAGGCGCCCGTCGCGTTGACGACAGCCTCAGCCTCGATGAGGTCGCCGGAGGAAAAGCCGACTTCCCATACGCCGGAATGTCTCGCCATGCTCACGGGCAGGGCTTTCTTGATGAATACCAGCCCGCGTTTCCTGGCGCCGAGCATGAAGCCTTTCATCAGCATCATGGGATTCACCTGGGAGTCTTTCGCGCTGTAGGTGGAGGCGATGATATCGTCGGCCACCAGAGGTTGCAGTTCCAGAAGCCTCTTTCTGTCGATGATCTCGACATCGAGGCCGTAGCTGTTCTGGCTCTTCACATACTCTTCCATGATGGAGAGATGTTCCTCGTCTTCTATGAGAATCGTGCCGCCGCGCGTATCGAACTCGATGTCGCAGGGGAGCTCGCTCGTCAACGATTTGAACAGTTCCAGGCTTCTGAAGGCCATCTCGAGAAGAATACCGGGTTTCTTGGACTGGAGGAGAATCTGATCGTCGCAGGCCCCCGAGGCTCCGGCGCCCATCGCCGCCTTATCAGCGACGATGACGCTTTTTCCCCGCTTGCAAAGCTCGTATGCGATGGAAAGTCCGTTTACTCCAGCGCCCAGGATCAGAATGTCAGTTTTCGTAGTCATACCGCCTGCCTTAAATGAACCTGCCGCGATATCGCGGCGAAATTATCAGCTGTAATTTTACGCTCACAATCCATATCACTCACCACCTGATGAGTGATAGTAGATCAGGTTTATAAAGCTGTCAACGATTTGTTCTCACATTTCTCACACGTCAAGTCCTTTGTCGGAAATCGCTTCGCTCTTCCATCCTGTTCGTTGTAATGTTCCCAGTACTTCTTTACGTCTTCGATGAGGGAGTCCATGTGGCCGATGATGCACTGCTCCGCCTTGTCCGGATCGTGAAGCTTGAGCGCGGCAAGAATCGACCGATGCGCCGTCCTGTAGTTGTGTCCCAATTTCCTTCGCATGTATTCGAAAAGCTCGGACTGTTGCCCCATCATCGCCAGGATTCCATACAGGGCGAGCAGGGCCGAGTTGGTCGAAGCCTCCGCGATTTCCCTATGGAAGGTGATATCCACTTCGGCGATGCTCTCGCCCTTTGAGGCCTTTTCCTCCTGTTCCAGGATGATGGCCTCGAGACGCCGGAGTCTCGCTTCGCTTATGTTCTCGGCGGCCATGCGGGCAGTTTCGCGCTCGATGGCTTTTCTGGCCTGGAGCACCATGATGAACTCGTCGAGGACACTGCTATCTATGAGGTTTTCCAGTTGTTTCCTATGTTTGTCGATCGAGGCTAGGGCTTTCACTTTTTCGATCGCCTTCAGGCCCTCCTTGGTGAGGAGACGGCCCTTGTTCATGTGGCTCTCCACATAGCCTATCGATTCCAGCCTATAAAGGATCCGACCGATCGAGGCCGAGCTTACCTTGCATCCCCTCCGCTCCAGGGACTCCACGAGGCTCCAGGAACCCATGGCTTCACCGGCGTCGCGGATGCATTCGAGCACCATAGTGTCTCGCTCGTCGAGAACTGGCTTCACAAAAGCCCCCTTTGGAAAAACGCGCGGGACTCGCCTGGATCGAAGATGGAAGACAGGCTCATCATACGTTTTCAGTCCAATGCCAAACCGGAATGAATGTAGCGGGCGAGCGTGATGATATCGAAGACAGGCTTGCCGGTGGTTTCCTGAACCGCCTTTCTGAATGGCGGCAGGTTCGTGCATTCCAGTACGATAAATTCTATTTCCGGATGTTCTTTTACAAGTTTTCCCGCCACCGCCCGGATCTCCGCCTCCGCAAGATCCCTGTCCAGGACAGGGACGATGGAAGGATCTGTTTTATCGAGAAAAATGCGCGTGAATTCCGGGCTTTCGTCCAAACCCGCGATGGCCAGCGGCAGGCCCGAAGCCCCGCACTGGCTGAAATGCCTTTCGCCGAGCGAGGCGGCGCGCGCCGTCATGACGCCTATCTCGCCCCGCCGGCCGAAAAGGCCGTACAGGAAAGGAATCTGAAGCAGGCTCGAGGTGAACAGGGGAATCCCAACCGCCGCCGCCATCTCTTTCTGGAACATGGCGAGAAAGCCGCAGCTCGTGGTGATGGCCTTGACCCCTTCGGCCTCAAGCTCCCTCGCCGCCGCGATGAAGGGCTCGAGGAGAGTCAAATCCCCCTCCTCCACGACGCGCTTGGGCGAGGCGCCCGCTACCTTGCGATAGCGGACCGGGAAGGGAAAACTGTGCGCGTTCCCGATATCCCCGGGAATCCGGGGAAATCGGGTGTCCAGCATGAGGATACCCAGTTCCTCGCCGTAGTTGGTAAAACCGCCGCGCACTTTCATTTTATGCGTGTTCTACAGCGAAACGTTTCACGAGCTTGCGGTTCATCAGCGTGTATGCCACGAGGAAGGCCCCGCCTACGATGATGACGATCATGGCGTAGCTGAAAGTGGCCAGGAATTTTTCCTGGCAGGCAAGGACGACGAGTCCGGCCGCGGCGATCCACAGAAGGATGCGCGTGACCGCGCCGATCGGCTTGAACAGGAACTTGGTGACGGCCGCGGAGTTTATGGCGACGGCCATGAAGAGGATCAGTGTCGTGGCGATGATGGCATAGATCGGGCCATGGAGAATTATGGCGCCGTTGTAGATGAAGACGAAGGGAATGATGTAGCCCATGATGCCCAGGAAACTGGCTTCCCAGCCCGTCTTCCAGGGGTCGGAACCCGCGATCGTGGAGGCGCAGTAGGCGACGATGGCGTCCGGAGGCGTCAGTTCGGCCAGGATGGCGAAGTAGAAGACGAAAAGATGGGCGGGGAGCGTGGCTATGCCGAGGGCGTTCATGGCCGGGGCGCCGATCACCACGGATATGATGTAGGCGGGCGTGCAGGGCATTCCCAGTCCCATGATGATGCAGGTGATCATGATGAGCATCAGGGCGGGAAGAAGGAAGCCACCGGAGAACCTCGCGACAACCGTCGCGATGCCCAGGCCGAGCCCCGTGTAGGTGATGACGCTGATGACAAGGCCGGCGCCGGCGCAGGTTATCGCGAGCATGATACAGCTGAAGCCCGAACTCTCGAAGACCTTGAAAAGTTTCTTGGGGGTGAGCATCGTGTTCTTGTTGAGGAAGCTCAGGGCGAAGGTCGTGGCGATGGCTATGACGCAAGATTTGAAGGGCGAATAGCCGATCGAAAGCATGACGACGAGGGCCACGAGCGGCAGAAGAAGGTAGGAATCCTTGATGAGCTGTTTCCAGGGAAGCATATCCTTCTCGTCCATGGGCTTGAGATTGTCTCTCAGCGCGACGAAATGGACGCGCATGAAGATGCTGATATAATAGAAGGTGGCGGGCAGAGCCGCCGCGAGGGCGATGGTCCAGTAGGGGATGCCGCTGATTTCCGACATCACGAAGGCCGCAGCGCCCATGATAGGCGGCATGAGCTGTCCGCCGGTCGAAGATGAAGCCGCGACCGCCGCGGCGAACTGCGGGCGGTAACCGAGTCTCTTCATGAGCGGGATCGTGAAGGTGCCGGTGGCGTACATATTGGCCACGCCGACGCCCGATATCGTGCCGAAAAGACCGGACGCGACGACGGCTATCTTGGCTCCGCCGCCGGGGCCTCTGCCCGCTATTCTCGAGGCGAAGTTCGTGAAGAAGACGCCGGTATTCGTGCCCTCCATAAATGAGGAGAAGATGACGAAGACGGCGACGAAGGTGGCCATGATGCCCGAGAGCGAGCCATAGATGCCCACGTCAGTGCCGAGGTAGCACATCTCGACGAGGCGCGCTATCGAGATGGGGCGAGCGTAGAAGACTCCCGGAAGGAAAGGCGCCACCCAGGTATAGGCGATGAAGGCGCCGATGAGTATGGCCATGGCGGGTACGACGGCGCGCCTGATGGCCTCGATGATGAGGACGATATTTATCGCGCCGAGAATGAGTTCGACCGTCGTGACGGGATCGACCTGAGTCAGGCGCATGTTCAGCGTGTCGTTGAAAATGATGATATAGAGGGTGGACGCCATCGAGGCGATGGCGAAGACGAAGTCGAGAACGCTCGGCCTGTCCTGAGGCGACTTCTTGGTGGCCGGGTACATGAGAAACCCGAGTGGCAAGAGGAAGAGCAAGCTAATTCCGCGCTGAAGCCGCGGCTGGAAAGCTCCGAAAACCGCTGTGTACAAAAAGAATATCGCGATCAATGCGGACCATATTCCAAGTATTGTCTTGAGAGGCCCCGATAATTTTCTCATCTATTTCCCCTTGCCATGTAGATATGTGACCAACGAATGCATACACCGGCGGGTTTATCCGCCGGTGTCGTCAAGATAAAACTTATTTAATGACTCCGACTTCCTTGTAATACTTTACGGCGCCTGGATGGAGGGGAACCTGCACCGCGTTCGCGGTGGTTTTCGGATCGAAGACCGAGTAGCTAGAACCCATCTGAACGAGTACAGCCTTGTTCTCGTTGATAATCTTCGTCAGCGTGTAGGCGACGGCCTCTGGCATCTTGGGACTCACGAGGATTTCGGTGGCATGGGCCATGGCCTGGATATCGTTCGGCATGCCCGTATAGGTGCCGCCCGGCACGATGGACAGACCCGAGGCTCGGGTGACGAGACCCATCGTCGAGGCGAAGTGGTCGACGCAGGCGTCGCTTACGGCCATGAGGGTGGAGGGACGGCCAAGAGCCATTTCCATGATGATGGCGGCGGGGAGGCCGACGCAGGTGAGCGCGTAGTCGACGTGCCTGTCTTTATAGAGGCTGGTCATGTCTCCGTAGATAGCCTGGGTGAAGGTGCCGCCGTTTTTCTTGATCATGTCGTAGGAAGCGCCGTAGTAAGCCAGCACGTTGCCGATGAGCACGTATTCGGAAGTGCCCGTCATGGGTCCGGCGACCTTGAGCTTCTCGCCGTTCTTTATCTTTTTCGCGAATTCCTCGAATGTCGAGACGTTCTGATCTTTGGCCGCGAGGAAATGATAGCGGTCCGCAGACAGGGCTCCGGCGATGGAGGCGATGTTCGTGTAGGCTTTCTTGAAGAGCGGCGCCTCTCCCTTGTAGGCCGCCTTATCCAGCCAGGCGACGCCCCAGGCGATGTCCGCGTCGCCCTGAGCGAGGAGGATGGGATTCGTGAGTCCGCCGCCCGGGACTACTTTGATGGTGATGCGTGGTTCTTTTTCGTTCACGAGGTTGGCGAGGCCGCCCGCTACGGTGTACCATCCACCGCCCATGCCTCCAGCAACCCACGTATAAGTGGCCGGCTTGATATCTGCCGACGCGCCCTGCGCGACAACTGTCCCGAAAGCAACGCATAGGAGTAGAAGGACGATGGCCGCTTTCTTGAGATACACCATATGTGGCTCCTTGTTAATATACTTCCGCCACTCTTCAGCGGATGAGTGATGATAAGTTGGTTTTTTCACGCTGTCAATATTTTTATTTATTTAACTTTTATCGGCTTTTTAGCGCTGGTTTGAGGGAGGAAGGGAAAAGCTCCCAGGAAAAACGGCCTTCATTCAATCCGTTTCGAAGACTGTTTCGCCGGCTAAGGCTGTCATCAACACCCTCGCCTCTTTTATCGACGCTTCTTCTGCGGTGAGCAGATCCGTATCGAGAACGGTGAAGTCGGCCCACTTTCCGGGCTCGAGACTCCCCCTGTTTCCTTCCTCAAAATTGGCGCGCGCCGCCCAGATCGTCATGGCGCGCAGGGCGTCGGCTCGGGATATGGCCTGCGAAGGCCTGTAGCCACCATCGGGCAGCCACGTGTCGTCCTTCCTGAAAACAGCCGAACGGAAACCGCGCAGCGGCTCTATCCTCTCGATGGGAAAGTCGCTGCCGTTGACCAGCCAGCCATTCTGCCCGAGAAGGTCGCGGTAGCGGTGCGAGCGGGACATGCGCCGCGGGCCCAGGCGCGTTTCGGTCCAGGCCATGTCGGAGGTGGCGTGGCTGGTCTGTACCGAGGGAATGATGTTGAGGCGGCCGAAACGCGGAAGGTCGTCGTCGTGAACAAGCTGGGCGTGCTCGACACGCCAGCGCAGATCGTTGCCCGGTTCGAGATATCTCTCGTAAGTATCGAGAACGAGACGGGCGGCCGCGTCGCCGATGGCGTGGACATTCATCTGGAACCCGCTGGCCTTGGCGATTCCGCAGACTCGCGAAAGCTCATCGGGGTTCAGCGTGAAGAGTCCGCGGTTTCCAGGATCGTCTGAATAGGGTTCGAGAAGACGCGCGCCCCTCGAACCCAGGGCTCCGTCGGCGAACATCTTGAAAGAGCGGACCGTGAGCCTTTCGCCGGCTCCGGGACCGCGCGACGCGAAATGCTCGATGTTTTCCTGGGTCGGCAGCAGCATGACGTAGATGCGGACGGAGAGCTCCCCCTCTCCCTGCATTTTTTCCATGAAGAGCGCGTCGTTTTTTTCCGTTCCCGCGTTGGAGACCGAGGTGAGCCCCGCGGCGAAGCAGTTCTTCTGGGCGGCCAGAAGGGCGCGCCTCGTGGTCGTTTCGTTCGGCGCGGGAATGGCGCTTTTCACCTTGTCGACGGCGTTGTCGAGAAGAAGCCCTGTGGGACGGCCGCCCGAAATGACGATAGTCCCGCCGTCTATACGGGTCGCGGCGTCTATGCCCGCGGCGGCGAGGGCGGCCGAATTGGCCATGGCGGCGTGTCCGTCGACGCGGATGGCTAGGACAGGATCGTAGGGAAAGGCCCTATCGAGAAGCTCGTTGCTGGGGAATCGTCCCGACTCCCATGTGTTCTGGTCCCAGCCGCGGCCCTGGATCCAGGCCTCGCGGCTATTGGCCGCGTGCGCCGCAAGCCTCGCCACCGTTTCCTCCCAGGACCTGGCGCCGAAAAGCTGGGCGCGCTGAAGGACGTAGCCGTAACTCAGGAAATGGCAGTGCGGGTCCATGAAACCGGGGTAGACGGTGGCGTCGCCGAGGTCGAGCCGCCGTCGCGGCACGAAGGCTTCTTCCATATCGTCGCGCCTGCCTGTCGCCACTACCCTGCCATCGCGCACGGCCATGCAATCCGAGACCGAGAAGGCATCATCCAAAGCATAGATTCGACGGGCGCGAATCAGGAGATCGACAGGGATTCCCATCGGATATTCCTCACCCTACAACGGAAAGAAAGCCACGCCGAATCCGGAGAATAATGTCAGCAGCCCGCCTCCAATAAGACCTAGGCTCGCGTATTTTATCAATTTATAGCTTTGATAGTCGCTGCTTAGGGAAATCGCCATATCGTCCGCGTTGAAGACTACCCCGCCCAGCGCCATCGTCGCTCCGGAAAGGAAAAGCGGAAGCCCAATCGATTTCCTTTTCTGGGCTTCGATCAGGGGATCCCGAATGAAGACGATGGACGGGCTGTAGTCGCCTCCCGGCAAAAGATCACACCAGAACATGGTAGGAATATACCCAACCCTCCGCACCGTCAGTATGTGCATCCCCGGTATAAGGGAAATCTCGCCCTTGGTTTCGCCTATGGACAGGACCTTCCCATCCACCTCGGCGACAGTCCCTTCCGGCAGGCTTCCAAGCCTCAGCGTGCCAAGTACGCTTATAATCGCAGGCGCGGATGAGCTCGGATCCCACGAAAAATCTAGGCTTCTTCCTGTCGGAAGCACAAGCCTGAAACGGGTCAGCCCGGCGACAAGAAGAGGGGGTTCACGTAGGTCGAAAGTCCTCACCGGCGAACCGCCCTGGTCTAATACCTGGATTATCGAACCGGCAGGCGGTGCGGATTTAAGACGCAAAGAATATCCCGCGTCCAGCGTCGCATTCACCGCGAGTGTTCTGTCCCTTGGTATCAGCGCTTCCCTTTCAAAAGGGACTCGACCGGCGGCGGCAATCCTTATCGAATGGGACCCTTCGGAGAGCAGAAAAGCATCTGCTGGCGTACTCCCCCTTTCCATACCATCGATCGTGATTATCGCTCCTTCCAGGTTACATGAAATATCGAGCAGCCCACGATAGGGAGCCAAGACAGCCCCCAAGCGCGAAAGGCCGCCTGTTTCCGAAGACACCAGAAGCCGGCGGCGGTCAATGGCATTGTTGCCAACGACTTCGAGCGAATGTTCGCCAGGAGAGAGTTCGAGCAATAAAGGCGCGAATCCGAAGCCGACACCATCGACACGGATCGTGGCCCGGACTGGACAGGAGACAAGAAGCAGTCTTCCCGAAGCGAAATCCGACCAGCCCAGAGTCTTATCCAGGCTCGCCTCTTCCTTAAGCGGCGGTCCGCCTGTCTGAGAATGGACGCATGATGGGGCAAAGAGCATCGCCATGCCCAGAATGATCGAGGCCGGAAGGGAAATGAATGCGGTTCCCCTGAAGTGTCTCATGGTTCTCCTCGATTGCGCCATAATGATCATTTTTTACTTGCACGGCTTTAAATGACAGCGTAGTATCGAACGCATTAACGCCGGTGAGAGTGTACTACCGGCGCAACAAGAGAACAATATGAAAAATCGCAGTCGAGTCTTCTATCACCGGATGCTGTCATTTAACCGTCCCGGAATCGGGAAAGCTTCCACTTCGCCGAACTGTCTTTCATGTATTTTCATCATCGCGGCTATCGTCACGCTATTCTTTTATAGCTGCGCCGGTACACCTGCGATAATCCCCGACAAGGGCGCTCAGGGCGTGGACCTAACAGCCGCGTGGAAAGATCTATGGGCCGATCGGTACGCTTTGGCGGAGTCCGCTTTCAGGGCTTCGCTTTCCTCGAATCCGGGGAACGCCGAGGCGACGCGTGGACTTGCCCTCGCGCTGTTCTCCAGAGGGGCGGAACTGGAGTCGGCTTCCCTCCTTGTCGACATGCTCACCGTCGATCCATCCACTCCCTTCGCCGATGCCATACAGGCATTCGCGATAGAAGTCATGCCGGACGGCAAGATTTCCTCGGAAAAACTGCGAAAACTGGCCGAACAGGAAGTGTCCAGAAAAACTCAGCCTGAAATAAGCCGGATCGGCTGGCGTTTCCTAGCCGATTACTACAAGTACAATGACCCCGACGCCTCAAGAATGCGATCGGCGGCCGAAAACCTCGGAGCACTCGCTGTCTGGAAGATCATCGGACCCTTCCCCAACGCATCGGCTTCCGGTTTCCGCAAGGATTTTATCGGCGAAACCAAGGTGGAGTCCTGGGGAACAGGAGACTATTCGGCGGCGGATGGGAGGAAACTGTCCTGGACGGAGCCGGACAATCTGCCGCCCAACGCCTTCATCAGACCGGAAAATTACCTTGGGTACGAGAAATGGGGCTCGGTCTATTACGCGACAGGCTCCTTCAACTCGAAAAAAACCGGGGATTATCGCCTGTTCATCGAACGCAGCGGATCCATCGCGGTCTGGCTGGACGGCGCTCTGGTAGTCGCGGACGGCGAGGAAAGGCTTGGGGGTGAATACCGGAGTTCCGCCATCCCTGTCGGGGCGGGAACCCACAAGATCCTCGTGAAACTGGCATCCGAGGACCTCTTGGCGGGATTCAGGCTTTCGGCCGCACCGGCCTCGAAGTACGTGACAGAAGGAGACAAAGCCCTCTCCCTCATAGCCAGTCTCAAGGAGAGCGCGGCCGGGGATGCCAACGAGAGGCTCGGCGACGCTCTTGCCACAGCGAGCGCCTCCGCCATGCCCGACGCCGCCTTCTGGTGCGCACGATTTCTCTACGATTGCGGTTACTACACCTCGGCACTTTCCACTATCGCGAAAGCCAGGGATAAGGGCATCGGGGAAAGCGCCCTGTTCGATTACCTCGAATACCGCTGCCAGGCCGCCCTCGGCCGGAACACAGAATCGCGCAACGCGCTGACACGGGCTGGACACAGGGACATTCTCTTCGCCCCTACGGTCGAGTCTCTTCTCAGGGAATACATTTCGGAAAAGCGTTTCGCGGAGGCAAAGTATCTCCTGACCAAATCCAAGGCTTTCTTTGGACAATGGCGTCGGGGAGACCTGCAGAGCATCGCGCTTGCCATCGCATCCAATGGCGATGTGTACAATGAAGCCGCGACATACGCATCTACCTATCCCGATTCCCCGGATGGGGCGATTCTTCTCGCCAATGAAGGGTTGGGATACGGCTTCGACATCCGATCACTCGTCTCCGAGATCAGGAACAAGGGCCGCCCCTACGAAGCCGACAGAATCCTCCTGAATTACGCGGCCAAGGCCGAACTCCAATCCGATATCTATACGCTTGCCTCGAGCTTTTCAGTCTTGTCTCCCGATCTCGCGAACGTGCGTTACCTGCTGGAAGATTCCTCCATCAGGACAGGAAAATTCGGCCTGGATGAGGCTATTCAGCGCGCGGGAAAACTCGCCGCGTCGTTCCCTGGCTCCACCGACCTCGCGACGCTCGCCTCGGGGCTCGCGGAAAACAAACTGATCATGGCGCAGAAGTCGGCCTCTGAATCGAAATCCAAGGACGAACGTGTCGAAAAGGAACTGACGGCCGCGCGGGATCAATATATCGACCGCCTTTCAGCCCTCCTCTGGCTGCGTCCCTCGGATTATGCGCTGCGTGAGCAGTTGAGAACCGCCAAGAAGCTGCCTGACCTCGATATTGCCGAGACTTCCACCACGGTCGAAAAATCGATAAACGATTACGAAGCCGAACGGAAGGTAAAGCCGAGCCCCGAATCCGACGCCGAGATAGTCCTTGACGAATCATCCACGATATTTTTTGGCGACGGCGCTTCCCGTTTCTACAGGTTTTCCATCATAAAGATATTGTCGATGGCGGGTGTCGAGGCTGAAAGCAGTCAAAATCTGGATCGCGGCTACGGGATTAAAGTCACCCAGGCTTTCACCCTCAAGGCGGACGGATCCAAGATAGAGGCGAGGCTGGGCAGCGCGACTGTTTCCTTTCCCGGTCTGTCAAAGGGCGATTACATCGTCCTCCGCTATCAGGGCAACAACTACAGCTCTGGCGCGCTTGCGAGGCATTTCTGGATCTCCGCCCCGCTCCAGCACGACTACCCGGCATATTTGACCGAAGTAAGGATTTCCTACCCAGCCGCCTCCAAGCCAAGCATCGAAGTGCACAACGACGGAAACTTCGCGCTGCCCAGGACGGAAGAACTCGTCGAGCCATCCGTGCAGCGCCTCAAGATCACCGCTAGGGATATGCCGGCGATACCCTCCGGGGCATGGTCGGCAAACCCGCGCGACACTTCGACATGGCTCGACGTCTCCGATCTTCCCTCCTGGACGGAAATTGCCCATTGGTACACGGACTTATTCTACGGGCGAACCAAACCGGAAGAATCCGTTCGGCGCAAGGCGATGGAACTGACGGCGGGCATCACAGACAGGCGCCTCAAGATCGCCAAACTTTACGACTTCGTCGCCAACGCGGTGCATTATGAAGACCTCTCCTTCATGTACAGCGCTTACATTCCTCAGCGCGCCGAATCGGTGCTTGAGGACAGATTCGGCGATTGCAAGGATAAATGCGCCTTGCTCGTGAGCCTTCTTTCCGCCTGCGACATAGAGGCGGAAGTCGCTCTCAGCGCGCCCGACTACAGGGGGATGAATCGCTACCTCCCGTCTATGCGCTTTACGCACATCATCGTTATGGTACCTGATCCTGCAGGCGATCTCATCCTCGATCCCACGGACCAGTATTCCACATTCCCCAGGCTCGCGGAGAGTCTCCAGGGCTCCTGGTATCTGCCCATCGACAGATCCGGAACGAAGGAAGCCACCCTTGCACGCATCCCCTTCTCATCGGCGATGCCGCCGACATCGATTTTCATGGAAATCACCCTGGGAGATGGCCTCAGGCCCGAGGTCAAGGGTTCGGCAGCCATGGGTAGCGAATATGCCAGGGCGATGCGTTATTCCTACTCACCCAACGCGCCTGAGCGCAGGCAAAACCTCATGAGAAGGTTGATGGCTTCACTCCTTCCGGGGCTTGAACTGTCCTCGTATGAGGCAAAGGGCATTGAGGGGGGCATGGAAAGCCAGGACCCAACCCTTGAATTCGAGGGATTCCTTCCTCCGCTCGCCGCGCGGGGAGGAGTGGCCGTTCTCACCATTCCCTGGGCGACACAGTTGCCTCTCTCCCTCGAGACCCTCGCCGCAAATGGAAAAGACGTGCTGTCGGTCGACTATGCCATGTTTGCATCGCCGGTGACGGAGACGATTGTCGCCCAGCTCCCCAAAGGATGGAAAGCCGCGATGCTTCCCGAGGATAAGGAGTACCGCTTCGGTCAGGCCTACGCGAGGTTTCACTATTCCGCGGCCGAGTCCTCGATAGTCTGCACGCGAGAACTGTATCTGCCCTATCTAGTCGTTGGGGCGGGCGAACGCAAATCCTTCCTTTCCTTCGTACAGTCGGTGGGAACCAAGGGAAGAGAGCTCATCCTGGCATCGACGCCGGTTACCGCGGAATAAGGCGATGACGCGACCTGCGGCCCGTGGAGCCATACATCCGCACCGAATCCTCGCTCGGGCGATTCTGGCAACCTGCCTCCTCCTTGCCGCCGGGATAAGCGGCTGCGCGAAGCTGTTGCCCGTCGCGGAAGGAGAATACCATTTTCTGTCTCAAGGCACCCCTTCCGGGTTCCAGGAAGGCTTTGAGGAGAACGACGGCCTTTCCTCAACCTTGAATTACATCAAGCGGATCGCCAACGACAAGAAAGAGAAGCCCTCGGTCTCCCGTGATTGGGCTTACGAGGGCGGCTGGTCCATGGGCCTTCCCCCGGATTCTTCGATCTCTTTCCATCTCACGCCGGCAGAGCCGGGCATCCTCAGCTATATGATGTCGGGAGACGACCCGGGATATATTACTCTCGGGGATGGAACCTACAATTATTTCGACCCAGATACGGATCCGAATGTCGCTCAGGCTTCCTTTATCCTGGGCGCGGATCAGCCTTACATGGTCGGCATACCTAATCCCTCAGGAAAGACGCTCTATGTCGATGAAATCCGTTTCACGCCTCTTCTGTCCGAGGCGAGTCCGACCGATGGGACTCTTTCGGACAAATCGCCGAAACTTGATTGGGCTGAGGTCTCGGATGGCCTCCCCTATCGGCTGCAGCTTTCCCTATCAGCGGATTTTTCCTCGACACTGCTCGACGCCAGGGACATAAGAGCGTCGGAATACCAACTTTCCGGGCTCGAGCAGGGCAGATGCTATTACTGGAGAATTCAAGCTTCCATCGATGATCAGCCTTCCGTGTGGAGCGCATCCAAGTATTTCTTCGTTCCCGGTCCTGCTACCGATGATTCCTTCGAGACGAGCCTCGACGGCCTTGCCGCGCTCAACGCCTGGTGCGGAAAGGGCTATGTCAAACCCCGTATCGTTTCGACGGATGCCTCCGCGGGGACGCGCTCTGTCCGATTCGATCCGCCCGCCACGACCGATATGGAAAACAGCCTGCAGATGGCCATTGTTCTCGATTCCCCGAAAGTCATGTACTACTCGTATAAAATTGTTGGCCAAACCGATCTGACAAACCCAGCCCTCTATCTGCAAACGACAGTATCTGGATACATGTATGGAGTGCCGAAACAGTTTATGACCGGAGGCTCCTGGAAAAGGGCATCCATATCGCTGAAGCCAGGCGAGAGCCTCATAAAATGGAAGTTTGGAAGGATCGCCGCCGATAGTTTCTCTGAGGCCTACCTCCTCATCGACGATATTCAGTTCGACGATCCCCCGGACTTCGAGGGCGATGATTTCGAGGCTGTCGACGCGTCGGGAAACACGAAGGCGAAGTGGGGCTACGGCGGATGGGCCGCGCCGACGCTGCGGGAAAACGGCGGCGTGAATGACAGCCGATGCTTGTATATACCGGCCGAGTTCTCCTATGAATTTCAGCAGTCCCAAAGCAGAATCTGCCAGGTCGCTGATTTAGGCGAAGAACCGAGCATCCTGGCTTTTAAGGCAAAGACTTCAGGGTTAGCGGTTTCCGCAGCCGTAGATGGAACACCGCACTACCCAGGCTATAACCCATACCGCCCCGAAGCGTGGAATGATTATTTCTTCATGCTCAACGACACGGGTACACATACGCTCGACATCGTGAACCGCGGAAATGCATCCATGTACATCGATGACGTGAGACTGAAGCGCTACGCCGAAGCGGATGATTTCGCGTCGACGGTAACATTCGAAGATGGCCGATTGCTCGACAATTCCTTCTGGAACGACGGCAGCCCACCCTCTATCTCCACCGAATGTGCCCATTCGGGAACTCACAGCCTAAAACTGGGCAAATCCCAGGCGCCCGGCCGCACCTACTTCTCTCTCCCCCTGAAAGTTCCAGCGCCGATCACGGTCACCTGCTGGATCAGGTGCATCGGGACGAAGACTCCGGGTGATGCGCTCTCACTCGGCTATGATGAGCTTGGCAACTCGATATCTTCGACGTGGACTCAGCACTCGGTGAACCTATCCACCATAAATCCGTATTTTATGTTGCAGTGGTCTTTCTCCTATTCCGGGAACGAAGATTTCGCGATATTCATAGATGACATCAGCATCGCTCCGCGCTGAAAGCGCTTCTGTGAGGAAAGGGATGAAAGAACAATCGCTCTACGATTTCGAGGTCAAGGCCGGAAATGGCTCGGCCTTTTCGCTGAAGGGGCTCGAGGAAAAAGTACTCCTTATCGTCAACACGGCGAGCAAGTGCGGTTTCACGCCTCAATACAAGGGGCTGGAGGAGTTGCACCGGAAGTATGGGGACAAAGGACTCGTCGTGCTGGGCTTTCCCTGCGACCAGTTCGCCCATCAGGAACCGGGCAGCGACGAGGAAATCATGAGTTTCTGTCAGATAAATTTCGGCGTCACCTTCCCGCTCATGTCGAAGCTGCTCGTGAACGGGCCCGACGCCCATCCGCTCTTCCTCCTCCTGCGCAAGCGCACCGCCGGCATCCTGGGCGATGCCATCAAATGGAATTTCACGAAATTCCTCGTTTCGCCGGGCGCCAGGCGGGTCAAGCGCTACGAATCTTTCGTGACGCCGGAAAAACTCGAGGCTGATATTGAAAAAATGCTGAAGCCACAGCCGACCGGCCAATAAGCGGCAATGACATGATCAAGTGATAAGAAAAGGGCGCTCTTTCGGAGCGCCCTTTTCATGTAACGAATGGATGGAAATCCGTTCAGTCTTCCTGCTCGTTCCATTTAACGGGGTTGATCGACTTTTCGGTCTCGCGGTCAAAATAGCGGGCTTTGCTCATGTCGGGATCGAAGACGATGTCGTCGCCGTGCTTATAGAGGTGATGAGGTCCGATGCGCGCCACCATACCCTGGGTGGGGGTGGTCGCCTGGAGGTGAATCTCGGCGCCGAGGGGTTCGACGACCGTGACCTTGGCCTTGATGACGCCGATTTCGAGCTTCTGGTTCGCCACATCGAGATCTTCGGGACGGATGCCGAAAGAGACTTCCTTGCCGACATAGGGCTTCAGGAAGGCTTCATGGGCGGCGTCCGGGATCAGCTTGAACGAGCCTTCGTCGATGATGACCTTTCCGCCTTCTTCCAGAACCTTGACGGTGAGGAAGTTCATGGGCGGGGAGCCGATGAAGCCTGCGACGAACTTGTTGATCGGGTTGTTGTACATGTAGAGTGGCGAACCGATCTGCTGGACGAGGCCGTCCTTCATGACGACGATCTTGTCGCCCATGGTCATGGCTTCGACCTGGTCGTGGGTTACGTAGATCATGGTCGCCTGGAGCTTGTCATGGAGCTCGATCAGCTCGGCGCGCATCTGCACGCGGAGCTTGGCGTCGAGGTTGGACAGGGGCTCGTCGAAGAGGAATACCTTGGGCTTGCGGACAATGGCGCGGCCTACGGCGACGCGCTGGCGCTGACCGCCCGAAAGCTGCTTGGGCTTGCGGTCGAGAAGTTTCTCGATGTCGAGGATGCGGGCGGCTTCCTTGACGCGCTGGTCGATCTCCGCCTTCGGGATCTTGCGGATCTTGAGTCCGAAGGCCATGTTGTCGTACACGGACATATGGGGATACAGGGCGTAATTCTGGAAGACCATCGCGATGTCGCGGTCCTTGGGCGGGACATCGTTGACCAGTTTGCCGTCGATGTAGAGTTCGCCTTCGGTGATGTCCTCAAGGCCTGCCACCATTCGCAAGGTAGTCGTCTTGCCGCATCCCGACGGGCCGACAAAAACGACGAATTCCTTGTCGTTGACGACGATGTTCGCGTCGCTCACCGCGCGAACATTGCCATCGTACACTTTCCCGATCTTCTTCAATTCAACTTTGGCCATACTGCCTCCCTTTAGGGGTTTATGTTAGTTTTTTCAGTTTAACCCGATTTTCGCGGCCGGTCAACGTCAAATCGAGGAAACCCAGGTTTGGGCGGCGATGCCGAAGGCGACGGCTACATTGATCGAAGCCTTTATTCCACGCATCGGGATGCTCACGCGACGGCCGTCGGCGAGCCTGAGACAGGCGGCGGAGACGCCCAATTCCTCAGATCCGAGGACGAGGATACCCTTCCGGGGGAAGGGAAACTCGTTCAGCGGGAGCCCCCCCAGTTCGAGGGCGAAGAGGGGTCCAAGGCCCGGCAATTCGTCGGGAGAGCAGCGCCTCCAGGGGATGAGATCCACGGCTCCCATGGATGAGCGCAGCGCCCTGGAATGTCGCGGATCGGCGCAGCCCGAGGAGAGGAGGACTTCCTCGAAGCCGAGAGCCTCGGCGGTCCTCAGGATGGTTCCCACGTTGAAGGGCGAGCGTATGTCCTCGAGGTAGACCTTGAGTCCCGGAAGGAAGGAGCGCGCCAGGCCTTCCGCCGCGCTTCCCCCGGGCGACATGAAGTCGTGGAGGTCCCAGTCGGCGGGGGCTTGGCCTGAAATTCTCATGAGCAGATGGCGAAAATCGTCTATGGCGCGGAAAGCGAGGGAATATTCCTGACGGGAGAGACCTTCGAGGCAGGCTCCGGCCGCCGCCGCGAGGTCGGGAGAGGATTCCTTATCGTCGGCGAGGAAGGCGGCCAGGTCGCGCGCGTAGGCGAGGAGTTCGATCGTTCGCGGAGCGAGGGGCGATCCGTCGCCGATTTCGGAAAGCTCGAGTTCAACCCTTTCGAGGAGAATGGCGCATTTGCGCCTCCTCGCGACGCCGTGGAGCTTGGAAAGCCGCATTACCTGGATCATGCGGCGCTCAACCTTCGGAGCGGCTTTCACCCGCTTCGTCATCGGCCTCTGATTTGTCGCTCTTGCCCGCCACGAGGACGGCGAACTCGCCTTTCTGGGGGATGGGCTCGCCCTCCCCTCCGGCGATGCGGGCCGACAGTTCGGCCGCGCTGCCTATGGCGATCTGTTCGTGGATCTTGGTGAGTTCCCTGCCGATACAGACCTGGCGCCCGGGGGCGAGACTGGCTATGTCAGCGATTAGTTTGGCGATCCGGAAGGGGGATTCGTAGAGCATGAAGGCCTCTTCCCTCTCCAGGAGAACGGCGAGGCGCGCGCGGCGCCGCGCGGCTTTGGGGCTCATGAAGCCGTCAAAGAGAAGGCCCCGGCCGCCGAATCCGCAGGCGCTCACGAGGGTGGCGAAGGCCGAGGGGCCGGGTATCGGGATGACGCTGTGGCCGGCCGCGCGCGCCGAACGGACGAGCACGGCTCCCGGGTCGGAGAGTCCCGGCGTGCCCGCGTCGGTGCAGTAGGCCACTTTCTTGCCGGCGTCGAGAAGGGAGACGATGCGCGCCGAAGCCCTGAGTTCGTCGTTCGCGTGACAGGAGACGAGGGGTTTCGCGATGGCGAAATGATTGAGGAGCTGGAGCGTGTGCCTCGTATCCTCACAGGCTATGGTGTCGGCGTTTTTCAGGGTTTCGAGCGCCCTCAGCGTGATATCCCCCAGATTTCCTATCGGCGTTCCCACGATATAAAGTTCACCCATCGCCCGATTCTCCTCGTCGCATGCTTTTTTCATTGTACAGAGGCGGGCGGACTTGCGGAAGCCGCGCCGCGGCCCAACGATTTCGCGATCGAGAATCTCGCGCCCGCCAAGCGCCAAAACCGCCGACCTGCGCCGCAAAGCTCGACAAAGCGCGCGATTGCAGCTATTTTAAGATAATGACACAAGGTAGCACCAAGAAGCAGATATTCCTCATATTCTTCATCGCGCTCTTTCTTCTCGTGGCAAGGCTTTTTTATCCCTTCCTGACGGTAATCCTGTGGTCGGGCGTGATCTACGCCTTCATCGCCCCGCTGTATGAGCGCTGCGCGAAGGTTTTCACCAAACGCGACAAGCTTTCAGACAAAAAACGATCGATCGTGGAGAATATTCTCGGCGGCATCTTCGCCGTCCTGGGAGTGTTCGTCCTGGCGGTTCCCTTCACCTTCCTGTTCATAGCCCTCCTCAAACAGGTCGTCGATCTCTCCGGCAACATGATCAGGGTCATCGAGGAACATCCGGACATTTTCTCCCTGAGCCACACGAGTCCCGTAGGCGGCTTCATCTACCGACTGTCGGCAGGCGCCATCGACCTGAGCGGCATCGATGTCCTCCACGAGGCGAAGGGCTTTCTCATCGCCAGTTCCAGCCGGATCATAGGTTTCTCAGGTACCATCCTCAAGAACGGCGTCGCGCTTATAACCACCCTGGCATTCATGATATTCACCCTGTATTTCCTGCTCGTCGACGGAAAGCACCTGGCTTCCCTCGTCGTTTCCGCCGTGCCGATCGAGCGCACCTACACGAAAATGTTCATGCAGAAAATGAGCGAATCCGGACGCCAGCTCGTCCTGGGATTTTTTCTCGTCGCCATATACCAGGCTGTCGTGATGTTCATCCTCTGCCTAATTTTCAAGCTCGAGGGACCGCTCGTGCTGGCCTCGCTCACCGCTATCGCCTCATTCATCCCCATGGTGGGAACATCGCTCGTCTGGATTCCCCTCTCGCTCTATATCGGGCTTACAGGCGATGTCGGAAGGGCTCTTCTGTTCTGCGCGCTGGCGGGATTTTTCGTTTCCTTCACCGATAATTTCCTGAGGCCGATGATCCTGGGCGACAGACTGAAGATGCATCCCCTCCTCATCTTTTTCGCGATCGTCGGAGGCTTGAGCATATTCGGTTTCAACGGGCTCATATTGGGTCCGCTCATCGTGATTATCTTTTTCTCGGCCGTCGAACTCTATGACCAGATCGATCAGGTCAAGGCGGCCAATCCCGGCAGCGACGAGCAGAGTTCCTCGTAGAAGGAATCGGCGACGGGGATTCCCCCCGCGGTCCTTCCAAGTCCGCAGGCCGGCTTCTCCGCGTTGTGGAAGTCAGATCCCGCCGTGACGAGAAATCCTCTTTCCCTCGCCATACGCTCCAATATCCTGCACTGCCCCAGCTTAGCCGTCGGATGGTAGGCTTCGATGCCTTCCACGCCCGCTTCCCTCCACTCGTCCATGAGGGTAGCGAGTCTTGTCTTGCTCACGAAGAGCGAGTATGGGTGCGCTATGACGGCTACGCCTCCTGAGTCTTTTATGAGTCGCAGGGCTTTGGCGAAGGGGAGACAATCCTTGGGAAGATAAAACGGTTTCCCCTTGCCGAGGAAGCGGTCGAAGGCTTCCTGTTTCGTACGCACTATCTTGCGCCTCATGAGGGCTTCGGCCAGATGCGGCCGACCGATGCGTTCGGTTCCGGCTATCTCCGCTATTTCGTCGAGATCGATCGAAATGCCATCGACATGGAAAAGTTCGACGATGCGCTCGTTCCTTATCACCCGCGCCTCGGCCAGGAGGGTTAGCGCCTCGAGAAGTCCCGAGCCATTTTCGTCTATCCCCAAGCCCAGAAGGTGGAATTCTCCCGGATCGAAGTCGATCTCGATCTCCACGCCGGACACGAAGGCCAGGGAGAGTTCGGCCGCGCGGCGGCGCGCCTCGGCCACGCCCGCCACCGTGTCGTGATCGGTGAGCGCGAGGGCTTTGAGGCCCGTCTTTTTAGCCAGGTCGATCAGCGCGGATGGAGAAAGCGCTCCGTCTGAAGCGGTCGAATGGGTGTGGAGATCTATCATCGCTGCCGCAGAGGGCCCGAGCCCCGCTCACCGTAGCCGTATATTGGCAGGGGCCGACTCAACGCGCCGGAGACGAGACGAACGAAGCGCGTGACCGCCTCATCGGAGAGGGCGCGGATTCCGGCTTCCAGAGGGGCGCGGGCGAGCGTGTATACTTGGATGGCTTTGATGGCGGCGCCTTTTTCCAGCATGGCGTTGACGCGGGCGGCGTAGGACAGGGCTTCGGCATCGTCGTCGGCGCCGGTGGCCTTGTGGGTGGCGCCGACTGCCGTGGAGGCGGCGGCTGCCCCGCTAGCGGCGCCATCCATGTCGCAGACCATGGTCTGGATGGTGATAGGCGTCGACCGGGCGAAATCCCCGATGGCATCCGAAATATCGTCGAGGTTATAGGATGAGCGCGACATGTGGGCGAAGCGTTCCTGGCTGCCGGCGTCGAGCTTCGCCCAGATATCCAGGGGTTCGCGGCGCGCGAACTCAGCCAGGCGTCGCGCGATCTCCTCATCCATGAAGCCGGTCGAATTGGTGATGATGACGATGGGGCAGGCGCCGGGGGCGAGGATGGCCGGATGTCTGCGCCGCGCCGCGGCGCAGATTTCGAGGGCCTCCCAGAGATGCGGCGAGAGCGTGGGTTCGCCGTTGCCGGAAACGCAAAGGTCGTGGACGGGCCGCGGCGCCCATGCCGCTCCATAGTCCGCGGCGAGAAAGGCTTCCAGTTCTGCCTCGAGCGTCTCCGGGGAAAAAATCACGCCGCCTGTAAAAGGCCGCACCTCGCAATAGGGGCAGTCGAAGCTGCAGCGCTTGCCGTCGGGAAAGAGGTTGATCCCCACGGAGAGGCCGCCCGATCGCCTCGACACGACGGGATAGACCAGAGAAGACTGACCCTCCCCCCTGTCGTGAACTGAAACGGTGTATTTTCCCATATGTATAAGGTCATAGTAGCGCCAAAATGAAAATTTATGCAATATTGAGCGGATTTTCGACAGGGTTATTGACAAATGCCCCAGGATTGTGTTTCTATGGGCAATATCATGATTAGCACAGTCAGTGCCACGAACGGGTTCACGACCCTCCATCATAGCCACGGTCATCATCTCAGATCGCCGGGGTCGAGTAGGGCTTAGGTCCGTTAAGGGATAAAGCACGCTACGGAAAACGCCGGCTCGCCAAAGCCGGCGTTTTTATTTAGAGAACCGTGGACCATGACGGTTTCCCTGAAGAGCGCCGGCAGCCAAGACGGGCGCGGCAAAAGGGAGACACTATGGATAATTCGGACAATCTTCTGAGAATCGGGCTTCCCAAGGGCAGGATGCAGGGCAAGGTCATCCAGCTGCTCTCCGACGCCGGCCTGCCCGTGAACGTCGACGAAAGGGAATACCGCCCGAGAATCGGCGGGGATTCCTCCAACGCGGTCGGCTCGACCATGCTCCAGTACGAAGCGAAGCTCCTCAAACCCCAGAACATCGTCGAAATGCTCGCCTCAGGCAGCCGCGATATCGGTTTCGCCGGCGCGGACTGGGTCAAGGAACTCGATGTCGACCTCGTCGAACTCTTCGACACGGGCATGGACCCTGTCAGCGTGGTAGCCGCCGCGCCGGAAACCCTCATGGCCAAAATCGGCTCTCTCGCCAACCCGAAAATGTCCTGGGAAGAAGCCTGCGGCAGGGCCCCCGTCATAGCCTCCGAATACCAGACGATAGCCAGGAAATGGATGAGGAAACACATCTCGGGCGCGACCTTCATCCGATCCTATGGCGCCACCGAAGTGTTCCCCCCCGAGGACGCCGACCTCATTGTCGACAACTGCGCGACGGGAAGCACGCTCCGGGCCAACGGCCTCGTCATCATCGACACGATCATGAAAAGCTCCACCCGCCTCTACGCGTCCCGGAAAGCGATGGAAAACCCGGCTAAGCGTGAAGCGGCCGACGCCCTCATCCTGATCCTTCGCTCCGTCCTGGAAGCGAGGAGGAGGGTCATGCTGGAAGTCAACGTTTCCGCCGCCGACCTTGAATCCGTCATAAGCATTCTGCCCTGCCTCAGGTCCCCCACCCTTTCCCCCCTCGAAGGAGGCAAGGACTTCGCCGTGCGCGTCGCCGCGCCCCGCGACAAGCTGGCGGCCCTCATCCCCGAAATCAAGCGCCGCGGCGGCACCGATATCGTCGTCACCCAGCTCAGCCAGCTCGTGCCATGAAGGAGAGCCTGAACATGGAAAGAACCGACTGGCTCAAGATCGACGCCAACGAAGGACGCTGCATCCTGAGCGAGGAACAGCTAGGCCGCGTGCTTTCTCCCGAGGTCGCGCGCCGCTATCCAAGGGCCGATCTTCTGGAGAAGGATATCGCCGCCTTCTTCAATGTCGACGGGAATCAGGTCATCGCGGCAGCCGGAGCCGACGATGCCATCGAGCGGGTTTTCAGGGCTCTGGCCGGCCCGGGCTCCAAAATCCTCACCACGGTGCCGGGATTCGTCGAATTCCTGGACGCGGCGAAACGGACGAAAGCGACATTCGTCCCCGTCCGAAGGGAACCGATATCGGCCTTCCCCGTGGAAAACTTCTGTTCCCTCATCGATTCCGAAAAACCGGTCATAGCCATTGTCGCCAGCCCCGACAATCCGGCCGGCACCATGCTCGCGCTGGATGATTTCCGAAAGATAGCGGCCGCCTGCGCGGCGCGGGGCAGCCTCTTTCTCCTCGACGTCACCTATATCGATTTCGCCGACGACGCGTCGATATTCGACGAGGCGCTGAAAACGCCTGGGGTCCTCCTCACCGGGAGCTTCTCCAAATCCAGGGGGCTGGCCGGCTTCAGGGCGGGCTGGGGCATGACGGGCGTGGCGACCGCGGGCCTCATCGCGAGCATGAGGGAAGCCGGCCCGCCCTTCTCCCTCTCTTCGCCCGCCATCGAGGCCGCCCGTCTCGCCCTCGCCGAAGGCAGGGAGGGATACGCCGGTTTCGTGAAACGCGTCGCCGAGGAAAGGAAAATCCTGGAAGGAATCCTCGCCGGCATGGGCGCGAGGACATGGCCGTCCCAGGCTAACTTCGTGAGCGCCCTCGTGCCTGACGCCGAAAAATTCGTCCTCGCGCTCAGGGCTCGGGGGATTCTAATCCGCTATTGGCCGGGCAATCCCGACGCCGAAGGTCTCGCGCGAATCACCTGCCCCGGCGAAAAGGCTTCATTCGACAGACTGCGATCGGCGCTTTCGCGCATGGAGGCATTTTCATGGAAGGCTTGAATAACGACAGAACCGCGTCAAGGACGAAACAGACCTACATCGTCGCCACGAGAGAAAGCAAGGAAACCAAGGTAAAGGTCGAACTCGGCCTCTTTCCCGGTCCTGTCTCGATCGGCACCGGCATCGGCTTCCTGGATCACATGCTGACGAGCCTGGCCTGCCACGCGGGATGGTCGCTCGCCCTCGACTGCGAAGGCGATAGGGTCGTGGACGACCACCACAGCGTCGAGGACTGCGCTATCACGCTCGGTATCGCCCTCAGGGAAGCCATCGTCGAGCGCGGCGCCATCGCCCGCTTCGGTTACGCCTACGCTCCCCTGGACGAAGCCCTCGCCAGGGCCGTGGTCGATGTTTCGGGCCGCCCCTTCTGCGACTGCGATCTCCAGCTTGAGCGAGAAGCGATCGGCGAATTGGCGACCGAAAACATTGGCCACTTCTTCGCCAGCCTCGCGGCGAACGCTGGCCTGACCCTCCACGTCGACGTGCTCAAGGGTTCCAACGATCACCACAGGGCGGAAGCCGCCTTCAAGGCGCTCGCTCTCGCGCTGCGGGAGGCGCTCACGCCGGCCGTTGCCATGGCGTCGGCCTCTGATGCCGAGAATGCCCCTGCGAGCACGAAGGGAACGACGGTGATCAAGGTGACGAAACGGGAAAAGGCCGGCGAGGAAAAAAACGAATGAAAGGACCAATCCTTACCATAGCGGCCACGGGCGCCGCCAATCTGGCGTCGGTGAAGGCCATGTGCGCCAGAGCCGGCGTCGAAGCCCTCGTAACCGAAGATCCCGAGGTTCTCCACAAGTCCGAGAGAGCCCTCCTCCCCGGCGTGGGGGCTTTCGGCGCGGCGCTCGAAAAGCTCAGGCGCTCGGGCCTCGATGGGGCGCTCGCGGCGCGCATCGCCGAAGGCCGTCCCACGATGGGCATCTGTCTCGGCATGCAGATGCTCTGCGCGTCGAGCGAGGAAACCGCTGGCGTGCCCGGCATCGGCGCCCTTCCCTGCGCCGTCAGGAAGCTCAAGACCGAGCTTCCCCTGCCCCAGCTGGGCTGGAATATGGTACGACCGGCGCCCGGCGACAGCTTTCTCAAGCCAGGCTGGGCCTATTTCGCCAATTCATACATGGTGGCCGAGGCGCCGGAAGGCTATGTCTCGGCATCCTGCTTCTATGGGGAGAAGTTCGCGGCGACGCTGGAAAGCCGCTTCGACGCGGCGACAAGAGCGCCGGCGATCCTGCTCTGCCAGTTCCACCCCGAGCTTTCGGGCCGGTGGGGGCTCGATCTTTTCATGCGCTGGATGGGCCTGGACGGCCTGGAAGGTCTGAAAAGCCTGGGAGGCTTTGAAGACCTGGAGGCCTCGAAAGACTCCGCGCCGAACACGCCGGCCGAGGAGAAAGCGAGGGGAACCGCCACGCGCATCATCCCCTGTCTCGACATAAGGGGCGGAAGGGTGGTTAAGGGCGTCCGGTTCGAGAATCTTGTCGATTCAGGGGAACCGTCCGAGCTGGCCGCGCGCTACGAGGCCGAGGGCGCTGACGAAATCGCACTCCTCGACATCAGCGCCACGCTCGAGGAAAGAAAGACCGCGCTCGACGCGGTGGCCGCCGTGAGAAAATCCGTCTCCATCCCCATATCCGTCGGCGGGGGAATAAAAAGCGTCGAGGACGCCGAAAGGCTCCTGAACGCCGGCGCCGACAGGGTTTCCGTCAACAGCGCCGCGGTGCGCGATCCCGCGCTCATTTCGGCCCTCGCCGAGCGCTTCGGCGTCCAATGCGTCATCGTGGCCATCGACGCCCGCCGCAAATCCGCCGATGGAACCCAGGCTTGGGAAGTGCTGATCGACGCCGGAAAATCGGCCACCGGCCTCGACGCGGTGGAATGGACGCGGCGTTGCGCCTTCCTCGGCGCCGGTGAAATCCTCCTCACTTCCATAGACAGGGACGGAACAGGGCTAGGCTACGATTGCGCCCTCGTCGCGGCGATCGCCGAAGCCGCCCGCATCCCCGTCATCGCCTCGGGAGGGGCTACGAGACCCGAGCATTTCCTTGAGGGCGTACGCTCGGGGGCAAGCGCCGTGCTCGGAGCCGGCGCTTTTCACAGAAAAGAACTGGCGATAGTCGACCTTAAACATTATCTTTCAGACTGTAGGGTGGAGGTGAGATCATGATTGTACCCAGCATCGATATTCTCGGCGGAAAAGCCGTCCAGCTGAGGGGCGGACGCCATCCTGTGCTGGAGGTCGGCGACCCAGAAAGCCTGGCGGAAAGACTATCGCGAGCGGGAGAAATCGCCGTCGTGGACCTCGACGCCGCCCTCGGCAAGGGATCCAACAAGGCCCTCATCCTTAAACTCGTCTCCCAGTATGCCTGCAGGGTCGGAGGAGGCATAAGGACGAAGGATCTGGCCGTCGAATATCTGAACGCGGGCGCCCGCGCCGTGATGATAGGCACGAAAGCCACGGCGGAATTCCTTTCGGGGCTTCCGCGGGAGCGGCTGATCGCCGCCCTGGACACGAACAAGGAAAAAATCATGATCGAGGGCTGGACCCGCGCGACGGAAGCCGGCCTTTTCGACAAGATCGCCGAACTCAAGCCCTATGTGGGCGGATTCCTCGTCACGACCATCGACAGGGAAGGCGAGATGAACGGTTTCGATTTCGAGCGGGCCGGGACAATCGTGGAAGCGGCGAAAGGCGTTCGCGTCACCTTCGCGGGGGGCGCTTCGGGCGGTGACGAGGGCGCGGAACAGATCGCCCGCCTCGACGCCATGGGCGCCGACGTGCAGGCGGGCACCGCCATCGCCACCGGGGCATTGAGCATCGCGAGGGCCTTTTCGGCGCCCCTTTCCTCCGACCGCGGCGACGGGCTCTGGCCCACCGTAGTCTGCGATGAAGGCGGCAGGTTCCTCGGCCTCGTCTATTCGGATTTGGAAAGCCTGAACGCGGCCTTCGAAACGGGGCGCGGCGTCTACAAATCGCGTTCCAGAGGGCTTTGGGTCAAGGGAGAAACCTCGGGCAACGGACAGCGGTTCCTGCGCGCCGATCTCGACTGCGACCGCGACTGTATCCGCTTCACCGTTAAACAGGATGGAGCGGGTTTCTGCCACCTGGACAGGCGCAGCTGCTTCGACGACGGCTACGGCATCGAAAAGCTTTCGCGCACGATCGCGGCGAGGCTCAAGGACGCGCCGGAAGGCTCGTATACGAGGCGGCTTTTCAGCGACTCGGGGCTTCTCGCCTCGAAGCTGAGGGAAGAGGCCGATGAGCTGGCGGTGACGACGAACGCCAAGGACGCTGCCTTCGAGGCGGCCGATGTCGTGTATTTCGCCCTCGTGAAGGCGCTGCGCGAAGGGGCCAAGCTCCAGGACATCGAGGCCGAGCTGGAAAGGCGCTCCTTCAAGGTCCAAAGAAGGCCGGGCAACGCGAAACCCGGCTACGACGCTTCGGATGGAGGTTCGGCATGGACAGGTATCCATTGAGAAGAATCGTACCCGACGAAATCCCGAGTTCCCAGGCGCGGCTCTTTTCTCCCGAAGTGGACGCCACGGCGGCCAGGGCCATCGCCGAGGTGCGCGATTCGGGCGAGAGGGCGCTCAGAGCCTGGGCCGAAAAATTGGATGAACTGTCGCCCGGTGAATCCCTCGTTCTTAGCAGGGCCGAGCTCGAGGCCGCCTTCGGGCGCGTGGACCCTGCCGTGCGGGAACTGCTGGCGCGCGCGAAAAGCCGCATCGCGGCTTTCGCGGCCGCCCAGCGCTCCTCCCTTTCCGATCTCGACATCGTGGTCGCGGGCGGCCGCGCCGGGCATGAGTTCCTGCCCGTCGCGCGCGCCGGCTGCTACGTGCCCGGCGGGCGTTATCCCCTGCCCTCCACCGCCCTCATGACCGTGACGCCCGCCGTCCAGGCCGGCGTCGGCGAGGTCTGGTGCGCCGGACCCCGCCCCACCGACATCACCCTCGCCGCCGCCTGCATAGCGGGAGCCGCGGGCTTCCTGCGCTGCGGCGGGGCGCACGCCATCGCCGCCCTCGCCTTCGGCGTCGCCGCGCCGCGCTGCGACGTCGTCGTAGGCCCCGGCGGACGCTACGTCGCGAGCGCCAAACGCCAGCTCTTCGGCGCCGTCGGCACCGAAGCCCCGGCCGGCCCTTCCGAACTCCTCGTCGTCGCCGACGGCACTGCCGATCCCGACATCGTCGCGGCCGACCTCATCGCCCAGGCCGAGCACGACACCGAAGCCGTTCCCATGCTCATATGCTCCTCCGAAGGCTTCGCCACCGAGGTCGAACAGGCGCTCGCCTCCCGCCTCGCGACCATGCCCGAGCCCAACAGGACGACGGCCATGGCATCACTCAAGAAAGGCTGGGCCCTCGTCGCCGCCAACGAGACCGTCGCCTGCGCCTGCGCCGAGCGATGCGCGCCGGAACACCTGGAACTCATCGTCGACGACCCCGAGTCATATGCGGCGCGGATCCGGTCAGCCGGCGCCGTCTTCCTCGGCCCAGGTTCGGCGGAAGTCTTCGGCGACTACGGCGCCGGCCCCAACCACACCCTCCCCACGGGAGGCGCCGCCCGCTTCGCGTCGGGCCTTTCGGTCCTCCACTTTCTCCGCGCGCGTACCTGGCTCAGCATGGACGATCCTGCGAGCCTCGCAGCGGACAGCGCGGCCTTCGCCCGCCTGGAAGGCCTCGAAGGCCACGCCAGGGCGGCCGAGGCCAGAAAATAAAAAGAGGCGGACCGGAATTCCGGTCCGCCTCTTTTCTCGTTTCGTCTTTCCAATAAACGATTACGCGCCACGCCTCGCGAAGCAACCCTGAATCTAGAAACCGTAAATCCTCGAATACTTCTCTTCCAGATACCTCGTGAAATACGAAGCGTCCAGAGGCTTTCCCGTCACCTTCTCGAGAAGCTCGCCGGGAAGATAGCTGTTGCCCGGCTTGTGAATGTTCCGCTGCAGCCATCCGCGAACAGGCGCGCAGTCGCCCGCGCCCAGCCTCTCGCCGAGATCGGGGAGCTCCTCGTTCATCTTCGACCAGAACTGGGCGGCGTAGAGATTGCCGAGGGCATAGCTGGGGAAATAACCGAAGGCGCCCATGGCCCAATGGACATCCTGCAGACAGCCCTGGGCGTTGTCCGGCACCTCGAGACCGAGCAGCTCCTTCATCTTCCGGTTCCAGGCCTCGGGCAGATCGGCCACGGAAAGACTACCGCCGATGAGCGCGGCTTCCAGGTCGAAACGCAGGATGACATGGAGCCCGTAGGTCACCTCGTCGGCCTCCGTCCTGACCAGGCTCGGTTCCACCTTGTTGATGGCCCTGATGAAATTCTCGAAGCCGATGCCGTCCAGCGCCCCCTCAGCCATCCCGACGAGCGAGGCGTAGTGAGGCTTCCAGAACTGACTCGAACGGCCGATGAGGTTTTCCCACATCCTGGATTGGGACTCGTGCACGGCCATCGATACGGCGTCCGCGAGCTTCGTGCCCCTGAAATCGGGGTGAGGATCGATACCCATCTCGTAGAGAGCGTGCCCGCCCTCATGGACCGTGCTGAAAATGCTCGAGGGGAAGTAATCCTCGATATAGCGCGTCGTTATCCTGATATCGTCCCTGCCCAAGGTCGTCGTGAAGGGATGGGCCGTGATGTCGAGCCTGCCCCTGCTCCTGTCGAAACCGATCGCGTCCATGAAATGGCCGCTCATCTTCGCCTGCGCGGCGGCAGAAACCTTCCGGCGCAGGAAGGAATCGTCCACCTGTGGGCGGGACCTGATCTTTCCCAGTACGCGCACGAGATCCTCGCGCATGACAGAAAAAACCTTGGCTATCTCATCCTCGGTGCTTCCGATTTCGTAGAGGTCGAGGAGGACATCGTAGGGCTGTTCCCCCTTCGGGTCCAGGACCGAGGCCATCTCGATATTGAGGTCGACCATCTTCTGCAGATAGGGCGCGAAACGCGAAAAGTCATTTTCCTTCCTGGCCTGTACCCAGGAAGCCTGTGAAAGACTTGTCTGCCTCGCCATCTCCGTCACGAGCTCGGCGGGCAGCTTCGACTCTCTCGCGAATTCGCGCTTCGCCACGCGCAGATAGGCCAATTCCAGGCCTTCGAGATTCTTGTCTTCTTCCAGGCTGGCAATGAGATCGCCTATCTCGGGCTGCACGGCTTTTTCGTGAGCCAAACCTTGGACGAGAGCGAGCTGCTCGGCCCTCTCCTCGACCGCGCGCTCCGGCAGATACGTCTCCTGATCCCAGCCCAGCAACGCCCCTATATGGGTAAAGAGCGTGCGCTGGCGATCTATCTCGATCAATCGCTTGATTTCATCGCGCATCGTTTCTCCTCGGAAAAATATATTTCGGACATGCTACCACGGTGCCGAAAAGTGTACAACCGCGACGAAACCAGGCTATACTGGAGAGGTGTTCCTCCATGAAATGAGACAGCCCGTGTCGACGCTGCGCGGCGCCGGTCCCTCCGTCGTCTCCCGACTCGGCCGGCTGGGCATAACGACCATAGCCGATCTTCTCACCCATTTCCCCAGAGACTACGAGGATAGGTCCAGCTTTCAACCCTTCTCGCGTTTCGCCGACGGCGGCTCCATACACACAATAGCCACCGTTACCTCTCACGAATGGTTCGGTTTCGGCAGGATGAAAACCCTGAAAATACTCGTCAGCGACGAATCTTCGGAGGCCGCCCTCATCTGTTTCAACCGGCCTTTCCTCGAAAAAACCCTGCCTATAGGCGCCAAGGTCGTCGTCCACGGCAAATTCCAGTTCCGCTACGGGGAAATACAGTCGTCTTCCTTCGATGTCGAACGCCTGGAGGAAGGCGCCAATCCCATAATGGGGCTGGTTCCCCTCTATCCCCTCACCGAAGGCCTCGCCCAGGGGGTAATGAGAAAGCTGATCCACGCCGCCATAGAAATGTACGGATGCCGGGCCGAGGACGAACTCGATCCCGCCCTCATCGCCGGACGAAACCTTCTGTCCAAGGCCAAGGCCCTCTCGTCCATCCATTTCCCCGCAACCATCGCCGAGCGGGAAGCGGCGCTCAGAACCCTGGCCTATGAGGAGCTTTTCAAGTTCCAGCTGGGAATCGCGCTGCGGATCAGGGCACGCCGCTCGCAGAGCCTCCCGCGCAAGCCCGCCACGGGAATTCTCGCCGAGCGGCTCCTGCGGCGCCTGCCCTTCGCCCTCACTCCCGACCAGACCAAGGTCCTCGCCGAGATCGCCGCCGATATGGATGAACCCCATCCCATGGCCAGGCTCCTCCAGGGCGACGTCGGTTCCGGAAAGACCATTGTCGCCCTCCTGGCGGCGCTGCGCGCCGTGGAGAGAGGCGGCCAGGTCGCCATCATGGCTCCCACCGAACTCCTCGCTCGCCAGCACGCGGCCACGGCCGCCAAACTCATCGAACCGCTCGGCGTCCATCTCGCCTTCCTCTCCGGCAACGTCGACGACGCGGCGCGGCCGCCCCTTCTCGAAGCCCTTGCGGCCGGCGCCATCGATATCGTCATCGGCACCCACGCTCTCTTTTCCTCCGACGTGGTCTATAAGTCGCTCAAATTCATCGTCATCGACGAACAGCACCGTTTCGGCGTCTTGCAGAGGATTGCCTTGTATAAAAAAGGAGACATCCCCGACATGCTCATGATGACGGCCACGCCTATTCCGAGAAGCCTGGCGCTGACGCTTTTCGGCGATCTGGCCGTTTCTTCGATCAAAAACCTGCCTCCGGGACGAAAACCGGTAAAAACCCATCTGGCAAAAGCGGGAAACGAGTCGAAGGTGTATGATTTTGTACGCAATATTATCCAGGAGGGCCGTCAGGCATTCTTCGTCTACCCACTTATCGACCAGTCGATCGAACAGTCGGACAAGGCATCGCTCAAGAGCGCCGAGGAGATGGCCGGAAGGCTCGCGACGGAAATATACCCTGAATTTTCGGTGAGCCTTCTCCATTCCAAGCTGAAGGAAGAAAAGAAAAGGCGGATAATGGACGATTTCGTGAGCGGGGCGACGAAGATTCTCGTCGCCACCACCGTCGTCGAAGTGGGCGTGGACGTGCCTAACGCGGCCGTCATGGTGATCGAACACGCGGAACGCTTCGGGCTTTCGGCCCTCCACCAGCTGCGCGGCCGCATAGGAAGAAGCGAGTATCAAAGCTATTGTTTTCTCATTTATTCCGGGGATATCACCGAGGACGCGGTACAGCGTCTCAAGGCGCTTTACGATTCATCGGACGGTTTCGCCCTGGCCGAAGAGGATCTGAAAATAAGGGGACCGGGTGAACTGCTGGGCACCGCTCAATCCGGCGCCCTCCGCCTTCTCATCGCCAACCCGCTACGCGATTTCGAACTTCTGAAGCTGGCCAGGGCCGACGCTTTCGCCATCGTCAAGAAAGACCCGGGCTTCCTGATGGCAGAGTACGGCGTTTACAGGCGGGGACTCGAAACCGCGGACAAGGTCAAACACACCTAAGCGGCCATGCGAAAAGCGACCAGGCGAAGAGAGGAGGCTATCTTCCGAAGAAGGGGCTCTTGATTATCTGCCCTTTCGTGGACCGCCGTTCGTCAGGACGATCTCGGAACTGCCCATGAATTCCAATATCTTCTCTTTTCTTGCTCTGGGACCAAGCAGCTCCCTCACGCGCAGGTATTTGCGGCGCAAATACTGGATGGAGGGAATGCTGGTGTCGAAATGACTGGCGAGCTCCCAGTCCTTGTGCAGATACTTGCCTGAGGAGTCCTTCTTGTTGAGTTCAAGGAACTCCTGGAGACTGTCCTTCGTCCACTGAACCGTCCGGCCCCTGGAGTAATCGTGCATGTCCAGGCGTCTCCGGGTTCTCTCCTCCGCTCCTTCCATCTTCTTCTTCTTCCAGAAAGGATTGCGGTTGCGGGCGAAGAGAATATCCGCCTTGGTGAACCCCGTCGCTTCCATCCACTGCCTCGCGAGCTTCGCCTTCTCGGCGGGCAAAAGCTTGGAGCGAAGGGAGCGTTCAACGTATTCTTCCGGAGTCGTGGACTCCAGAATCATCTTTTCCCACTTCTTCATATTCCTAATATAGTGAACTTACGTTCAC
>DATMZF010000004.1:0-35405 GCA_035560555.1 Rectinemataceae bacterium
GCCCTAGAGATACGCTGCCCCCCTCATCTCGTCGATGTATTGTGAGGCGGCGTGGGCGGCGATGGCTCCATCGGAGCAGGCCGTCACGATTTGCCTAAACGGCGAAACGCGCACGTCTCCGGCCGCGAAGAGCCCGGGGACGCTCGTGGCCATCCTCTCGTCGGTGCTGATCGAATGGGCCTCGTCCAACGCCAGGTCGGGGAGAAAGGCCGTATTGGGATCGGAGCCGACGAAAACGAAAACCGCGTCGAATGCTTCCTCGCGCGTTTTCCCTGTCATGACATCCTGCAGCAACACCGATTCCACTTTTTTGGAACCGCGGATCTCGAGCGCCACCGTATTGAAGCCGACCTTTATGTTTGGGCTGGATAAAACTCGCCCGGCGAGGGCTTTCTGCGCCCTGAACCGGTCCTTGCGGTGGATCATGGCGACCTTGTCCGAAAGCTTGGCGAGATACATCGCTTCGTCGCAGGCCGAATCGCCCCCGCCCACGACGAGGATTTTCTTGCCCTTGAAGAAGGGGCCGTCGCAGGTCGCGCAGTAGGAGACACCGCGGCCGATGAAAGCCTCCTCGCCGGGGATGCCGAGGCGGCGGTGCTTGGCGCCCGTGGCGATGATCGCCGCTTCGGCCGCGAAGATGCCGTCCGATGTCGCTATGGAGAACCCTGTGCCTGCTCTCTCCACCTTTTCCACCGATGTCGTGACGAACTGGGCGCCGAAACGCTCGGCTTGAACCCTCATCGTCTCGGAAAGCTCATAGCCAGAGATGGGCTCCAGAATGCCGGGATAGTTTTCCAGCTGATCGATGAGCAGCGCCTGCCCACCGGGAGCCATTTCCTCGATGACGAGAGTTTTCAGGTTCGCTCGGGCCCCATACTGGGCAGCCGTCAATCCCGCCACCCCCGCGCCGATGATGATCAATTCGTAGCTGGCTTCCATGCCTTTCGACTCCTTGGGTGCTAGGCCTTCCCTGCTTTCTAGCTGGGAAAGGCTTGAATGCTATATACAATAATACTAATATATCAAGACAAACAAAAACAAACTCATCCCGGTACCGGCATTATCAGCTTCATGGAAGTGCCCCGCCCGAAGCCCTTCTCGATGCGTCCGCCGAGCTGTTTCGCGAGCGCCTCCGCTATCTCCGTGCCGAGCCCGGAGCGCGCGTCCATGTCTGGAGGCAGCCCGACGCCGTCGTCCACGACGGAAAGTTCGTCGCGATCGGGGAAGCTGCCGTAGGAGATGGTGATCTCGCCGGGCCTGCCGTCCGGAAAAGCGTGCTGGTAGGCGTTGGAAACGAACTCGCTGGCTATCATCGCCATGTAGGAAAGCCTTCCCGCGTCGAGAAGACAATCCTCCGCCGCCACCTTCAGCGCGATGGGGGATCCGATATGGCCGTACGATTGTACCATCAAGCGAGCGAAATGCTCAAAATACTCCCGCGCCGAGACGCCGGAAACGTTTTCGGCCCGATAGAGAGCCTCGTGGACGATGGATATGGATTTTATCTGCACGATGAGCTCGGCGAGAGATCTTTTCGCGCTTTCCTCGTGCACATCCATTTCGCGGAGA
This sequence comes from Rectinemataceae bacterium, assembly GCA_035560555.1. GTDB lineage: Bacteria > Spirochaetota > Spirochaetia > Treponematales > Rectinemataceae > UBA11090. Next base: position 1,570 of record DATMZF010000004.1, read on the forward strand.
TGGGCGAGGCTCGAAATGACCTGCAGATTGTCCCTCACCCTATGATGTATCTCCTTGAGGAGAATTTCCTTCGAGGCGAGGTTCTCCTCGAGACTCTTCTGGTAGAGCCGGGCCGCCGTTATGTCATGTATGACGCCCATCGTGATGGGGCCTTCCGTCTTGAACAGCGAGTAGAGCACGGGGTCGGCCACGGGCTCGCCGTAGGCGTTGACCGACGCGTAGACAATCTCCCTGTTTTTTCCGCTCAGAAGCCTGACTTCGAGCTCCCTCGTCATTCGCTGACCTGACCTGCGCTCGTCGAAAAGCTTGGGGGGCGTCTCGGGGAAGGCTTCCTGAGTGCGTATCTTGGCGAGGACGGCGTCGCGGGACACATCGAGCCTGTCGTCCTCGTGGATGATCTCGGTGAAGTGTCTGCCGACGAGCGATTCCGGCTCATAGCCGAGACTGCGCACCGCCTCGTTCAGGTAGACGAAATGGCCCGAAGGATCGAGGACGTAGACGATATCGGGGAGCGCCTTCACGAGATTCTTGAAACTCTCGCCGATCCGCGCGCTATTTCTGAGGGCATCGTCCCTGTCTGTTCCCCCTGAGTCTGTCGCAGAGACCGCGGTGAACGGCTTTTCGTTTTCCATTTACCCAATAGTAAATGTCGCGCGAGCGAACAGTCAAGCGCCTGGACTGGCACGGCCCATGTCCGATGAGCTATAGTGAGCCATGCTTTTCAGCTATCACACGCATACCGAATTCTGCGATGGAACCTCGACGGCCGCCGCGATGGCCGAAGCGGCCTTCGAAGCCGGCTATTCGGTGTTGGGCTTTTCATCGCACGCCCCCCTGCCATTCGACTGCTCCTGGACCATGCAATGGCGATCCATCGGCGATTACGCGGCGTCGGTGCGCTCGCTCCAGCGGCTCTGGAAGCCCCGTGGCCTGGCCATTCTTCTGGGCCTGGAGATCGACTATATACGGAACATCGTCTCGCCCGGCGACGAGGCTTACGATGTCATCGCGCCCGATTTCAGGCTGGGTTCCGTGCATTTTCTCACCGACCTCGCGGAGGATGAGTTCACCGTCGACGAGCCCGCCGCGGATTTCGAGCGGCATATGGCCGGTCTCGGCGGCGACGCGTCGATCGTGTGGAAACAGTATTACGCCAATCTCGTCGCCATGATAGAGAAAGGCGGCTTCGATATCCTAGGTCATTTCGACCTCGTGAAGAAGAACAACGCGCGCGGGCGATGGTTCGACGAGGATGGGACCGATTATCGCGACGCGGCCTTCGCCGCCGTCGACAGGGCTTCCGAATTGGGCCGCGTGGCGGAGATCAACACGGGCGGGCTGGCCAGAGGCAAGACTGACTCGCCCTACCCTTCCATGGCCATTCTTAAGCACATGCGCGAGGCCGGCCTGAGGCTGACCCTCGGCGACGACGCCCACGCGCCCCCCCACCTTGGCCGATATCAGGCCGCCGCCATCGGCGCGGCGAAGGAGGCAGGCTATACAAGCCTCTGGTATATGGACGCCGGTGGCGCCTGGGGAGAGATAGGGATCGACGAAGCGGGAAGGGACCGACCGGGAGACAATAAAAAACGGGGCAGCCGATGCCGCCCCATACACATTCATGCTATCGGGAATAAAACCCGCTCCTAGCGGTTCCGTCTTTCCTCGCTCTTCTGGCAATCGATGCAGAGGACGGCATAGGGAATCGCCCCGAGCCTTTCCTGAGGAATCTTCTTGCCGCAGGACATGCAGAGACCGTATCGCCCCTGGCTGATGCGCGTGAGCGCCGCGTCTATGGCCTTGAGCCTCTTGATATCCTGGGAGCCGAGCGCTTCGATCATTTTCCTGTCGATATCGTCGGACGCGACGTCGGCCACATCCTTGGGATCCATTTCTGCGACGATGGCACGGAATTCTTCATTCGTGGCGGCGAGAGCTTCGAGGATCTCGCGCTTCTGGGCAATGAGCAATTCCCGCATCTGTTCGGTAAAGGTTGTTTCCATCAGACTCCCCCGAACAAGGCATTTTTCAACGCCGGTTCTGTAAATTTGGATGCGAACAATGCATCAGATAACGTAAAATGTCAAGCCATGAGCCTGTTGCGTCCGCGCGCATGTTGACATTCGTCTCGGCGGTACATACTATTTCATATACTATCTGGGCGCAAGTACCAATCCAAAAAATTGATCGCCCACCAATTCAAGGAGTCGACGTGGCGAAAGAAGAAGCCATAGAGGTGGAGGGTCTCGTCAAGGAAGCCCTTCCCAACACTATGTTCAGGGTCGAATTGCAGAACGGCCATATCATTCTCGCTCACCTTTCAGGCAAGATGAGAAAACACTATATCCGCATCGTCCCAGGCGACAAAGTCCGCGTGGGCCTCTCCCCCTACGATCTTTCCAGAGGTCGAATCATCTACCGAGAAAAATAATCCCGCTTTCTGATTCTCACCCATGTCGCACCCCGCCCCCCCTGATCGCGGTCGGCGGGTCCGAAACTTCCCGCGAGGCTGTTCGTCTCCAGAGCCCTTCTCACCACATCGGCCATGACAGGTTCGTTCGTGGAGTGGAGTCCCTTCCCGTGGACGATGAGGACTTTCTCCAGCCCTGAATTGCCGCTCGAGCGTAGGAAATCCACGATGAGGGCATCGGCCTCGGCCGCCGTCTTCCCGTGAAGATCCATGACAGCCTGAGGGCGCATGCGCCTGAGGCGTTCGGCCTCCTCGATGCGCGCGCTCCTGTCGTTCTCCCCTGGGTCAGCGCGCTCATCCTTGTCGGGAACCCCATGGATCGTCATCCAATGATTCAGGTAATCGGTGGCGTTCACCTGCTTGGGCGCCGCGCGCGAGGCCGGCTGCCTAGCTGCCGGCGAAGATTCAGATGTCCGCGAAAATTTTTCCTCAACGCCCGGGGAATTGGCTTTCTTGCCAGGCCCCTGCTCGGCCTTCTTCTTGGCGCCCTGTTTCTGGCTTTCATCCCACTGGCGCAGTATTTTGTCAAAATCCATAGTCCCCGCTTTGTTGAGCAACAATAATGAAAAGACGCGAGACAGTCAAATGAGTCGCGCGTCCCGCGAAAAGCTATGCCCTCTGGAGACCGCGGCCGTCCCCCCCGTTGCGGCCGCGGCATTTTTCAAACATACTTGGCGCAAGACGCGAGGAAACCATGATAAGTGCACGACGCTATCGCCCAACCAACACGCGGTTCTTTACCTGGCTTCTCCGCGGCACCGCGGGAGCCCTCATGGCGAGAGCCTACAACGCTCACGCCGTCGGCCTCGACGTATTTGAGGCCGTGAAGCCCCCCTTCATCCTCGTCGGCAACCACTCCTGCAACATGGATCCTATCCTCACGAATTATTTCGTGCCGCACCCCATACATTGGGTCGCGAGCGATGGCAACCTCCGTTCGCCCCTCATGCGCTTTCTGCTGATCAAACTGGTCGGAGCCATCCCCAAATCGAAGTCCATCCCCGATATAGAAACCGTCAACTGGATCGTCGAATTCATCAGAAAGAAAAAGGGCGTCGTAGGCTTCTACCCCGAAGGCCAGGCGACCTGGGACGGAACATCCCTGCCTTCGCTGGAATCGACGGCCAAACTGGTGAAGCTGCTGAAAGCGCCCGTCGTCTGCGCCATCTCCGGCGGCGCCTTCATGACAAAGCCTCGGTGGTCCTACGCGAGACGCTCCGGCGAGATGGAAATCGGGTATACGCTTCTCCTCAGCCCGGAAAGAATCAAGGAGCTGAGCGTCGCGGAAATAGATCGCGTTCTCAATGAGGCGATATACCACGACGACCAGGCATGGGCCAGGAAAAGAGGTCTGCGCTTCGCGAGCCCGAAGCGCGCGGAACGCCTGGAGCTCGCGCTCTACGCCTGCCCGGTCTGCGGAAGGCTTCAGACGATGAAGTCGAACGGCTGCGTCGTTTCCTGCGCGGCCTGCGGTTTCGCGGCCGACTATGGGGAAGATGGAAGCTTCAGGCTGGCAAAAGCCGGCGAAAGAGGCCCCCCCGCGTGCCGAACCATGGGCTCCAACAGCGAGGGACTCCTCTTCGCGTCGCTGCGCGAATGGGATACCTGGCAGAGATCCCATCTCAAGACCCTGCTCGCGACCGATTTCGCCCCCGTGCCCGGCCGTTCCATCTTCGCGGATGAAAAAGTGAGGCTTCTGCGCGGCAAGCGCATGGACAGCATGGAGAGCCTTGGCTATGGCAGGTTGACGCTCAGTTCCGACAGCCTCACGCTGTGGCCGGAGAAGGGCGAGGCCATTTCCTTCGACATCGCCGAAATAGAGAAGCCGGGCGTTCTGAAGTGGAATTTTTTCGAATTCTATGTCGGGAAAATGGTCTACCGCGCCCGATTCGACGACAGGACGGCGTCGGGCTACAAATACGCGACCGCGGCGGAACTGCTGATCGCGCTTCGCGCAAAAAGGGACTGACCGCGGGATTCGCCCCTCCGCGTGGATATCCCCACGCGGAGTTTGGGCTAAATGTCTTGCGCGTTAGCCCTTGAACCAAAGCTGGCCGGGCTTGGCGAAACTCTTCCTTTTTGCAAGATAAATATATGAGCCGAGGACATAGAGCATGTAAATGGCCGCGACGCCCATCATCAGCCAGTAATAGGACATATCGCCCGTCACGAAGGCCTTCGCCGGCAAGTTTATGCAGAGAATGAAGGGTATGGCGAAAACGAAGGTGAGACCGGCGGAGAGCATGTAGTCCGACGACACCTTGGTCTTGAATTCCGGATCCATGACCCTCAGCAGGGCGAGTCCGGTCGAAAGCGTGCCCGTCGAGACGCCGTACAGCATCAGCATGCGCTCGAACTTGAAATCGTTGAACATGCGCGAACTCATCCAAGGCACCGAGATCGTTATCATAAGGCCGCAGATGGTCGTCATCACGATGATGGGAAACCAGTACTGGCCTACGAAAACGAGGGATATCGCCGCGAGGGCGCCCGCGACCATGAAATCGACGGAAAAGCCTGAAACCCTCGTGAGGGTATCGTCATCCAGGATATAGCCCAGTCTCAATACGTCGATGACTCTTCTCACGATAATGGCGGCCAACGCCGAGAATATGAAGTTGATCCCCCAGAAGTTGGCGGCCAGTTCGGCGCCTGTCTTTCCCGCGAAGCCGAGGGCAAAGGAGAGCGCTTTCAGAAGAAGGAAGGAAAGGAAGTAGACGACGCATACGGCCGCGATATGGAAGCTCAGGGAATCGATGGCGCTCGTGTCGGTGGTGAGACGACCGCCGACGGGCTTCTCCTTGTCCTTCGTCATGATGCCGGTCAGGAGTTCCTTGTCGCGCATGAAAGCCAGCATCTCGGCGCTAATCCAGCCCTTCTTGATACCCATGTTGATGAGCACGACGCCGCCGAAGCAAGCCCAGAGATAGCCGAAAGCGGCGAAGGTGAGCCCCACGGAGGCTCCGCCCTCGAATCCCATGGCTTCCCATCCCTTGCCGATCGCGTAGGCTTGGCCCGGTCCGAGGGCGAAGCCGAGCGGCAGATGGAGACCGAAGGCCGGATGGATTTTTGGAAGGAAAAGCAAGGTGAGCCCCAGACCGAGCAGAGCCTGCGTCGCGTAGCCCATCAGGATGCCTGTGGACATGCCCAGAACGCCGCCGCCGGAATGGCCCTTCACCTTGGGAGGAGAGGATCGCAGGGACATCGAGATGAAGGAGAAATTCAGGAGATGATACACGAGATCTCCCAGCCCATTCATCTTGTAGCCGACGGCGGGGAGCACGAAGTTGTAGATGGGAAGGAGGAGAAAGCCGGCCGTGAGGGCGTTGGGAATGAGGTATTTCTGGAAAAACCTTACCTTGGAACGTATAAAAGTCGCCACGATCAGGGCGGATGAAATGAGTCCGGCATCGATAATTACTTTCCAGGAAAAGTCCATTCGTTCCTCCTCGCTACCGGCATGGTAGGCGCAGCTGACCGCACGCGCAAGGGGGGCCGCATGAGCGCACTGGACAAAAGCATGCTCAGGTCGGAAAATGAGTGCCATGCAGTTGCGCGACATTGCCCGCCTCGCCTCATGCAGGATATTCGCCGATATCCAGCCGGGCGAACTGGCGAAAGACCTGGAAACGATTCCTCATTCGCTCAAATTCTTCGAGGAAAAGTCGATGGTTCTCCTCGCCGGATGCAAATATTCCTCCCTCTACATCCTGGTCGAGGGGGAGGCTTTTGCCGAAATGACGAGCGATGATGGAAAAGTAGTGCGCGTTGAGAGCTTCAAGGCGGGCGAAGCCCTCGCCACGGCCATGCTTTTCACCTCCGGGCAGACCCTGCCCGTCAGCGTCGAAGCCAGGACCGACTGCCGCTTCGCGGTGATCCCGAAGGATAGCCTCCTCGCGTTATGCATGAGACACAAGCCCATTCTGGAGGCGCTGCTTCTGGAGATGGGATCGAGGCTGTTCTCGCTCACGGAAAAGCTCAAGGCTGCCCAGTTCATAAGTCTGAGGGAAAAACTCGCCGATTGGCTCCTTCGCCGCCGCGAGCTTTCCGGCTCGGCCACGATCCGCCTCGAAGCGACGCGCGAAAGAATGGCCGAGCTTTTCGGCGTCGCGAGGCCAAGCCTGTCGCGCGAACTGGGAGCCCTGCAGCGCCTTGGGATCCTGGAACTTTCGGGAAAGGAAATAATGATACTCGATGTCGAGGGCCTGCGGAAGCTGAGGAATTCCAGGAGCTCGTCGCCCCGCTGACAGGATTTCCCGCCGATCGGGTCGCCTAAGCCGAAGGCCCCCGTTGATCGGATTGTCCGCTAAAAGGGTCGCCTAGGCCGAAGGCCGCGTCGATCGGTGAGCCTAAGCGGAGGGCAGCTGAGCCGTCGCGATGAAGCGATCGATGAGATAGCGGGCCACGGAACCGTGCGGGGGAATGTCGGGCAGACGATCGGGTGAGAACCAGCCCAGATGATCGATTTCCTCGCCGTCGGGGCGCGCCTCGCCGGACTTATACTCGGCCTCGAAGGCTATCATGAGCGAATCGGGAAAAGGCCAGGGCTGGGACCTGACATAGCGAGGCTCGCTTATCTCGATGCCGGCCTCTTCCATTACCTCGCGATGGACAGTCTCCTCCAGCGTTTCGCCCGGCTCGACGAAGCCCGCAATCAAGCCGTGGCGGCCTGAGGGAAACTTGGCGTTGTGCGCGAGAAGCATCTCGCCGCCGCGATGGATGAGGACGATGACCGCGGGCGAGATGCGCGGGAAGTAGGCGCGGCCGCATGCCCCGCAGACCTTCGCTCTTTCGAAGTCGCGGCCGCGCCCGTCGACGAGCGGCGCGCCGCAGAAGGCGCAGTAGTGCGCCACGAAGGACCAGTGCGCGTAGGCCCTCGCCTTGAGGATGAAGGTGACCGAATCCTGCGGCGCGGCGCCGATGAACTGTCGCAGCGGCACGCGGGAAGCTCCCGGCAGCCCCGTAGCCTGCTCGTCGCTCAGCTCCACGGCCATATAGGTCTTGCCTCCGAAATCGAAGGCTGTGCTCGCGAAACCCGAGGGGACACCGTCCTTTTTCGCCACGACGGCGCCGCCCGGGAGCGACAGCGATTCAAAAAGAGGCAAGCCCTGAATCTCATCCTGCCAGGCGGGCGGAAGAATGAGGTCGGGGCCGCAGAACAACGAAAAGCCGATGGCTCGCGTTTCATCCATGAAAGAACCTTTGCCTCAATGGTGGAGCACCGTTTCTTCGATGATCCTGAGCTGCGAACGGTATAGTCCGGTGATGTTGGTGCCGTAGTCGGCCACGAGCCTAAGCATGTCGCGGGGATTCCTGTCCTCGTCCACGCCGTTGATCCTGTCGCCCGCGTCGCCCAGACCGGGCATGATATAGGCGCGCTCGTTGAGGATGGGGTCCATCCAGAGCGTGTGGACCGTGACATTCTCGATGGCCCTGACGATTCTCAGGCTGCCTTTCAGCGCCGAAATGACGTTGAGGAACTTCACCGACTTGGGTTTGACGCCCTTCTCGAGGAGGTATTTAACCACGGTGACGAGAGAGCCGCCCGTGGCGTTCATGGGATCGGCGAACACGAGATTCTTCCCGTCCAGTTCCTCCAGCTTGAAATAGGAACGGTCCAGGTCGAGTATGTACTCCATCGTCGTCTCGCTCTTCGAATCGTCGCGCTTGATCTTGAAGAGGGCGAAGGGGGTGAGATAGCCCGAAGAGGAATATTCCTGTATTTCCTTGGAGACAATCATCGAGGGCAGGAGGGCGCCGCGCAGCATGACGCACATCACCGTGTCGGAGAGCTGCGCGTCGATGTTGGGTATCTTGTGCACGGCATAGTTCTGCACGGGAATGCCGACGGGCGTCTTGACGATGAGGTAATTCTTGTTGGGATTGACGCCGCCGCCGAAAGCGATGTTGAAGAGGAGTTCGAAAGCCCTCTGCGTGTAGTAGACGAATTCCTGGCGTCCGGTGTTGATGTCGCGGAGCTTGGCGATGAGGCGCGAGGCTTCGCCGTGGTTCTCGTGCGGCGTGACGAAGGAATATACCTGAATGCGCGGCTCGCTCGCGCATATCTCCTTCATCAGGCTTCCCATCGTGTTGTAAAGCTCGATGAGAGTGGCTTCTTCCTTCTTTTTCTCGGTTTCCGCATGGCTCGTGCCCAGAATGTTGAAGGAAACCATTGCCTGGCGGTAAAGCGCGTCCATCTGCGCCAGGTAGGCGTTGTCCTTGGCCGACAGGTAGCCGTCGAGATCCTGCGCTTTCAGTATTATCTTGCTCACTTCCGATCCCCTTCAGGCGGCGGGCCAGCGAGTGGCCCGCCGGTAGTATCGATTTGAAATCAGAGCGCCGTGATCTCGCCGAGCGTGCCGTTGCCTATGCCCACGGCGTTGCCTTCGTCGAAATCAAGGTGGCACTCGAGAGCGTAGGCCGCGTTGACGCGGCAGACGACGTTGAGGAAGATGGCTCCCCTCTCCCCGCCGGCCTTGAGGCTTACGAGCTGTTTGTCGGCGACGCCGAAGCGTTTGCCCTCTTCCAGGTTGAAGTGGATGTGGCGTTTGGCGATGATGAGGCCCTTGTCCTTCTTGATGGAGCCGGCCGGTCCGATGATCTCGAAGGGGGCGCTGCCGTCAAGCTGGCCCGATTCGCGCACGGGGCAGCCGGGAACGCCCAGCTTGAACTGGTCGCTCGCGAGAATCTCGCACTGCGTCTCCTTGCGTTCCGGTCCGAGTATCCTGACGCCCTCGAAGGCGCCTTTCGGTCCCTTGATGGTGACGGTCTCGGCGCAGGCGAACTGTCCGGGCTGGATCAGGTCCTTGGTCTTGGTGAGCTGATAGCCTTTGCCGAAGAGGATGTCGAGATCCTCGCGGCTGACGTGGACGTGGCGGTTGGAAAGATTGATGACGACTTTGGTTTCGGGCATGAAAGTACCTCCGTGCTGGCGTTCGCATCCATTATACATTTAAACGCGTAAATTTTAGAAGAAGCCGGCAAGTTTCCGTAAACGTAGACAGTCTTTGGAAAAGGGTCAAGGGGAATCGCGGCGGAAGCCCCGGGAAGTCGCGCGTTCCCGGTTTCCTTTCTCGCCCCGAACCCTCGCGAAGCGGCTAGACGCCTAAAGCTTCGCGAGGCGGTGAAAAACCGGCTCCAGTCCCTTGTAGCTCTCGCGATACAGGGAGAAGAGCTCGTCATAGAGCGCCTTCTTCGATTCATCGGGGAAGAAGGTCTTCCCGAAGGAGACGAGCTTTTCGGCCGCCTGCCCTATGGTCGGGAACTGGCCCAGGGCGACCAGGGCGAGGCAGAGGTCGCCGAGGAGTTCCGCTTCGCCGAAGGATGGGACGAGGATGGGCTTCCGCGTTATGTCGGCCTTTATCTGGTTCCATATGGCGTTCCCGGCGGGCTGGCCCGTGACGCGGAGATCCTCCACCCGCGTCCCCAGGGATTCCATCACCTCGATGACATCGCGCATGGCGAATCCCGCCGACTCTGCCACGGCACGGGCCATTTCCTTCCTGCCATGCCTAAGGGAGAGCCCCACGAAAACGGCGCGGGCGTCGGGATTCCAGAGCGGGGCCCGCTCGCCTGACAGATAGGGAAGGAAAAGCAGATTGTCGGCGCCGGCCGGGGCCTCCGCCGCCATGCGGAAAAAGTCGCCGTGGTCGCCCGCCCCGACGCCCTCGATGCCCATAAACCAGGAAACTGCCCTTCCCGTCGCCGAGATGACGCCGGAGATGTTCTCGTAGGGTTCTATGACATGAGGCATGAAGAGGAGACGCGGATCCCTCGGAACCGCCGTGTTCCAGCAGAGGTTGATGCCCTCGGAGGTGCCCGATCTGTCGCAGGCCCTGCGGGGGCTGGTCGTCGCGGTGCCTATGAGGGAGACGATAAAATCGGGTCCGCCCGCGACGACGGGGATGCCTTCGGGAAGACCGGTCGCCTCGGCCGCCTGTCGCGTCATCGCCCCCACGATGGAACCCAGTTTCGCGAAGGGCGGGAATTTCCCTTCGTCCAGGCCGAGAAGTCTCAGCGACCTCGAGTCCCAGATTATCGCCTGGTAGCCTTCGGCGGGGAGGATGCTTATCCAGGCGCCGCAGAGACGCGCGATGATGTATTCGGGACAGGATGAGAACCAGCGGGTGTTTTCGTAGATATCGGGGCGCTGAGCCTTGAGCCACAGCACCTTCGGAAGATTGTACGCGGGGTCGAGAAACCTGCCCAGAATGGGTTCGGCCAGCGCCGATTCTTCGGCGGCTCTTCTGTCCATCCAGGTTATCGCGTTGTGGAGAGGCTCGCCTTCGGCGTCGACAGGGAGCAGCGTGGGGCCGTTTCCGCTCACCACCACGCATTCCACGTCGGCAAGGCCGCCCCGAACCGCGGCCGCCAGCCCCGCGAGCAGCCCTTCGACCGCTTCCGTCCAGGAACGCGGGTCTATTTCATGCTCGACGGGATTGGCGCCGATGATGCCCCGTATCGTCGCCCTTTCGACGGCGACGCAGCCGCCTTCCCTATCGAAAAGAGCGGCTTTCGCGCTCGTTGTCCCTATGTCGATCGCTACTACCATGGTGTATCGCTTGTCATGTCGCAGAACTCTGAGGTGTCGCACTCGCCGCAGTCCTCTCCGGGACAGGCGAAGAACCGCCCCGAGCCGCGCAGGCAGTCGGCTTGGCTCCTCAACTCATCCATGCGTCTCTGCGCTTCCCTGATCGTCGTCTCTTCGGTATCAATCCGTTCCTCGTATTTTTTGATGAGAAGCGCCTTGCAGCGCTCTCCCGAAGGGTCTTCCTCGGCTAGATCGAAAAATTCCTTGATCTCGCCCAGACTCAAGCCATAGGTCTTGAGCTGCTTGATTCTCTTGAGGTAGACGATGTTCCTGCCGGGGTAACGGCGATGGAGCCCTTCCGTCCTGTCGTTGGATTTGAGGAGACCCAACTCTTCATAATAGCGTATGGACCTCGCCGTAAGGCCGAACATCGAGGCGAGGTCCCCGATCTTCATGCTATCGCCGTTTATTTTCATGGTGTACGGTTCTAATGATACCCTACTTGAATATTTTTTGAAATATGCTATTATCAAATTTACGTAAGAATTTTTATTACGTAAGTTTTAATCAAGTGCAGATTTTTCCATTCCCTATGGAGGAGTACATGAAATCCCGACTGCCCATCGCCCTCGCAATCCTCGTTCTCGCGCTTCCCGCGTTCGCGAAACCGCTTAAAATTGGCGTCTTCATTCCCGGCGTCAGGGAAGGCAGCCCCACCTACGCGGACCTCGCCTCGGGCGCCGAAAAACTCGCCGCCGAAACCCCGGGCGCTTCAGTCAAGGTATTCGAAGCCGGTTTCAACCAGGCCGAGTGGCAGGAAAAGCTCACGAGCTTCGTGGCGACTGGCGGCTACGATTTTATCCTCACCTCCAACCCTTCGCTCCCTGACCTCATCGGCGCGATCACGCCCATGTTCCCGGGCCAGAAATTCATCTGCCTCGATGGCATGAAGCCGGGAATCCCCAATCTCTACACCGTCCTCTACAATCAGACGGAGCAGGGCTATATCACCGGCTATCTGGCCGGCCTTCTTTCGTTGAGTTCTCTTCCCGGAGCCAATCCGACCAAAAAAACCGGCATGATCATCGGTCAGCATTACCCCGTCATGGATAAGCTCATCATTCCGGGCTTCGAGCAGGGACTCAAGGCGGCCGACCCCGCCTTCCAGCTGGATGTGAGGGTCCTCGGAAACTGGTACGACGCGACCAAGGCCGCCGAACTGGCGAGCAGCATGATAGACTCGGGCGTCGACGTCATCCTGCCCATCTGCGGTTCGGCGAGCCAGGGCGTCATAAAGACGGCCCAGGACGCCGGCAAGTATCTCGTCTTCTTCGACAGCGATGAGTACGCGCGCGCGCCGAAAACGATTCTCGGCTGCACCGCCCTGCGCCAGGAAAAGCTCGCGTACACGAAACTGAAGGAAGCGGTCGAAGGGAAGCTGGCCTTCGGAAAGGCCGATATCGTGGGCATAAAAGAAGGGTATATCGAAATGTTGAGCGCGAATCCGAGCTATTTGAACGGCGTGCCGAAGGCCGTGCAAGCCAAGGTCGCCGACGCGATCGCCAGGATCAAGAACGGGACGCTTTCGTTCAAGGTTCCCCAGCTCTGATACCCGGGCTTGGAGCCCGCACGATGAAATGCATCACCCTCGCGAATATTGATAAATATTTCCCATCCAGCGGCACCTGGGCAAACAGGAAAGCCCGGCTCGAGCTGTCCGCCGGTCAAATCCACGCCCTCATCGGCGAAAATGGCGCGGGCAAGACAACGCTCATGCGGATTCTCGCCGGCCTAATGCCTCCCGATTCGGGAACCATCGCCATCGATGGCCGGCCAGTAAGCTTCCGAAACGCATCCGACGCCTCTCGACGGGGAATCGGGATGGTCCATCAGCATTTTATGACCATTCCGGGCTTTTCCGCCGCCGAGAACATCGTGTTCGGGGCCGAGCCAAGGATCGGGGGCATCTTTATCGACAGGAAGGGGTCGGTGGACGCCGCCGCCCAAGCGATAGCCCGTTTTGGCTTCTCCATCGATCCGCGCAAGGCGGCCGACAAACTCACGATAGGAGAACGGCAGCAAGCCGAAATCTTAAAACTTCTCTACCGGGACTGCGAGATTCTCGTCCTCGACGAGCCTACCTCGGTCCTCACCGAACAAGAAATCCATTCCCTTTTTGCGACGCTCCGCAATCTCAGGGACCAGGGAAGAACCATCGTCATTATCACGCACAAGATAAGGGAAGTGAAGGAAATAGCCGATACGGTCACTGTCATGCGCGAAGGGGAGACCATAGGCAGCTTTCCCTCATCCGATGTCACGGAAAACGATCTTTCCGCCATGATGATGGGAAGAGAAGGTTTGCGAGCCCATTGCCCCCGCGGTCCGGCGACGATGGGCGCCGAGCCGGTTCTGGAACTCAAGAACCTGAGCGTCCGCGCCCGTCACCATGGCGCGGCGCTGCTCGATGATCTTTCCTTCGCCGTGAGGTCCGGCGAAATCTGCGGAGTCTGCGCCCTCTCCGGAAACGGCCTCTCTGAGCTCGAAGACCTCCTCGCGGGCATCGCCAAGCCTGACTCGGGCGAGCTTCGTTTTTTCGGCGCTTCCTACCCTCGATACAGGATGGCGCCATGGCTTTCCCATGGCATCGGTTACGTGCCCTCCGACAGAATGGGGCGCGGATCCTGTGGCGACAGGAGCTTGACCGAAAATTTCATCGCCCTGGACAGGGCCGCCTTTTTTCCCAAAGGCATTCTCGACGCGGAGGCTGCCAGGACATTCGCCGGCGACGCCATACGCGAGTTCTCGATAAAAGCTGGCCCCGACAGTCTCGTCGAAGAGCTTTCGGGCGGCAATGTCCAGAAAATGATACTCGCCCGTGAACTTTCCGATCCCCCTCCCGCCCTCTGCGTCCTCTGCGAACCCACCTGGGGGCTCGACAGGGCGTCGGCCGAATACGCCTACGACCGCGCGCTCGCCCTGCGGGAAAAAGGATCGGCCATACTTCTTCTTTCCTCCGATCTCGACGAGATTCTGGCCCTATCGGACAGGATCATCGTCATGCGCGCGGGCAAGCTGACTCGCTCCCTGTTCAATGGCCCGGAAGCGACCCGCGAAGGCTTGGGTGCCCTGATGCTCGGGCTAGAGGCTTCCCCTGCCGAAAAAGCGACGAAAGGCGGAAACAAATGAGCGAATCCGGCCGAAAGCGGGGAGGGGTCATCCTCTTCACCATCCTGGCTGCCCTTTCCTCGGCGTGTCTCCTTCTTTTCCTCTTTTCCGATTCCTTCGCCGATTCCCTGTCCCTCTTTTTCATAGCGCCGCTCGCGAACCGTTATTATCTCGGCAACCTCATCGCGGCGATGGTACCGCTCATCGTCGCTGGATTGGGCATCGCCTTCGCCTTCGAATCGCGCAACTTCAATCTGGGCGGCGAGGGGCAGATTTACTCGGGCGCCCTGGCGGCTACTCTCATCGCCCTAAGCTTTCCGGAAAGTCCGGCCCTCGGCGTCCAGCTTCTATCCTGCGCGGCGGCGGGCGCGGCGGGCGGTCTCATCGGCGGGCTATCCGGAACCCTCAAGCGCCGCCTCGGCGTCGACGAACTCATCTCATCCTTCCTCATTTCCTCCCTCGTTGTCCTGCTCGTCGACTTTCTCATAACCGGCCCTCTGCAGGACCCAGCCAGCAATTTCCAGACGACGAGAGCGGTGGCGCCAGCCTTGGTCTTCGCCAAGATTTTCCTTCCCTCCTCGCTGAGCACTGGTCTCATCGTCGCCCTTTTCGCGTCCCTCGCCGGCAAGGCCGTGATGGACAGGACAAGATTCGGCTTCGAGCTCAAGCTCTGCGGGTCCAGCAGGGAATTCGCGCGCTACGCCGGGATAGACAGCGGGATATACACGCTTCTTCCAATGGTATTGTCGGGAGCCCTGCACGGCCTCGCTGGGGCCCTCATGGTTTTCGGTTCCTATCACAAGGTTATGCGAGGCTTCTCATCGGGCATCGGATGGAGCGCCATAGCGGTATCGCTCATCGCGAGGAACAATCCTCTCGCCCTCATCCCCGCCGCGGCCTTCTACGCCTATCTCGATTCGGGAGCAAAGAGCGTCATGCTCGGCTCCGAGGTCAGTTCGGAAATAGTGGCCATCGTGCAGGCGGTGATTTTTCTCCTCATAACCGCCACCGCGCTCCCCTTCGCCCAAAAGATCAAGGCTGCGTGGAAACTCCGCGCGAAGACGGGAGGCAGACAATGAACTGGGCCAATACAGCCGGAACGGTGGCAGGCAACGCGATAGCCGCCATGACACCTCTGGTCTTCGCGGCGACGGGCGGCCTCTTCACCGAACTCACCGGCACGCTCAACATAGCCCTGGAAGGGCTCATCCTCATCGGGGCTTTCTTCGGAATCGTCGTGGCCTCGGCGGCGCAGAGCCTTTTCGCGGGGATTCTTGCCGGAAGCGCGGCCGCCGCGATCCTGGCTTGGGCATACGGTTCGGCCACGATCCGCCTCAAGGCGAATATTTTCGTGACCGGCCTGGCCGCTAACATCTTCGCGTCGGGGCTGACCGTCGTTCTTTCCCATCAGTGGTTCGGGACGAAAAGCGTCGTGGCCTTCAATGTCCCCGAACTGGCCAAGCCTCTAGCCGCGAGCCTCGGCGGAATCCCCTTCTTCGGGCCTTTCCTCTTTTCGCACAACGTCCTTGTCTATCTATCGTGGTTTTTCGTCGCGATCGCGTACGTCGTCATCTACCGGACGCCGGCGGGAATGAAGATTAGGGCGACGGGCGCCAACGCGGAGGCGGTCGCGGCCTCGGGGTTCAAGCCCGACGCCTACAGGCTTCTCGCCATCGTCCTGTCGGGATTTTTCTGCGGAATGGCGGGGGTGAGCCTGTCGCTGCCGTTGGCCGCCTACGTGCCGAACATGAGCGCGGGTCGCGGGTGGATCGCTCTTGTGGCCATCTATCTCGGAGCACGCAGCCCGGGCAGGATCGCCCTCGCCTGCTTCATTTTCGCGCTTGCCGAGAGTTATTCGAACTATGCGCAGGGGCTCTTCAGCGTACCCACGGATTTCATCCTTATGATTCCCTACGCGGCGACGCTCGTCGCCCTCGTGGCGGGCTCTTTCGCCGAACGCGCGAGAAAGGCGAAGCGCTGAACTAGAGCAATGCCCCCAGATCCTTCAGCGACGAGATTCGCTCCAGTCCCTGGCCCGCGAATCTTCCGCTTTCGTCCATGAGGATTCCTCTGCCGCCCAACGCGAGATAGCCCCTGACGTACTTGGGACTGTCGTCTATGAATACCGTCGTTTCAGCCGAAAAGCCCGACGCGTCCAGGGCGCGCAAATAGGATTTCGGATGGGGTTTTCCCACAAGGCTGTTGTACCTGATGTCGAAAATTCCCAGAAATCGATCCTGGACCTCCAGCTTGCGCAGGACCCTGATCGCGTGTTCCATGGGAGCGTTCGTCAGGACGATTTTCGGATAGCCGAGAGAATCGAGAATTCTTTTAAGCTCTTCCCCGCCGCCCAAACAGGCTTCCTCTCCCTCCGGATGGACGAAGGAAAAGTACGCGTCTGCATCCTCGAGGCCTTTTTCGAAGACGAGCCATTCGAGGGTCGTGCCGAAACGCCTCGCGCCTTCGCGGCGACGGAGGTTCGTCTCATCGAGGGGCCAGCCGAGAAATCGGGATACGAATCCATTTATTCTCTCGAGAACCTGCGTTTCCATGCCGGTATTCTCGGAATAGAGCGTGTTGTCGAGGTCGAACATCAATGCTTTAGTCATCGCAAAAGTAATACCATAGATAAGGAGGCCGCTTCAACCGCAGGGCGGCATCAGGCGGCGCCTCGCCGGGCTGGCGCTTGCCCGAGGCGACGCCTTGTCGCCTTCTTCTTCGCATGGCGCCCCGAAGGCCCGTTCCCTGTAGCCTTCCCGAGCTCTATGCGCTATATTTTTTCCATGGGAGGAATGAGCGAATGCTACCGATCGGAGACCAGAATTCCTGCGGGCGAGGCTCGGCGGTCGCCACCTGGAGCCTCATCGCGATAAACGTCGCCGTCTTCATCTTCATACAGGGCTTCGGCGCCGATCTCCCAACCCTCGCCCTCGCCGCGATCCCCTCCGAGATAGCGCGCGGGCGGGGTCTCTTGACACTCATCACGAGCCAGTTCGCCCACGGCGGGCTCGCCCATCTGGCGGGCAACATGCTCTTCCTCGGCATTTTCGGCGACAACGTGGAATGCAGGATAGGACGCGGGCGTTTCATCGCGCTCTACCTAATTTCTGGCACTATCGGCGTCCTCGCCCATGTCGCCGCGGCCCTCGCCATCGGCGGAGCGGCGGCCGAAGTGCCCCTCGTAGGCGCCTCGGCGGCCATCTCCGGCATACTCGCCGCCTATCTCGTGCTCTTCCCTGGAAACAAGGTCATCGTCCTTCTGTTCAACTTCATCCCGACCGCCCTTTCCGCCTGGATCGTCATAGGATTCTGGTTCTTCCTCCAGCTCGCGGGAGGCCTTTCCGGACTCAGCGCGGGAGGCACTGCCTACCTCGCCCACATCGGGGGATTCGTTTCGTCATGGCTCTGGTCTCGCGGCTATAAAAAGCGGGAACTGGCGAAGCTCGAACGCGCGAAGCTAGAAAGGCTCAGGCGCGGCGAATCCGGCGGCGTCAGCTGGTGGGTCGTCGACGACAAGGACTCAAGGACCGAAGACCGCGATGCCTGACCGCAACGAAAGCTTCGAAGCCCTCTTCCTCCGCTCGAAGGAAAGCCCCTCAGGGGACAGGATCGTCAGCATGCTGAGCGCGGAGGCCGGCATCGTCGACGCCTTCGTGTTCGGGGGGCCGCGTAGCTCCCTGCGGTCCTCAGCCTCGCCCTTCGTATTCGCCAAGGTCTTCATCTACGCCGATCCCGTCAAGCACTACAGGAAGTTGAGCGATCTCTCCATCATCGAATCCTTCTCCAGGCTGCGCGAAAGCTATTCGAGACTCTGGTCGGCAAGCGTCATCGCGGAGCTCATCATCAAGACGTCGGGCTGCGGCGGGGAATACGCTGAAGTTTTGGAACTCTCCCTCCAGGCCCTCAGGCTTCTCAACGACGAAGAGGACGAAAGGGCCGACATGACGCTCCTCGCCTATCTCTGGAAGATATTGGAAATAATGGGCCTGCGCCCCGATCTTGAACGCTGCGCCGGCTGCGGCAAGGCGCTCGTCCTTCGCGACGGAGGAGCCGGCGCCGTCCCGGCCGGAATGCAGTATTCGGCGGCCCATGACGGTTTCGTCTGCGACTCCTGCGGTCGGGACGGACTCCCTCTCGGAAAGGACGAGTTGGACTGCCTGATCGGTTTCTCGCGGGGAAGCCTCGCCGAGAGTTCGATCCTTCGTGCCGATGACGCGACCCTCTCGTCGCTGAAGGGGATCATCTACTACATCTCGCAAAAGGC
The DNA here is from genome assembly GCA_035560555.1 of Rectinemataceae bacterium. Taxonomy (GTDB): domain Bacteria; phylum Spirochaetota; class Spirochaetia; order Treponematales; family Rectinemataceae; genus UBA11090. The sequence goes on from DATMZF010000004.1 coordinate 20,002, forward strand.
GGCGGAAGGGACGCTTCTCACGCTGATGTCCCAGTGAACGGAGACTTTATCCCGAGCCCGTTCTTGAAGTATAATAGTTGTTCCGATACGTTGAATGTATGCGCGGCGCCGCGGGGACTCGCCATCAGGGCTGATGGCGAGTCCCCGCGCATGGTTTGGCCGCCTGTGAACAGAAAGGAAGACGCATGAGAGCCGTGGATATAATCATGAAGAAACGCTCCGGTCTGGCGCTCTCGGACGAGGAGATCGGCTTCATCATCGATGGATACGTGAGCGCGGAAATTCCGGAATACCAGATATCAGCCCTTCTCATGGCCATATTCTTCAAAGGAATGACGGCGGAGGAGACGGCCGCGCTCACATCCGCCATGCTCGGCTCGGGCGACAGAATGGATCTTTCGGGCATCCCAGGCCCCTTCGTGGACAAACATTCGACGGGTGGCGTGGGCGACAAGATTTCCCTTCCCCTCGCGCCCATCGTGGCCGCCTGCGGCGCCAAGGTACCGATGATGTCGGGCCGCGCGCTCGGCCATACGGGCGGCACGCTGGATAAGCTAGAATCCATTCCGGGCTACAGGACCGGCCTGGACCTCGCCGCTTTCCGCGCGGGAATCCTGGCCGACGGTTTCGCGATGACGGGGCAGACGGCCCGCGTCGTGCCCGCCGACAAACGGCTCTACGCCCTGCGCGACGTCACGGCCACGGTCGAGTCGATCCCCCTCATCACCGCTTCCATACTCTCGAAAAAGGTGGCCGAAGGGGCCGACGCTCTCGTTTTCGACGTGAAATCGGGTCCGGGCGCCTTCATGAAGACTTTCGACGACGCCAAGGCATTGGCGACCAGTCTCGTGCGCACGGGGACGGCCATGGGCAAACGCGTCATCGCCCTCATCACCGACATGTCGGAGCCCCTGGGCAGGACAGTCGGCAACTTCTTCGAAATCGAGGAAACGATGGATTGCCTCGAAGGCAGAGGGCCAGCCGACGTGATGGAACTCATCTACAGGCTGGGCGCCTGGATGCTTGTCGCCTCCGGCAAAGCCAATTCGGTGGCAGAGGGAGAGGCGACCTGCGCGCGCGCCGTCCAATCGGGAAGAGCCATGGAACTTTTTCTCGCCAACGTCGCGAGACAGGGCGGCGATCCCGCCAGGCTCGCTTCGCTTCGGGGCGTATACCGCTCGCCGTACCGCGCCGAACTGAGAGCTCCCGCGAGCGGCTATATCGCTTCCATAGACGCCTGGAAGATAGGAATCGCCGGCGTCCATCTCGGCGTGGGAAGAAATACCACGGACGACAAGGTTAGCCCCGACGTCGGTTTCATATTCGAACGCAAGAAAGGCGATCGCGTAACGCAAGGCGATCTCGTGGCCAGCATGTACGGAAAGGACGAAGCCTGCCTGGAGCCGGCCTCGAACCTGGCTCGCGACGCGCTTCGCGTCTCGCCGGAGGCTCCCGTTTCTTCGCCCTTGATACTGGAGGAATTATCAGCTTCATGAGATGGATAAAAGATGACCTGGACGCCGGGCTCGTGAGGTCCATGGCGCGCGGCTACGACATCGATACGCTCACCGCGTCGATCCTGGCCCGCAGGAAGGTGACGAGCCCCGAGCAGGTGCTCTACTTCCTCGAGAACGATCCGCGCTATCTCCACAACCCCTTCCTCTTCGAGTCGATGGAGGACGCCGTCGACAGGATACTCCTCGCCGCCGACGAGGGCGAAAAGGTGCTGGTGTTCGGCGACAGCGATACGGATGGCGTGACCGCGACCACCCTGATGGTCGAGACCCTCGCTTCGATGGGCATAGCCGCGACCTGGCGCGTGCCGCGAGGCGAAGAGGCTTATGGTCTCTCTGTGGCCGCGGTCGACGATTTCGCCGGGGAAGGCGGGAGTCTCATCATCACGGTCGACTGCGGCATCTCGAATCACAAGGAAGTGGCTCACGCCGCCGAATTGGGCGTCGACGTCATCATCTGCGACCATCACAAGCTGCAGGCCGAATTTCCGCCCGAAGCGGTGGCCGTCATCGATCCGAAAATCGAAGGCTGCGGCTACCCATTCCGAGATCTCGCGGGGGCCGGCGTAGCCTACAAGGTCGCGAGAGCCCTCTCCTTCGCGAAAACCGAGCTCTACAAACAGCCCGTGGCCCTTCTCTCCATCACGAGCGCGGCGATTCCGGCCGGTCGGACCCAGGCGGCCGAGGGCGCCGTCGCCTTCAAGCCGGAAGAAGGCGCCGGCGATCTCGACAGCGAGGTCGGGCGCCACAAGATCGAAATCGTGAAACTCCACAATCTCGTCGAGACGGCTCGCTTCATGGAGACGCTGGAGGAAGGTTCGCCCAGAACTTCGGCCGTGCTCGAAAAAATCGCCCGCTTCCTCCAGGGACGTTCGATTTTCGTCTGGCAGAAGGCGATCCAGAACCGCGTCTCGCGAGGCATTTTCGGGCCCAACGTGGATATCGAAAGCTACGATATCGCCGACGAGATCACGGCCTTGTTTCCGCACTTCGCGGGGAAGTCGCTCTCCGAGCTCAAAACGGTCCTGAGGATTGCCCGCTACTCTTCCTCCGAAACAGGCGACATCGATGTCCTGAAGACACTTTTCACCGTCCTGGCCCAACGCAGGCTGGGGTCCCAGTCCGAGGAAGGAGAGGCGCTGATCCAGCTCGCCGCGCTCGGGACGATAGCCGATCTCATGCCGCTCCGCGACGAGAACAGGATCATCGTGAAGCGCGGCGTCGAAGCGATAGCTTCGACGCCGCGCAAGGGCCTGAGGGAACTTCTCCAGGTCCAGGGGCTCGGCAAGGGCCTGAGTTCCACGGAAATCGCCTGGCAAGTCACGCCCCTCCTGAATGCCGCGGGAAGAATAGGAAAGCCCGACATAGCCCTCGACCTGCTTATCTCAGAAGACCCGGCCGCGAGGACGAAGGCCGTCGAGGACATCATCCAGGCGAACAACGAGCGAAAGAAGATGGGCTCGGACACCTGGGAAGCGGTCTATCCCCTGGCGCGTGAAAGTTTCGAGAAGAACGACAGCCGCTTCATCCTCCTGGGTTCGCCGCTCGTAAAGCCAGGCATCACGGGTCTCCTCGCCTCTCGCATGGTAGGCACCTTCAAGGTGCCCGCCATAGTCGCGGCCTTCAAGGAAGACGGAAGCGTCGTGGGATCCGTCCGCACCGCCAACAACTTCAGGATATCGGGCCTTCTCGCCGCCTGCGCCGACCTTTTCATCGACTATGGCGGGCACGACGCGGCCGCCGGTTTCTCCATGCCTCCGGAAAACTGGGAATCCTTCGTTTCGATCGCCTCGTCCCATCTCAAGGCCGCCGAGATGGCGAGCGCCGAGGAGACCATCACCGTCGACGCGGAACTGCCACACAGCTATCTGCGCCCCGAGCTTCAGAAGGTCTATTCGCGTTTCGAACCCTTCGGGGAGGAAAACCGGCCCCTCGTGTTTCTTGCCCGCGGCGTTCCGATGGTAGACGCCCAGATCGTGGGCAAATCGGCCAAGAGCCACCTCAAGCTTACCCTCGACTTCGGCAGCTACAAATGGCCGGCCCTTCTCTGGGACGGCGCGGAGCGCCTGGAGAGGGATTTCTCCTTCAAGGCGAAGGACCGAGTCGATCTTCTCTTCAAGGTGACGCTCAACAAGTGGAACGGCGAGGAGAAGCCCCAACTGGAACTCTATGATATTCGGCGGGAAAAGGCGGATTGAGAAGCCGGGCGATTCGCCCGCAGAAGCAATCCGGCGATGAGGGTCAGAATCGCGATTGAAATCAAAGGTATGAACTGCGGCAGGGAAGGATAGAAGAGGCCGCAGAGCGCCCCCGCTCCCATGCCGAGAACGGAGGAGGCGAGGTTCGCGATGGAGTAGATGCCCGCCCTCGCCTCCTCGCCGGCCGACAATCCCTCTCCTGAAGAAATGTCGCCGGTGCAGGTCGCGAGCGCCGCGTCGATGGCCGACTTGAGCATCCCAAACCCGACCGACGAGACCAGGACGGCTCCCATAGCCCAGACTGGCGCCGCGCGCCGCAGAAAAACCAGGGGTATGAAGCCCGCCATGTTGAGCGCGGCGCCGAAAATCGAGCATCGCGCCGGTCCCAGGCGCCGGAACAGGGGCGGATTGAGGAAGAGCATCGCGAAGAGCGTGCCACCTGAATACAGGGCGCCTACGAGGCTCACCAGCGACGCGTCCATGCCGAGGGCGTCGGCGAAAAATGGCGCGAAATAGAGGCTGCTGTTGGTGCCCACGAGGTAGTACACATAGAAAAGCACATTCGCGGCGACGGCGGCCGCCGCGGCGCGGTCAGCGCGGATGAAGCGCAGGGCTGCCTTATAGGAGCCCAGTATCGCCGCGCGACGTTTCCCGATCCTAGCCTTCCCGATCTTGGCTTTCTCGATCATGGCCTTGCCCGCGGCCGTTTCGGCGGCGAAATGATTTCGGCCGATGGCCGCCCCGGCGATCACCGCGGCCGACACGAAGAGGAAAACGCGTTCGGCCCGCATCAGACCGGCGCGCGCGACGAAACTTCCCGCCACGGGCACGACAAGACCAGAGGCTATGATGATTATGTTGAAAATGTTGAATGCCTCCGCTCTCTCCCCGTTTCCCGAATCCTCGGTCATCAGAAGATAATAGCCGATATTCGTCACCCTGCTCGCGTTGGACAGAATCGTGCCCGCCAGGGCGAAAACGAAGTTGCCGCAAAGCGCGTAGATGAGGAAAGGCAGGGCCGTGCCCAGGAGGTCGAAGATGAGGGTGGCTCTCTTGCGGCCCAGTCTGTCCACGATAGGCGCGGCGAGGAAGGAGAATACGATGGATGCGCCGGCGCCGGCCGTGACGAGGAAGCCCAGCTGAGCGTCGCTCACGCCGAATTCCCTGAAATAGAGGCCAAGGTAGAAAAAGCTCAGTGAATAGGAAACGCCCCAGAAGGGAAGAAAGGCGAGGCAGGCGAACGCGTTTCCGCGGAGAATCTTTCGTTTAGCGCTCATCGACCACCGCGAGCCTGTCGGTCAGGGAAACGAGATCCAGCCTATTGCATTCCATCACGTCGTCCAGCGTCTCGGCCGGAATATTGTGGCTTTTCCCGCGGGCAGAGAGGAAGGCCGCCGAGAGCATGCCAGCCAGGGCCGCAATGGTGTCGGTGTCGCCTCCGACTGAAGCGCCCATTCGCAGGCAGAGCCATGTATCATGAGGCGCGAGGGAAAAGACGCAGAGGGCCGCGCAAGCCACGTCGACGGATTCCAGTCCCGTTCCGTACACATAGTAGAGAAAATCCAGTGCATCGTCGGGGCTCGCGAATCCGGGTTCGGCCGCCGTGAAATGCTCCAGGCGCGCCCGCAGAGACGGACCGCAGGTGTTCCAGGGAGCGAGGGCGGCCCCCGCCTCGGCCCCCATGCCGGCGGCCGCGATGATGCTTGGGACGCTCCCTCCGCCGAGGGCTTCCCTCAGCGCGTAGGCGTAGGCGATCGCCGCCTCCAGGGCCGGCCTCGTGTTGTGCGTGGGCAGAAGGCAGTCGTGGACGCTTTTTTCGAGGGGCAGCCCGGCGCAAAGCGCGAAGAGAATGGCGGCGGGGCTGCGCATCACTCCCCCGCAGGTGGTTCCGCCGAGCCCCGTGACGGCGGGATCAGCCCCGCCAGATATCGCCAGGAGGGCGGCCTTCGAGCTCGGGCCGATGTAGCGCTTTTCGATGGCGCCGCTCTCCCGCACCCAACGCAGGAGCCTTTCGGCCGTCTCGCGCGGGTCTATCCTCCCGCGGAGGAGGTATTCATCCAGGAGGGCCAGGACCTGCTCCGTGTCGTCGGTCACCTGGCCCCTGCGCAGATCGGCGTGGTTTTTCGACAATTCCGGCGCAACAAGCCCCTCCACGAAGCCGAAACGGTCGCGGATCTCCTGACGCGTCATGAATTCGGTGGCCATGCCCAGGGCATCCCCCGCGGCGAAGGCCTCGAGCATGGAGCGCAGGCAGGCCGCGGGATAAGCGCCTCCGCTCACGCGTCGGCCTCGATGAGTCCTGCGATGAAGTCGTATGCCTTCGCGAGCTTCTTTTCCGGCTCGTCGATATAGAAGCGATAGAGAGGTTCGAGCGTGTAGTAACCCTCATAGCCCGCGAGGGCTTTCCTGATGGCCGCCCAGTCGTTCTCTCCCTCGCCGGCGGGAATATGCTTTTTGTCGCCCGCATGGTCGCTCAAGTGCATGTGCCGCGGTTTCACCGCCGAGATAAAGGCCGCGGGATCTTCCTCCGCCTCGCAGGCTTCGGTCGTATCCACCATCGGCCAGGCCGCCGGCCCCGCCCCCAGGGAAGCGATATAGGAGAGCAGGCCGGAGGGAGTCCTGCCCGGCCCCTTGGGATTGTTCTCTATCGCGAGCGTCAGGCCCGCCGCCTCGCAGGCTTCGCCCAGAAGCTGGAGATTCCGCCGTATCGGCTCCTCGAGGAGGAGTCGGAGCGCGGGATCTTTCTGCGGCTCGTGGGGATGGACGACGAGGACCTCGGCGCCGAGCCGCGAACAGAGCCGCACGAGTCCGGCACCGAAGCTCCGCGCCTCGGCTGTCATGCCCTCCCCCGCGTTGTAAAGCATGGAGAACATGGCGAGGGGATAATGGACGGAGGCGACATGTATCCCGCAGTTCTCGGCGTCCAGGGCGAAGGTTTCGCGGGCCTCGGAAAAGCACTGGGGCATCAGCTCGGCGTGAGAGAAGCCCGCGCCCCTGATGAGGCGCAGGCTCTCGGCCGCGCTTCTCGGATAGAGCGCGGCCGTGGAAAAGGAATACTTGTTCATCGAATCAGCCGTCGATTTCGGCCTGGAGTTCGGCCGCGGCCTTCTCGAGCGCCGCCTTCGGATCGCGGACCTTTCGCTCGATGGTGTCTATCGTCTGCGCCAGGATCTGGTCCATGGTACCCATCTGGTCGAAATGCCAGTATGACCAGCTGTTGTCGAGCTGATCGAAGGCGACCGAGAACATCGCGTTCTTTTCGACGGCCGCGGCGGCCGCCGGAAGGCTGAGGCCCGATTTGCGTATCGGCAGATAGCCGGTCTTCAAGGCGAAGGTGGTCTGGTTTTCCTTGCTGGCGAGGTACTTCACGAGCTTCCAGGAGGCTTCCTTTATCTTCTGGTCCTTGCTGAGGATGATGAGGACGTTACCGCCCAGTGCGACCGAGGGTTTCTGGAAATAGGGCATCGGGATGGCGCCGATCTTCAGCGCGGGGTCGGCCGACCAGCGGGCTATCCTGGCCGACGTGGCCACGAGGAAAGCCAGGTTTCCGGCGAGGAACTTCTTCTCGGCGTTGGAATGCTGCCCGACCGCCATCAGCTTATCGGCGGTGAGCTTTTCCCAGAAGGTGGCCACTTCGACGGCTTTTTCGTCGTCGAAGGCGGGCGCGATCTTGGCGCCTTTCACCGAGATGACGCCGTTACCGTTCTGGTTGAGCATTGTCTTGAAGAGCCAGCCCACGTCCGTGACATCGAAGCCCCAGAAATCGGCGCTTCCGTTGATATTGCCCTTGGCCTGGGCGGCCTTGGCGATCGGAACGAATTCGGCCCATGTCTTGGGCGGGTTCTTGAGGCTGATTCCGGCCTTTTCGATGACGGCCTTGTTGTAGTAGAGAACCGGCGTGGAGATGCCGTAGGGAACCGCGCAGATCCTGCCATTGAATTTGGCGTAGTCCCATACGCCGGGATAGATGTCGTTCTTCTGGAAATCGGGCTCGTTGATTTTCTCTTCGATGAAGAAGTCGTTGCGGGCGCCCGTGTAGAGAGGTCCCGCCGCCATCAGCGCCACGTCGGGGGCAGTGTTGGAGACTAAGGCGGCGCTGACCTTCGTGGCCGTGTCGCCGTAGTTGCCCGAATAGGAATACTCGAGCGCGACGTCGTCGTTCGCCGCGTCGTATTTTTCCAGCATCGCCTTGAACGCTTCGCCCGAATCCCCCGAAATGGCGTACCATACCTTGAGCTTTGTCTGGGCCGCGACGGGGATCACCGTCGCGCAAAGGGCGAGCAAAGCAGCCAGCACCAATACCGTTCGTTTCATTCCCCTACCTCCTGGAAGGTTTCCCTTCCCGTATCGAGCCGCGCGCAGGTCGGCTCCGTATCTCGAGCTATGACTTGAGTCCGGTCAGCGTTATGGACTGCACGAACTCCTTTTCCATCAGCATGTACACCAGAAGCACGGGTATTATCGCCATGAGGGAAGCGGCCATGAGAATCTGGTATTCGGAGGAGGTCTCCTGGACCAGGTATTTCAGCCCTATGGGCAGCGTCCTCAGCTTGACGTTGTTCGTGATGATCAACGGCCACATGTAGCTTCGCCAATGCGTGAGGAAGGCGAAGAGGGAAGCCGTCCCGATGGCGGTCCGGGCGTTGGGTATGACCACCTGGAGGAAAATCCTGTAATAGCCGCAGCCGTCGATCTTGGCCGCGTCCAGGAGATCGTTCGGGATGATCTCGAAGAAGGACATAAGTAGTATCGTCGTGAAGGCGCAGGTGAGGCCCCCCAGGATGAGTCCCGCGTAGGTGTCCACCAGCCCCGCCCAGGAGGCGAGGAGAAAGAGCGGTATCATCGTCACCACTTCGGGGACATACATGCTGCTCTGCATGAAGGTGAACATCTTTTTCCGCCCCGGAAATTCCAGCTTTGTGAGGGCGAAGGCGCCCATCGCCGAGATGAGTATCTGTAGGAAGGTCTGCACGATGGCGATGACTATGCTGTTCGCGTAAAATCTCAGGAAGGGAATCTTCTTGAACACTTCGAAAAAATTGGTCAGCTGGAAAGAGCTCGGGATCCACTTGGGCGGGTAGCTGTAGACATCGGCTGAGGTCTTGAAAGAGGACAGGAACATCCAAACGAAGGGAAAAATCATGAGCAGGGAGCTCAACGTCAGGAATATGAAGACGGCCGGATAGCGCTTGCGCTTTTTTTTGTTCATGCTTTCCTCCCTCAGTCGTAACTTACGTTTTTACGCCCGAAGGCTCTCTGCAGCAGGGTGAATCCGAATATCAGCAGGAACAAAAGGAGGGCCGTCGCGGCTCCGCGGCCCATCCTCCCCCTCGTGAATGACTGGTCGTAGATGTACGAGACGAGGAGGAGCGTCGATTCCAGCGGGCCGTGGTTGGGCGTCATCACGTCCACCTCCGTGAAGACTTTCAGGCAGTTGATGATGCCCATCATGATCACGAAGGAGGTGACGGGCGCGAGGAGGGGCAACTTTATCTTGAAGAATACCTGTCTTTCGCTCGCTCCATCGATGCGCGCCGCCTCGAGATAGGATTCGGGGATGCTCTGGAGTCCGGCTAGGAAGAGGATGACGTTGTAGCCAAGTCCTTTCCAGACGGAGAACAGGATCACCGAAAGCAAGGCCGTCTTTTCGCTGTAGAGCCATTGCATGGCAGGAAGGCCGAGGCTTACGAGGATCTGGTTGAGGGGGCCGATGCCGGGGTCGTAGAACCAGAGCCAGATCAGGCTCGATGCCGTGATGGGGACCACGACGGGCGCGAAATGCGCGATTCTGAAAAAGCGCCGCAGATGCAGTTTCCTGTCCAGGAGGGTGGCTATGAAGAGAGCGAGGCCGGTGTCGGCCACGAGCTTTATCGCCGTATAGAAAACCGTGTTGCCGAGCGCCTTCCAGAATCGCTCATCCTTGAGGACGAAGAGGAAGTTCTTCAGTCCCACGAAGGCGCGCGTCGGCGTCGTAAGGCTCCAGTTGGTGAAGCTCATCATGACGACGAAGGCCACCGGCAGGAGGAAGAGGAAAAACAGCGTGAGGAGGAGCGGCGTCATCATCACCGCGGCGGCCCTCCTCTGTTCCCTGGCCTGGAGATTGTTCTTCATCCTGGGCATGCTTCTGCCAGAATCCATCCTATGCCTCCATACCGAAATGTTGCAGCCTGGCTATCTCGACCAGATCCGGCATCGACCTGAACCGAACGCGATCGCCCGTGCGGGCGAAGGGATTTCCATCGACGACGATCTGTCCGGCGGCGGCGAGACCGCTTATTTCCACCCAGTCCCCCGGGTCGAAAAGAAGCTGTTCGGTCACGGAAAAATCGGAGATGCCGCGTTCCGAGCTTCCGGCTCTCACGATGACCGAATCGAAAAGCGCCATGGCCGCCGCGCCTTTCATGTAGGCGGCGTCGCAGAGGACTCCCGCGATCGCCCTGGCGTAGAATTCGCGCTTCCCGAGCGGCGAAACGATGATCTGGGCCGGCCTGCGCATGCCGGGTTCGATGCCGATCCCGTTTTTCCTCACCGTGAAGGCCGGACCGACGATGTCGGGGGATGGCGACGCTTCCCTTTTCCGGCCGCTCTCGAGCATTGCCCGGACCGAAAGGCTTTTCGCCGCGCCGTCCATCATGCCGAGAAAGGTGTCGCCGATGACGATGTCGTTGAACCCATAGGCGAGGTGGACGCCATCCAGCGATACCTCGACGGCGCCGACCTTTTCTATCTTCAGCTTTTCCGGATCGAGGTCGGCGATACCGTCCAGTCCCAGCGAGACGATCGGCCCCACGTTGATCGTGCCCGCGGCGACGCCCAGAAGCGGCATGGGCCTAAGCCCGCTAAGCATGGCGTCCGCCGCGTAGGAGGCGAGTCCATCCCCTCCCACGCATACGAGGAGTTCGGCCCCCCAGGCGGAGAGCGCGGCAACCGCGGCGCGTAGTTCACTCACGTAGCCAACAGGATGACCAGAAGGCGCGACGGCGAGTCTCTCCCAGAGAGCCGGGGCCTCGGAGCCCTCGGAATCTCCGGAATCTCCCGGCCGCCCGCTTCCCCCGAAGAGGCCTTGGCAGACGGCCACACTCTGCCCCTCAAGCCTCCGCGCGAGCAGTTTCTCGGCGCGGATCGAACCGCCGTCGCCTGAGCCCGGTCCGAAAAGTATTCCAAGCTTCATGGTTCGCCGCTCCTATGGTTTCAGGACTATCTTGAAGGCCTGACCGCCGGAGAGCAGATTGAAGGCCGCGGCCCCTTCCGCGAGAGGCATCCTGTGCGTTATGACGCGTGAAAATTCCTCCCTGTGTTCTATGATGAGGGCGAGCGCCTGCCTGAAATGCCGTATCGCGTATCCCGAGCAGCCCACGAGCGCCACTTCCCTGTAATGGATGGAGTAGGCGTCTATCGCGACCGACTCTTCCTTCCCGAGGCCGGCGAACATGAGTACGGTGCCGGCGTCTCCCACGGCTTTGGCGTAATCGGCCACCAGTTCCTTTTTATTCACGGCGATGACGATATTGTCGTAGTCCGCGACGGTAACGGCTCCGGGCTCCCTCGCGTCGATGCCCCAGGAGGCCACTTTTTCCCTGCGCAGGGCTCCGGGTTCGACCACGGTGACGGGAATTCCCTTGGCCTTGAACACAAGCGCGAAAAGCGCGCCCATCGGACCTGAGCCCACAACGAGGGCTTTGCTTCCTTCCCTGAGCCTCAGATGTTCCATGCCGTTCAGGACGCAGGCGAGCGGTTCCACGAGGGTAAAGCTGTCATCGGCCGCGGGAACGCGGAACACCCCGGTGCCGACATAGCCGGCGGGTATCCCCACATACTCGCAGAAGGCGCCGCCGTCCACGAACATCTTGTGCCTGCAGAGCGTTCCCGCGCCCGCGCGGCACAGGGAGCAGGCGCCGCACTCCGCGTAGGGCGCCACGACCACGGGATCTCCCACCTCGTATCCGCTTCCGGGTGAAGACTTGTCCACCAGGCCGAAAAACTCGTGGCCCAGAACCGCTGGAGGCGGGAAAAAATGATGTCCCTTGAGATAGGTTTTAAGATCGGTTCCGCATATGCCGCAGCCGGAGACCTTCACGATGAAATCGGCCTCCGGTTTGGGCATGTCCCGCATTTCCAGGCATCCGATGCCCGTATAGACCAGTGCTTTCATGAGCCGCTCCCTTTCTGTCCGGGTTTGTGAAGGGCTCCCGCCGGCAGCCTGCCCCCCTCGCCCAGGAGTTCCAGAACCGCGAGCGCCGTCCACTCGTCGGTGACGAGGTCGGTGATGTACCCGGAGCGGGCCGCGGCCAAGATTCCCCTGTGTTTGTTGCGCCCCCCGGCGAGGCAGATCGATTGTTTGATTCCGGGGAGCTTCGCGATGTCGAAGGCCAGAAGATCGCAGCTGTTCTCGGGCTGGAATATCTTTCCGTCGGCGTCGAAATAATGGGCTAAAATATCCCCGCAGGACGCGCTTTTCTTGAGCTCGTCCCTGTATTCCATGGGGAGTTCGGCTATCAGGTTCGGGGATTCCGAGGGGGGAACGCCCAGTCCGACCACCACGGCCTCCATCGCGTTCCAGTATTCCTCGAGGCTCGCGATCCTCGTCTCCTCGATTTTCGAGAGCGGCCTGCCTTTTTCGCGCACCGAAGGCATGTTCACGAAGAGGCCCTTGGACCGAAACGAGGAGCTGAATCTATCGATGATCGTGTTTATCTGCAGATCGGGATTGTCGTCGCCAGAAGTTCCGATGAGCGGCACGAAAAGAGGCTTGCCGGCCTTGTCGGAATTCCTGGGCAGCAGCTCGGCCGTCCGGTACAGGGTGTGGCCCCAGCCGAGCCCCACGACGCCGAAGTTCGAAAGCAGTCCGGGGAGACAATCCGCCGCCCGCGTGGCGATGGCCAGCGCTATGTCGTCGGCGTCGGCGTTCTTCCTCACCGGGACCACGACCGCGGTGCGCAGACGCAGGCTGTCCACGAGAATCCTGGCCAGTTCCTCGGTGCGTAGGTCGGCTGGCGGAAGGACAGTGATCTTCACCAGACCGAGATCCTTCGCCCTTTCGAGGAGCCTCGAGATCTGGGAGCGTGAAAATCCTTCCTTGGCTCCTATCTCCTCCTGCGACAACCCCTCGACATAGTAATATCGCGCGATCCTGTAGATTGTCGAAGCGTCCGGCCCGGCCTTCATCTCAGAAGTCCGCCCAGCTTTGCCACGACAGCTTCGGGGTCGGCCGCCTGGAAAATGTTGCGGCCAAAGGCGAATCCCCTCGCTCCCTCGGAGAGCGCCTGAGCGGCCACGGCGGCGATGTCGCGGTCCTTGGGGCCGCCCGCGAGAATGACCGGCACCGGACAGCATGCCGTCACCTTGTCGAAGCCCTCCACGAAGAAGGCCTTCACCACATCGGCTCCCAGCTCGGCGGCGATGCGCGCCCCATTATACTGAATGTCGAAACTGCTGGTCTTGGTGAAGTCGGCGGCGAGAATCTCCACGATTACGGGAATGGAAAGCTGGTGGAACCGATCGATATCGGCGGCGACCTTCTGCAGGCTCTTGTAATCCGTGCCGCCTATCACCGCCATCATGAGGACGGCGTCGGCGCCGACGGAAAGCGCGGTTTCCGGGCTCACGTGGTTGGCGTGCACGGTCGAGTAATCGCTCGCGAGCATGGATCCCCCGAAGGAAGTGCGCAGAACGAGCTTCTTCCTGAGAAAAGGCGGCGCGGCCATTCGCCCGCTCATGCCTATATTGAGGATGAAGCCATCTAGGGCTGAAGCGGCGAGTTTTGTCATGAGTCCGCCCGAATTTTCCAGCCCCGACATCACGCCGCTCTGGGCGTGGTCGAGGGCGAGAAGAAAGAGATGCCCCTTGTCGTCGAAAAGTCGCTCCGTTCCGCGCGCGATTCCACCTGTCATCCTTCTTCTCCTTTTCAGGGCTAAACGAGGTCTCAGTTAATTCATAATGCACATTCGTGCGTATCTTATTCCCTTTAAGAATAGATCCCTTACGGCCGCTTGTCAACACAGATTATTCATCGGGATGATTATTTTTGAATAACCCGAGGTATTGACTAAGGGCCGTCGGCTGCGTTATTTTATCTGCCGTTGACTTCATTCCCCGGTTGTGTAATGGTAGCACGGCAGACTCTGGATCTGCTTGTGGGGGTTCAAATCCTCCCTGGGGAACTCGGGTTTTTCCGATCGGGTGCGATGCGAGATTTTCGCTTTTGTTAAGGTCCATAGACAATTTGACAAGTTTACCGCGCCTGCGGGAAACTTGTACGTGAAGGAAAATGCTTCCTGTCAGGAAGCATTTTCCTTCACGAGGCCCCTTCGTCTATCGGTTAGGACAAAAGATTCTCAATCTTTAAAGAGGGGTTCGACTCCCCTAGGGGCTAAAAAAGAGGCCGGTAAATCCTTATAATAAAAGGATTTACCGGCCTTATTTTTTAGGGTATGTGGAAAAGTATGTGTTTATATTGACAAATATTTGTCCAAAGCCTCAGAATGACATATGTCCCGACCAAAAAAAGCTATCAAGACGCAGTGGATACCAGGGAAGAATCGCTTTCGTGTAGAATTCGACGATGCCCCGAGAAAGTGGTTCATGTCTCCCGAAAGCACCCGGGAAGCTGCCGTGAAATGGGCTTCTAGAAATCACCTGGTTCTTCTCGGCAGAGCGAAAGACTACCTCTTCTCCGAACTCGCTGTTGGATTCTTCGACAAGGATGGAGAATGGGATCGCGACCAGGTAGAACATGGCTGGAAGCGAACCGATGCCACCCTCGCCATCTATCAAGGCTTCCTCGAGAACCATTTTCTGAAGGTCTTCGGTGCCTGTAACATCCAGGAACTTGAGCCTTCAGAGATCAATATCACAATAAAAAGCCTCAACAGGATCAATGGCTCCCCATATGCCCGCGGCACACGAAACAAGATGCTCTATGCGCTTTCTCTTATGTTCACCTATTGGCGCCAGCAAGGGCTCGTCAAGGAAAACCCTCTTGAAGGAGTGGTCAAATATAATAAGGCCCCAGAAAAGCCCCGGTCTGCCCTCCCCCGTGAGGTCATCATCAAACTTTATCCGGCTACCCATGGCGAAGCCATTAAGCTCTATGGTTCGCCAATGTATGTTGCATTCTTCTTCGCCATGAATGATACGGGGGCACGCCCTGGAGAACTCCGGGCGATTAGGTGGGGGCAGATAGATCTTGAGAAGCGTTTTGTTCCTATCCGGACAGCGATCGAATCAGGGACAAACAGCAAGGTAAAGACCACAAAGACGGGGATTGTTCGACCTGGATATCTTTCGGAGCGAACGGTTCAGGAATTGCTTATATGGAAAGAGCAGACAATGACTGCCGACGATATGGACTTCGTGTTTACGGCTCCCGGCCGATCAAACCCGGTGTCGGAAGCTTCAATAGGAAATTGCTTCGAACGTGCAATGAAGCGTTTGGGATACGTGGATTCCACCTGGACGCCATACTATCTCCGTCACAGTTTTGGAACATACAAGCTGGAAATTCTGGACGAAGCTTCCCTTATGCTTCTTATGGGCCACGCGAGTTCGGTCACTATGCTGGGCCCTCTGATCAAGACCAAAAACAGCTAACGAATAAGGTGGTACTTCACGCTGCCAAATCCTTAGCCTGGAACGAACGATAGCGCTGGTCTGGCGTTTCGTAGTCCAGGTTCTGATGAAACCGGTACCGATT
>DATMZF010000005.1:0-90168 GCA_035560555.1 Rectinemataceae bacterium
ACTTTATATAGAGTAAAAACGAGAAAATGTAGCGCGTCCATTGCTAGATCACCTCTATTGTCTTTCTTTTCCTTTCAAGGACCTTTAATTAGGCAAATACTTCCAAGAATAAAAACCTCCTGGTTTGATAGACGCGTCAGCTCAAACAATTTTAGGGATAGTACTTTTCATCGTGGTGTTTACCACCAGTTGGAACACATCGGGGCGGGCATAGTGACCTGTAACGTCGAAATCGAACCGGCTTTGGGCAAGCTGGGCTAGGTCGAGATCGGCAAGGATGATCTCTTCCTTGTCCCATACCGGCCCAGCGAGATACTGGCCCATGGGACTCAGGATGGCGCTTCCGCCCCGACACATAAGCTCGGGAGAGCTTTCCAGCTCCGAATAGCAGGCAAGATCCCTGGGATACATGTCCTTCGTGACGAATTGGTTGCAGTTCAGCACGAAGCAGCGGCTCTCGAGGGCGATATGGCGGATCGTCGACTGCCATTCATCGCGGGAATCGGCCGTGGGCGTGAGATAGAAGCTCAAGCCTTCCTCGTACATGGCGGCCCTGGCGAGAGGCATGTAATTCTCCCAGCAGATCAGGCCTCCCATCCTGCCGTAGGGCGTGTCGACGGCCGTAAGGGTGCTACCGTCGCCCTCTCCCCATATCAGGCGCTCGGAAGCCGTCGGCTTCAGCTTGCGGTGCTTGCCCAGGAGGTTTCCGTCGGGGCCGAAATAGATCATCGTGCAGTACAGGGTGCCCTGGCTCCCCGATGTCTCCTTTTCGATGATCCCCATGACAAGATAGACCTTCGCCTTCAGCGCGGCCTCGCCCAAGGCGCTCGTCGCGTCGCTCGGCACCGATACAGAGTTCCCCCAGTATCGAGCCCAATCCTCCCTCCCCGCCTGGGTTCGGGAACCGATCTTCGCCCCGAAGCTAAGCCCCCGGGGATAGGCCGGGATGAAGGCCTCGGGAAAGACGACTATCTTGGCCCCCTTGGCTGCCGCCTCGTGGGTCAAAGCGACGGTTTTCTCCACAGTCCGCTTGAGGTCCATGATGACCGGGGCGGCTTGAATGACAGCGACGCGGGCGGATTTATTCCGGGGCATAGATCGGGCTCCTTGAGGAGAATGGTTGGAGTAACCACGACAGACAATTCTACGTCTGATCGTCGGGAGTATAAAGCTTCCGTCAGCAAGGCGGCAACCCGGCTTCCTTTGCGTAGAACCCCTGGCTTTACGGGAGAAGGTTCTTTTCCAGAGCCGAGCGCATCCTGCCCAGCCGGGCGGGACGATCGCGCACAAAGCGCTCAACGCTCTCCCTGATATAGTCCGGTGTTAGGTGAGCCTCGTCCAGCACTTCGTCGAGTGTACCCCCCGTCCTCCAGCGGTTGTCCCAGTCGGCAGAAAGCGAATACTCTTCGCTCGTCTTGGAGAATAGCCACTCGTGCATGAGCCACCGCGCCTGTGTCGTGATTACCATGGAATCGAGCCTGTCGGAATCGGAAAGTACGGATTCCCGGTATTCAAGCGGCTGAAGGGCGAAGAGCTGAGGGCTCACCGCGCAGACAACCTTTACCCCTAGCTCATTCAAATCGGGCAGGAGGGAGAGGATGGCGTTCATGGCGCTCGTCCCCTGGACGATTACCGTGCCCATGCGTGGCTTTCCCGGCTCGGGAGAGCAGACGATGTAAGCGCCGCGGGCGGCTTGAAGATGCGAAGGCATTCCCAACTTCCGCCTGTCGGGGATAGCGATCGCCGGCCGGGTCAGATGGATCGCCACGATCGGGGCCTTCTGCCTGAAAGCCGCGGCGAGGACGACCGGGACTTCGTTGAACTCCCAGGGGTGGAGGTTGATGATCTGCCCCTCGGGGAACAACTGCGTGACACCGGGCGAAAAAACTCCGAAATGCGTCCTGGAGTCATCGGCGGTTTCGGGGCCCGAATGGCCAGCGACCCAGAGTACCTTTCCCAAGGCGAGTTCACAGTCCTGGCTCATCTGGCTGAAGAGTCTCATGGGGCCGTACAACAGGTAGGAGAAGGCGCCATAGGTCGATGTCGCGCCCCAGAAGCCGGTGAATTCCTCCTCCGGCGAAAGGGAAAGGTTGCATGAGGCAATGCCTGCCATGATTCCCGCGTTGGCGAACTCGGTAATCTCCTGGGGGAGAAGGGCCCCCTCGTCGGTGCCGCAGCGCTCGTACCATCCATATCCGCGGAAATCTCCCTGAGGACTGCCGAAACCGGCGATATTGGTTGATCCGGCCAAATCCGCCGAACTGGCGATGAAGAGCGGCCTACCGTAGCCGCGGGCGCCCAACGCGTTTACCCAGGCGCCCCATCGGCCCAAAGCTTCCCGGTTCGCCCGCTTTTCGCCCGGCTTGGCGAAAAGTTCTTCCGGGTAGTTCTCGAAATCGAAGAGCTTCCCGTCGAGGAAGGGGTTTGCCTTTGCTCCAAGCCTGAATCCCGGGAGTTCATCTGGCACACTCTCCGCAATCGCCAGAAGACGGTCCGCGAGCGTATCCACGAGGGCTTGGTCATTTCTTAGCACGTCGATCACCGCCTCGAGGTTATCCTTGAACTCGGCCTCGATCGCCGCAGCGCCCGACGGGGCAGCCCCTTTGAAATTGACGAACTCCGCTCCGTAGGTTTCCGCGAAGTCGGCCTTGGTGCGCCAGAACAGCTCGCTGTTCATGGCGTGGGGCGAACCGTGGGAGGCGTTGTCGTATTTCAGGTAGCCTCGCCCCTTCTTCGTCTTCGCCCAGAAAGCCGTGGGAACCTTGCCGGGATTATCGGCCTGCAGAGTGTCGAGAAGGATGCTGCGAATCGCGTCGTAATCGTCGCCAGCCTCCGTCCCCGCGACGCGCCAGCCGTGGGAGCCGAACCAGTCCTGGGGCGTTCCGTACACGACGCTGCTCGCCGGATGGTCGTCGATGCCGTAGTCATTCCAGTCGATCAGGAAGACGAGGTTGTCCAGGGCGAGCCCCCAGGCTGAGTTCATCGTCTCATGCGTCGCTCCTGGCGTAAGTCCGCCTTCGCCTTCCATGACGAAGACCTTCACTTCGCCGACACCCGCGCGCTTCAGCGCGACGGCGACGCCCGCGGCCACGGGACTGCCGTGGCCCGACGCCCCGGTATTGGCCTTTATGAACAGCGACCGGCCCTGCATTTCGGGATGACCCGACAGACCGCCCCGTCGCCTGAAACCGAGGAGGTGCTCGACGTAGAGGGCGCGCCTGTCGGCGTCGAGGACCCGGTAGCGTGGATCCCCGGTTTGGGCCGCCTTGAGCCGCATCGCTTCATTGAGGACCGCGAGCGTACAGTAAACGAGTGGCGCCGTATGCCCGGCTCCCAGGATGAAGCGGTCCGAGAATCGCCTCGTGGGATCGCGGACATCCCACCTCATGACGCCCCCGAGGAGGGTCGACAGGAACATGGGCAGCTTCGATCTGGAACCGCCGGGATGTCCGCTTTGGCGGTAATTGAAAACCACGTCCATGAGATTGTCGACGATGTCCCTGACTTTCTCCCATTCGGGGAAATCCGTGGCAACTATCACCTTTGGTCCCGGTTTCTTCGCTTCTTCGTTCATAGTAATGTCGACACCTCGCTTGCTTGGTTTATTGCCCGCTCCGAAAACCCTCAGTCGCCGTCGTAGGTCAGGATCACCTTGATCGCCTCGCGGCCGAGCATGAGCTTAAAGCCTTCTTCCCACTGCGACAGGGGCAGCCTGTGGGTGATCATGGACTTCGCGTCCAGCATGCCGTTCTTGAGAAGGTTGATGCTGTTCTTCCACGACACCGTGTTGTAGGCCATATGCCCCGTGAGCGTGATGCCCTTCATGGAAAGATCGTTTATGGAGAATTCAAGGGGCGCGTACCCCATTCCGATCCTCACGATCTGGCCGTTCGTTCTGACGATGCCCAGGGCCTGCTTCAGGACAGAAGGGGC
This sequence comes from Rectinemataceae bacterium, assembly GCA_035560555.1. GTDB lineage: Bacteria > Spirochaetota > Spirochaetia > Treponematales > Rectinemataceae > UBA11090. The sequence continues at coordinate 3,934 of DATMZF010000005.1, forward strand.
TCCGGCGCAGTCGATGATGAGGGGGATCTCGTTCCTGCCGACGATGTCCACGATCCTGGCGGATGCGTCTTCCTTGTCGCCGACGATGAGGTGGGTAGCGCCCAGCTTCTCCGCCACCTTGAAGCGGAACTGCCTGTCGACTTCCAGTCCGACGAGGATTACCTTCGCCGCTCCCATGAGCTTGGCCATCTGCAGCGAGAACAAGCCCAGGGGGCCGGCGCCGAAGATGACCACGTTCTCGCCGGGAAGCAGCTGGGAACGCTGAGCCACCGCCATGTAGGCGTTGCTGATCGGGTCCAGCAGAGCGGCTTCCTCGAACGAAACGTTGTCGGGGATCCTGAAGACGCAGTTCTTGTAGACGCGCAGGACCTGGCCGGGAATCTTCACGTACTTGGTGAATCCGCCGTCCATGCCGAGGCCGAGGGATTTCTTGTCCGGGCAGGTCAGGAAATTTCCCACTGAACAGGCGTGGCACTTGCCGCAGACATAACCCGTGTTGTCGGAGACGAGCCTGTCTCCCACCTTCCAGTCCACGACTTTCTCGCCCGTCTTGACCACGACGCCTGAAAATTCGTGGCCCCAAACGGAGAGGAAGTTGTCCGAACCGTTCTGCACGCCAAAATGCTTCAGATCGGCGCCGCAGATGGCCGAAGCCTTCACCTCGAGCAGCAGGTCCTCGTCCCCGACCGTCGGCTCCGGGACATCCATGTACTTGTAGCCCCCGAACAAGGTCGGGGTTCCGTATCTCACCACCGCTTTCATGTAAGCCTCCTCTTCTGGAATCTCTCGGGCGCGTCGCTCAAGATGCGTCTTTCACCTATACCTTGTAGTTCAAATACCGGCCGCCTCGAACACCTTGGCCAGGCAGGACGCGGCGTCGGCCACCGCGTCGTCCAGGGGCATGGAAGCGTACCTGTCCGTGGTCGGCTTCATGGGTTCGACGATCACCGGCCCGTCGTAGCCTCCGAGGTGGAGCTGGCGCAGGATCCACGCCGAATCGATGATCCCGTGCTCCATCGGCATGCCCCGTTCGCTGTCGACTTGGTCCTCGCGCGAGCGCCTCGGATCGGCGTCGTTCAGATGCACGTTCACGATCTTGGCCGTGTTGCGCGCGGCGAGGTAGACATCGTCCATTCTTCCGCCCGAGCAGTACCAGTGAATGGTGTCGAAGACGAAGCCGATGCGCCTGTCCACGGAATCGGCGAGGGCCATGGTACCCGCCAGCGAATGGATGAAGGGATGGCGGAAGCCCTCCCTCACGGTCCTTGCCCCCATGAATTCGAGGCCGTACCGCATGCCGTTCCCGTCCATGATCTCGTATATGGCGCGAAGCCTTTTGGCATGCCATTCGAAATTCGCGTCGTACTCCCTGTCGTCGCTGCCGGGCCAGATGTGGTTGTACGCCCGCGCGCAACCGGCCGCCCTCGCCCTCGAGACCCATTGAGCGAATTGCTTCAGCGCGGCCTCGAATGCATCGTCCGGGACCCGGTAGAGGTCGCAGGGCGCCATGATCAGGCCCCACCTCATGCCGAGCCCGGCCAGGCGAGCGCCTTCTGTCCTGGCCTTTTCCACCGTCTCAAAGGCTCCCGCCGGTACCTCTATTCCCTCGAAGCCGTTTCTCGCCGCGGCGGCGAGCAGTTCCTCGTATCCGTATTTCGTGAGCCCCATCGTCCGAGGATTGAGGTTCGCGTACATGAGGCGCTTCGATCCGCGCCCGAAAGCCGAGATCATGTCGGGACCTTCACGGCCAGCATCCGCTCGATTTCCGAGGGGGGGATGTTCACCACCGGGCCGATTTGCTTGGCGATAGTCGCGATCCGTGCGAACTTTTCCGCCGACTCGATCCTCTGGAAAGCGATCTCCAGCGTCGAACCCACGGCGAGGACCCCGTGGTTGCCGAGGAGCACGAGATTGCGGTTCTTCAGATATTCCCTGGCGTTGTCGACGATCTCCGAGGTTCCCGGCTTGCCGTAGGGCGCCACGGGGATGTCCTTGAAATGGAAGAGGATCTCGGGGTGGCACTTGTAGTCTATGGGAACGTTGCAGATGGCGAAGGCCGTCAGGTAGGGCGCGTGGCAGTGAATCACGGCCTTAATGTCGTCGCGCACCGCGTAAGCGCCCTTGTGCATGAGAAGTTCAGAGGACGCCTTCTTCGTTCCCCCGATCTGGGCGCCCGTCTCGTCGAAGACGACGATCAGCTCCTCGGTCAGTTCGCTTTTCCTCGTGCGCGCCGGCGTGATGTAGAGAAGTCCGTCCTTCATGATCGAAAGATTGCCCTCGTAAGTATTGACCAGTTGGGCTTCCTCCATCTTCCGGGCTACCCTGATGATCTCGTCGACTACGTTTTCATCGATGCGCGAATCCATTGAAACCTCCATCCGTCAAATAAAGACATTGCTGCTCACTATATATTCTATTCGGCGAACAGGCCGATGCGCTTCATCCGCCCGAGGGCCTCGTCCCACCGGCCGTCCCGCCTGCAGGCGTAAAGGCGGAGCTCGCAGGACGCCGACACCGCTTCCTGTATCTCTGCGGGTGTCGCCAACTCGCCAGCCCCGTAGAGCTGGGCGAGGAGATTGCCCATCGCCGACGCTATCGGGCTCCCCGCGAGGACGTCCAGCCCGGTAGCGTCGGCGATCATCTGAAGAAGGAGGGGGTTCCTCGTCCCTCCGTTCATCACCGCGATCCTCGTCTGACCCGACACGCCCGAAACCTTCCGGAGGCATTCCAGGCTCCACTTGATCTGAAGCGCGATGCTCTCGAAGAGGCAACGTACTATCTCGCTCTTCGACCCGAGCCTTGGCTGCCCTGTCCTCTCGCAATACCCGAGGATAGTCTGCACCATGTCAGCCTCGTCGCTGCGGAAAATCGGATCCGAGACATCGAGGAAGGCGATGTTCCCCTTCCCATCCCCGGCGAGCCGGTTGAGGTCTCCGCGGCCGAGCCCCGCCCCTTCCCTGTTCCACGACTCCAGGCACCTGTTCGCTATCCAGAACCCCGGGAAATCCTTACATAGGGAATTCGTCCCGAAGGCTCCCGTCATATTCTTGAAATGGTAAACGTAGCCCTCGCGATTGACGACGGGCGTCTTCGTCCGGGCGCCGAATATGATGGACGTGCCCAGGCTGGCGAAGAGGGCGTCGCGGTCCGGCAAAGAGGTCGCCAACAAGGCAGATTCGGTATCGTGGGCGAATACGTTTACTACCGTCGTCTGCCCGCGCCCCGTACCGAGGATCCCCTCGTCGGCGAGCTTTCCCGCGACGCTCCCCCCGTCGACGATCCGGGGGAATATCCTGTCGGGGATGGAAAGGCGTTCCATGACAGCCTCGTTCCATCCCTCGCCGCCCACCTCGAGAAGACCGCACACCGAGGCTATCGTTCGCTCCGCGGCCTTTTCCCCGGTGAGGAAGTAGGTGAGGAGGTTCGCGAGCGGCAGGAAGGTCGCCCCCTCCCTCATCGCCCGCGAGCTTTCGACGACTTCGCTGTACAACTGCATGAGGACGCGCGACCTTACAGGGTAGATCCCGGTTTCCCGGAACAATTCCTCCGGCGGTATTCTATCCGCCATCCTCTCGAGTATCCCTTCCGTCCTGCCGTCCCTGTAGTGGTACGGAACGCCGATGAGTTTCCCTTCCCTGTCCAGCACGCCGTATCCGTTGCCGTAGGTGTCTATTCCAAGCGATTCGCAGGCGCCGGTCTCGGCGGTCAGGCCGGCTATGCCCTTTTTAATTCCCTCCAGGATTCCCGGCAGGTCTATGCGAAGAGATTCCCGCGTCCTGAGCGGCTTGTCCGGGAACTCGAAGGTCCGCAAGGGGACGATCCTGCCGTCGTCGAAGCGCGCGGCGAGCATTTTCACGCTTCCGGCGCCGACATCGACGGCGACCCTCACGCCTCCCATGCTTCTTCCTTCTCCCTACGATGCGGCATTCGATCGACGCTTACGCGTCGAGAGCCTCCGCCGCCTCTCTCATCGCCCTGATGTCGGCGTCCTCCAGCCTGATGTCGGCCGCCTTCGCGTTCTCGGCGAGCTGTTCGATCGTGACCGCGCCGCTGAGGACGGTGATGTTGTCCCCCTGGGCCAGTATCCACGCGATCGCGAGGTCGGGGATCGAGCAGGAATACTTGGCGCAGAGGCCGGACCATCCGCGGAGCATGGCGAGGGCCTTGCGCATGTTGTCGCGCTCGAACCAGCGCTTGCCGTTCTGGGCCGAGCCCTTCGGCGGGACATAGTCGTCGCGTATCGTCCCCGTCAGGAGGCCCTGCTCGAGGGGCGAGTAGGCCTGGAAGGTGATGCCGCGCTTTCTGCACAGGGGCAGGATCTCCTGCTCGACCTTGCGGTCCAGGATGGAATACTTGCACTGGACGATGTCCAGGTCCCCGTGCCTCAGGTACTCCTCGATATGGTCGACGGTGACGTTGGCCGCTCCTATCGCCCTGATGAGGCCCGCGGCCTTGAGCTCGTTGAGCGTCTCGAGGGTCTCGGAGATGGGGGTGAAGAAGGGCTCGACGCTCTGCCAGTGGGTCATGTACACGTCGATGTAGTCTGTCCCGAGCCTCTCGAGGCTCTCCTTGATCTCTTCCTTTATCGAGGCTTTGGAGAGGTTCTTGTAGAGCTGGGTGTCCCCGACCTTGTTGAAAAGGCTCCCCGTGCCTTTCCAGGTGATCCCGCACTTCGTTATGAGGACGACATCCTCGCGCTTGATCCTCGCCAACGCCGCGCCGACGATCTTCTCGCTGTTGCCGAAATTGTATGCCGGAGCCGTGTCGACCAGGTTGATCCCGAGAGCCTTGCATCCGGCTATGGTCCCGATGCTGTCCTCGAAGTCCGTGTCGCCGCCCCATGCCGGCCCTCCCCCGATAGCCCAGGTGCCGAGCCCGATCCTGGAAATAGCCGTATCCTTCCTTCCCAATTTGATCATGTTCATAGTCGTTTCCTCCGTCCTGGCGTTTCTTTGATCAAGCTTTCCCCTCGCTTCCGAAAAGGCGGATCTTGTCGAGGGCCCTGCCCTTGACCGCCTTCCGGACTTCCTGTTGCAGCGCGAGGTAGTTCATTTTCCCGCCGCACTCCTCGATGGCGATCATCGCCGCCTGGCCGAGCTCGGTGTGGATGTTGATCTTGGTGCAGCCGAGGGAGATGGCCCTGCGCACGTCGGCGTCGCCTATCCCCGAGGCTCCGTGGAGGACGAGGGGCGTGTCGATGGCGGCCCTCACCCGCTCCAGTATCCCGAAGTCGATCTTCGGCTCGGAGCTGTAGACGCCGTGCATGTTCCCGATCGCCACGGCGAGGGCGTCGGCTCCCGTTCCCTCTATGAATTCCTTCGCCTGATCCGGATCGGTGTATCCGTAGCTGGCGAGGGCGTCCTCGTACTTCGTCTCCGCGCCGACATGGCCCAGCTCCGCCTCCACCGGGTAGCCCAGGTGCTGGAAGGCGTCGACCACTTCCTTCGTGAGCCTGATGTTGACGTCGAGCGGATTCGCCGACGCGTCGATCATGACCGAGGTGAAGCCGATGTCGACGGCGTGCTGGACTATCCCGAAATTCCTGCCGTGATCCCAATGCACCGACGCGGGCACCGTGGCGGCTTTCGCCATGGAGACCATCATCGGGGTGAAGTGGTCGGGGTTCGTGTTCTTAACGAAGCCTGTCCCGAACGAGATGATGACGGGAGAACGCCCTTCCTCAACGGCGTCCATCACCCCCTCGAGCATCTCGACGTTCCAGACGTTGAAGTGCGGAACGGCGTAATGTCCCTTCTGCGCCTTTAAAAGCATTTCCTTCATGGATGCCAGCATAGTCGCCTCCCTTGGCTGTCAGCCGCCGATGGACAACGTCACATCGACACGACCAACTTGATGATTTCGTTCTTCCGGTCCACCGACTCGCGGAAAGCCCTCTGGACGTCGGAAAATTTATAGGTATCCGTCACCATCGATTTGACGTCGATCTTTCCCGAGGCGATCGCCGAGATCGTCGCGGGATACCTGTTCGCGTACCTGAACACGGTCTGGATCGTCACTTCCCTGTTGATCTTCAGGAAGTTGATCGGCGTGTCGCCGGGGATGGTTCCGACGATCATGATCCGTCCGCCGCGCATGACGAGGGAGGGCGCGAGAGCCGCCGTGGCGCGGGAGCCAGCCGTCTCGAAGACGATGTCGGCGCCCAGGCTTCCCAGCAGGGCCTTGACCGTTTCGACAGTGTCGCACGTGCCGGCGTCGACCATGGCCGAGGCGCCGAGCCGCGTCGCCATCTCGAGCCGTTTGGGGATGAGGTCGATGGCGACTATCTCCGAGGCGCCGAGGGCCCTGCAGGCCTGTAGCGTCATGAGGCCGATGCAGCCCGCGCCGAGGATGGCGATCTTGTTCCCTGGCCTAACGTTCGCCTGCAGCGCGGCGTGCATGCCGACGGCCGCGGGCTCGACCAGGGCTCCCTCGACTTCGTCCATCCCATCGGGAAGCTTGAAGGTCATGCTCTGCGGATGCGTCAAATAGTTGGCGAGCGCTCCCCTGTAACGGGGCGATGTCGCCATGAAGTCCATCTCGAGGCAAAGGTTGTATCTACCTTCCTTACAGAATCGGCATTTCCCGCAGGGCACCCCAGGCTCTATCGTGACTCGGTCGCCCTCGCGGAAGGCGTCGGCTCCGGACCCGAGGGCCACTATCACGCCGGAACACTCGTGGCCCAGGCCGATCTTGGTCGAGGGGTCCTTGGGCGGTATGAAGGGGCCCGATTCGAAGGCGTGGATGTCGGAACCGCATATCCCGACACGACCGACCTTTATCAGGACTTCCCCGGGTCCGGGAACCGGCATCTCCGATTCCTCGAAGACCATCGACCCGGGCGTGGCCAGTATGGCTTTCAGGTTTTTCATGATGGCTGTGCCCCTCCTCGGCGGGATAAGAAGGCCGGACGATCGCCATGGGCGCCCATGACGTCGATCGCCTGCCGCCTGTTCCTCACTCCGTTCGTCGCGCCGGGCGCGCCGACGGAAACAGCGGCTACCGCGTTCGCGAATCGCGCGCACTCGACAATGTCAGCCCCCTCCAGTATCGCCGTCAAAAATCCCGCGACGAAATTGTCGCCGGCTCCGATCGTGTCCACGGGGGACTCGTTCCTGTAAGAGGGAATCGAGACTCTCGCCGCCGCGTTCTTGACGAAGCAGCCGTCGCTGCCGCACTTGATGACAACGTTCTTCACGCCAGCGGCCAGGATGGCGTTGGCGATGTCGTCGATGTCCTTCTTTCCTGTCAGGTCCGAAGCTTCCTCGTAGTTCGGAAAGAAGTAGTCGACGAGGGAGAGGGCTTCCTTGATGTCGGCGAGGCGTTTGCCGTCCCTGCTCTTCATCATGTCGGCACAGATTATCACCCCGTGACCGCGGGCTTTTCTAAAGAGAATCTGCAGGCCTTCGTTGTCCAGCCTCGGATTGATGAAGATGCTCGCGATATCGAGGAGCCTCGCGTCGGCTATCCTCGAAAAGTCGATGTCAGCGACGCTGAACCTGAAGGTGGAGCTCGCCCTGCTCACCACGAAGCTGCGCTCCCCGTCCGCCCGTACCAGCCCGACGCTCAAGGGCGTGTCGACGCCCGGGTCGATCGCCACGCTCGATATGTCGACCCCATTCTCCCTGCAGTAGGAGAGGATGAACTTACCGAGCATGTCGTCGCCGAGCAGGGTCGCGAGCGCGACCTTGAGGCCGAGCCTCGTCGCGATCACGGACACATTGGTGGCGCTTCCCCCAATGGTCGGGATAATCCTGTCCACGGGATAGGAATCGATCGCGAAAACGCCGGGATCCATCGGCTTCAGCGGTACGTCCACCGCCGAGTTGCCTACGCAGAGGACATCGACCTTCACGCCCATACGCTACCTTCCCTCCATAAACAGCTGAACGCCGCGGATCAGAATCCCAACAGCCTGAGCTTGTTCAGAACGACATCCTCAACGGCCTTCTTGGGCTTGGCGAGGAGAAGGGAGTACACATAGTCATCGGGATTTTCGTTCAGCGTCTCTCGGAGCGAGCGGTTGAAGGCTATTCTAAGCGCCGTGCCAATGTTGACCTTGCAGACGCCCGTCTTCCGCATTTTCACGATATCCTCGTCCACAAGGCCAGTGGATCCATGAATGACCAAGGGAATCGAGACGACCTGGCCTATCCTCGCGAGAAGGTCGAAGTCGATGTGCGATGCTTGGTGGTCCATGCGATGAAGCGTTCCAACGGCGACGGCGACCGCGTCGATGCCCGTGTCTCGCACAAAGCGAGCCGTTTCCTCGGGGTCGGAGCGGAGGTCCTTGTGCGACGCCGAACCCGAGTATGCCACGGAACCGATCTCGGCCTCCACGCTCACGCCTTTCTTTTTCGCCCTGGCCACGACGTCGCGCGTGATCTCGACGTTCTGTTCGTACGGAAGCTGGGAACCGTCGATCATCACCGAGGAAAAACCGGCGTCAATGGCTTTCTGGATATCGTCGACCTTGGTGGCATGGTCGAGATGCACGCATACGGGTACCGACGCCCTCGCGGCCATTTCGCGAAGCAGCACTCCCCAAAGCGCGATGTCCATGAAAGCGGTAGCCCATGCCCCCACCTGGACGATCACCGGGGCGCCGCGCTTTTCCGCCGCGGTGACAATAGGCTCGGCATCGGCGTAGACCGTGGCGTTGAACGCTCCTATCGCGGCATCCTTGCCTATGTACTGAGGCAACAGTTCATCGAGGGTAACCAGCATCTTTCTTGCTCCTGTAATTAGCGCGGATTATTCGAGCGGTACGCATACTCAAGCCCCAGCCCAGGGAGACGCGGCGACCTTTCAGAGATGGTCGCCCGTGAGGTTCATGAGACCATTCAGGATATTCCTTTCCACCGCGGAGACAAACATGTCCTTATCGCGAACCACAAGAGCGTCGATTATCGCCTTGTGCTCCTCCAGACTTTTTATAAGCCGTCCCTTGCTCCGGCAGGATTCGAGACCCAGCAAATACGACTTGTCCATCACATGGTCTATCACATAGAGAAACTGAGAATTCTTCCTGATCGATAGAAGATATTTATGGAACCAAAGATCTTCCTTCATGAACTTTTCCGGGTCGGCCTTTTCGACATACTCGGACTGCCGCTGGAAAGATTTCTCGAGCATGGCGATGTCATCCGCGGTCGCGTATTCGAACACCTTCTTGGCCGCGTAGGTCTCGACGGCCGCCCTGAGCTCGTACACTTCGCGGGCTTCCACGATGGAGACGGAATTGATGACGACTCCCTGCTTGGGAATGATCGTGACGAGTCTGTCCCTCTCAAGCTTCTGGCAGGCGTTGGCAAGCGGTGTCCTGCTGATGTTCAGCGCCCTGGACATCGCGGCGATGCTGATGACTTCACCCTGCTTCAGTTCGCCTCTAACGATCTTGTCCTTCAGCGTCATATACGCGGATTTTGTGAGATTGCTCTCTTCCTTTTCACCACTTTGCTTGCTTGCCATATTCCCATCCATTTTAAAAGCGATGTTGTACTTTATGACGACCGGTACGTCCCAGACAATCACAAGGACCCAGCGAGTCCGTACCGGAGCGTTGCCATGGTATTCAAAGCTTCGCTATCTCCTGCGTGATTTTCAGGAACTTTTCGATGTCGCGCGTATCGTTGCAATGGAGGGGCGAAACGCGGATGGCGCCGTCGAGGCCGAAGGAGTCGAGCATCCGCTTCGAGTAGAGGCTGGTAGCGAGCCGGTCGTAGACGATGACGTTCCGCTTCTCGTATTCCCGCACGGCCTGCGTGTAGCCGATGTTCGAGAAGCCCGTCGCCAGGATAAAGTCCCTGATCGTGAGGTCTTCGGTATCCAGGAAGACCCTGGCATTGGGAATCTGCCTGAGCCCGGGAACTCCTCCCGAACCGTTGAGCATTTTCACCATCAGCGCCCTCTCGTGCAGTTTGATCCTCTCCATGCCGGTGACGAACAGCGTCCGCCTGTCCTGCGACTCCGTATAGTGGCTTCCTACCCAAGCGACGTAGTTGACGATTTCCGTGACGACGGCGAACTGGGCGGGAGCGGGGCTTCCCAAGGACCAGTCGCCCTCGGGCTTCGCTCCGAGCTTGTGGTGCGGAAGCTTCGACAGCCTCTCGGACACATAGCCGATGCCGGATCCGCGGCAGCCGTAGAACTTGTAGGGCGCGAAATTGATTCCGTCGACCGGTGTCTTGGACAGATCGATGACGCCGTGCGGAGCGTGCTGAACCGCGTCGCAGATGATGTACAGGTCAGGCTTCTTCTTGCGGGCCTCGCGGACGATAGACTCCATGTCATAGATCGCGCCGGTGATGTTGGAAGCGTACATGACGCTCAGCAGCGCGGTGTCCTTGTCGACGAGGCTGACTACTGAGTTGACGTCCACGCCGCCCGTTTTCGGGTTGCTCTGGGCCACCCGCAATTCTCTCCCCGTCTTCTTGGCGTAATACACCATGCAGTCGTAGGCCGAGGGATGTTCGAGCACAGAGGTCACCATGTTCTTTCCGGGAATATTCTCCGACACGGCGCGCACCATATCGAACATGGTCTGCGAAGCCGTGAGATGGGTCAGGACGCTGCCGCCCGCGGGCGCGTTGAATATGAGCCTGGCGTCGTCGGTCCCGTCCTTCTCGATCTTCTGGAGCTTCAGCGCCATCTTGTGGATGCGCTCCGGACAGTCCGGGATGGCGTCGACTTCCATCGCCCGCTCCACGGCGCGCTTGAGCCTGAAGGCTCCGCCCGCGTTGTCGAAAAACAGCCGCTCGCCGATGTCGGGATCGGTGTCGACGTTGAGGAACTTTCCCTTTATCTCGCGCTGCAGGGCATCTGGAAAAAGAATCCCTTCCCTTTCGTTGGCCATATTTTTCTCCTCTTTCGTGTTGTTGTTCGGTCTCAGACGACGATCTCGCCCTCGCGGAGCAAGAACCTGCCATCGACATCCATGCTCGGCTTCCTGACTACCATGTCGAGATGATAGGCGCAGTCGATGGTTCCATGAAAACCCGTGTTGCTTCCGAATCCGAAATGCATGGTGCCGGCGCAGCCCTCGTCCTCGAGCATCCTTCCGTTGAGCTCGCATCCGGTATTGAGGCCAATGCCGATTTCCCCGACGATGTACACCTTCTCGTCATTGAAATCCTTCAGGATCCTCTCCAGCGTCTTGGCCTGCGGCCCGCCTGAGATGTCGACGATCACGCTGTCCCGGATCGTCAGCCGTATCTCGTCATGGATGAGCCCCAGCTCGGGATGGGGTATGCTTCCGTCAACGAAGACGACGCCGTTCGCCGATCCTTCGATGGCGCCCACGGCGCACTCGATGTCGGGAGGCGAGGTCGACGCGCCCGGCACAAGGCTCCTGCCGTATTGCGGCACCGTGGCGCGGCCCGCGATGCTGGCCGTCAATTCCGTTCCCTGCTCGGTGGCTACGTGTATCCTGCTTCCCGTCATAGCCTTCGACATCCGCTCGCACACCAGGCCTTGCGCGATGAAATCCGCGTGAAGGCCGCCCTTCCGTAGCATTTCCATCGTGTAGTCCACCATGTTGACGAACCTTGCCCCGCCGGCGACAGCCTCTCTTCTGGCCCGCGAATGGAAAAGGGAGAACTTCGTCGCTCCGAAGATAACATCGGCCTTCGCCATCGCGGCGGCGACGACCCTGTTGGGGTCTTGGCCGTGCATGGTCCTCTCGTCCATGAGCACGATGGACTTGTTTGGAAACTTTTCGGCGGCGGCCCACATGGCTTCGGCCACCTTGAAGCTGGTCGGGTCGGTGACTATGAGGATATGCTCGTCATTCCCGCAATCGGAACAGGTCGTCAGGAGGACCTGGCAGGCCTTACGGGCCTCGCTCGCTAAATCAGCCATCTTCACACCGCTGTCTGACAGGGTTCTTTCCTCCACAGAATCATCCTCCCAAATATGCTTTCTTGACTTCCTCGTTCTGGAGGAGGTCGAATCCCGTTCCCTCGATCACGGTCTCGCCGTTCTGCACGACATAGGCGTAATCGCAGATCGCTAGCGTATCCACGGCGTTCTGCTCCACGAGGATGACCGTCACCCCCGTCTTGCTGATCTTCTTGACGAACTCGAATATTTCCGCGACGAGAATGGGCATCAAGCCGAGAGAAGGCTCGTCGAGGATGAGGAGTTTCGGATCCGACATCAGTCCCCGCGCTATGGCCACCATCTGCTGCTCGCCACCCGAGAGGGTATCGGCCTGCTGTTTCAGCCTTTCCTTGACCCTCGGAAAGAGCTTGTATACTTGTTCCAGCCTGGTGGCGACGACCTTCGAGTCCTTGGTCAGGTAGGCACCCATCAGCAGGTTGTCCCGAACCGATAATTTGCCAAAGAGATGGCGCCCCTCGGGTACCATCGATATGCCGAGCGCGGCGAGTTTGTAGGTGGGTATGCCGATAACCGACTTCCCCTCGTACAAGATGTCACCCTTCATGACCTTGTTGGTTCCGAGGATAGCCTTGAGGGTCGTCGTCTTTCCCGCCCCGTTGGAGCCGAGGATGGCGACGATCTGGCCCTTGTCCACTTTAAACGAGACATTATGAACGACTGGAACGCCGCTGTACCCGGTTTTCAGGTTTTTCACTTCGAGCATGAGCTTCCCCTCAGGTATGCGTCGATCACCGCTTCGTTGCTGCAGACCTCGGCCGGGGTGCCCTCGAAGAGCACCTTGCCCGATGTCAACACGACGACGCGATTGGACACCGTCATCACGACATCCATGTTGTGCTCGATGGTTATTATGGTGATGCCGGATTCGTTTATCTTCCGGATGAACTCCACGGAGTCTTTGCGCTCGGTGGCCGTCAGTCCCGCCATCGTCTCATCGAGAAGCAGAAGTTTTGGTTCCGTCGCCAGCGCGCGTGCTATCTCCAGACGTTTTTTTTGCCCAACGTTGAGCTTAACCGCGTAGACATCTCGAAGATTGGCTATATGACTCTTCTCCAACACGGAATTGGCGAGGGCTTCGGCCTGATCCATGTCAGGGTGATGACAGAGCGCGCCTACGAGCACATTCTCGAAGACGGTCAACTCGTTGATCGACTGGGGTATCTGAAAAGTTCTGCCAACACCCAGCTCGCAGATTTGGTAGGATTTCTTCTTCGAGATATCCTTCCCGTTGAAGACGATCTTTCCTCTCGTTAGCTGGTGCACCCCGCTTATCGAGTTGAACAGCGTCGTTTTCCCCGCGCCGTTGGGACCGACGATCCCGACGATTTCGCCTTCTTTGACATTGAAGGTAATCGCCTCGTTGGCGACCAGCCCGCCGAATTTCTTCGTCGCGTCGCGTACTTCTAGGATCGGGTTCATGCTGCCGTCCTTGTTCCGTCCGCGGCCAGGCGGGACTTCTTCTTGATCAGGGAAAGTACGCCGTTAGGCAGGAAGAGAACGATAAAGATCACGAGGATTCCATAGAGAACCATATCGAAGCCGCCGAACTTCCCAAGCTTCGCCCTCGAATACTCGGAAATAACGGTTAGTATAATGGCGCCGACCACGGGTCCTATCACGGTGCCCAACCCGCCCATCACAACGACCAGGACTATCATCATCGAAACCTTCAGGGTCATCAGCATCGAAGGATCTATATAGAGGATGAACTGGGCGTAGAGGCTTCCACCGAGGCTCACTATCGCGGCGCTCAGCATGTACGCGAGCATCTTGTATTTGGGAGTGTCGATACCCATCGCCTGCGCCGCGACCTCATTTCCCTTTATCGCTCGCAGGTAATAGCAAAATTTCGATTTATCGAGGTACTTTACGAGGGCGAGAATGGCGAGGGCAAAAACCAGGTAGACGTAATAATACATCAGATTGTTCTTGAACTGCATCGAAAGGTACTTGTTGAGATTCTGGTTGTAGAAATAGACTCCGGTCGCTCCGCCGAACAGTTTGGTATTCAGGAAAATAATCCGCGCGCACTCGGATACCGCCATGGTCGCGATAGCGAAGATATGGTCCTTCAACCTCAGCAAAGGTTTCCCTATCAGGAAGGCTATCGTTATGGATATGAGGACGCCTATCCACATGGAAATCCACGGCGTCATCTGGAACCATTGCATGGACAGCGCGCAGGTGTATGCCCCAAGACCGAAAAAGAGCGAGTGTCCGTTGGAAATCTGCCCGGCGTAGCCGCCTATGAAGTTCCAGCCCAGACCCAGAATAATCCAGATGACGATCATCGTCATGACATGCCGCGGGAAGTTGCCGCTCAATACCAGCGGAAGAATGATCGCGGCAAGAATCGCGAAACCTATCCAGAGCAGTTGATTTTTATCTCCAAAACGCATCTTTATCATCCCATCACCTCCCAAAGATCCCTTTCGGTCTGAAGGAAACGATGACGATGAAGGCGAGGCACACACCCAGGTATTTGAAGGCCGTACTGAGGTAGACACCGGTAAAGGTATCGACGACGCCCATTATCAATCCCCCGAGGAAAGCGCCTGTTATGCTGCCGAATCCGCCCATCGAAACCACGATAAAACCGAAAAGCTGAAAATTCGCTCCCACTCCGGGAAAGATATAGTAGTAATAAGTGAGAGCGCATCCCGCGACGCCCGCTATGGCGCTGGCGAGCGAGAACGCGAGAGCGTACGAACGTTCCGTGTTGATGCCCACGAGGCCGGCCGCTTCCTTGTCCATGGCCGTCGCCTGGATAGCCTTTCCAGTCCGGGTTTTCCCGAGGAAAAAGAACATGCTGCCCGCCACGATCAGGGCGACGATGAGAGGAACCAGTTTCTGCTTGGAAATGATGAGCCATCCAAGGTCGATCGAGCCCTTGAATGCCACATTCTTAATCGTCTTGAACTCGCCGCCAAACAGCAAGAGCGATAAGTTGATCAGCACCATGCTCAACGCGAAGGTTATGAGTCGCTGCGAGAGTACAGGCCCCTTGAGGGCTTTGACGATTATCGTCTTGTAGATCGCGTAGCCCAACACGAACATCGCGAGAGCGGAAATCGGAAGCGCCAGAAGCGGATCCAACTTGAAGAATTTATTGATGTAAAAAGTCAGAAACATCCCAATCATTAAAAACTCGCCCTGGGAAAAGCTCAGGATATTCATGACGCCCCAGACGAGAGCTATGCCCATCGCGACCAGGGCCAAGATCGACCCGTTGATTAAGCCTTCAAATAATGCCTGCAAGAACATATGCATTGCTCCTCAGAGGAGATGAAGTCCGAGCCAAAGATATACGCCGATCAACCTGCTGCGGCGATAGAGAAAATCTCGATCGCTGCGCCACTAAAGCGACATCTTTCGCGGTCATAAAGTGACCGCGAAAGATGTTCTGCTACCTCTTGTTCCAGGCGGGCATCGCGAACACCGCTTCGGCCGCCTGAGCCTTGGCGGGGTACACCGTCTTGTACTTGCCCCCGAGCATCTGCATGATCACGCCCGCGGACGATGTGTTCTGTCCCCTAGAATCCATCGTTACGCCGCTCCAGGGCATCATCCACTTGGACAGGTCGAGCTTGAGATTCATGAGAGCCTTCTTGAGCGCGTTTGCCTCGGTCGTGCCCGCTTGGTTGATGGCCACGGCGAGTATGAGAACATTGCTCATGTCCTTCACATGACCTTCGTTGAGGTCGATTCCGTTCGAAAATTTGGAGGGATAGAGCTTTACGAGTTCCTTGCTGGCGGGAAGCGCGAGGTCCGAGGACCAGCCGCCCGTCGTGCAGATATACTCCGTGTCCTTGCCGAGCGCGTCGAGGAAGTCCTGCTGGACGAATCCGCCGCGCTGTCCGATGAGCATTCTCGGAACCCAGTTCTGTTCCTTGATCGTGTTCAGGAAGAGAATGCCATCCGACGTATAGGAAGCCATGATGAGGACATCGGGATTGGCTTTCTTGATCTTGAGCGCCTCGGAGGTGAGGTTGGTGGAGTTGGACGGATAGATGATGTTCGCGACGACTTCCATCCCGAATTCTTTCGCGTACTTCACTTCCTGCTTCACGATGTTCGCGCCGAATTCAGTATCCTCGGACATGAAGGCTACGGTCTTGAGACCGGCTTTCTTCATCTTGTTCAAGCCGTCGACGAAGGCGAATGTATCCTTGATGTACGTCGCGTCATTGAGACCGAAGCGGAAGTACCAGCTAAGATCGGTGGTTCCATCGGTAAGGGAAACAGCGGAACCGGCGGTCAAGAGCGGGATCTTGTACTGCTCGGTGACGACAGCGACCGCCTTGGTGATCGCGCTCGTGTACTGGCCTGTGATGGCGACTACATGCTCTTCCGCGATAAGGCGTTTGGCTTCAGCTACGGCGATTTCCGGATCGCTCTTATGATCGGCCACGACAAGCTGGATCCTGGCTCCACCGAGATTCGGCAAGCCCTTCCCCGGTCCGAGCTCGAGCGCGGACTGCGGATAATCTTCGTTGATGATGTCGGCTATCATCTGTCCTGCCTGGAGGCACTGCTTGCCATAGTTGGCGTTGTTGCCGGAAAGCGGCGTAAGGAAACCGATCTTGATTACGTTCTGTGCGCCCGCGCTCGAGAGCCCGGTGAACAGAAGAGCACAAAGCATCAAGAAAATAAAACCCTTTTTCCCTGACATTCTACGTCCTCCTTTAAAACTAAAACCTGAAAATCTAAATCTCATTTCTTCGAACTAATTCAATGGCGAAAATTCGTAAGAGGCATCTTCCATTCATCTTGCATGCAAGCTACGAGAAAGCCTTTCACACCTCCTTATCATAAAAGCAATTCCAGTATTTACTAAGTTGTGTGGATTCTCACGGACGGTACTTTTTACAATTATAAATGAGAATCTCATCCTGTCAAGTGTAAAAACATTATGCTGGATAAATTTAATTTCCCGACAGACAGCAACGATAACTGTCTAATAGCATCTCTCGCAATGAATGACTTTCTTGCAAGACTCCATCCATATCGTAACAACCCAAATGCCGAAATTGGAAGCATCACTATCGATTTGCTAGAACCAAGAATAGTCCTAGCAGAAGAAGGTCAGCCCGATTTAGGTTTAGCTCGATATCTTGGATTAGGCGATATTCAACCACTCTTAAGAAAACCTGCTTAAATGGAAGGTTGGAGAAAGTGAACATTTTTCATCGTATTCTAAGAGCTTTTACTGAACGTAAGGCAACCCAATATAGGTCGGTGATTGTAAAAGAACTACCAACACACCTCCAATAGCAGATAATCTATGTTGTTGGGGAAGGCAAATATAGATGGTTCGCTGCTCTGCTCTGCCCATGTGGCTGCAATGAGATTATCTATTTAAATTTGCGGCCGGACTCTCATCCGTGTTGGTTGATCAAGGAACATAATGGTACTATTTCTATTGAACCCTCAATTAAGCGGCTAAAAGGTTGTGGTTCACACTTCTTAATTATGATGAGCCCAGGATTTCAGACAGGAACTGCAGGGTGAATAAGGTGGGTTTTGCCCCTTCCTGAAAAGACGGAAGGAGACGTAAAGTAACCATCATGAGAAAGCGATACGACAAGGCATTCAAGGCGAAGGTCGCCATAGAAGCCCTAAGGGGAGAGAAGACGTTGCAGGAGATCGGGGCAGCCTACGGCGTGCATCCGAACATGATCGCGCTCTGGAAGAAACAGCTTCTGGAGAGCGCGGAACAGCTCTTTAAAAAGACAGGGAAGGACAAGGACGCGGAAGCGGCCGAAAGGAAGGAAGATCTGTTGTTTAAGCAGATCGGGCAACTCCAGGTCGAGAATGAGCTCCTAAAAAAAAGTACAGGCAACTGTACGGGACCGAGCCGAAGCTATAGAGCCCGACAACCCGAAGCTCTCGATCAGCGAGCAATGCCGGATCATGTCGATCAGCCGTTCCGCATATTACTATAGGCCCACAGAAAATGATGACGAACGGGAACTGGCAATTCTCGAAGCCATCCTGGATGAGCTCAGGGAGCGACCATTCTACGGCTACCGCAAGATCTGGCGAGCAATCAAGGATCTGGGTGTCACCCTCAAGCAGGTGCGTCTGATCATGAAGAAAGCCGGCCTGAGGGCCATATTCGCGGGCAGGAACACGTCAATCCCTGGAAAGGGCCACGCCCGTTACCCCTACCTTCTCCGAGGGAAGGACATCTGGCTTCCGAACCAGGTATGAGCCACGGACATCACCTATATCAGGCTGAAGGGCGGCTACGTCTACCTTGTGGCGATCCTGGACCTCTATTCGAGGAAAGTCCTGTCGTGGCGGGTGTCGAATACAATCGACGCCCAATTCTGTGTATCGGCCCTCGAGGAAGTCATCTCCATCTGGGGTGTTCCCGCGATCTTCAATACCGACCAGGGCAGCCAATTCACCTCGGAGGCTTTTGTGGGCACACTGGAGTCTCATCGAATACGTGTCAGCATGGATGGCAGAAACAGGGCCCTGGACAACATCTTTGTCGAGCGTTTCTGGCGGACCCTGAAGTACGAGGATATCTATCTCAAGGACTACGAGACAATATCAGACCTGAAGCTCAGGCTAAAACGGTACTTTGAGTTTTACAACGGCGAACGGTTTCATGCATCCCTAAATTATGCCACGCCGAACGAGATCTACGATTCAAGGTTTGTCGAAGAGCACTGTGCGCTTCGCGCAAGTGCATAGGAAAGTGGACAGGGGTTTTCACCTTATACTTCTACCGAATCTGTATTGACCAGAGGGCTCATCATAGTCTGAGCTATTGCCGAGCCGCATTTTTCCCTGACCGAATGGCCGTTTTTTTTGTCACGGAATGACCGAGGCAGAACAAAAGCATTTTCGAGTATCATTGACCGTTAAAATGGAAGGGGTGGCAGCTCGTCAAAGCCGCCACCCCTTTTAGCATCGCTGCAAGAGAGCAAATGGTACTATCCATGTCAGCCAGTCTTGCGGAACGCATGAGCCAAGGCAACGGAGTGCCGCCCCATGGGTAAGGCTTCTTTACCCCTTGCCCGCTCCAAGTTGCTGTGCGTCCAAGAGCCGGCATGGGCGTCATGGGCGGGCCGGGGCACAAATCAGCCACACCATTGCTGGCGCGGCCTCGGTATTCTGGGAAGCGTTGCCGCCTAGTAATCCATGCCACCGGCACCGACCATGGCGGGCGCGGCGTTCTTCTCGGTCGGGTCGGGGACGAGCGCACTGGGTGGTGGGGACGAGGGTAGCCACGGAGCCAAAGGCTTGGCGAAGCGTCCGGCCGCGCGTTGGAGGGCTCAATCGGGTCACCTTGGCGGGGTCGATGCTCCTTGGCCTTGGCCATGTCGGTCCACTCTATCTTGGCGACGTGGCTCGCTTCGCTCGCTGTACCGATAGGAATGGATTGTATGCCCGCTATCGCGGGCGATGGAGTCGAAGCCGATGCCCCTCTTGTCCCCAACGCCAAGGTCGAGGTCGAGGAGGTCCAGGTCTGGCGCGCAACGGACAGGCAAAGCCTCGTCTTCTTCCGTCCCACCCGCGCTTCCTTGCTTCTCGATTGGAATGGTGCAGGGGAGAAGGTTACGGCCGTTCTCCCTGGCCGCGCAACGCGTCCACCGATACCCGCCACCATTCCTTCCCCGCGGCCCTTGGGCTTTTACGCTTTTTCCTGAACCCCGAGCCGTCCAGGGCATGGAAGAGCCAGGGCGGGTACCTGGGTTCCAGGTAAAAACAAGTACATATGAAGATCACCAGTGGCACTTGGGATTCAAAGGGGCAATGCCATTCGAAAAAGGAAACAATGAGTCGGTGATCGAAACAGTCAAGACGAATGGCAATGGGTCTTTCCCTGCCTGATCCACTTTGTCGATATCCTGCCTTTTTCGCCGATCAGGAACCAACGGAAGCTTTCTTGCCATTTCGCCTTGATATGCTAAGTCGCATGGTCAACATGGAGCTACTGACACATGCATTGCTGGATCAGCTATTTACCGATTGATTCCGCGATGCTTCTTGCGGCCACGGCGCCAGAGGTCAGGGCATAGCCCTGCGTCCAGCCGGCACCCTCATAGTAGGGATAGCTGAAGAAACCACCACTGTCCTGTCCGGCAACAAAAAGGCCATGTATTGGCTGGTGATCCTTGTTGAGTGCCTGCATGCTGTCGTTGACTCGGACACCGTTGAACGTGCCGTCTATGGGGGAGACTACCCGTACGGCGTAGTAGGGACCCTCATCCATAGTCGGCATCAGGCTATTGGTCTTTCCGAACAGGGAATCCTCGCCGCTGGCGAGAACCTTGAGGTAATCGCTGATGGTCTTGTGATAAAGCCCCTGGTCCACGAAGCCGATTTCCTTTCCCAGCGCATCAAGTGTATCCGCTTTCCAGCCCTCTCCGGCGGCGATGGCCTCCTTCATCTCGTCGGCCAGTGTGGGATAGGCCGGAACGATGATTCTGGAACGCATCTTCAATTTCTTGATGGTATCCTTGTCAATCACGCCCCAGACCCCGTTTTTCACCATGGCATCGAGCTGTTTCTGCGTAAAAAGGATATATGCGTTACCCACGCGGCGCAAAGCCGAAGCGCCTGAGGACAGGTGCTGGGTGATAAACAGTTCCTCGTTCACAAACCGCTGGCCAGCCGAGTCAAGAGCAAGGAAACCGGCTTGATTGATGAACTTCATGTACCCGGCATAGAAGTCCACCTTTTTGTTGCCGCAATACTCTGCCAGATGCGGCTCGATCTCCTCGGAGAGCGAGGCGCCGGCGGCAAGGCACATCTTGATGCCGTCCCCGGTATTGGTGGATAGGCCGTTGAGATAGAAGTTGTCATGGCCGAAATACTCAGTGAGCATGGCGTCGTTCCCGCCGAAGCCACCGGTGCAGACCAGTACGGCCTTTGCCTTCACCATGACCTTGGTCCCGTCCTGTTTCTCGGCATTGACGCCCACGACCGCATTGTCCTCCATGATGAGGGAATTGACCCTCGTTTCGAGCATCAGCTTCACGCCTCTAGGCAGGAGGAACTTGTCATAGAGCACATTGTATTTGTGGGTACCCTTGCCGGTGTCTTGAGCCACCTCGTTAACCCTGACGATGCCCGGGTCGTCCGTCTGGCCCCAGTATGACTGGAGCTTGTCCGCGACGCTTGCGCTCTGGCTCAGGATCTTGTAGACAAGAGGGGCGTTCGCGCGGAACTTGCAGAAGTCCATCAGGGACTTGAATGTGCCGGCCACGGTGTTGACATCCATGCCGGCTTTTTTCTGCATCTGGCTTCCAATAGCGGCGAATCCGGTCGAGCAAACGGATGTACCCCCAACCTTTCCGCATTTTTCCAGGACGATAACGTGCAGACCTGCCTCGGTAGCCTCGATGGCCGCCGTCGTACCTGCGCCGCCAGCGCCGATAATGACCAGATCCGCATCATAGCTCTCGGAAGCATTGGACCTTTTGGCAGCCTGGGAGAACCCGGCCAGATCCGCGCCCGCTTTTGAGAGGGCCGAAGTTATTCCGGAGAGGATGGCCTGGCTTGTCAGGGTCGCACCGGTAACCCCGTCCACGGCGATCGACTGCTGGGCCATGACAGCTGCAGGGATTCTTTCGATGCAGGGATCGGTGAAGCCCGGGGTGTCCGAGCAGTCCTTGACAGAAACGCTGAGGATTCTGGTCTCATCCACGGTAACAGCCACCTTGGTCGGAAGGATGACAGCGGGCGAGCCGAAGCGTTCGCCTTCAATGCTGCCTTTCTTCCACTTGCCATAGGCCTCGCCGAAATACGTGCCCGGGGTCATGTGCTGCTTGACGGGGACCGTGCTCGCCGAGAGCGCAGCTCCGCTCTTGGACAGGGCTTCCGCGGCGGCAGCCAGTATCGCCTTGCTGGTATACGTGGCGCCCGATACGATGTCGACATTCACCGAATTGGCGGCGACCATGCTTCCCGGCATCAGCTTGAGCGCGCGCCCCCCAACCTCGGGGGTCTCGTCTTTGCCAACGGCGGACACCTCGGCGAGGGTTCCATTCATGAGCGTCAGCGTGACGACGACGTCTCCATGGAAGCCCTTGGCTTTGGCAGAGAACCTGCCAGAGGTACCTGGGGCCTTGGCATCCGGCATCGACTTTGCCTGTCCAACGCATCCTGCGAACGAAATGAGCATAGAGACCGCGATGAAGGCGACCATTGCGCTGATCCGCTTACTTTGACGCATGCTTAAACTCCTCTCTTCTTTTATGTGAGCTATCGAAAAGAGCATATCTCCTAAAGCCGCTTTAGGAACAAGAGGGTTTCTTCATTTTTTTTGCCCGCTTCCTTCCAGGGAAAAGACACCGATCCCATGCCTCCCATCCCAGGCAAGGCGTCTTCCAGAATTATTCCAGGATATTCCGGAGTTCTGAAAACATAGGGTCCCTTGGCTGCCCATGCCTGGGAATGCGTCCGCTTGACGGCTACGCTATCCATATATATCGTTAGTTGTCTTGTCGGACAGGTCGCCATTCATCAATTCCTGGCTTGTTGCCGCGCCCAGGTTCCGATCCCATCATGGCAAAGGAACTAATTGATATGTACCACAAGATCGGCGTGCTCGCCAAACGTTTCGGCATCACCACGCAGGCACTGCGCTTTTACGAGCAGTATGGTTTGTTGGATGCCGATCGGCATATGACTGGAGGCACGCGGCGCTATAATACCCGGAATTTCAAATGGCTCTACAGCATCCGCCGATACCATGATCTGGGCTTCAGCATGGAGGGGATCCTTGGCCTTTTTTCATGCACGAGCACGGAGATGCTCAAGGAATTCATGAATGCCCGGCGGACAGCCACGCAGGATGAAATACAGGTATTGCAACAGCGAATGATCGCCTTGGAGGGCCTAATGGCGGATCTGGATCGCGCACATCGTTTGTTGCATACCAATGAATTGGAGTGTAGGCCTGAGCTCTGCCTGTTGGTGAACCAGGAAGGCCAAGAGGTCAACCTGACCCCTGGACTCGAAAAAGATGTTCAGGAATGGATGCGCTTTCTTCCCTTCGTCTATGCCGCATCGATCATTCCCCAGGAGTCCTTCGATTTTCCGGACAGGATGCTGGTTCACCAAAGTGGATTCTGCGTGGAGCGGTCCATCGCCGCGAAAATCGGGTTAAGCCCTGGTGACCACGCGCATTCCTTGGGAGTTTGCCGAGCTGTTCATACTGTGACCGAGCTGGACGGGCAAACCCCGACCATCCGGCATCTATTCGGCCGTACGATCGAGTTCATGGAGGAACGCAATTTGGCGGTCTCCGGGACTGCCATCGGTCGTTGCCTGGCTAAAACCGGCGAAATCAAATGCTGTGATACGCTTCGCCCCGAATCCGTCTACTATGAATTCTGGATTCCGGTGACTGAATGATTGTTAGGGCCTTTCCTGACGGCGCGCGAACAAAAAATTAGCATATCTTGAAGGTCAGTTGCAGCAAATTTCTCCTCTTGAACTGCAGCGTGGAGAGCCTGGTTTTGATCCGATGATAGAGGAGGAGCCTGAAGAGATCCGACCTATTTTATATACTATTCATCATTTATCGAGAGTCATACGTCGCTCAACCCAAAACAGAGACAAAGCTTTATATCAGGAAAAGTATGAAGAGTTAAGGGAAGTAAGTAGTTAACTAACCGCTGTTAGCAATACTTTTCAAAAAGTTACAAGAAACAGCAGTTTTGGAAAACTAAAATTTAAGGGTACTTTGCGAGAGCTATGTATTTGGCTAGAGGAGCTGCAGAAAAATGGAATATTGGAAGTCGCGCCAGGTCGTAGTGCCGTCATCTCTTGTTTTCAAGTTGATAATCGGGATATTCCGCCTGAGTCCTATAGCGTAACTAGATCGAGGCTGAAGAAGGCAAAAAAAGATAAGGAAGCCAGCAAAGCACGTGCTAAGCATATGGAAGAATTATTCGGAACGGCTGTTAATCAAAGCTCCCCTGGTTCATGATTAGTCGATCAAAAACATCACTGATCAACAGCAATTTTAAAATCTAGTACTTTTTTGAAGACACTTTTTGCTGTCTTTGAGAGCACCTTCATATCAGAAGCTATCTCATGATCGGCATAATCTTCAAACACCAAATCCGTCATATGTCCTGTTGCCTTCTGAACCTGTTTGGATTCTGCTATGGAATTCATATGTGCCGTGAAATAGTGTCGCCATAAGTGGAAACAGATGTGACGTGCTTGCCGAGCTTCTTCCGTGATCCCGATATCTTTCAGGGCACTACATAAGCCCTCAAGGAGAATATTAGGAACCATCGGCTTTCCAGGAAGCAGCCCATAGAAGATGAATTTTTGTTCCGGGCCTCGGTGTGGGTTCTTTTTCGCTAAGGCTATCAATTCCGTTCGAACTTGCGGCAATACTAATACATTCACAAGTATGTACTCTACTGCTATAATAGCCGCATGAAAGTGAATGATGGACGACGACTCGGACACGAAGCACTAGAACAGATCAGAATCACCTGTGTACAACGCGTAGAAGCCGGAGAAAATCCAGAAGAAGTCATTAAATCGGTTGGCTTTGAACGTGTTTGCATTTACCGATGGCTTTCAGCATATAGAATGGGTGGGCTGGAAGCTTTACGGGCAAAAAAGCTTTTCGGTAGACCCGCAAAGATAACCGGGCAACAGATGCAGCAGCTGTTTCAGATACTCGCGAATGACACCCCATTACAGCATAAATTTGCTTTCGCCTTATGGACCTGCAGTATTATACGAGAAATCCTGAAGAAGAAATTCGGAGTTCATCTTTCCGAAGTTTCGATCGGAAGGCTTTTAAAGAAACTGGGCCTTACTCGGCAGAAACCATTGTTCCGCGCATATCAACAAGATCCAGAGAAAGTCAAAGTCTATCTCGAGACAGAATATCCGAAGATCAAGAAGCTTGCAAAGAAATGTAACGCAAGCATTTACTTTGGTGATGAAGCAAGTATTCGGTCGGATTATCATTCCGGGACAACCTGGGCACCGAGAGGAGAAACACCGATAGTAAAAACGACTGGTGCTCGTTTTCGGGTAAACATGATTTCTGCTGTTTCTGCTAAAGGAGAAATGCGGTTCATGCTAACAGAGAAATCAACGACCTCCGAAGTGTTCATTGAATTTCTTAGCCGATTGCGACCAGGAACAGAGAACCCAGTATTTCTCGTTCTTGATGGTCACTCGGTGCATAAATCAAAAAAGGTTAAAGACTATGTCGATAGCCTTGATGGGAAACTCGTTCTATTTTTTCTACCAGCATATTCTCCAGAATTAAATCCTGATGAAAATGTATGGGGCTATGTGAAACATCATATTGTCGGCAAGAAGATTGTGACGGGACCTGATCAATTTTATGCGCTAGTCTTGGGTGCGCTTAGAAGACTTCAGAATCTTCCCAAGGTTATTAGAAATATTTTCCTGTCCACAAATCTGCGTTATGCGATGTAATCTTACTTATGCAGGTATTAGTAATGGGATTATCCGCTCACGGTTTGTCTTGGTTCCTTTTAGCTCATCGGCCGCACTCCAGGAATGACGAATGAAAAGCCTATCTACTCCAATATCCTAAATTTGCAATGCTAGTACTTCCCCAGATCGCAAACCAGTCGTCATCGCAACAAGGTTGCCTATCCTAGCCCGTTCATCTTTCCAGGCTATACGGAATAGACTTGATGCTTCCTTTTCAGTGAGAATACCACGCTTTATCGCCTGTCCAGAGAACTGCATTAAGCCTTTTGTTGGATCAACAGTCAGTTGTCCATGGGAAGCAACCCATTTTAGCGCTGTCATTCCGGCAAACATGATCTGATTGATGGTATTTGCTGCCCGGCCTTCTTCGGCTAATCTAAGAGTGAAGTCTCTGAGGTCATGAATCGATACTTCACTAAGTAGAGTGGTTGAAGAAAAAGCCTTCTCCCAGTATTGAACGCGATGCAAGGATTCAAGGACGTGCCGCTTCCCAATACGCTGCCCATACAGATGCTTCTCATGAACGTAAGGAGATGTCTCGTAAGTCCAGAAATCCTTGAGGTACTG
Organism: Rectinemataceae bacterium; assembly: GCA_035560555.1. Classification (GTDB taxonomy): domain Bacteria; phylum Spirochaetota; class Spirochaetia; order Treponematales; family Rectinemataceae; genus UBA11090. The sequence continues at coordinate 29,863 of DATMZF010000005.1, forward strand.
GATAAGCAGCTTCTGGCTGGATGAACTCGTAAGGACCGCGGATTCGATGATACCGCGTTCTTTCAAAGCCTCAACTATTCTCTGGCCATCATCAAGACTGAAGTGATCGGATTTAATGGTAGCTATAGCAGCATCTACCGATATAAGATCGGCTATTTCTCGTCGTTTTCTATCAAAGTTGCTGGTTTCGGAATAGCGCCCTCTTCGTGCATTAGAAAGGCCGTTCTTTAGCCAATCTAAGGCTATGCCATTAGCTTCGCCATAATCAGAAGTTCTCGTTGATCTTGGTGAAGAGTACTTCCATGTAATGGGGTTAAACAACTGAGCATAGTAAGTACCATTTCGAAGTTGTAGCGAGAACTGCTTCTGACGCATTGAACCCTCCCAAGACGGAATTTCTCACAATTCCATCTCACAATTGGACAAGGATTCAGCGCCAGTTTTCTGGTGGATGACCGTAATTCATTTCCCTAAAGTATCTTAGGGTATGGGCCCACCTGGACTTGAACCAGGGACCAACGGATTATGAGTCCGCGGCTCTAACCAACTGAGCTATGGGCCCGAGGTGCCTTTCGGCGCGCGGGAAGATAATTTCGCCTAGTGGCGACGGTTTGAAAATATACAAGTTGCGCCTGAAAAAGTCAACGGAAGGACAGGGATCGGCGTCCACGACATATTTTGCCGTGGAGACGTCTTTTTCTATGGTTCGCGCCCGCGTGGTATGAGACAATCGCCTCTTGAGGAGTATCAGAATGCTCTGTGTGGATGATTTTAAGATAGAGGCGGTCGCTTTCGATATGGACGGACTCATGTTCGACACGGAAAGGGTGGCGATCGAGCTTTGGATGGCCGCCGGCGCGGTCGAGGGCTGGAAAATAGGCCTCGAACTGTTGAAAAGTTTCGCCGGACAGCCGGAATATTTGGACAGACAGCGTTTGATCGAAGTCTTGGGGCCGGATTTCCCCTACGATAGTATCGTGGCCAAGCGACTAGACATGGAAGCGGAATACTTTCTTAAAAATGAGATACCGATAAAGCCGGGCCTCGTCGACATCATCGCTTTCTTCGGGGCGAAGGGCCTGCCTATGGCCGTCGCGACCTCGACGCCACGATATCGCGCGCTGCCTCTTCTCGGAAAAGCTGAGGTTCTCGACTGTTTTGCCTTTGCCCTATGCGGCGATGAAGTGACAAACCCGAAACCATCCCCCGAGATATACCTAAAGGCCGCACGAAAATTCGGGGTTGCCCCGGGATCATGCCTGGTGTTTGAGGATTCGCGCGCGGGGATCGCCGCGGCCAGCGCGGCGGGAACGATTCCGGTGATGATCCCCGATCAGATGGAGCCCGATGAGGCCGCGAGGAGCCGGGCCGCGCGGGTGTTCGGGAGCCTGAGCGAGGTGAGGGATTGGCTAGCCCGCGCGGCCGTCGGATCCGCCTAGGCGTTTTCCTCTATCTTCACTTTCTCGACGTCGCCGATGCGCCGAAGTTGCTTGAAGAGACTCTCGATGTCCAGATCGACGGGAATCTTGGCGAGAACGGTGAGCTTCGTGGAACGTTTGGCGACATCCTGGCTCGCGTCCACGGACTGGACCCGGATGCCGTGTTCCGCGAGAACCTCGAGGACCCGGCCCCTGTCGGCAGTGTTTTCCGCGAACCAGATGCCGATGTACTTGAAGCGCTCGGCCGGAAAAAGCTTGCGCTCGACGGGCTCCAGGGCGGCCAGGGCGATCAAGACAAGAACGAGGGTGATGAGGCCGGCGATCCACATGCCGCCGCCTATGGTCAGGCCGATGGCCGCCACGACCCAGAGACTGGCGGCTGTCGTCATGCCCTTCACGTTGTTGCCGATTTTTATGAAGGCGCCGGCGCCTAAGAAGCCTATGCCCGACACTACCTGGGCGGCGATGCGCCCCGGATCGCCCTTGTCGAGACCGACGGACTGGGGCATCCAGATGGAGAGCATCATCAGGAGGCAAGAACCGAGCGATATGAGTATATGGGTGCGCAAGCCGGCGGTCTGGCGGCGCATCTCGCGCTCCATTCCGACCAACCCTCCCGCCAGCATGGCCAGTATGAGGCGGATGGCGGCGTCCATCGGGCCGATTTGTATCGTCGTAAGGCTTTCCATCAGGTCCATCGTACTTCCTCTGGGCTATCTGTTTTTAAACGCCTCAAGATTCCTCTTTAGGTACTTGAAGTGAAAATCGGCATGTCCCGTATAGATGGTCAGGACATCGGCCAGGCTGAGCTTTCCCCGTTCTGGATGCATGACGCAGGCGGCTTCGCGGGTCGTGTCGTCGAGGGTTCGGAGCGATTCGGCCAGGAATTTCCTTAGGGAAACGGCAAGATCGAGGCAGAAAACGCCGTCGCTCGCGGAATAATTGTTCTTCGCGCGCCAGGCTTCCTGGTCCCAGACGGGGATGTTTTTGCCCGGTTCCGCCACCGCGCCTCTCAGTCGCATCACGAGGTTGCAGTCGGCGTCCAGGAGGTGGACGAGGTGTTCGTTGATGGACCACGCGTCGAGGATGGGTGGTATGAAGTTCATTTCATCGGGACCAAGGGCGTTCAGCTCGGCCGACAAGGCGTTGTACGCGTGCTCGAAAGCGCTCACGAGAGCATTGAATTCATTCTTCTCCATGGCTTCCCCCAGGATGAAACCGGCAGGCGGCCAATGCGCTTTCAAGGCCGCAGCGCTGCCGTTTTCGGCGTTTCACGTTCTTCTTTTCCGGAGTATACTACATCCATGTCGACAAAAGAACAGTATATTCTCGCCCTGGATCAGGGCACGACCTCTTCGAGGGCGATTTTATTCAACCACGACGGCATCATCATCGGCGTCAAGCAGATTCCCTTCAATCAGATTTTCCCCAAGCCGGGTTGGGTCGAGCACGATCCCGAGGAAATCTGGACGACCCAGCTCGAGGCGGCGCGAGGCGCCATCGCGGCGGCCCAGATAGAAAGCGACCAGATACTCGCCATCGGCATCACGAACCAGCGCGAGACGACGGTGCTCTGGGAGCGCGATACCGGCAAACCCGTGTACAACGCCATCGTCTGGCAGTGCAGGCGCTCGTCGGGCATATGCGACGAGCTGCGGGCGGCGGGGGCTGCGCCTGAGATACGCGAAAAGACCGGCCTCGTGCTGGACGCCTATTTTTCGGGCACCAAGCTCACCTGGCTCTTCAGGGAGCGTCCCGACCTGCGCGTGCGCGCCGAGCGCGGCGAACTCATGTTCGGCACCATTGATTCCTGGCTTATTTACCGTCTCACAGGACGCCACGCCACCGATCCCACCAACGCGAGCCGCACGCTTCTCTTCGATATCAGGAAACGGACATGGGACGACGATCTCCTGAAACTGCTCGGCGTGCCGCGCTCCATTCTCCCTGAGGTTTTGCCCAGTTCGGGTTTCTTCGGGACCGCGCGCGCGGAGCTTTTCGGAACCGCGATTCCCGTTATGGGCGTCGCGGGCGATCAGCAGGCTGCCCTTTTCGGCCACGCCTGTTTCGAGCCAGGGGAGGCCAAAAACACCTATGGCACGGGCTGCTTCACCCTGATGAACGCGGGCCCCTTCCCCGTTGTTTCCGAGCACAACCTCCTCACGACCGTGGCCTGGGATCTCGGCAAGGGCTATACCTACGCCCTCGAGGGCTCGGTCTTCATCGCGGGCGCCGTGATCCAGTGGCTGCGCGACCAGATGGGCCTCCTCACCGATTCAGCCGAGAGCGAGACGCTGGCGCGTTCGGTGCCTGATACCGGCGGCGTCTATCTCGTACCCGCCTTCGTCGGTCTCGGCGCGCCCTATTGGGACTCGGAGGCGCGCGGAACCGTGGTGGGCATCACGAGGGGCACGACGCGGGCGCATTTCGTGCGCGCGGCCCTGGAGGCGATAGCCTATGAGTCGCGCGATCTTCTCGTCGCCATGGAAAAGGACTCGGGCCGCGAGCTTTCGAGCATCAAGGCCGATGGCGGGGCTTCGGCCAACTCCTTCCTGATGCAGTTCCAGGCCGATATCACCGAGCGCAATGTCGTCCTGCCCGAAGTGACTGAGACCACGGCCCTGGGAGCCGCCTACATGGCCGGCCTCGCCGCGGGCTACTGGTCGGGGCTGGACGACGTGAAGAAGAATTGGAGAAAGAGACGCGAATTCAGGCCGGAGATGGATGGTGGGACTCGGGGCCGCCTCGTGTCGGGCTGGGAGAAGGCGGTCGCGGCGGCTCGTTCCTATCGTTAGGGGGCGGCCTTGGCGTAACGTTCCCGGTATTCGGAGGGACTCATGCCTTCGGTTCTGCGGAAGACGCGCAGGAAGGTGGCTCTCGACTCTATGCCCACGCTCCTCGATATTTCCGAGATCCCCTTTCCGCCGGCCAGGATGAGATCCTTCGCCCTGGCCATCCGGATGCGGTCGACGCGATCGGTGAGCTTCTCTCCCCTCTCTTCCCTGAAAACGCGAGAAACGTACTTGGCGGAGACGCCCATCTCGTCGGCGATGCGCTCCAGGCAGAGCCCCGCGTCGTAGTGGGACTCGATATACCGCTCGATGGCCAGGACGAGCCCGTCCCGCCCTGACCCGGAAGAATTCGGCGCTTCCAAGGAGATCCGTGTCAGCCTCGCGGCCGCGTCCTTACGGAGTTCATCGACGCAAAAAACATCGGATTCCGGATTCGGTTCGGCGTTCGTCGCCCTGGACGCCGCGATATCCAGGCCCTTTTCCACGGAGAAACGCCTTCCACAGGCGAGAAGGTCATCCCTTAGCTCGAGCAAGGCCGGCCATGAGGCGCCAGCCTTCAGGTTTGTCTCGAAAAATGAATCGACAAGGACCGATATTCTCTCCGGCGCCCCTTCCTTGAGCGCGTTGAGCAGCTCCTGCTCGTCGAGGGGAGTGAAGGTCGCCCTCCTGGGTTTCTCCGATCCATCGCAAGGGGCGTACGAGACGATAAGAAAACGTTGCGTTCCCCCCGCTCCCGAGGAGACGGTCATGGCCTCACCCCACGACTCGCCGATATCGTCGATCCTCGCCTTGTATCCGCCTATGCCCACCGAGATCGAGTAGTTGCCCCCATCGTATTCCAAAGAACGTATGGCCATATCGAAAATTCCTGACAGGCGCGACACGTCGCGGGGTCCCGCGAGATCGGCGACGATAGCCAGGCAATCCTGTCTGTACTCGAAGGATACGCAGGGGATGGAAGCCGCTATCATGCCGCGAAGAAGATCTTTGAGCCCGTCGGAAATCCTGAGGCGCTCGGTATCCTGGCGGGTTTCGAACCACTCCTTCGAAAAGCCGAATCGCACGATCGCGCAGGCATAGCCGACGCCGCGGAAACCGTATTCGGATTCCAGCGCTTCGCGAAGAATAGCTTCCCGCCCTAGGCGGTGGCCTCTGAGAATAAAACGGAATGCGCTCTCCACGTACTCCCGCGTCCACTCGTCGGCTCTCACCTTCGTCACTTCCCCGTCGCGCTTGAGGTGGTCCAGCCCGCGACGGATCGCGTCGAAGTCATCGCCCTCGACGGGAGCGTTCTTCGTCCCCGCGCCGAGCTGATCGATCGAGGCCACCAGGTCGCGGATGGCGCGGATGGGGTTGTAGATGACCGAACTGAAGAAGAAGGCGAAGCCCAGGCTCATGGCGGCGAGAATCGCGCAGATGATGAGGATGGTCCTCAGAATGCCGCGCTCAATGGCCGCCACCGAGTCCATTTTCGTCATTGCCACGTAGGTCCAGCCGGAAAAGCCCGGAACCCTGCAACTCAAGAGGTAGGGAACCCCGGACACCAGCACAGTGGTATCCTCTTCGGGCACGAGCGTAGTCAGGTCAGGCTTCCAGGATCCCAAGGCGGCGTCATCCTCGAGGATATTCGCGCCGTCGGGCGAGAGGATGAGGAAGGATGTCGTGGGGAAGATGGCTCCGCCCTTCAAGGTCCGCGCGAGGGCGGCGACCGAAATATTGAGGATAAGAACGGCGCTCTTGTCCTCGATCTTGCCGCGAATGAGCAGCGGAACCACGCGGTCACCCGCCGACGTGTCCAGGCCCGTCACGTCGGTAGCCGAAAGGACGCTGAAGGTTTTGCCGGAAAAAAGGTGCGAGCGGAAGAAGTCCGGCTCATAGCGGTCGTAATGGTATACGCGGTTCAGGAAGAAGTCGAAGTCGGTTCTCCCCCCCGATGACCATATCTCTTTGACGTCGAAATAGGCGAAGAGACGATCGGCGTACTCGCCGACCGCGAGCTCGGTCCGCTGGAGGACTCGGGGGATTCTCCATCGGCCGGCGAGGAATTCGGGGGTAAGAAGCTCGCGGGGGCGGAAAGATTCGGCCATGGCCGAATCCCCGAAAGCGCTGAACGCCGTGGACTGGGCCATCCGCAGCGCCATCTCGATCATGTCGGCCGAGGTTTCGAGGTTGGTGCCTATCCTGGCGGTGTATTGCCGGCGGATCATGGCTTTTCCGCTCAGGTACGACGCCGCGCCGATTCCCGCTATGGGAAGAAGAAAGGAGAGAAAACAGAGTAGAATGCGAAAATATACGCCGCCGGAGCGCGCGCGGGACCTGCCGGGTCCGAACCCCGGACTCACCGCGTTTCGGTTTCGCCCGTCGCCTTGCCCTTGGCCCGCAGGAGCCTCGGCGGGCTGTATAAGCCTCGCGGCGCGACCGAGTAGAGCGCCGATTTTTCGCTGTCCTCGTTCCTGAACGCCATCCAGTCCACTATCGATGGTTCGCCTCCGGCCAGGTGGAGAGGTCCGAAAAAGTTCCTCGCGCCGCCCGTCACTTCGATTTCGACGCGGTTGGCTCCGCGCTTTAGCGCGCCGGTCACTTCCAGGGCGCGCAGGTCCCTCCACGCGAAGGCGCCTATCCGCGCGCCATTCACGCTCAGGAAAGACGCGACAGCGGCCGCGTCCCCCGCCTCCACCCACCAACGCTCGTCAGGACCGGGATCGAGTTCCGCCCGGAAAGTATACACCACGGATCCAGGATAGTGGAAAAGATTCTGCTTCGTCCAATCGCCCAGACGCAGCCCTGAGGGAGCCTCGACGACGCGCCTTTCAGGATCCACGCCGAAGTCGCCCACGAGGGCGCAGTCCTCGATTTCGGTGGACTCGCGGTAGGCGAACTCGAGGACGAGTTCGTTCAGGCCCGGTCGGGGAGCGGGCAGGCGGAACCTGCTCATGGCTCGGTCGAGGTACCAGCCATCGGGGCTCATCGGCACGGTCGCGCCGTTGAGGAGGATGGCGCTGAGGTCGGCGGCGGCTTCGGTCGCCAGCTCCAACGGCAGAGGATTCGTCCTGGCTTCCTCGAAGCGAAAAAGGAAGGAGACCTTCGTCCCGTCGCGAGGATGGGATCGGTCCACCCAGGTGTAGCGCTGGGGAAGCTCGTTTTTCCAATTCGGCCGCATGGCTAATTTCGCTCGGACGAAGGTTTTGGCCTTCCATAGTGCCATTTCCGAGGACCAGGGACCGTCGGTCCCCACTCGCGCGCGCGCCCTGTCGAGGACGAGGGCATTGGGCATGGTCGGATGAATCTCTACGTTTTGAGAGAGCCCATCGGCCGGAAGAAGAGGGATGGTCTCGAAACCGAAAGCAGGAATTTCATCCGAACGCAGGGACCGGGCGGGAATGGCGGCGCTGGACGCCGATGGATGGCCTCGCTCCCGGCCGATGAGGAATATCCTGGATCCGGATGGTCCCAAGGAGAGGGAAAAGTGCAGGATTCCCGGCTCGGGCGATTCGGCGCCGAACGATGTGGTAAGTCCGGTATAAGGATCCCACTCCTCCATCGCCCAACCCTCGGGAGGGCAGCCGACGGCTCGGCCGGAATTAAAAGCGGCGCTTATAGCGGTTGGCGTGGCGACGCTCACCATGGCGCGAACAGCCGCCTCGCGGTCGCGGTTTATCGCGAAAAGGAGGCGGGCGTCGCCGATGTCCTTGAGCATGCACCAGATGTTCCCAACCTGCGCGCCCGCCTCGTCCCGCACGCTCAAGGCTCGTGGCAGGAGCTCGTCCAGGGCGGAGAAGAGAGCGTGCGCGTCAGGCGCATGCCGTATCGATTCGGATGAAAAGAAGGAGTGGGCCTCCGCCGATATTCGCCCCTCGATCATCGCGGGCGCGGGCCCAAGCACGATTATTTTTCCGCCCTGGGTCGCGAATTCCACAAGAAGAGCGAAGGTTGTGGCCAACAGTGTGTCGAGATTGGGAAGAACGACAATTTTGTACATCGCGCGGCCTATGGCGAGAGAAGCCGAGGGCGAGCCGGCGACAACCCTCGCCTCATCGGCCATGATGCCCTCATCGCCCAGATCGCAGTCGCGGTGGGCTTCGACGAGCTTCCGGAGAAGATGATTCAACGCTTCCCCATAAGCCTTGATGCCCGGGATATCGCGATCGAGGCCGCGTTTGGCGAAGCCGCGTGGCCCCGAACCGAGCCTCGCCCAGGCGGTGGACGCGGGATGCACCACCAAAACATCCCTGACGGCGAGCCCCCCCGTGAGCGCGGCCGAGAGCCGGGCGAAATACGCTTCCACGTCGCCAATGGCCGGCCAGGCCGGATTATGGTAGTTGAAACTGGGAGGGTAGTCTCTCTTGCGGCAGCCGCGCAGGCTGTAGAGAACATTGTGCTGGCAGCGCAGCGTGACGCCGAGGGCGTATTGCCAGTCTCCCTGCCACTTCTGATCGTCCCCGCCGAAGTTCCAGCCGGTGGCGTCGTAGCACTCGGATATAACGCGATCCTTGCCCAGCTGATTCGCAACGCTCGCGCACTGCTTCACCGTCATCACTTCATCGTCGGAAAGGCCGAGGATATCGATGCCCGGCATGTCCTGATGGCGGTAATTGGGCATGATGGCGCCGCATACGCGCGTGGCCACTCCCAGATCGTTCTCCCAGAGAAAATGTCCCGTCGACTCGACGCCGTTCCGCCCGCACCAGTCGCCTATTCTCCCCGAGAAAGTTTCCGAAAAGCGCTCCGTCAGTGTCCGCCAATAGTCGTGCCGCGCGGCGGCGCCCGCTGAAGCGGCCGCGATTGTCGCGGCGTCGCCAGCCCCGTCGAAGAACAGCAGCGGCGCCGTCTCTAAAAAATCGCCGCCGCGGCGTTCCCGGTAGAAGGCGTCGAACCCATCCGTCCAGGGCACCCAACCCCTCCCGGGCGTCATGGCAGCGTGCCGGTCGTGAGCCCCCGGCTCGTCGTAGAAAAATCCGCCTACCAGCCCTCGCGGTTTTCCGCCCAGCGCCGACGCGTAGGCCTCGTGCGTCTCGCGGATGAAAGCGTCCACGCAGTCTGGATTCAAGGTGTCGGGGGGAGCCTCCCCGTTGAACCAGTCGCTCCCCGCCGAACACTCGCGGCGAAGCACCGCCAGACGCTCGCGAGGGCTCAAGCCGAGCTCCTCGCCGCGCTCTAGTCGCCTGAATGAGATAAGCGCGTCGGCCTCGCCTGGCGAAGGTTGGGCGATTTCAAGGGCGTAAGCCGCCAAGGCTTCGGGCGGAATGGACGCCGCGTCGAGATCGATGCTGAGTCCCTTGGCCCTATACGCGTCGCCCAACGCGGGGACCCGTCCTCCCGCGAAACCCGAAGGCCAACGGTCTTCGTCGTAAATCCAGGCTTCGATGCCGACTTCAAGCGCCTTCCTAACCGCCGACTTCGCCGCTTCCATCCACTCGCCGCCGAGATAGGCGGTTTCCAGCCCCTCCCTGGAGTGGATGAAGAATCCCCCGAATCCTTTTTCCTTCAAGTCGAGAATCTGACGTTCCAGCTCGGGGATGGAGAGGCGATCGTTCCATGCCCAGAAAGGCAGGGAGCGGAAACGATTGTCGGGGTGGAGAAAATCGGCGCGCCGTTCCTCGATGCCGCGTCCGGCGTCGTGTTTCAGCATTAAGCCTCCAATGGTCTGAGAAATCAAGGTTGGACGATATAGCGACGATAGGCGATTCTTGTCCGGTTCCACGTGTAGGCGAGATGTAATTCCTCGCCCGCCGCCACGATCGCGGGATAGGAATATTCTCCCGGATCGATTTCCACTATGGCGCCCTGCCGCCAGCTCTCGCCCTCATCAAGCGACAGCCCCAGGACGAGAGGGGAACGCGGGCCTTTGGGCATACCCACGGGATTGTAGGCGAGGGCGAGAATGCCGGTTTCCGTCCTGGCAAGGTCGATGCCCGAACTGTTGTTGGGCAGGAACGTTGGTCGGCCCAGGCCCCACGATCTGCCTCCGTCCGTCGAATCGCTGCGCCAGATGCGCCCGGTGCGCGAGCGCATGAGCATGTGGACGAGGCCGGGCGACGATTCCCAGAGCGTGGGCTGGATGAGGCCCGTGCCCTCGTAGCTCTCATCGTGGGGAAAAGCGACCAGGTTGGAGGCGCGCCACGTCAGTCCCTCGTCCGCCGATACGTCGACGAAGGCGTCCCAGTAGCGGCCCTCGACTGAGGCGGGGGCCAGCCAGAGCCCCTCCGAAGTCACGATCGGCTTGTTTTTCACCGGGCCTCGGCCCCCCGCGCGATCGCCCGGCACCAACTCGCGAGGCTCGGACCATGTCGCCCCGCCATCGGCTGAGCCGCGCACCATGGTCCTCCACTCCGGAATGGCGACGCCGACTTTGTAATAAAGCTGTACATGCCGTCCATCGGGCGAAAAGAGCACGGGGTTCCAATGGGGCAACCCCTCCCGTTCCGCCATGTTCAGGGGCGGGGACCAGGTCGAGCCCGAACGCCGCGAGAGCCAGATCCCGACGTCGCCGGCTCCTTCGCGGCTGCCGCCGAACCAAGCCGCGAGCAGGTCTCCCGAAGCGAGGAGGGCGAGAGTCACCGCGTGGCAGCTCGCGAAAGGCCTTTCGTCCCCAAATATGAACTCCTGAACCGTCGGCGTCGCCTTCATCGTTCTTTCCTCAGTCTTTCATCGAGGCGCGCAGCCGCGCCAGAGCCCCATTGTATATCGTTTCCAACTCAGCGGAACCCATCTGCTTGGCCCGCTTGATCACGTCGTCGTACTGGTCGATCGGCTTCACGCCCATGATGAACTTGTCATACTCCTGCTCCAGCATGGTGTTGAGCGAAGCCAGGATATCCTTCACGCGCTCGGCCTCGTCGGACGAAAGCGGCGGATCGATGATCGGGTCGCGGTAAGCCTCGTCGGCGTCCACGATTTTCCAGTACTCGTCGTAAAGCTTGCTCCAGGTGCCGGTCAGTTTCTCGATCTGGAACTGGGTGAGGGTGTTGGCCGCCCAAAGCGAGAAGTTGAGCTTCGTGATGCCCAGCTCGGTGTAGATCGCGTAATAGGGAGCCGGTCTGGCGTCCTTGAATTTTTCCACGAAAGCGGGGATGAATGACGGATTCCCCTTGGCGTCCAGCGTGTAGGTCTGTCCCTCGACGCCGAAGTTGGAGATGTCCGAGCCTTCCTTGGAATACATCCAGTCGATGAATTTGATGACCGTGAGGGGGTCCTTCACCTTCGCGCTCACGGCGAAGGAGATGCCGGAGAGCGTCGTGTTGAAAAATTCGGCGCGCCTCCGTCCAACGGCGTTCCGCGGGATCGGGATGATCTGCAGTTTGGCGTTGGGATCCTTCTTGCGCAGGTCGTTGGTATAGTTGAGGCCCAAGCCTGAATTGTCCATGAAGAAGAAGGATCTACCGCTCGTGAGGTTTTGCGTCCACTGCTGGGCCGTTGTCACGGAGTAATCGGGATCGAGCACCTTCATGGAGTATGCCTTGGCCAGGAAGCGCAAGCCTTCCTTGAACTCCTTTGTCGCCGGACCGAAGACGTACTTTCCTTCCGCCTCGCTCCCTTCGAAGTAGATGCCCGTGACATTGCCGCCCGAGCCGAGCATGTACATCGTCGTGTTAATCAGTCGCGGAATCGGGTTGGCCGATTTTCTCACCGTCCAGGGCACGGAATCGGGATAGATGGCCTTAAGCTTCGCCAGGGCCGCGAGCAGTTCGTCGAAAGTTTTCGGCACGGGGATGCCGTGCTTTTCCAGAAGGTCCATGCGGATGACTGGCCCGGGGCCGTTCTTCGCCTCGTTGCGCGCGATGACCGGGAAGGCGTAGAGTTCGCCGTCCACCAGCGTGTTGCGGATAGCCGGAATCGTATCCCAGAATTTTTTGAAGTTGGGCATATAGCCCTTGTCGATGTACTGCTTCAAGGGCAGGAAGACGCCCGTGGCGCCGAAATCGTTGACGTCCTGCTGTTTCACCGAGATGATGTCGGGTAGGCTGTCGGTAGCCAGGAGGATTTTTTTCTTGTCCTCGTAGTTCGAGCTGGGCACCGCCTCGAAATGTATTTTGACGTTCGTCTTTTTGAAGATCTCCTGCTGAGCGAGCGCGAAATCCCTGATGGGCTGGTTCGCGTTCTCGGAAAGCGTGATCGTGACGGTCCTCTCCTTGGGCGAGAGCTTGGTTTGAGCGCCCGCGCCGGTCGACGCAGCGAGCGCCAGGCAAAGGGCGGCGAAAGCCCTCCTGCAGAAATTTTTACTCATACGAAAACCTCCTCTTTATATTTCCCGACGCGACGCGGCGCGACTGTACCCCGAAAGGCGCCGCCCGCGTCCCGAACTCAACCTTTTATCGACCCGATCATCACCCCTTTGGCGAAATGCTTCTGAAGCAGAGGATAGACGGCGATGATCGGCAAGACCGTGACCATGATCACGGCGTATTTGTAGTTCTGGGCCACGACGTGGAAGCCCGAGGAAATGCTCCCGATATCGGCCTGCTGATCGGCGAATTCGCTCGCCACGACAATGTTGCGCAGCATGATCTGCACGGGGTATTTCACCTTCGAATTGAGATAGATCAGGGCCGAGAAGAAACTGTTCCAATGCTGCACCGCGTAAAACAAGGTCATCGTGGCCATGATCGGCTTGGAGAGGGGGATCACGATCTTGCGCAGAATCTGTAGGTCATTGGCCCCGTCGATGTAGGCCGATTCATGGAGGGAATCCGGAATTTGCTGGAAGAAGGTGCGCATGATGATCATGTTGAAGGTGTTTATCGCTCCGGGGAGCAGCACCGCCCACATTTTGTCGATGAGGTTGAGCCGCCTGACGACGAGGTAGAGCGGTATCATGCCCCCCGAGAGGAACATCGTGAGCGCAACGAAAAACGTGAAGAAGGACCGCCCGTAAAAATCCTTCCTGGATAGCGGATACGCGCATAGCGAGGAAAGAATGAGGTTGATAGCCGTTCCCACGACCGTGTAGAGGACGGTGTTACCGTAGGCGCGCCATATGTCGGGGTTCCTGAAAACCGTCGCGTAGGCTTCGAAGGTGATCCCCACGGGAAGGATGGTCACGTCGCCGCGATTGACCGCCGTGCCGTCCGAAATGGACACGATCGCGATGTAGTAGAGAGGATAGATCGTGATGAGCACGATCGCCAGAAGGATGAGGACATTCAGGACATCGAAGGCGCGGGAACCCAGCGAACGCCGCATGCCGTTTTTTTTCATGGCTTCACCACAATCCCGTTTCGCCCAAGCGCTTGGTTATTTTATTCGAGGTCGCGAGAAGCATGAAGCCGACCAGGGACTGGAAGAGCCCCACCGCCGTGGCGTAGCTGAAGTCGGAACCGAGGAGGCCTCTCCTATATACATAGGTGGAGATGACGTCGGCGGTCTCGTAGGTCGAACCGTTGTAGAGAAGAATGATCTTCTCGAAACCGATGGACATCAGTTTGCCCAGGGCGAGAACGAGCATTATGGAGATGGTGGGCATAATGGAGGGGAGCGTTATGTGGCGCACCAGTCCGAAGCGCCCGGCGCCGTCGATGAGGGCCGCGTCGTAGAGCTCGGCGTCCACCGAACATATCGCCGCGGTGTAGATGATGGAGTTCCACCCGATCGTCTGCCAAATGTCCGACGCGACATAGATGGTCCTGAACCATTCGGGCTTCACGAGGAACTGCGTGGGTTCGGCGCCGAAGATTTTCAGGATGCCGTTGATAGGTCCGTCGTTCGTGAGGAAGTTGACGATCATGCCGCAAACGACCACGGTCGAAATAAAATGAGGCAGATAGCTCACGCTCTGGACAAAGCGCTTGAAATTTTTGCGCCTGACCTCATTTATGAGCAGCGCGAGCAGTATCGGCGCCGGAAACCCCCAAACCAAGTTGTAGATGTTCAAAAGGAGCGTGTTGCGCACGAGTTTCCAGAAGTAAGGGTCTATGAGAAATTTGCGGAAGTTGTCGAAACCCACCCACCGCGAACCCGAGATGCCTTTCACGATGTTGTATTTCTGGAACGCTATGAGGAGGCCGTACATGGGCGCGTAGTGAAACACGAGGTAATAGACGAATGGAAGAAAAAAAACGAGATAAAGGTATCCGCTCCGACGGACGCGCTTGATCACATATGAAGATTCCCTCACCGGCTACTCCTCGCAAGGAACCGGACGCGGGCTTATCGGCCCCATCCATCCTGGAGGAATTTTCACCCCGCTTCCGGAAACGGTAAAGTATCAATAACGGCTTCCATGTAGCAGTTTTCCTCCGCCCGAAAGCGCCGCCTCGCGCAAACCCGCGAAAAGACGCGCGAAGGCTTTCAGAAGCCGGAGCAAACCGGTTTCCGGGCTGAAAAGAATTGCCTCGGTGTCATGGATGGTAGTATAACATCAACTGACGACGACGAATCTTTGCGGGAGAAGACTATGACAAGAGCGGAAAAGGCAATGGCACTGCATGGCGGCGGTTCGGCCTGTTCCCAGGCCGTTTTCACCGTGTTCGCGGAAGAACTCGGCATGGACGAGCGCCTCGCGCACAAAACCGCGACGGGGCTTGGCGGAGGAATCGGAAGGCTCGGGTTAACCTGTGGGGCGATCACGGGCGGAGTTTTGGCGCTCTCGCTCGCCTTCGGAAGCGAAGTCGGATCGGACCAGGACGCGAAGCTGAAAACCTACGAAATCGTGTCGAAATTCATGGCCGATATGGAAGCGAAGCATGGTTCATCCCAGTGCCGCGTCCTTCTCGGCGGCGCCGACCTGTGGACAGCCGAGGGTCAGGCGGCCGTGAAGGCCGGCGACCTCGGCAACAAGGTCTGCAACCGGATTATCGCCGACGCTGTCGATTATGTCGACGCCCTCATCTCCAAAGGAAAGAACAATGGATGACCGATATCTCCAGGGAAGACATTTCCTGAAATCCAACTGGCAGCTCGTGAAAGATACGGTTTCCGACCAGTCCAAGGGCTTGCCCACCCCGCCCCAGGAGCTTCCCCCCGAATCCGACGACAGCGTGGTGGCGCTTCCTCCCGTGGAGGAAGTCTACAGGGAAGGGGCGGCCACTGGCGCCTCAGCGGCGGAAGCGCCCGGAATGCTCGCGGCGGCAGCGCCGGCGCCACCAGCGGCCATCGAGGTGGCGCCTCTTCTCGGGGCGGCGCCCATAGGGGCGGCTCCCATCCTCCATCGCCTGCTGAAAAATCGCAAGTCCAGGCGCTCTTTCAGGGGATCGCCTCTCTCCCTCGCCCAACTCTCCTATCTCCTCTGGTCCTGCGAGGGCGTGCGCGAGAACAGGGGGAAATTTTCCTTCAGGACGACACCATCAGGCGGCGCCAGGCATCCTCTGGACGTCTACGTTTTCGCGCGCAGGATCGACGATCTGAAGCCGGGGCTCTACCGCTACCTTCCCATAGAACACTCTCTCGTGCTCGAAAGAGAGGGCGACGATTCGGAAGCGCTCAACGAAGCCCTCATGGACCAGCTTAGGAATTCATCCTGCGTCATTTTCTGGGCGGCTGTTCCCTACAGGAGCGAATGGCGCTACGGCAAGGCGGCCGACAAGCTCGTGGCCCTGGACGCCGGCCATTCCTGCCAGAATCTCTACCTCGCCTGCGAGGCTTTGGGCTTGGGAACCTGCGCCGTGGGCGCCTACGACCAGAAAAAGCTCGACGCGTATCTCGGACTGGACGGCGAGGACATGTTCGCCATGTACGCCGCTCCCGTGGGCCGGCCCGTTCACAAAGAAGCCCAGGAAGAATGAAGGAGAAAGCCGTGGAACTCGATATCGTCCAGCTTCAGATACCGGCCGACTGCAATATCGTCGTCGGACAATCGCATTTCATAAAGACCGTGGAGGATATAGCCGAAATCATGGCCAATTCGGCGCCCGGCGCCACGTATGGACTGGCCTTCAACGAAGCGTCGGGCGTCTGCCTCGTGCGATCCGAGGGCACCGATAAGGCCCTGGTGAAAAGCGCGGTGGACTGCGCCCTGGCGGTGGGCGCCGGGCACAGCTTTTATCTCGTCCTGGGCCCCGGCACTTACCCCATCAACGTCCTGGATCGCATAAAGGCCTGCCCCGAAGTCTGCGGGATTTTCTGCGCCACCGCCAACCCGCTGCAGGTTGTGCGCGCGAGGACGGAACAGGGCGCCGGCATCCTCGGCGTCATAGATGGATCTTCCCCGCTCGGGGTCGAAGGCGATTCCGACAAGGCGGACCGAAAGGCGATGCTCAGGAGATTCGGCTACAAATTCTAGAACGAATCCTGACCTTGCCGATCGCAGCCGAGCCCCAGACGCCACGCCCTCAATAGGCCGGCCGAAATGCTGGTGTAGACCTCGCCTTCGCGTACTTTGCCCGGAAAATTCCTTTCGAGCATTCTCACGAAAGCGGGGATTCTGCAGGAACCTCCCACCCTTATGACATGGTTGACAGCCTCCGCCTCGATGCCCGCCTCGGCGACCGCCTTGAGCACCAGGGCTTCGGCGGCGAGTATCCTCTTTCCAATGATCTGCTCGAAATCGCTTCTGCCGATCCTCTCCCGGAGGGCGATATGGGGCGGCAGGTCGAACTCGACCGACGCCGCGTCCCGCGATGAAAGCGCGATCTTGGCTTCGTCGATCTTCCCGAAGAGACCGAAGGCGAGGTTCCTGTCCAGGAACTCGATGAGGCCTTTGAGTTCCGATTTCCTGTCGGCGTCGTACATCAGATCCTGGATGGTCTGCTTGGTCTTGACCACGTCGCCGAGGGGAAGAGCGTAGAATGAGGCCACCTGATTGGTGATCCAGCGCGGGATCTCGAGACTCTTTCCCGTCATCGTCCTGATGTGGCCGCCGTAGCCGAAATGTTTGATGATGCGGCCGCGCGAGAGGTCTTCGTCCAGGATATAGCCGCCCAGGTTGGCGCCTTCGCTCGAGAGAATCTCGATGCCGTCGTCCAGGAGTCTCGCCACGGTGATGTCCAGCGTGCCGCCGCCGAAATCGAACACGAGCGTGCATCCCTTGACGCCGCCGATGAGGCTCGCCATCGCCGCGACCGGTTCCTTGACGAAGTGCACTTCCTCGAATCCCGCGAGGCGGCAAGCCTCCTCGAAGCGCTTCTGGATGAGCGCGTCTTTTTCGGGAGTCTCGGCGAGGCGCACCGGCCTGCCCAGGACTACCTCTCTTCCCGCCTTTCCGCAGCCCGCGTCGGCTCTCCGCCTCACTTCGCGGAGGAAGAGGCCGGTCAGGGCTTCCCCGCTCCAGTACTTGCCGAAAACGTGCGAACCTTCGAAATATTCGTCCTTGAGCGCGAGCTTCAGGGCCTGAAAAAGCCTAAAGTGCCGGTACAGATCCCTCGAGAGTCTGTGCCGCTCCAAAGCCGCCGAATATTCGCGTATTCCCTTGGTCCCGATCGCGACAGGCTTGTCTCTTTCGAAAAACATGATGGAAGGCAGCACTCTCTCGCCGCCGCCCAGATCCACCACTTCCGATTTTCCGCCCGATTCGATGGAGACGACGGTATTGGAGGTTCCAAAATCGATACCGTACACGATGTTCATCCTCCCGGTTAGTTTAGCGAAGACTGCGGCGTGCGGACCCGCCGCGCTCCCGCCGAGGTCGCCGCGTGGCGGAGACTTGCCGCCAATGTTGTGAGGTTATAGCGGCGTTTGAACGCCGTCCCGTTTTACGGAATTTTTTTGAGCGTTACATGAATCCATGGATTGGGAGGGCGCGTCAAGACAGGGAAAAGGCGCTCTGGTCGGCTTCGGCCCGTCAGAGCTCCCGGAGCGCCGCGCCGACGAGCTCTTTCCTCAACTCGTTGATGTTCTGCGGCGCCTCCACATGGAGGCGGTTGGCGAGGATGGCGACCGCGAGCCGCGTATCGCGGTTCAGGTAGAGATAGGTTCCGGTGAATCCCGTGTGGCCGAAGCCGCCGCCCGGATAGAGTTCGCCCAGCTGGAATCCAAGACCGCGATTCCCTCCGTGATCCCGGCCGGCTTCCGCGACAAGGCTCGGCGAGATGAATCCGTTGTGGCCGTTCGGATCCAGATATACCTTCCCCAGCGCGCAGAGGTCGCGCGCCGTCGAGAAAACGCCGGCGTGGCCGGCCACGCCGCTGAAAAAGTAGTGGCAGTTCCCGTCGTCAGGCTCGCCCACGAAGGGAATACCATCCGGGCGCCAGCTCGAAAAGACGAGACCGAGATCCCCGACCATCTTCTTCTCGATGAGATTGCCGAATTCCGTCGCGGCGAATGGACCTCGCTCGAGCTTGTATCCCGTATCGGCCAACTTCAACGGTCCACAGACGATATCGCGCAACGCCGCTTTCAGCGGAAATCCGCTCGTGTTCTCCACGATTTTTCCAAGAAGCATGTAGTTAAGGTCGGAATAGACGACTTCGCCGCCGAGGGGGAAGCGCTCCAGGACGCTCTCCATTATAGAGGAGAAATCGCCGCCGCCCGTGGCGTAGAACGGATACCAGTAATGCAGGCCGCTCGAATGCGTCATCAGCTTCCTGACCGTGATGGTGGAAAAAGCCTTTTCGAGCAGGGGATGTCCCAACGACATCCTGGCGGTAAACTCGATATCGCGCAACGGCGCGTCGAGGGGAATCCTTTTTCCCGTCGCGAGACGCAGGGCGGCCGTCGTGGTGAATAGTTTCGTGAGGGAAGCGAGATCGAATTTCGTGCCCGTCGTCATTGGATCGTGGCGATTCGACGCGACGAGCGCGTATCCATAGGCATGTTCAAATATCGGCTGGGCGCCGCGCTCGATTCTCACGACGAGTCCCGCGGCGAGTTTCCGCGAAAGAGCGCGTTCGGCGATGGCGTTTATCGCGCCGGCCAGCTGATCTTCACTCATGTCTTTTTCTTCACCATCAATATCTCCGCGATGCCCTCCACGGCGAAACCGGGAATGGCCCCTGCTTTACAGTACCCATGTTTTTCGTAGAAGGCAACGGCGCCCAGGTTGAAGTCCGACACCATGAGCGTCCAGACCTTGCCGATGGCGAGCGTGCGCTTTTCGAACTCGGCGAGAAGGGCCGAGCCGACGCCGCCTGACCTCTTGTTCGTGTCGACGGCGATGAGCTTCAGATAGGGAGCGGAGCCGAAAGCCCCGCGCGGGTCGATCCAGGCGAAACCGAGAACGCCGCGAGGGTCAGGACGCCGGCTCTCCGCGGCCGTAGCGCTGGCCCGATCGGCGGCGATCCGGGTGGCGCCGCCGGCGCGAGGCGTTCCGGCGCTTTCGCGGGCGACCACGATGACGGCGCCCGAGGCCAGGCCGGCGCGCATTTTTTCGGCGAGAGCGGCGCGCTCGAAGCCATAGCGCCTTCCTATTTCGGATTCGCAGGCGATGCGCGCGCAGGAATCTATATCGCCCAACGTTACGTCGTCGATAAGCGGCTGCATTGCGGCGCTCCTCATGAGTACAGGAAGCAGGCTACCTGATGGCCGGCCTCGGCTTCCACGAGCGGCGGCGCGCTCGCGGCGCAGCGCTCCATGGCCTCGGAACAGCGTTCCCTGAAGGGACAGCCCGCCCTTTCCTTCGTGGGCGACGGCACGTCGCCCTTCAGTATGATGCGCTTGCGCAGGCGTTCCTTGGGCGGATCGGGAATCGGCACGGCCGACAAAAGCGCGCGAGTGTAGGGATGCAATGGCTTTTCGTAGAGAACCGCCGAATCGGCTATCTCCGCTATCGTTCCCAGATACATCACCACGATCCTGGAGCAGAAATACTCCACGACCGCGAGATTGTGCGCGATGAAAAGAAAGGTGAGATCGAATTCGTCCTGCAGATCCTTGAGGAGATTGAGAATCTGCGACTGGATGGACACATCGAGGGCGCTCACCGGCTCGTCGGCGATGATGAGCTTGGGCTCGAGGGCGAGGGCGCGCGCGATGCCGATGCGCTGCCGCTGGCCGCCCGAGAATTCGTGGGGATATCGGCTTCCGAAGGAAGGCAGAAGCCCCACCTTATCCATCAGGGAGGCGGTCTTGACCTTGATCTGCTCCTCGGTAAGGTTGAGCGCGCCCCGCTTCGCGTAGATGCGCAGAGGCTCGGCGATGATGTCGGCGGCCTTCATCCTCGGATCTAGCGACGAATAGGGATCCTGGAAGACGATCTGGAAATTCCTTCGCGCCTCGTACAGCTCTTTAGGCGACAGTGCGCGGAGATTTTTTCCCTCGAAGAGGATTTCCCCGCCCGTCGCGCTCTGAAGCTGGGCGATTGCCATCGCCGTCGTCGACTTGCCGCAGCCCGACTCGCCCACGAGGCCGAGCGATTCGCCCTTTTTCAGTGAAAAGCTGATATCGTCCACCGCTTTGAGCCAGCCGACCCGACGGCGCATCAAAATTCCCTTTTCGATGGGGAAATAAACCTTGAGATTCTTAACTTCGAGGAGCGGCGAGCCGCCGCTCGATCTATCAAGCGCTTTATCGGGCATCGTGGGATCCTTCGGCATGCAGCCAGCAGCGAACCGACCGCGTCGAGCCGCCCGCCTCGCCAGACCCTGTCGCGCCGAAACTCGTTTCCGGCGGAAAGGCTTTTTGGCAGACATCCATCCCCTTTTCGCAGCGGGGATAGAAAGGGCAGCCCGCCGGAAGGTTCACGAGATTGGGCGGCGCGCCTGGAATGGAATACAGCCTCTGCCGCCCCGCCGCGTCGATACGCGGTATAGAATCGAGAAGGCCGATCGTATAGGGGTGTTTCGGATCGCGGAACAGTTCGTCGACGCCGGCCTTCTCCACGATGCGCCCCGCGTACATCACGCAGACCGAATCGCATATGCCCGCCACGACGCCCAGGTCGTGGGTGATCAGGATCACTGACATGGTGTTCTTGTCGGAGAGCCCTTTCATGAGATCGAGTATCTGCGCCTGGATCGTGACGTCGAGCGCCGTCGTCGGTTCGTCGGCGATGAGAATGTCGGGGCTGCAGCTGATTGCCATCGCTATCATCACGCGCTGGCGCATGCCGCCCGAAAACTGGTGCGGATAGTCGTGGGCGCGGCTTTCGGCGTCCGGTATGCCAATCGCCTTGAGGAGTTCCACCGCCTTGGCGATGGCCTCTTTCTTCGAGAGTCCGTGGTGGAGCTGCAGCGCCTCGGCAATCTGCAGCGATATGCGCAATAGGGGGTTGAGGGAGGTCATCGGGTCCTGGAATATCATCGAGATATTGCCGCCGCGGATCAGCCTGATGTCTTCCTCGTCCCCTTCGAGGAGATTTTTGCCTTCGAAGAATATCTGGCCGCCGGCGACGCGTCCGGGAGGCGTCGGGACGAGCCGGAGAAGCGAAAGGTTCGTCACCGACTTGCCCGAGCCGGATTCGCCCACGATTCCGAGCACCTCGCCCCGATGAACATCGAAGGAAATGTCGTCGACGGCTTTCACGGTGCCGTATTCCGTGTCGAAATATGTTTTCAGGTTCTTTACGCTGAGAATCACGTCGCCGCGTTTTTTCATATCCCGCCCCTCATTTCACGTTCCGCAGGCGCGGATCCAGGATGTCGCGCAACCCGTCGCCCAGCAGATTGAAGCCGAGCACCAGGAAGCTGATCGCGATGCCGGGATAAATCGCCGTCCAGGGCGCGAGCATCATGAATTTCCGCGCGCTCGAAAGCATGTTGCCCCAGGACGGATAGGGCGGCTGGATGCCGAGGCCCAGGAAGCTCAGGGCCGATTCGAGAAGGATGGCCACGCTGAGCGACAGCGAAACCTGGACAATGAGCGGCATCATTATGTTGGGAAGAAGATGCTTAAAGAGCACATAACTTCTTCCGGCGCCGTTGGAAAAGGCGGCGCGCACGAATTCGCTGCTTTTCAGGGTTATTATCGCGCCCCTGCTCACCCTCGCGAACTGCGGTATGTAGACGATTCCTATCGCGATGATGACGTTGTACGTTTTCTCCCCGAGAATTCCCATGATGAATATCGCGAGGAGCAGCGAGGGGAAGGAGAAAAGGATGTCGGCGACGCGCATTATGAACTGATCCCATTTCCCGCCGAGGAATCCGGCCCAGATGCCCATGAGGGTGCCGATCACTGCCCCCATGAGGGTGGCGCTGACGGAAATGATCAGCGAAACCGAGCATCCCTGCATGATCCGCGACAGTATGTCGCGGCCGAACTCGTCGGTGCCGAAGAGGTGTCCCGTCTTGATCGAAGGCGCTTCCAGCATGTGCGCAGGGCTCATAGCCACGGGGTCGAAGGGCAGCCAGAAAAGCGCGACGACGATGACGGCTATGTAGAAGGCTATGATAGCGAGCCCGGTGAGGGCGATCGCGTTTTTCCCGAGTCTTGTTCCGGCCATTTTCTACCTCGCTCCGTCGTCGAGCCGGATGCGCGGATCCACCGCCGCGTAGATGAGATCGGTCACCAGGTTCACGAGAACGAACATGGCGGCGATGAGCAGTATTATTCCCTGGATGAGCGGATAGTCGCGCTGATATATGGCGTACAACGCGAGCCGACCCATGCCGGGAAGGGCGAAGACTTCCTCGATGACGATGGCGCCGCCGAGGAGATAGCCCGTGTTGAAGCCCGCCACGGTGATGACGGGAAGAATGGCGTTCCTGAGCGCGTGCCTGACGATGACTACCTTCTTCTTGAGTCCTTTCGCCTTGGCCGTGCGTATGTAATCCATTTGCAGCACCTCGAGCATGGAATTGCGCGTGTAGCGCATGATGACGGCGGCGAGGCCTATCCCGATGGCCAACGACGGAAAGAACAGCATCCTGATGTTCTGGAGCGGCGCGCTGAAGAAACTCACGTAGTTGCCCATGGGAATCCATCCGCGGAAGTTCGAAAAGGCTATCACCATGAGGGAGGCGAGCCAGAACTGCGGCAGGGACAATCCCAGAAGGCCGGCGACGCGGATGAGCACATCGGTGAAAGGGTGCTGCTTGATCGCGGACAGTATGCCAAGCGGTATGCCGATCGCGAGGGCGAGGATCAGGGCGAATATGGTTATCTCAATGCTCAAGGGAAGCCGCTGCAGGATGTCGGGCAGGATGGGCCTGCTCGTGCGCAGCGAATAGCCGAAGTCGCCCCTGAGGACTCTGCCCAGCCATTCGACGTAGAGCACGGGCACGGGTTTGTCCTCGCCGAAAATGCGTTTGAGTTCCACCATCTGCTCGGGCGTCGTTTCCACCTGGGTTCCGAGATACATCTGCAGCGACGATCCCGGTATGAGACGGACGAGAAAGAACACGATGATCGATACGCCTAGGAGTACCGGTATCAGGGATAAAAGCCGCCTGACGATATATCTTCCCATTATGAGCCTCAATACAAGAATGTAGATGAGAGAATCGGGAACCCCGCGGAAAGCCGCGGGGTTCCCGGTAAGCCAAATGCCTAACGCGTCGCGTTATGCGATTTTAACGCTCATTTCTGGGCGTAGGTGAGGTAATAGAGGCTTCCGTTTCCGACTTGCTTGAATCCCTTCACGCTCTTGCTCACGACGTGAGTTTCGAGGGGGCAGTACAGGAAAATGATCGGTGCCTTCGTGGCGAGGGCGATCTGCAGCTGGTCGTAGATAGGCTTGCGATCGGACACTTTCGTGAGGGCGCGGCCTTTGTCGAGGAGGGCGTCCACTTCGGCGTCCTTGAACACGAAATTGTTCACGCCGCCGGTGGAATGGATCATCCTGTAGAGGAAGCGGTCGGGCTCGCTGGAGCCGCCGCGGAGTTCGACCATCGCGTCAAAGGTGCGTTTCACCCAGCGGTCGATGTAGATGCCCCATTCGACGACTTCGAGCTCGGCGGTGACGCCGATTTTCTTGAGCTGGTCCTGGATGACCTGGGCTACCGAGAGTCCGCCCTCGTAGGAGTTGGCGGTGACGATCTTGAAGGTGAATCCGTTGGGATAGCCGGCCTGGGCGAGAAGAGCCTTGGCCTTGGCGTAGTCGGGCGTGGAGTAGGGAATCTTGGAGAGGGGGAGGGCCCACTGGGTGGCGGAGACGGGGATCGGGCCCGAGGCCATGCCCATGCCGAATTCGGCCACGGCCACGACTTCGCTTCTGTCTATCGCGAGGGAGACGGCCTGGCGGACGCGCTCATCGTCGAAGGGTTTGTGCGTGACGTTGAAGCCGAAGGTTCGGACGTTGACGCCGGGTTTCTGCATGACGACGAGGTTCGAGTCCCTCTTGGCGAGCATGATGGTGGATCCGTCGTTGATGGTGGCCATGTCGAGGGTTCCCGACTTGACGCCGGCGAGGAGGGAAGCCTGCTCCGGGATGATCCTGAAGATGACTTTGTCGAGATAGGGCGCGCCCTTCTCGAAGTAGTCGGGGTTCTTCACCAGGGTCATGGAGTTGTCCGGGGTCCATTCCTTCAGCATGAAGGGGCCGGTTCCGACGACGTTCTTCTGGAGGTTGCCGTACTGCTCGACCGCCGCTTTCGACACGATGGCGCAGTTGTTGGAGGCGAGGCCTTCGAGGAAGGAAGCGAGGGGAGCCTGGAGCGTGACCTTCACCGAGTAGGCCGAGAGTTTTTCGATCGACTTGACGGTGGCGAGGTAGGATCGGCCGGGCGAGGCGGTCTTGGTGTCCAGGATCCTGTTCAGCGAGAACACGACATCGTCGGCGGTCATTTCCTGTCCATTGTGGAACTTGACGCCCTTGCGGAGGTTGAAGATGTAGGTGACGTTGTCGGGAATGTCGATGTCCTCGGCGAGATCCGGCACGATTTCCAGGTTTTCGTTATGCCTGACGAGCTTGTTGTAGAGCAGGTCTACGCGTCGATGCGAGGAGAAGGATGTCACGATGTTCGGATCGAGGCCGATGACCTCCTGATCCACGCCGAGCGTGAGCACTTTCTCGGCGCCCGCTGCGAAAACCTGCGGGACGGCGAGGGCGAGCAAGGCCGTCAGAAGCGCTAGGAATGCCATTTTTCTCATAGGATACCTCCATTTTGCTATAACTTCTCCGGAATAGCCCTTGCATTATATAGCATAATTTTCAAGGCACAAGCTTGAACCTAAAAAAATATTTTACTCTCTCGGTCAATAGGCGAAAAAAAACGCCGGCGCGCGCGGCCAGCGACTAGCTTAAGGGCACGGCTCAGGCGGCCCGCGCGTCGATTGTCAGCGCAGGAGATCCCTGTCCTCGGCGTATTCGCTGCCTCGCGCCGCGCGGAAGAGTTCCACGAGGTCGGCTACCTTCATGCGGGATTTTTCCTCGCCCGACACGTCGGCGACGATGCCGCCCTCGTGCATCATCACGACGCGTTCGGCCTGGTCCAGCGCCCGTTTCATGTCGTGCGTGACGATGAGCGCGGTGAGTCCGAATTCCGAGACAAAGCGTTTCGTGAGGTTGGCCACGATTTCAGCGTTGGCGGGGTCCAGGGCGGCCGTGTGCTCGTCCAGAAGAAGGACCGAGGGACGCGAAAGCACCGCCATGAGCAGGGTGAGGGCCTGGCGTTGGCCGCCGGAGAGGCGGGAAACGTTCTCGCGCAAGCGGTTTTCAAGCCCCATTCCCAGTTCGGCTACTCGTTCGCCCAGCTCTCTCGAGAGGGCGGGCGTGACGGCGAGCCTGAGCCGCCTGGGACCTTTTCGGGAAGCCAGGGCCAGGTTGTCGAGCAGCGTCATCTCGCCGGCCGTCCCCGCCAGAGGGTTCTGGCGAACCCTGCCGACGTAGCGCGCCCTTATCCATTCGGGGTCGCGCGTGCAGTCGCGGCCATCCACGACGATGGAGCCCAAGCGCAAGGGCACGGTGCCCGCGATGGCGTTGAGGAGAGTGCTCTTGCCCGCCCCGTTGGAGCCTATGATGGATAGGGTTTGCCCGCGGGGAACGCCGAGCGACAGGTCCCGCAGGACGACGCGGTCCTCTCCGCCGCCCTGGGGAAAGGCGACGAAGGCCGATTCCACGCGGATCATGGGCGGCCTCCGCCAGATGAAACCGCCCTAGGGCGCTTCGCGGTGTATTTGGACAGAGCCACCGCGCCTACGATGAGGAGGGCGTTGAGGAGGCGGAGGTCGTTCGGCGTGATGCCCACGAAATACCCCCAAGATCGGGCGGCGTACATGAGGGCCCTGAAGAGGATCGAGCCGACGAGGACGCGAAAGATCTGCACCCCGATATACTGCGAGCGCAGGATGAGTTCGCCGAGCATCACCGAAGCGAGGCCCGCCGCCACAACCCCGGCGCCGAAGTTGACGTCGGCGAAGCCTTGATAGGAGGCAGCCAAGGCTCCCGAAAACCCCGCGAGGCCGTTGGCCAGCACGATGCCCAGGGTTCTGAGCGACGAGGGATTGACGCCAGCCTGTATCACGGAGGCTTCGTTGTCGCCAAGGGCTCCCAGCGCGATCCCTGTTTCCGTGTGGAAGAAAAGATCCAGGAGGGCGGCTATGGCGAGGGTCGCCAGAAGCGCGGCCAGCAAAAGGGCGAGATCCTGCGGGACATTCGGCCCCAGCCAGGTTCGCGCGCCGTCCAGAAGAGGATTGTTCCTGATGAGAGGCAGGTTGGGTTTTCCACCCAGGACGCGCAGGTTTATGGAATAGAATCCCGTCATGGTGACGATGCCCGCGAGAAGCGGGGGGACCTTCAGTCTATGATGAATCAGCGAGGTGGCCAGTCCCGCGAGGCCGCCGGCCGCGAAACCTGCCAGGACGGCGGCGAAGGGCGCGAGGCTCGCGAGCCAGGCCCCGGAGGCGCCCAAGGCCGCGGAAGTTCCGGCCGAACCCGTTCCAAGGCCGTTCCTCGCTGCCGCCGTCACTATGGCCGCGGCCGCGGCCGCGCCGGCGGGAAAAGATCCTTCCACCGTGAGATCGGCGAAATCCAGAATCCTGAAGCTGATGAAAACGCCGAGGGCCATGATCCCGTAGACCAGACCCTCGACCAAAATACCTTCTAGCATGGTTCCTTTACTTCTTTGTCACCGTGCCGCCGGAAATCAAGACCTTGGCCCTCTCGACGAGGGCGGGATCCAGCGTAATGCCGAGGCTGGCGGCCACGTCCAGGTTGAGGACGAGGACGAGGGCTTCGGGGTCGGTCGGCAGGTAACCGGGAATATCCTTGGTCTTTTCACCGTTCAGGATCCGGACGACGATCTTTCCGGTCTCTCTTCCCATTTGGTAGTAATCATAGCCCAGGGAGGCGAGCACGGGAATTGTCTCGGCCGAGACGGGATCGGCGGACATGAGGGGAATCTTCCTGGCCAGCGTGACTTCGGAGACGGCGCTCAGCGCCGAGAATACCGTGTTGTCGTTGCCGAGGTACAAGCCATCGATCCGGCCGGCGATGGAGAGGAGGGCGGATTTCACCTCGGAGGAATTCGTGACCGTGGCTTCGACGTATTCGACGCCCTTTTCCTCGCAATAGGCCTTTACGATCGCGGCGATCGCCACGGAATTGGCCTCGCCCGAGGCATAGAGGTGGCCGAGCCTTTTCACCGGCGCCATCGACAGGAGCATGTCGAGTTGCTGACGCACCGGCGTCATGTCCGAGGTTCCGGTGACATTCGCCCCGCCCACCTCCATGCTCTCAACCAGGCCGGCCGACACGGGATCGGTGACCACCGAGTAGACGACGGGCCTGTCCTTTATCTGATTGACCAGGGCCTGCGCGGTCGGCGTCGCGATGCCGACGGCGACGGCCACCTTGCGCTCCTTGAAACGCTGGGCGATCTGTCCAGCCGTGGCCATGTCGGCGTTGGAGTTCTGCTGGTCCAGCTCGATATCGGGCTTGGCCGCCTTTATTTCGTCTATGATGCCCTGCTCGACCGCGTCCAGGCTCGGGTGAGCCACGAATTTGGCGATTCCGACCGTTTTCTTTCCGCCGGATCCGCAGGAGACGATGAGCATGACGATGCCGAGGACTGCGATAGAGGCGATTGCTTTGCGCGACATGGATACCTCGATGTGTGCCGGCCTTGGAAGGCTTGGTCTTGTATTTATGTTACTATTAATAGTAACATACCCACTTTACCTCACACTTCTTGTTCCTGTCAATAAGAACACTCCGCCTTTTACCGCTTCCTGCGACGATATGCCCTAAAAAATTTAATTTCCGGTTCATTGCCAGTTCATTGACGGTTCTACAGGCTTGATATACTTTTGCCGCACCATGCGCCTATCGACATCGAGCAACATACACGGGAAATGCGACGGGCACGACTCGTTCTTCGGCATCTGCGACAGCATCGAGGCGTGCCGTCGCGCCGGTTTCGGCGCCATCGATCTGACGCTGCATACGGAAGCAATCGGCGAAGGCCGATTGATGAAGCCGGATTGGCGGAATTGGGTGGCCGAAGTGAAGGAAAAGCTCGCCGAACAGGAAATGACTGCGCGGCAATGCCACGGGGTATACTTTTCCAACCTCAAACCATGGACACCCGAAATTCGGGTCGATTACAAGGAAAGAATCCGACGCTGCATCCTCGCGGCCGGCGCGCTCGGTATCCCCTGGATGGTGACGCATCCCATCTGCGGCGTCCACGTCAAAAACATGACCGAAGACGAGATCATCGCGAAAAACATCGCGTTCTTCGGGCAGTTCGAGCCGCTGATGCGGCAGGAAGGAGTCGGCATCGCCCTGGAGAACACCTTCATACCGCACTTCGACAACGGGGCGATGCTCGCGCGGCTCGCGGACGCTTTCAGCAGCCCGCTATTCGGTACGTGCTGGGACACGGGGCATGCCAATATGGTGGGAAGCGACCAGCGCGAAGACATCCTCGCCCTAGGCGACCACCTCAAGTGTCTGCACATCGCGGACAACGGCGGCAAATCCGACGATCACCTGGCGCCATACACGGGAACCGTGCCATGGGGCGTAGTGCTCGCGACATTGGCCGAATCGGGCTTCGACGGGGATTTCACCCTTGAAGTTCCCAAAATGACGGCGCATTACCCCGCTTCCATGCGCGACTTGATCCTAAAATACCTCGTCGAGCTCGGAGAACGGATGTTGCGATTCGTGTAAACCCACAATAATAGCCACAAAACCGGTGCACCTTATCGTTCATCGCCGATCGATCCCAAATCCAGCGTGACCCGTATCCCTTCATCGGAATTGTTCTCAATGCCGCTTTCGCTGGAATCGTTATAATTAAACCGCAGCCGCTGCATCACATTGTGGACGCCTATCCCATGCGAATAGGCGGATGTTTCTATCGTGCCATCGACGATCCTGGCAATCTTTTCCCGCGGGATGCCCTGACCGTTGTCGCTCACGGCTAGGAACAGCTTCTTATTGTGTTCATAGGAGATCACGAGAATCCGACCGCGTCGCGAAATGTCGGGAAATCCGTGCACGATCGAGTTCTCGACAATGGGCTGGAGAAAAAGCCTTGGCACGAGGTGGTTGAGGTGGGCGACAGGAACCGATGTCGAGTAATCGAAGGCATTCTGCGAACGCATGCGGCGGAGCGCGACATATGATTCTAGGCAAGCGAGCTCGTCGCGAAGCGGCACCATGGCATCGGTCCGCGCGATGCTGTAGTTGAGCAGCTTTATGAGCGCGTGCAGCGAGTCCTGCACTTCCTGCCACTGTCCTTCCTTTAAGAGGCTCTCAATGCAGGCAAGCGTATTACCTAGGAAATGGGGACGTATCTGCGCCTGCAGGGTATTTATCTCCAGCATGCGCTTCTGGTCCGCCATCACTATCTGTTCGCGCATGAGGGTCCGTATTCGGTCGATCAGCGACTGCAGCGATTTCGCGAGAACGCTGACTTCATCGCTTCCACGCGTTTCCTTTTCAAACGACAGTTCGAGTGGCGAGGGTGTCGTCTTGAGTTTCTGGGCCAGCTTGGCGATCGGCCTCGTATAGTGACGTCCAAATATCGTGATCACAATGGCGAGCACGAAAAGGTGGATGAGGCCTAGGACCAGAATTCTCTGGGTAAGCGGCGATATCAGATCATACAAGGATTTCTTTGGCGTAAACGCGAGAAGATCCCAGCCAAGACAGACATTTTTCTTCGAACGCAGCAGGTATTCCGTATCATTGAAGATCGATTCGGAATTCAACGCGCCCGATTGCGGTATTATCGACTGCAATGCCTTCTCGAAATTGTCGCGCG
The DNA here is from genome assembly GCA_035560555.1 of Rectinemataceae bacterium. Taxonomy (GTDB): domain Bacteria; phylum Spirochaetota; class Spirochaetia; order Treponematales; family Rectinemataceae; genus UBA11090. The sequence goes on from DATMZF010000005.1 coordinate 60,052, forward strand.
AAGAGCGGAGGGAGGCTTTGACTTCCGAGGCGAGATAATCGTAGCTCATGGCAACGACGTTTCCGCGCTGCGAAACGATTGCCCACACGGTCCCGCCGCTGCCGTTCATGAAGTTGGACAGCATGCCCGCCAGGTCGATTTCCGCCACTATCACGATCCGGCGTCCGGCGACGACCACGGGTTTGTACAGCGCCATCGTCCTCGAGAGCGTGATCGTCGACGTGTAGGGTTCGGTCCAGCGTATGCCGAGATACTGGGATTTCTCCACCGCCCGATAGCATTGACTGTAAATGTCGCCGCCAAAAATTTCATAAATGTACTGCTTGCTGCAAAGCACTCTATTTCCGGGCAGAATACAAGCCGCCACTTGAATTCTGTTCGAATTTTCTTTCTGGAAGGCTTTGAGGGTCGATAGTATATTCTTCTCGTCCAGATTGCCCAGTTCAATTCCGGTGCTGAGATTGATGAGCGCCGTGTTGATGTTCTCCGAATACAGCTTAAGATAGTCGGAAGAACTGTCCAGCACTTGATCGAGGTCTTCCGACTTCTGCTCGATCAGGATTTTTTCCGTGTCGTTGTGTATCCAGAATATCCAACTCGAAAGAAGAAGGCCGAAGGAGATAAACACTATGACAAACAGGCGGCTCATTATCGATCGTGACACGGCTATCTCCGGAACTGCGATGGCGATTTCCCATAATATTTGGTAAAAACCGAGCAGAAGTACTGCTGATTCTGGATTCCGACTTGCTCGGCTATCTCATAAATCTTTAGGGGTGAATTGAGAAGAAGTTCGCGAGCCCGCTTCATCCTGACTTCGAGAAGATAGTCGCGAAAATGTTTCTTTGTCTGTTTGAAAAACAGCGTGCCCAGATAATTGGGAGTCAGCTTCATCTGATCGGCGATTATTTCCAGCGTGATGTTTTCCTGAAGCTGCTGTTCGATCGCCTTGATGACCGTCTGCACTTCGAAGCGATAGGGATGTTCGATTTCATCACTGCGCGTAATCTTGAGCAATGTATTCCGCAATTCTTCATCGGTATATTCGCCCTTCGCCAAGTAGTCGGTGACGCCGAAACGGATGGCTTGACGAGCGTAATTAAAATCGCAGTGCGCCGAGATGATAATGAAACGCGGTGACGAGAATTCTCCCTTCGCGCGGCGGATGAATTCGAGACCGTCGATTACCGGCATGGCGATATCCACCAGGACGATGTCTGGCTTGAGTTCCGGCAACAAATCCAACGCCTCTTTGCCGTTATGCGCTTCACCGCACCAAATACAGTGACAGCGCTCCCAATCGAAATGTCTGAGCGCCATTAGAATTGGCAAATCGTCATCGACGCAAAGCACTTTGTACGTATCCATAGTCCTGACCTTCGGATATATCCCCACCTGTATGATGCACTGGTATCTCTATGTGGCAATGAGAAAAAAGATTTTTCGTTGATTTTCAATAAACATTGTAGGTTTATCATGATTGCCGCTTTTCGGTATATGGGCTGACAATGAGTGCCGACAAAGGAGAGATAAGGCATGATGGATGCCCTTGCGGTCGCCAACCGGCCGCTTCACAGCAAATGGCGGCTGAAAAGCCATCAGATAATTCTTCTGGCGATGATGATCCCGGGATTGCTGTACTTTTTACTGTACCAATATTTCCCCATGTACGGAATCCTGATCGCGTTCAAAGAATTCAAGATCAAGAAAGGCATTTTGGGATCGCCCTGGGCTAAGCCCCTCTTCAAGAATTTCGCGATGTTCTTCCAATCGCCGTATTGCTTGCAGGTCCTGAAGAATACTGTGGTAATCAGCTTCCTGAAAATTATCGCCAACACGGTCGCGAGCCTCGGGCTGGCCGTACTCCTCAGCGAAGTGAAGGTGAAATGGTTCAAAAAGGGCGTGCAGACAATAACCTATCTGCCGCATTTCCTGTCATGGGTGATCATATTCGGCGTGCTCTATGCCTTGTGTTCGGAAAGCTCGGGCCTGATTAACGTCATGCGACGGGCAGGCGGCAAAAACTCAATACCACTTCTGACCAACGATCAGATATTCAGAATTCTCCTCATAGTGTCGGATGTTTGGAAGGATGCAGGTTGGGGCGCCATCATCTATCTCGCCGCAATCGCGGGCATCGATCCGGGGCTGTACGAGGCGGCCCAGATAGATGGAGCCAATAGGATTCAACGCATTCGGCACGTGACGCTCGCGTGCATCAGGCCGACGATCATCATCATGATCATCCTCCGTATGGGCAGCGTCCTCGACGCGGGATTCGACCAAATCTACATCTTGTACAACAGTCAGGTATATTCCACGTCGGACATTATCGACACATGGGTCTATCGCACCGGCCTCGAGCAGATGAATTACAGCGTGGCCACAGCCGTGGGTCTTTTTAAATCGGTCTTGAGCATGATCCTCGTGGTGAGCGTAAACGCTCTAGCCCGAAAATGGGAAGAATCGCTATGGTAAAAATAAGAAACCTTCGCTCGTTCGAGCCCTTCGATATTTTTGTGTTGTTCATGCTGGGGGTATTCGCGCTACTGATCGTTGTTCCTCTCTACTACATCGTGGTCCTTTCCTTCACGACGTTCACGCAGTACATAAAAAGCGCGGGACTCGTCGTGTTTCCCCTTCCCATAAGTCTGGATGGATACAAGCAGTTCCTTACGAATCCGGCGGTGCCCCGGTCGTTCTACATCACGGTCATGCTCACCATCGTCGGAACCGCGTTGAATATGGTGCTCACCGTTACCATGGCCTATCCGTTGAGCCGGAAAGAGCTGCCTTGCCGGAAATTCTTCACGCTGTTCGCCTTCATCCCTATGGTGTTCTCGGGCGGACTTATCCCCACATTCTACATGGTTCGCTGGACGGGCATAATGGATACATTCTGGGCAATGATCGTACCTTCCCTGATTTCCTGCTACAACCTAACCATCACGCGCTCGTTCTTCCAGTCGATCGATAACGCCTACATCGAAGCCGCGCGCATCGATGGCGCGAACGAGTTCACCATCCTTGTGCGTGTCATCCTGCCACTGGCTAAACCCGTATTGGCGACAATTCTCCTAATGTACGGCGTGATGCACTGGAACACCTTCATATCGGCGCTTTATTACGTGCGCCGCCCCGACCTCCAGCCTCTGCAAGTGGTGCTTCGCGGCATCCTTATGCAGGCGCAGTCCACGCTGGAAGAGACGAGCGTGGAAATGACCGCCAGCAGCCAGGCGATGAAACAAGCGGCAGTCGTGCTGTCCGCCTTACCCGTCGTCATCGTGTATCCGTTTCTGCAGAAATATTTCACCAAAGGCATGTTATTGGGCGGAGTCAAGGGTTGATACCCTGAGATTCGAGCCCGACTGACTATATAAGGAGGACTGTACATGAAGCGAATGATGAATGTATGGACATTGTCGATCGCGACGCTTTTGGTCTGCTTCGCTCCAGGCATCGCCAACGCGCAGAAGATGGACAAGAAGGTCACGATCGTCTACTACCACAACTCCAGCCAAGGCCGACAGCCCGAGGACAAGGATGACATCCTGAAAATATTGAACAAGAAGTTCAATATGGACCTCAAGATCAATGTCATTACCAGCGAGTACACGAGCAAGCTGAATCTCGAAGTGAGCAGCGGAAATACGCCCGACATGATGCAAGTGACGGCCTCGGAGTTCAAGGGTCTTCTGAATCAAGGCGTCCTGCTCCCGATTGAGGACTATCTTGCGAAAATGCCGAATGTCCTTCTCAGGTATCCGGACATTCTGACGGACAAGACGCTCCGCGTCGACGGTCACCTGTACTTCCTCGCCGGCCATCAGCCAAACGAGAAAATCGTGAAAAGCTACTCCAGCCTCTGGGTCCGAAAGGACTGGCTCGATAAGCTCGGCCTCTCCGTCCCGAAAACACTCGAAGAGTTTAAGAGTGTCGCGGTTGCCTTCACAAAAAAAGATCCCGACGGCAACGGTATCAACGATACCTTCGGCTTCTCCGGCATGGGCGCTGAGCCCGATGCGGCGCTCAACTACCCGCTCAACCCGATTCTCGGCGCCTTCGGTACCGGCGGCTCCACGTTCATTCTCGACAAAGGCAAGCTGGTGTTCTGCCCCGCCACCGAGCAGTACGAGAAAGGGCTGAAATGGATGGCCGATTTCATCGCCAGCGGCGCCGTCGATCCCGATATCATGCTTATCAAGAGCTACGACCAGTTGCGCGAGAAGGTGTACCGAAACCAAGTCGGGATGATCTACATGAGCTGGGCCGAATTCGTCAAACCCCCCTACGACAAGATCATGAAAGACATGACCCCGAAAGCCGAATGGATCCAGATCAACCCGCCTAAAGGCCCGAACGGCGTTAGCAACGACGCCGTCTACAGGATCGCTGGCTATATGAGTTCCGGCCGCGTACTATCCGCCGATCTAGCCGATGATCCTGTAAAACTAGACCGCATCATAAAATATCTTGACTATATCGCCGCGGGCGAGGGACTCGACCTGGTATGTTATGGTGTCGAGGGAGTACACTACAACAAAGTCGGGACCAAGATCGTCCCGACGGAAAAGATGGCCGAAGTGAGCTACGCGTGGCAGCACCAGCTGATGGGCCGCGACGAGCGCGTGTACCTCTACACGAAGTTCCCCGGCTGCGCCGAGCAAATCACGTTCGCGGCGAACCTTCCGCGCATCGACAGCTACGAAAACTTCGTGACGATTCCCGAGAATATGAACAAGGCCGACCTGTACCGCTATGTCACCGAAGAATCGGTGCGATTCCTCTATGGCAAGCGTTCGTTCGATACCTTTGACGACTTCGTGAATACGCTCTACAAGACCTACGGTATCCAGCAATACCTGGATCTGGGCACCAAGAACATGAAAAACGCAGGCCTACTGAAATAGAAGATCTATCGTGTTCCAGAGTGAGGGATGGCGGACCCGCGGGGTCTTGTCGTCCCTCTTTCCCACTTTCATTACATTGAAGATTCGGCGCAGTTATGAGGAGGAACTCCATTTATGCAGTTCAATCGTGTCGTACCAGATGGTGGTCATTATGACGTGATCGTGTGCGGGGCTGGTCCCGGCGGCGCGGCCGCCGCGCTGACGGCCGCTCGCCTGGGCAGGAAGGTGCTCCTCATCGACCACGCGGGCTGTGTCGGCGGCTATTGGACATCCGGGTTGATGGGTATTTCCCTCGACATGCCCGGCAAAGGCGGCGTTCCCAAGGAAATCATCGACGGATTGCTGGCGGAAAACCGCGCCAGATGGGTGGACTCGGACAGCTACACCTACGACATAGAGTCAATGAAGCGCCTGCTAGAACAGCTGCTGTTGGAAGCGGGAGCCGACGTGCTCTTATATACGCGCGTTACCGATGCGATAGTGAAGAATCGGCGGATCGAGGCGGTTCTCGCCGACGGCCCTCAATCGCGCGCTTTCACCGCCGATTGGTTCGTAGATGGCACCGGCCATGGCGATCTCTCCGCGATGGCCGGATGCGCGTGGGAAATGGGCATGTCGGAGAACGGTCCCCTGCAGCCCGCGAGCCTGGAAGCGCTGGTGACGGGCGTCCCCGACTCCTGGATATCCGACATCCACAATCCGAAGCGGAAACGAGAGCTGTTCGAGCTGCTCAAGAAGGCGGGAGTCGCCTGTAGCTATCCTAATCCCCTGCTGTTCAGGCTTTCGCCAGATAACGATCTACACATTTTCGCCATCAATCACCAGTACGATGTGGACATCCGCGATTCGATCGGACTGAGCAGGGCGACCATGGACGCGCGCGGCGAAATACATGAGGCAGTCAAAGCTTTGCGGACCCTTTCCGGCTGGGGAAAGCTCGCCGTAGCGGCGACGTCTGAGCAGCTTGGCCTGCGCGATAGCCGCAGAGTGAAGGGGCTGTACCGGCTCGATATGAACGATGCGATGAGCGGCAGACATTTCGATGACGGCGTCGTGCCCGTTCATAGCAGTTTCGATGTCCACGCGCTCAGCAAAAAGCAGGCCGATGAGAGGAAGGACATCGCTGAGGGAATGCGGAGCAAACCTTTCCAGGTGCCTCTCCGCAGCCTTATCGCTCAGGATATCGACAATCTTTGGCTCGTCGGCAGATGCATCTCGGGCGATTTTCTCGCTCATTCGATTTACCGCTTCACCTGCACGGCCGCGGGTACAGGCGAAGCCGCCGCGGTCGCGCTTTCGACGATCGACGCGGGCGGGACATCGCGCGACGCGGATGGCGCGCGGGTGGCAGGAGAAATGCGGAAACGAGGTTATGGCCTCGATAGAATCGCGCGGCAAACGGAGAACTAAAGTGATCGCCAAGACATGGTGGAAGGAAGCGGTCGTATACCAGGTGTATCCCCGCAGTTTCATGGACTCAAACGGCGATGGAATCGGAGACCTTCGAGGTACTATCGGCAAACTCGACTACATCGCGGAACTCGGCGCCGATGTCATCTGGCTCAACCCAATCTACGGATCCCCCAACGATGACAATGGCTACGATATATCCGACTACCGCGACATAATGACCGAATTCGGAACCATGGCGGATTTCGACCTCCTGCTCGCCGAAGCCCACAAGCGTGGGATCAGGATCGTCATGGACCTCGTGGTGAACCACACGTCGGATGAGCACCCCTGGTTCATAGAGAGCCGGTCGGACAAGGACAATCCGTACAGAGACTACTATATCTGGCGCGAAGGCGTGGGAAATGCCCCCCCCAACAACTGGGGCGCGAGCTTCCAGGGCTCGGCCTGGCAGAAAGCCGGCCCTGACGGCATGTACTATCTGCATACATTCTCGATCAAACAGCCCGATCTGAACTGGGAAAACGAGAAAGTGCGCGATGAAGTCTATAAAATCATGGAGTACTGGCTCGACAAAGGTATCGACGGCTTCCGGATGGACGTCATCAACTACATTTCCAAAGCAAAGGAAATGCCCGACGGTCCGCCAATGGACAACAAGTTCGGCGATTTCAGGCCTTATTGCCTCAACGGACCGCGAGCGCATGAATTCCTCAGGGAAATGAACCGAAAAGTGCTCTCCCGCTACGATGTCATGACCGTGGGAGAGACCCCGGGAATCACCATGAAGGACGCGTGCTCATACGCGGGCCAAGACTCGGGCGAACTCAATATGGTGTTTCATTTCGCGCACATGGGCGTGGATCGGGGAAAATACGGCAAGTGGAGCGCGAACCGTTTTCAGCTGGATAGGCTCAGGCGAATAATGAACGAGTGGCAGGTCGGCCTCGACGGCGTGGCATGGAACAGCCTCTACTGGAACAACCATGACCAGCCCAGGGCGGTATCCCGCTTCGGCTGCGACGCGTCCAAGGAAAAGCGCGAAGCGTCCGCGAAAATGCTCGGCACTTGCCTCCACATGATGCAAGGCACGCCCTATGTCTACCAGGGCGAAGAATTGGGCATGACCAACGTCGCGTTCCCGGAACTCTCGATGTACCGCGACCTCGAATCGCTCAACGCTTACAATCACTATGTCAAAAATCTCGGCGTGAATCACGACGAGATGATGGGGTATATCCACGGCAAGGGACGCGACAACGCGAGAACGCCCATGCAGTGGAGTTCCGGAAGGAACGGCGGTTTCTCGACCGGTACGCCATGGATTCCCATGAACCCCAACTACGCAGAAATCAACGCTGAATCCCAAGTCGGCGATCCTGAGTCCGTGTTTAGCTACTACAGGAAGCTGATCGCGTTGCGTAAAAAACATGATGTTATCGTCTATGGGAGATTTATCCCGCTATTCGAGGACGATGAGCGCGTCTATGCGTACGAACGCCGGCTGGACAATCAGCGACTCGTAACTCTCTGCAATTTTTCGGGAGACACGTCGCGGGCTTTCGATCTGGAAGAGCTCGCATTGGAGAAGGCTGTGCTGCTGATCGGGAATTACCCTGAAGAGGCGGGAAGCCGTTTCTTTCTCAAGCCCTACGAGGCCAGAGTCTATCTCGGCAACTAAAAACCCGCGCCGGGCCGTTCCGACGGGTTGCCGTCGTCGCGTGAAAACGACATCGCGAAAAAGGATGAAGATATGGAAAAACTGATTTTCCCCGCAGATTTTCTGTGGGGCGCCGCCACCGCCTCCTATCAGGTCGAAGGCGCGGGTCATGAAGATGGCCGCAAGCCCTGCATATGGGACAGTTTCAGCAAAATTCCGGGAAAAGTGTACGAGATGCAGGACGGCCTTGTGGCGTGCGATCAGTACCACCGTTATCCCGAAGACATCGCGCTGATGAAAAGCCTCGGTTTCAAGGCATACCGATTCTCGATCGCCTGGCCAAGAATAATACCCGACGGCGATTGCGACGCGGTGGTGAATCCTCTTGGCCTCGCGTATTACCACAGACTCATCGACGCGCTCGTTGAAGCCGGCATCGAACCTTTGGCGACGCTGTATCACTGGGATCTGCCGCAGGCGCTGGAGGACAGGGGCGGATGGACCAACCGCGACACCGCGCTCGCGTTCGAACGATTCGCCCGAGTCTGTTTCAGCGAATACGGAAACAAGGTGCGCCGCTGGGCGACCTTGAACGAGCCATACTGCTCGGCGATGCTAGGATACCAGTCGGGGAAACACGCTCCCGGCCATAAAAATCTCGATGAGACCTTGCGCGCCATCCATCATCTCAACCTGGCGCACGGTTTAGCCATACAAGCTTTCCGCGAATGCGGCTGCCGGGGGGAGATCGGCATCGTCCTGAACCCTTACTTTCCAAGACCCGCGACGAATTCCGCGGAGGATATCCACGCGGCCGAGCTGGCGAAGGCGTGGAGGTCGGATGTGTTCACGCGGCCTCTATTTAGGAAGGAGTACCCGCCGCTGGTGACGGGCGAAATGGGATGCTCGTTTCCCGTCGAAAACGGAGATATGGACATCATCGGGAGCCCGATCGATTTCTACGGCATCAACTACTATTTCGAACAGATCGTAGCCTTCGATGAGAGTAAGGAACGTAAGTATTCTTATATGCCCCAGTGGCAAGAAGTGACGGACATGGGGTGGCCCATCGTTCCTTTCGGGCTCGAGCGAATGCTTCGCGTGATGAACGAAGAGGCCGGCGGCATTCCCATTTTCATCACCGAAAACGGTATCGCCTGCGCCGATATGGTTGCGGAGGATGGCCGGATCCATGATCCGGACAGGATCAGGTATCTGGCCGAACATTTCAAGGTCTGCGTCGAAGCGATAAAGGAGGGGATTCCGCTCAAAGGCTATTTCGCCTGGTCGCTCTTAGACAATTACGAATGGACGCACGGCTACTCGAAGCGTTTCGGTATCGTCTACACGGACTACGAGCATGGTCTGAAACGCATCCCGAAAGACAGCGCGTACTTCATCCGCGATGTCATGGCGGGACATGGGGAGTATTGAACTCGTGGTGCGCAGGTCAAGGGAATTTAGCGCTAAAATCAACCAACGACACCGGGCGGCGGCAAAACCTGCCCGGGGCGTCGTCGGCTTATCTACAGGACTTTAGCGGCGATGAGAACGATGTCTTCCTTGGGAACATCGGCGTGGGGCGGACGCCTGCCGGTGGGCACCTGGGCCATGGCGTCCACGACGTCCATGCCTTCGGTCACCTTGGCGAAAACGCAGTAACCGGCGCCGGGACCGGGGCCGCGGTAGTCGAGGCTCTTGTTGTCCACGAAATTGATGAAGAACTGGCTCGTCGCGCTGTTGGGATCTGAGGTTCGGGCCATGGACAGGGTTCCGCGGGAATTGGACGGTCCTTTCGCCGCTTCGTTCACGATCGGGTCCTTCGTGTTCTTCTGATCCATTCCGGGCACGAAACCGCCGCCCTGGGCGACGAAACCGGGAATTACCCTGTGGAAAATCGTCCCGTCGTAGAAGCCCGATTTCACATAATTCAGAAAATTGGCCGCTGTTATCGGCGTCTTGTCTTCCAGCACTTCCATTTTGATGTCGCCCGCACTGGTGATGAACTGCACTATCGAATTCGGCATGATTCCTCCGTCTGGCTGGTGGGCGCGGCCTGGAGCCGCGTCCGGCATGAACGCTCCGCGCTCATGCCCTATCACAACGTGATGTTGCCTAGTATAACATCCCGGGCCGCGCCCGTCACGGCGGGGAGGTTGCCCGCCCTGCCCATGAGCGCCTCGTGGCCCAGCACGGCGAAGGCGATAGCCTCCCTCGCCTGCTCGGGAACGCCCAGATCCGCGGTCGACATGAGGCTGACGCCGGCGGGCAGACGAGCGCGCAGCAGGTCCATGAGGAAGCCGTTGAGCGCCCCGCCTCCGCCGACGACGACATCGTCGATCTTCGTCTTCGAATAGATGAAATCGCGGTAGGATCGGGCGATGCTCTCGGCCGTGAAAGCCGTGGTCGTGGCGACGATGTCTCCGAAAGAGAGACTTCGCTTTCGCGCCTCGTCGATGAGGCGGTCCACGAAGGCCGAGTTGTACATTTCGCGGCCCGTGCTTTTGGGCGGGGCCTTGGCGAAATAGTCATCGGCCATGAGGGCCGCGACGAGGGCCGCGTCGACCTTGCCGGCGCGCCCGCGGCGGCCGCCTTCGTCGTAGTGTTCCGCGCCGCCCGTCTTCCTTCGGATCAGCTCGTCGATGATCATGTTGCCCGGGCCAGTGTCGAAGGCGAAGATTCCCTCGCGCTTCGAGGCGGCCGGTATCACCGTCGCGTTGCCGATGCCGCCGATATTCTGGACGATGCGGCCGCGCGTCAGACTCCCGAAGAGGAGGGCATCCACGTAAGGCGCGAGCGGCGCGCCTTCCCCGCCCGCGGCCATGTCCCGCGAACGGAAGTCGAAAATCACGGGGATGCCCGCGCGTTCCCGGAGCAGCGCGCCCGAGCCTATCTGGAGCGTGCCTTTTACGGGGACGAAACCGCCGCCGGGCGCGGGAAAAGGCCTGAAGGCGGGCGCGTGCCAGACGGTCTGGCCGTGAAGGCAGAGCGCGTCCACTTTTTCGGCGGGAAATCCGCTCGCGTCGAGCAGCTTCCGGACCGCGGCCGCGTACCATTCCGAGAGCCCGAAATGGGCATAGACAAGATCGTCGATTCGCGCCGTCTCGGGCGAGCAGAGCGCGAGAAGCAAGGACTTCAGGTCGCTCGAATAGGGAATCGAGGCCTGATGGACCAGTCGGGCTTCCGCGATGGAACCGTCGGCCCGCGTGGAAATTTTCGTCAGCACCGCGTCGACGCCGTCGAGCGACGTTCCCGACATGATGCCGATCAGGTAATGGTCAAGCCTCGCGGCATACCCTTCGAGGCGAATATTTATGTTTTCCGAGTCCAACATCATCTTTGCCAATCCCCCGTGCGCCAAGTATATGGTAAGATTTTTCATTTCACAACAATATGAAAAAATACTTTTCATAAAAATACTAAGGTTGCGCATTTCCGTGGGCAGGGCTACAGTAGAGGTACAAGAAAAATTCCGGAGGAATGAAATGTCTACTGAATCGAAAACAATCGGCTTTATCGGCCTGGGCGTCATGGGAAACGCCATGGCCGGACATCTGCTTTCCGCCGGCCGCAAGGTGATTGTCTATACGAGAACCGCCGAGAAGGCTAAAAACCTCATAGAGGCCGGCGCCGTCTGGATGGCGACGCCTTCAGCCCTCGCCAAGGCCTGCGATATCGTCATCACCATGGTCGGTTATCCTTCCGACGTGGAAGAAGTATATTTCGGCGATTCCGGCCTCATCGCCAACGCCACCCCCGGGGCGATACTCGTCGACATGACCACTTCGCGCCCCGACCTAGCTGTTCGAATTTACGACGCTGCCAAGGCCAGGGGCCTCGCCGCCCTCGACGCCCCCGTCTCGGGCGGCGACATCGGCGCGAAAAAAGCGACGCTTACCATTATGGTAGGCGGCGACGAAGACAGCTTCGCCGCCGTCAAGCCCCTTTTCGACATCATGGGCAAAACGGTCGTTCGACAGGGCGGCCCCGGCGCCGGCCAGCACACCAAGATGGCCAACCAGATATCCATAGCGGCCAGCCTCATGGGCGCCATCGAATCCATCACCTACGCGAAGGCGGCCGGCCTCGATCCCCGGACCGTCCTCCTCTCCATCGGAAGCGGCTCCGCGGGCAGCTGGCAACTCAACAACATGGTGCCGCGCATGCTCGACGGCGACTTCAAGCCCGGTTTCTACGTAAAACACTTCCTCAAGGACCTGCGGATCGCCGTGGACGCGGCCGGGCAGATGCAACTCAACCTGCCCCTCCTCGACCTCGCCGAAAAACTCTTCACGAAAGTCTCGGCCGAGGGAATGGGCGAGATGGGCACCCAGGCCCTCTACAAGCTCTACGAGAACGGCCTTGTCTGACCCCCTGCCATCCCGACCGCCTGGGCAACAGCCCGACGCCGGCGCCCCGAAACATCCCGGCGCCCATGAGCCTCTCGCCGACGCCCGCGGGCCGGATCATCTCGTGCGCGATGGTTTCACCATATTCGGCTCCTGGGAAGGCCTTCCCAAAGCCACCGATATCATCGACTCCCGGCAGCCATACCGCTACCCCATCCCCCGCTTCCTGAAACGGCTCAGGCTCAAGGAATGGCAGGCCATCGAAGCAGGCAACGACGACTGGTTCCTTCTCGCCGTCCTCTACGACGCGAAATTCATCACCATGGCGGCGGTGGATATATGGAACAGAAAAGAGAAAAAGAAATACGGCTTCCGCCACATCTTCCTCGGAAGCCGATTTTCCTTTCCCCACAATTTCGAGTTTACGGAAAGCCACGCGACGGCCGGAGGCGACCACCTCTCCATCCGCCTTGACCCCGAAATGAATTTTCTGGGCCTCCGCGCCTTCTCCCAGAAACGTCAGCCCCTCTTCTCAAAAGGCCCGACGTCCGGCCGGAAAACGCTGAGGGAAAGTTTCGATATCGACCTGAAATTCGACCTCTCCGTGGGAGGCTGCGCGCCCTACTTCGTCTGTCTTCCCCTCGGCGCCAACCGAGCCATGTATTCGACGAAAATCCTCATGCCATGCTCGGGAAAGATCGAGGTCGCGGGGCGCGAATACGCTTTCGACCCCAGCCGGGCTTCGGGAATTCTCGATGACCACAAGGGCTACTATCCCTACCGGCTCCACTACGATTGGGTAACCGCCTTCGGCGTGGACGATTTCGGCCGCCGGCTCGGCTTTAACCTCACCGACAACCAGGTAAAAGACCAGATCCGGTACAACGAAAACCGCCTCTGGATCGACAAAGCCATTTACCCGCTTCCGCCGGTAAAGATCACCCGGCCTTACGGCCGCGAATCGCCATGGATCATCCAGGACACTGAGGGCATGGTCGATCTCATATTCCATCCCGAGGTTTCCCACGATATCCAGCTCAAGCTCGGCATCGCCGAAATCGACTACGCTGGTCCCTTCGGACGCTTCGAAGGCAGGCTTCTCTCCCCGGAGGGCGAGTCGATCGACGTTTCCCGTCTCTACGGCATGGGAGAGGACAAGAGCGTGCGTTTATAGAAGGCTATAGCTGTTTTCCCGTGCGGAGCTTTTCCTCGAAGCGCTCGAGCTCCTTGCCCTTGAGGAAGGGGCTGCCGGAGTCACCGTAGTCCTTGTCATCGCTGGCGCCCAGAGCAGTCCCAGCGCTCTCAACAGCCGCGAGCCGCCGCCTCAGTTCAGCCATTTCGGCGCCGGAGAAACGCACCGCGCTCAAGGTGTGGCGCTCGAAGCTCTCTACGGCGCAGGGAGCGACCGCCCTCGCTATCTCGAGCATGGCGGCCGCGTAGAGCCTGATTTCCTTCTGGGCGTGAGCGTCGAGCCTCAGCATCAGAAAGCGGAAAAGATTGTGCAGATCTATCTGCCAATACCATTCGGTGTAAAGCGAGAGCGGAAGATTGATTCGCGCTATCTCGCGGGCGAGCCCCTCTTCGATGAGCTCGCTGTAATCGCCGTACGCCTTCTCCTGTCCCCGTTCCAGTAGCCCGATGACGTGGCTGGCCTGACCGGCCTCCATGGGCTCGTTGGAACGCCCCTGCTTGTTGTCGTCGCTCTGGGAAGCGATGTCGCCCGCCACCGGAATGTAAAAATCGTCCTTCATGATAGAATAGCGGCCCGACACCTCGTTCACCCTGGCGGTTCTGTGGCGGATCCACTGGCGAGCGACGAAGATGGGCAACTTCACATGAAAAGTGAGAACAACCTGCTCGAAGGGAGAGGTGTGCTCATGGCGAAGCAGGTAATCTATTAGTCCGGCATCCACGCGATAGCTCTTTGTCCCCGCGCCGTAGGAAACACGGGCGGACTGGACGATGCGATCGTCTCCGCCGAGATAATCGACGAGCCGGACGAACCCCTTGTCCAGAACCCTGTATTCCTTATCGAGGATTTCCTCCGCGGCGGGAACGATGCAGTGTGCCATTGAAAACTCCTGTGATTGTTATCGAGAAACATCCGGAAAACCGGCGAAGTCGCCGGAAAACTTGTCGATCGTATACTTGTCCGTGCCCGGACCATGACAGTCCGAACCGAACGTGAAGAAGAAACCGAACTTTCCGGCCATTTCCTCCACGAGCCCATTGATCGCTTCCGTCTTTTTATTGCCCGAGTACCAGTACAATTCGATGCCGTCCACGCCGCAGTTCCGGAAAAAGCCCAGCTGCGACGAAATCTTGTCGCGACGGCGCTCCATCTCATCGATATCGTCATTCCAGAAATGCCCAAAATGGGGAATCACCGCGAAACCGCCGTCCCTGTGGATCGATCGCACGCATTCCCTGACACCCGGCTTGGAAAGCTTGTATTTGGGGAACTTGCCCGGCGCGAACCACTCTTTCTTGAAAATCTTGTACGTCGTATAGGTGGGGATGAGCCTGCGCGCCTTGAGATAGAGGAAGAGATCCACCTTGCTCCAGGAAACGCTGTCCAGGTCGCCTATCCTGTCCTTATCCAAACCGACCAGCTTGTCGCTCAGGACATCGTCCATCGTCAGATCATCGCGCCTGAAAATTGTCCTCGCCCAGTATAAATAGTATTCCAGTCTCTTCTTTCTTTCCCCCAACACCGCGGCCAACATCGCCAAGGTCGCCGGACATTCGGTCGAGCTTTTTCCGGGAAAGTAACCGAGAATCTCGCTCTTATAGTCAATTTCGGGTTCGGACACATCGATTTCGCAGGCGGTGATCCCCAAGAGACCCAGGCGTGAGCATTCACGGACGAAGCGCTCGGTTCCGCCCATCGTGTCGTGGTCGGTGAGGGCGGCAGCCTCCAGGCCTTCGCGCGCCGCCCCGAGGGCGATTTCCTCGGGCCAGAGGCTGCCGTCGGAGAATTTTGAGTGAAGGTGGAGGTTCGCTTTCATTGTTTTCCCCAGTATACAGGGCCGATTCGCCTCTGTCCACAATTCCGTACACCACGAAAGCCCGTCATGGTGTACAATGGAACCATGTTGAACGGCGAACCCACCTTTGAATTGACCGAGACCACCCTGGAGCGGATCATTTTCGCGATGGAAGACCAGACAAAATCCCGCATCATCGACCTGCGTACGGGCGAACTCGTGGCCAAACCGGAAGGGGAGCTACCCATAAACCTCGCTTCGCCTCCCGCGTGGACCCCCGCCGATGGGTTCCGTATGATGGAAAACTTTTGTGGCCGGCTTAAAAATCTCGAGCTCAAGAGGGCCCTCCTCAAGTCGCTGTCCCACGGCAAGGGGGTGTTCAAGGCTTTCAGGCAGGTTCTCTCCGAATATCCGCAAGAAGATCTGCAGTTCAGGGAGTACAAAAACGCCGTTCTCAGACGATACATCGAATCCTGGATGGACGACATGCGGGAATCCCTGGGGCTCTCCCGCCTCGGTCCGGAACCCGAGGAATACGAGGAACTACTGGATGAGGAGTTTTCCGTGGAATACTGCGGCATGACGGACCGCCCCTTCGACATGGGCGCCATCGTGGAGGAGGCGTGCGCGGATTCCCTCGACTGGCTGCCGGTTTCGGCCGCTTTGCTGGAAAAGAGGGAAGTTGTGGACTTCATGGACGCTCGCCGCGCCGACGGCTTCATCTATTACATCACCGAGGAGGAGGGCTGCCCTATCGCGACTGCCGCTGGCGCCGTCATCCAAGTGGAGGGACGGTCCATCGGCATAGTTCGCTTCCTTTATGTGACAAAGGATTTCCGCGACCTGGGCCTGGAATTCCGCATTCTCGATCGGATAAGCGCCCTCTACAATGAAAAAGGCGTGGAACATATCATCGTCTGCGGTCTCTACCTAAGGCCCGAATTCGTCGAAAAGCTGACCGCGAAAGGCCTCAGGATCCTGGGATCACAGTTTCTCCTCGGGTAAACCGGCGGTTCTCGCGAAATAATCAATAAATGCCGAATTTCGCGATATCGACGTTGCCGGAGGACGTAAACTCGACGCCTTCCGTTTCCAAAAGCTGGCGCTGGAGATCCCTTCCCTCTCCATCGCACAGGGCGATGGCCCCATCCTTTTTGACGACGCGCCACCACGGCAAATCGTATTTACGCGACATCGAGTGGAGAATCCTGGCCACCTGGCGGGCACCTGAAGCGCCCATGGGATTGCCCGACCTTTCCGCGATCGCTCCGTACGAGGCCACACGACCCGCCGGAATTGACCGGATGCATTCCACGACCATCAAGGTCGAATCTGTTGGCATGCGACGAGTATAGCTCGCGCCTTGCGGCTCCCGCCAGCTCGAAACGGGCGATTTTTCAGCCATGCGACGGCTATTTACATTTTTCGCGTTTTTGTAAATTATACTATGAGTATCCGCCACGCTTGACGATGTGTGAAATCCCCAGGAGGAAGACCCTTGAAAACCTGCTTTCTTTTCCCCGGACAAGGCGCCCAGTACCCCGGAATGGCCAAAGATTTCTACGAAACGAGCAAGGCCGTCCGCCAGCTCTTCGAGCTTGCGTCGGAAGCTGCGAGAACGGACATGAGGAAGCTCCTCTTCGAGAGCGACGAGGAAGCCCTGAAACAAACACGGAATACCCAGATAGCCCTCGCCTTGGCGGGATCGGCGGCCGCGCTCTGCGCCCGCGAACACGGCATTCTCGCCACCGGCTTCGCCGGATTCTCCGTCGGGGAATGGCCGGCGCTAGCCGAAGCCGGCATACTTTCTTTCTTCGACATGTTCCGGCTCGTATCGGAGCGCGGGCGCCTCATGGATGAGGCCGGCAGGAAATCGGGCGGATCGACGATGAGCGCCGTTCTCTTCATGGCGCCCGAAAAGATCGAGCAGACCATCGCCGAAGCCGGACTGAAAAATGTCTGGGTGGCCAATTACAACAGTCCCGTCCAATGCGTCATCTCGGGAACGGAGACCGACGTGGCCGCGGCCGAGGAAAAGCTCAAGGCGGCGGGTGCCAAACGCGTCGTGCGCCTTAAGGTGTCGGGCGCCTTCCACTCTCCCCTTATGGGCTCGGCTTCCCAAGCCTTCGCGGAAATCGTCCGCGACGTCGCCTTCAACGATCCCAAAGCATCCATCTATTCCAACGTCACGGGGCTGAAAATCGCTTCCGGCGCACAGGCCAAGCAGTTCGCGTCGGCGCAGATCATAAGCCCCGTGCGCTGGATCGGCGAAGAAAGCGCCATCGCCGTCGACGGATTCGATCGCTGTTTCGAAACCGGGCCCGGCACGGTGCTCGCGGGATTATGGAAGGCTTCGGGATCGAAAATCCCCTGCTACGCCGCGGGGACGCTCGACGCAATCTCATCGCTTTCGCTTTAGTTTTCGGAGGATTCCGCCATGGAGAAAATGCTATCGAATAAAATATGCATCGTCACGGGAGCCTCACGCGGCATAGGCGCGGCCATCGCGACCAAGTTCCGCGCGGAGGGGGCCAAGGTCTACGTTCTCTCCCGCAGCGCGCCGACTCAGACCAATGAAGGGGAAGAGGACATACTGCGCGATTATTGGCTCTCCTGCGACGTCTCGGTTGAGGCATCCATCGAATCCGCCGTCTCGGCCGTGCTCGCGAAGGAAGGCAGGATCGACATTCTCGTAAACAACGCGGGAATTACGCGAGACGGCCTGTTGATGCGCATGAAGACCGAGGACTGGGACTCGGTGATGGACACCAACCTGAAAAGCGCCTTCCTCCTCTCCCGCGCAGTCCTCCGGACCATGTTGAAGCAGCGGGAAGGCTGCATCCTCAACGTATCGAGCGTCGTCGGCATAACGGGCAACGGCGGCCAGACGAACTATTCCGCGTCCAAGGCGGGCATCATCGGATTCACGAAGAGCCTCGCCCGGGAAGTCGCCTCGAGGAACCTTCGGGTCAACGCGATCGCTCCGGGCTTTATCGAAACCTCGATGACTGATAAGATACCCGAGGATTTCAAGCAGAAACTGAGGGAATCCATTCCTTTGGGCCGGGTGGGCAGCGTGGAAGAAGCGGCGAACGCGGCCCTGTTTCTCTGTTCACCGCTTTCATCGTATGTGACCGGCGTCGTCCTCCAGGTCGACGGCGGAATGGGGATGTGACCATGAATCAAAGAAGAGTCGTAGTGACAGGCCTGGGCGTCGTAAGCCCCATCGGCAATGATATTTCCTCTTTCTGGTCATCGGTGAAAGCGGGACGCTCGGGCGTCGGGCTCATCACGATGATAGAATCCTCGGACCTCGCCGTAAAGATCGCCGGCGAAGTCAAAAATTTCGACGCTTCCCTGCGCCTGGACGCCAAAGAGGCGAAAAAAATGGACCGTTTCGCCCAATTCGCCGTTTACGCGGCACTCGAAGCCCTCCAGGACGCCGGCCTCTCGAAGGAAGCGCTCGACTCCGAGCGAACGGGCGTCTGCATCGGCACCGGCCAGGGCGGCTCGTCCAGCATCGAAGAAGCGGTCATACGCATGACCGAGCGAGGGCCGGGCCGCGTCCCCCCCCTCACGGTGGCCAAGGGCCTCGCCAACTTCGGCCCGGCCCAGATAGCCCTCACGCTCAATATAACCGGCCCCTGCCAGTGCATCGTCACCGCCTGCGCAGCGGCCACCGACGCCATCGGCCAGGCCATGCGTCTCATCCGCGACGGCTACGCCGACATGATCTTCTCGGGCGGCTCCGAGGCGAGCATCGTGCGCATGTGCATGTCCAGCTTCATCAACATTCAGGCCCTCTCGAGCCGCAATGACGACCCACAGAAAGCCTCCCGCCCCTTCGACCGAGACAGGGACGGCTTCGTCATGGCCGAGGGCGCCGGCGTCCTCCTCCTCGAGGAATACGAGCACGCCAAGGCGCGCGGCGCGAAGATCTATGCCGAAGTGGCCGGTTTCGGCCAGACCTGCGACGCCCACCATGTCACCGCCCCCGACCCGGAAGGCAAGGGCGTGGCGCGCGCCATCCGTCTCGCCCTCGCCGACGCCGAAATGCGGCCCGAGGATATCGATTACGTGAGCGCGCACGGCACCGCCACCCCGCTCAACGACCCGATAGAGACCAAGGCGATAAAGGCGGCTTTCGGCGACCACGCGCGCAAGCTCAAGATATCCAGTCTCAAGTCCATGACCGGCCACTGCATCGGCGCCGCTGGAGCCATCGAATCCATCGCCTCCATCCTTGGAATGAACGAGGATTTCGTCCACGCTACCATCAATTACGACAACCCCGACCCCGAATGCGATCTCGACTACGTTCCGAACGTCGGCATTCATATGCCGGTGAGAGCCTTCATCAAGAATTCCATGGGTTTTGGCGGACAGAACGCCGTCGTCATCTTCAAGAAAGTCTGATTTCCCTCACGTGAGCGCCATGGGGAAACTGCCTTCAACTATCTTCATCACGCCGGGAAACCCCCTCCTCATGGGGGCGAGTCCCGTTTCCGACGGCGTCAATTTCTCCATATTCTCGCGCAACGCCACGGCGCTCCATCTCTGTCTCTATGAAAATTCCCACGACGCCAAGCCCAGGTATGAGATTGCCCTGAATTCGGTCAAGAACAAAACCGGCGACATCTGGCATTGCCATGTCCAGGGACTTAAGGCGGGCGCCCTCTACCTCTGGCGCGCCGACGGCCCCTTCAAACCCGCGCTCGGCCACCGTTTCAACATGAACCGGGCGCTCGTGGATCCCTACGCCAAGGCGCTCACCGACGGCTCCTGGGACTTAAGCGGCGCCCTCGCCTACGATCCCGACTCTCCCGAAGCCGATCTGTCTTTTTCGGACAGGCGCGACGATGCCCTCATCCCCAAATGCGTGGTGGTGGACGACGAATTCGACTGGGAGGGCGATGTTCCCCTCAACTACCCGCTGAAAGACTGCGTGATCTACGAAACGCACGTGCGCGGACTGACCCGCGGTCTTCTGGGACGCGAATCCCCCGAAGGTCTCCCTCCCATCGCCCATCCAGGCACCTACCGCGGCGTCGCGGAGATGATCGACTATTTCAGGGCCCTTTCGATCACGAGCCTCGAGCTCCTGCCCATCCATGAATTCGATTCGGCCGAGCGTTTCAGGCGCAATCCCAAGACTGGCGCCTTCGTGTCCAACTACTGGGGATACTCCCCGCTCGCCTTCTTCGCTCCCAAGGCCACCTACGCCTACATGGACGGCGAGCCCCACGACGAGGACGATCCCTCGCGGCAAGTCCGCGAATTCAAGTACATGGTGCGCGAACTTCACAAGGCGGGCATCGAGGTCATCCTCGACGTCGTCTTCAACCACACGGCCGAAGGCAGCGAACTAGGGCCCACCCTGAGCTTCCGCGGCCTGGACAACAGCATCTATTACATCCTGAGCGAAGATAAATTCCATTACCAGAATTTTTCCGGCTGCGGCAACACGCTGAACTGCAACCATCCCGTCATGAGGACGCTTATACAGGAATGCCTGAGGTACTGGGTTGGACAGATGCACGTGGACGGCTTCCGCTTCGACCTCGGTTCCATACTGGGCCGCGACTCAAGCGGCCGCCTCCTCGAGAACCCGCCCGTCATCGAATCCATCGCCGAAGACCCCCTCCTCCGCGACACCAAGATCATCGCGGAAGCCTGGGACGCAGGCGGAGCCTACCAGGTGGGCTCCTTTCCCGGCGGCCGCTGGGCCGAGTGGAACGACAAGTACCGCGACGATATCCGCCGTTTCTGGAAGGGGGAAAAGGGAGCGGCCATGCATCTGGCCACGCGCATCACCGGCTCCAGCGATCTCTACCTTCGCGACGGGCGCAAACCCTTCCACTCCATCAACTTCATCACCGCCCACGACGGCTTCACGCTCAACGACCTCGTCAGCTACGCGAAAAAGCACAACGAGGAAAACGGCGAGGACAATCGCGACGGCATGAACGCCAACTGGTCGGCGAACAATGGCGTCGAGGGGGGTTCCGGCGACCTCGTCATAGAGGAACGGAGAAATCGCCAGGTTAAGAATTTCCTCGCGACCCTCCTCCTCTCCATCGGCACGCCCATGCTTCTCGGCGGCGACGAGATCCGCAGAACGCAGAGGGGCAACAACAACGCCTACTGCCAGGACAACGAGACCAGCTGGTACGACTGGAGCTTCGCGAACGGGCACCGCGACATCCTCGATTTTTGTTCCGCCCTCATCCGGTTCAGGAAAAGGCATCCAGCCCTCAGGCGACCGGAATTCTTCACGGGGCTCGACAACGACAGCAACCAGCTTCCGGACATAACCTGGTTCGACGAACGGGGCCGTCCTCCCGACTGGGCCTCGATAAATCACACCCTCGCCGCCCTCATCGACGGCTCCAAGACCGAGTTCGCCTCGCGGATCTCGGACGATGACTTCTATCTCATGTTCAACGCCTCGGCGCATCCGGTCAGCTTCACGATACCTCGGCATCCGCGCGGCCTGACCTGGAACAAGGTCATCGACACGGCGGCCAAGGCTCCCGACGACATCATTCGGGAAGATTCGCGCGAGGCCCTACCACAGAAGAGCGCCCTCACGCTCGCGCCGCGCGCTCTCGCCGTCCTCCTCGCCCCCAAAGAGGAGCCGACAAACCTCGGCTGACTTGCCGGCGCGACATTACCTTTGTATATTTTCAAGAGCAGTATGAATATGGACAAACAAGAAAAACTGAGCACGGCACAGCTGCTCCGAAAAGGACTGAGGGAACTCGCCGTCCACAGGCCGGATAAAGCCATTGTAACCTTGCGTCTCGCGGTTGAAGCCACGCCTCCCTCATGTTCGGAGGAGCTTTCCCGCGCCCTCTATTGGCTTTCCGTGGCCTTGCTCAGGCTCGACAAGAGGGAACTCGCCATAAAGAGCCTCTCGTCGGCGCAAAAGCTGAGGCGCAGAGGCTACGCCCGCAGCGTCTATCTTCGAAGCATCAACGAATATGGCATGCGCAAACAGCCCACTCCCGAACTCGACGATTTTTACGCCTTCATGAATATCCAGATGGCGGCATATCTGGTAAAAAAGTCGC
Organism: Rectinemataceae bacterium; assembly: GCA_035560555.1. Taxonomy (GTDB): domain Bacteria; phylum Spirochaetota; class Spirochaetia; order Treponematales; family Rectinemataceae; genus UBA11090. The sequence continues at coordinate 82,441 of DATMZF010000005.1, forward strand.
GGAGCCGCTTCGACTCCTTCCAGGAGCGCGAAACCATATTCAAAATCATCATCGACGCGTGGAAGAATCTTCAGCGCTCCTCTCTTCTCGACGACCGCGATTCTTGCGAAAAACTGCTTCTTTTCCGCAAACTGAAGCCCAGTTTTCCCAGTTTCGGCTTTGGGGACGGAGCGCATCGCACGGTCCAGGTCAGTTTCGGCTCGAATCGGGCCACAGGCCTGGATCCGACACAGCGCTGCGTCTGCGGATCCGGACTTCCTTACGGCCGTTGCTGCGGTCGCGTTCAAAGCCTCGGAGAGCTCTGAAGCGCCGGAAGAGTACAGTTCCTGGCGCTTTTCCCTCAAACTGTTTCAAATCCACACAGTTTCAGTCTCCCCTGGACCCACCATGTCGTTTTAACACGTTTTATCACGAAAATAGCCAAGAACGTCGCCTCCATCTTTCCGTGTCGAGCCCAAACAATTTTATTTTCTGCACAATAAATAATAACAGTATATATAATTACGCATAACAGCCAATATAAAATTGTTAAAACATCTGTTTGGCACGGATATTGCAATATACTTTGTGACAAGGAGAGAAGACCATGAGCAGAAAAAGCAGTTCCAACGTGATGTACACTTCCAACGATTCCGATGAGAATGTTCTCTCTATCTACCTGAAAGAAATCAACAAGATTCCCCTCCTCTCGAGAGAGAAGGAAAATGAATACGCCGTGAGAGCGGCCGCCGGCGAAAAGTTCGCGAAGGACATGCTGGTTAAATCCAATCTTCGTTTTGTCGTCAATGTCGCGAAAAAGTACCAGAATCAGGGCATGCCTCTCTCTGACCTCATCTCCGAGGGAAATATCGGCCTCATGAACGCGATTGAGCGCTACGACGTCACGAAGGGTTACCACTTCATCTCCTACGCCGTCTGGTGGATCCGCCAGGCGATTCTCAAGTCGATCTGCGAAAAAAGCAGGATGATCCGTCTTCCCCTCAACCGCGCCAACGAACTCGTTCAGATCGAGAAGGCGAGAAAAGGATTCGAGGGCATTTCGGAAGACGCCGAAATACGGGAAATCGCGGCTTACCTCAACATGGACCCCGAACACGTCGCCGACATAGTCGCCGTTTCAAGGGACCTCGTATCGCTCGACAGCCCCGTATACGACGAGAGGAACGCCAGCGTAGTGGGCGATTTCGTTGAAAACACGCTGTACCAGACTCCTGAGAATTACGCTTCCGAGCTCAATCTCAAAGACGACCTGAACAAGGTGCTCGAAACGCTGAGCATCAAAGAGCGTCAGGTCATCGAATATCGCTTCGGCATCAACGGGAAACGCCCGATGAGCCTCAAGGAAATCGGCGACAGGATGCACCTCACCAAAGAGAGGATCCGCCAAATTGAAAAAGCCGCGCTCAAGAAGATTTCCGTTCCCGAAGTGATGGAGAGGCTCGAGGCCTACGTCGCTTAATACGGCATAAAACCCGTCAGCGATAAACATGCCGGCGAGCGATGCGCCAAAAGCCCTTCAGGCGAAGCTTGAAGGGCTTTTTCATGCGCGGACCATCGTATCCCCGCCATTTTCCCTAGGCTTGGCGTGACCGATACCCTGTCCCCTTCCCAAAACTCGTGGTATATACTATCTACCAGACCACGAAAGGGGCACAATGACACTCTCCGAATACTTTCCTTCCGCGCGCGAGGATATCTCCAAAACCATAACCGACCGGCTTTCAGAAAGCCAAACCTCCTGCGCCGGCTTTTCGGGCGATTCGGAACGGATATTTTCCATCATGAAAGACTATGCTCTTTCGGGAAAGATGCTCAGGGGTATTCTCGCCTGCCTGGGTTCCGAGCTGTTTTCGGCGAGCCAGGATGAAAGGCCCAGGCGACGCGCGGAAGCCCTGAAGCTCGCCGCGGCCCTCGAACTTTTTCAGGCCGGCCTGCTCGTCCACGACGATATCATGGACAAGGACGATCTTCGCCGCGGAATGCCCACGATGCACAAGACCTTCGAACGGCTTGAGGCGGCATACATCCAGAATTCGCCCGCCACGCGCGAGAAAGAGCCTCCCCGCCCCTTCGAGACGAGGCATGGCGCCTCTCGCTGCGCCGATCTCGGCGAGGCGATGGGAATATGTGTCGCCGATATATACTATTTCATTGCCTGGAATATAATTAAACAGTTTTCCCCGAGCATGGGGACACTGTTTTCTCGCGAGTTGGTGGATGTATGCCTGGCCCAGATCAAGGACGTGCGCCTCGGCACTCACGAGGAAATGCCCGAACTTTCAGAAACCCTCGATGTTTATACCTATAAGACCGCCCGCTACACGATCTGCCTTCCCCTCGGCGCCGGCGCGATACTGGCGGGCAGAAGCGACGCCATTCCCTATCTGGAAGCGCTAGGCTTGAATCTAGGCCTGCTGTTTCAGCTTCAGGACGACTATCTGGGCCTTTTTGGCGATGAGGAGTCGCTCGGCAAACCCATAGGTTCGGATATACGCGAAGGAAAGAAGACGCCTTTCATGATTTTGCTTGCCAGAAAGCTCGCCGAGAACGAAAAACCCGAGTTCCAGGCCATTTTCGGCAACCAAGCCATCCAGCGGCGGGATGTAGAGTATATTAGGGGCCTTGTCAGAGCACACGGGATAGACGTTAGGGTTCGCGAGCTGTCGGAAACCTATGCCCAAAAAGCCAAGCAATGCCTCGCCGACCTCACGGAGGAAATTTCCGACCTCGACGCGGAAAAACTCGGCATTCTCCGGGAATTCATCGATTATTCGCTCTCCAGAAAATTCTAAAATCCACCGATGTTTCACGTGAAACATCGGTGTGGCTGCATCAGCGCCTCAGCCACATGTCGCTCTTTGTTTCACGTGAAACAAAAAAGAGGCTCCCGGGCAACCGGGAGCCTCTTTAATCTTCATGCCTAGCGCTTATTTGCCTTCGTCCTCAGCACCGTCTCGCGGCGCCTTTTCAATGTCCGATTCTTCCTCGTCCTTCAACGAGGCCTGAACGATGTCTTCCACGCTTTCGTCGTCGGCCCGCGGAGGGATTTCCTCTTCCAGCGTGACGTTCTTGGCCAGCGCTATATCGTCGTTTTCGTCGTTCACCACCCTGTCCAGCCCGATGACGAAGTCGGGGGCGTCTATATTGACGATACGCACGCCTCTCGCGCCTTTTCCGAGGATTCGGACGGTTTCCGCCTCGATCTTTATGGTTTTTCCCATCGAAGTGATGATCATCGCCTCGTCGAACTCGGAAATGGATACCGCGCCAACCACTTCGCCCGACACATCGTCGGGAACATAGATCATCTGGCCCCTGGTCGCGCGTCCATGGCTCGAGAAATTGTCGTAGGCTACGCGCTTTCCATAGCCATTTATCGTGGAGAGGAGCATCAGCTCTTTGTTGTTCACGCGGAGCATCGCCGCCAGCTCGTCGTCATCCGAGAGCAGGATGCCGCGGACACCTCGAGAAGCCCGGCCCATCACCCTCACCTGCTCCTCGTGGATCCTAAGCGCTTGACCGTTCCTCGTTATCAGCATCGCCTCGTCGGAGCCATTGGTCATGCAAGCCGAGACCAGCTGATCGCCATCGTCGAGGTAAATGGCGATGATTCCGCGGGTCTTGGCGTTGATGAAGTCTTTCAAGGCGACTTTTTTGACCACGCCCTTCAAGGTTCCCATGAGAATGAACTGGTCGTCGGAGAATTCCTTGAAGTCTATGATGGTCGTTATTTCCTCGTTGGGCGAGATGGCTAAGAGGCTCTTTACGTGAGCGCCTCTGGCCTGTCTGCTCGATTCGGGGATTTCGTGGACCTTGAGCCAGTACGCCTTTCCCGCGCTCGTTATGAACAGAAGATAATTGTGCGTGTTCGCGACGAAGAGCTGCTGTATGAAATCCTCTTCCAGAAGCGTCGTGGAATTGGAGCCCTTTCCGCCCCTGCCCTGCGATTTGTAGAGATGGACCGAGACTCTCTTGATAAAGCCCTTGTTCGATATCAGTATGGCCATTTCCTCAGGCTTGATCAGGTCCTCGATGTTGATGGCCTCGACATTGTCGGCGACAATCTCGGTCCTGCGTTTGTCGCCGTATTTTTTCGCTATATCTATAATTTCTTGCTTTACGACACTCAAGATCAAGGCATCGCTGGCGAGAAGCCCCTGTAAGTAAGCGATTTTCGCCTCGATTTCGGCCAATTCGGCGAGGATTTTTTCGGTTTCCAGGCTCGTCAGCCTTCCCAGCCTCATGTCGACGATGGCCTGAGCCTGGACCTCGCTGAGCTCGAAACGCTTCTGTAGCGCCATTCTGGCCACTTCGACGTTCTTGCTGGCCTTGATGATGGCCACGACTTCGTCGATGTTCTGCAGCGCGATGACTATTCCGCGCAGAAGATGGGCCCGCTCCTCGGCTTTCCGCAACTCGAAGCGCGACCTGCGAGTGACAACGTCGACTCGATGTTTGACAAATAGTTGTATTAATTCTTTTAAGGATAAACACTTAGGTCGTCCATCCACGAGGGCGAGGTTGATGACGCCAAACGTCGACTGCAGCGCGGTGTGGGTGAAGAGCCTGTTGAGGACGAGTTTGGGAATGGCGCCCTTCTTGAGTTCGAGCACCATGCGAAGACCTTCCCTGTCGCTCTCGTCCCTGAGATCGGAGACGCCCTCGAGGACCTTGTCTCTCACGAGATCGGCGATGCGCGTGATGAGCGTCGTTTTGTTGACGGCGTAGGGAATTTCGGTGAAGACGATTTGTTCCCTTCCGCTCTTCATCGTCTCGATGATGAACTTGCCGCGAACGATGATTTTTCCTCGGCCCGTCGTATAGGCGTCCTTGATGCCTCCGCGGCCGAAGATTATGCCGCCCGTGGGGAAGTCCGGACCCTTGATGTGCCTCATCAGTCCTTCGAGGTCGATGTCGGGATTTTCTATGTATGCCGCTATGGCCTCGCCCACTTCCAGAAGGTTGTGGGGCGCCATGTTGGTGGCCATGCCGACCGCGATGCCGGAGGAACCGTTGACGAGGAGGTTGGGAAAGGCCGAGGGCAGCACGAGAGGCTCCTTCAGCGATTCATCGTAGTTGGGGCCGAAGGCGACGGTGTCCTTGTCCAGGTCGGCGAGCATCTCTTCGCCGAAGCGGGAGAGCTTGGCTTCCGTATAGCGGCTGGCCGCGGGAGGATCGCCGTCGATGGAGCCGAAATTGCCCTGTCCATAGACGAGGGGATAGCGCAGCGAGAAATCCTGCGCCATGCGGACGAGGGCGTCGTAGAGGGAAAGATCGCCATGCGGATGGTATTTTCCCATCGCGTCGCCGGTGATGCGGGCGCACTTTTTCGTCGCCGCGTTGTAGCGCAGCCCGAGCTCTTCCATCGCGTAGAGAATCCGCCTGTGGACCGGCTTCAGGCCGTCGCGCACATCGGGGAGCGCCCTCGCGACGATGACCGACATCGCGTACGTGAGATAGTCGGTCTTCATCTCGTCTTCTATGGGGACTGAAATCAATCTTCCTAGTTCTGCCATATTTTCGCTTTCCTACACATCGAGGTTGGAGACCGACAGCGCGTTCTCTTCGATGAACTGCCGCCGCGGTTCCACCTGCTCGCCCATGAGGGTGGTGAACATTTCTTCGGCCAGCACCGCGTCTTCCATGGTAATCCTGATCATGTTTCTCCGGGCGGGATCCATGGTCGTTTCCCAGAGCTGTTCGGGGTTCATCTCGCCCAAGCCTTTGTAGCGCTGCATGGCGACTTTCGACGGATCCCTGCCGACGATGCCGGCCAGGATCTTGTCCTTTTCCATATCGTCGTAGGCGTAGCGCAATTCCTTATCCCAGCTTATTTTATAGAGTGGAGGCATGGCGAGGTACACAAAACCGCCCTCTATGAGCGCGTGCATGTAGCGGTAGAAGAAGGTCAGGAGAAGGGTGCGGATATGCGAGCCGTCCACATCGGCATCGGCCATGATGATGATCTTGTGGTATCTGAGCTTCGTAGTGTCGAATTCGGGTCCCAGACCGGCGCCCAGGCTGGCGATGACGGGCTGCAGCTTGTCGTTGCCGATGATCTTGTCGATGCGGGTTTTTTCCACGTTGAGCATCTTGCCCCAGAGGGGAAGGATGGCCTGGTGGACCCTGTTCCTTCCCATCTTGGCCGAACCGCCCGCCGAATCGCCCTCCACGATGAAGATTTCGCATTTGCTCGGGTCTTTTTCCTGGCAGTCGGCTAGCTTGCCGGGCAGACTCGCGGAGTCGAGGAGGTTCTTGCGTCTCGTGAGTTCCCTCGCCTGGCGGGCCGCGATGCGGGCCTTGGCCGCGAGAACGCATTTGTCGAGGATGGAATCGACGATTTCGGGATATTTCTGGAAAATGAGGTCCAGCTGGTCGGCGCAGAAGCCGTCGACAATGCCCCTCACCTCGGAGTTGCCCAACTTGCCCTTGGTCTGCCCTTCGAACTGGGGCTCGAGGACTTTTACGGAGAGGACGGCCGTGAGGCCTTCCTTGACGTCGTCGACCGAAAGCGTCTCGTCCAGTTTCTTTTGGTATTTCGATTTCTTGAAGAATTCGTTGATGGTGCGGGAGAGCGCCGACCTGAATCCGTTGAGATGGGTGCCGCCCTCTCTCGTGTTGATGCCGTTGACGTAGGAATAGACCGCTTCGTTGAAACTGTCGTTGTACTGAATGCCTACTTCGACTTCGACATCGTCGCGCGTTCCCTCGAAGTAGATTACATCCTTGTGCAGCAAGGTCTTGTTCTTGTTCAGGTACTCCACGAACTGCCGCAGGCCGCCTTCGAACCTGAATTCCACCGTCTTGGGCGTGCTCAGCCTTTCGTCGACGAGGACAATCTTGACGCCTTTGTTGAGGAAAGCCATTTCCCTGAGACGATTCGCCAGAACGTCGTAGCTGTAGCCCAGCTCCTCAAAAATGGTGGGATCGGCCTGGAACCGCACGGTCGTGCCGCGCTTTTCCGTCTTGCCTATCTTGGCGACCGGGGCGACGGGGACTCCCTGCAGATAGCGCTGGAAATATTCCTCGCCATCCACATAAACGTTCACGTCCATCCACGTGGAAAGGGCGTTTACGACCGAGACGCCTACGCCGTGGAGGCCGCCGGAAACCTTGTAGTTCTTTTTGTCGAACTTGCCGCCGGCGTGCAGACGCGTCATGACGAGCTCGAGGGCCGAGATGCCCTCGGTTGGATGGATGCCTACGGGGATGCCGCGGCCGTCGTCTTCAACCCGAATGACGTCGTTGCGCTCGAGAACGACGGTTATCGCGTCACAATAGCCTTCCAAGGCTTCGTCTATCGAGTTGTCCACAACTTCGTAGACGAGATGGTGAAGCCCATCGATGCCGGTCGAGCCGATGTACATTCCCGGCCGCTTGCGCACCGCTTCGAGCCCTTTGAGAACTTGAATACTGTTCGCTGAGTACGTTGACTCCATACCTGTCCTGGATGGAAAAGATTATTGTTGTACACAGAGGGCTTAACCTTATACCAAAGGAAAAACCTGATCCCTGAATGGGCTCATTATATCGATTGAATCGAGAAGAGTAAAGCGATTCCGGCCTTCCCTGCGAGCATCGGACACTCATTCGTCAAAAATTGTGCACAAACTGTGGATAACTTGTTTAGAAGATGTGCGGAGAGAACTTTTTTCCTTTTCCATAAACCGCTTGTATAATGATAAAATTCCGCAACAACGATGGACGCTTCACGTTATCCTTTTATAT
>DATMZF010000006.1:0-20234 GCA_035560555.1 Rectinemataceae bacterium
CGGTGGCGATCGTGTATCCGGAAGACGGAACGGTGGCGCCGGCCGACGGCATGGCCATCCTCAAGGGAGCGCCGAACCTGGCGAACGCCAAGATCTTCATCGACTGGTGCCTGTCGAAGCCGGTGCAGGAGATTCTGGTGAGGGAAATGGCGAGAAGGCCGGTGCGCGTCGATGTGGCGAGCCCCAAGGGACTTCCGGCGATGACCGAGATAAAGGCGCTTTCCTACGACTTCGCCTGGGCGTCCAAGAACAAAGCCGAATACAACAAGAAATTCGGCGAGCTGGCGATGGATCTCGGCCTGTAACCTTGTCATTTTAAAAGTAAGAGCCTGGGAGCCTTGCGCAGGTCCCGGGCTTTTCTCATAATAGAGTATATCTCCCAATTCTTAATCATGGGGTTTTCAATGACTTCTATAAAAATTTCCGGCGTGGAAAAACGATTCGGCGACCTGCTCGCTCTTTCGGATATCAACCTCGACATCCGGAAGGGGGAATTCTTCACCCTTCTCGGGCCATCGGGTTGCGGCAAGACAACCCTTCTGCGGACGATAGCCGGTTTTTACCGCCAGGACAAAGGCGATATCTGGCTCGGTGACGAGCTCATCAACGACGTGCCCGCGTATAAACGCAACACGGGCATGGTGTTTCAGAACTACGCGGTGTTTCCCCACATGACGGTGTTCGAGAATGTCGCCTACGGTCTCAAGGTGAGGAAAATCCCCGCCAAGGAGATCGAGGTGAAGGTGACGAGCGCGCTCAAGAATGTCCACCTCGAGGGCTACGAGTCCAGGACTCCGGACAAGCTTTCGGGCGGCCAGCAGCAGCGCGTGGGTCTCGCCCGCGCCATGGCCATCGAACCGAGGGTCCTCCTCTTCGACGAGCCGCTTTCCAATCTGGACGCCAAACTGCGCGTCGAGATGAGGGACGAGATCCGCTCGGTCCAGAAGGCCTTGGGAATCACGACCGTCTATGTCACGCACGACCAGGAGGAAGCCCTCGTCATTTCCGACCGCATCGCCGTCGTGAATTTCGGAAAGATCCAGCAGGTGGGCGCGCCTTGGGATATCTACAAGGACCCAGTGAATCTCTTCGTGGCTACTTTCGTGGGCAAGATCAACGCGATGGATGTAAGGCTCGGCGAAACCCTGCCGAACGGCATGAGAAAAGCCACGGCGGGCGCCGTTACCTTCACCGTGCCGGCGGCCGGTACCGAAGGCTGCGTCGAGGCTGTCCTCGCTTTCCGTCCGGAAGATGTCGTCGAGACGACGAGCGACGAAGCCCGCGCCAACCGCCTCGAGGGACCGCTCGCGGCCTCTTCCTTCCTCGGCACCGTCGCCAGCATGGAAATCGACCTGCGGGGGCAAAATATCGTAATAGAGCGCCACAGGCCCAAGAAGGCCGACATCCCGAATGTGGGCGAAATGGTCGAGTTCGCGGTTCCGCCCGATGCCTGCCTCCTCTTCGAGAAGAAGTCGGGCCGCCGCCTGGGCGGCGGGAGCAAGCAATGACGTTAGGCAAGAAAAAGGCCGATATTTGGGCTTTCGTCACCTTCGCGGGTTTCGCGATCGTGATTGTTTTCCTCATCTATCCGCTCTTCGACGTATTCAAATATAGTTTTCTCGACAAGGAAACGGGGAAGGCTTCCCTCTCCAACTGGAAGGAGTTCTTCTCAAGGGCTTACTACATCAAGGCTTTTGGCCATTCGATGTTCGTCGCGCTGGCCACTACCTTTTTCGCGGCCTTGCTGGGCATCCCTCTCGGGTTCTTCACCACCCGGTATAAAATACACGGCACGACTCTGTTGACGACCTTGTCCGTGCTCGCGCTTCTCTCTCCCACCTTCATCGGCGCCTATTCGTGGATCACGATGCTGGGCAACAATGGCTTCCTGCGGAATCTCCTCGTATCCATCGGCATCAAGCTCCCGCCGATCTATGGGGCGGGCGGCATCATTCTCGCCGATGCCCTGCAGTATTATCCCTTCATATCGCTGATGCTCGCCGGTTCCCTCATGACCATAGACAGGTCCCTCGAGGAAGCCTCCGAGAACCTCGGGGCCCGATCGCTGAAGACCTTCTTTTCGGTGACGCTTCCGCTCGTGCTGCCTTCGCTCACGGGAGGGGCCCTCATCGTCTTCATGATGTCCCTTTCGAATTTCGGCACGCCGGCGATAATCGGTGGCAATTATCGTGTCCTCGCCACGGTGGCCTACGAAAGGTTCACGAGCGAGGTGAGCGAAAGTCCGGGCATGGCCTCAACCGTGGCCATCGTCCTGATGATGTGCGCCGCGATCGTCATAGTGCTCCAGACATGGGCGTCTTCGCGGCGCAAATACGCCAGCATGCTCGTCAACAGACCCATCGTGAAGAAACTTGCGGGCGTGAAGTCGTTTTTGGCCCATGCCCTCTGCTACTTCATCGTGGGATTGTCGATGCTGCCTCTCGGCGTCATCGTCTTCTTCTCCTTCAAGAACACATCGGGCCCCGTCTTCAAACCGGGCTTCGGTTTCGACAGCTACAAGCAGATTTACTACGACGTCGCCAAGACGGTCATCAACAGCTTCGTCTATTCGCTTATCGCCGTCGTTCTCATCGCAGTGATCGGAACGCTCATCGGTTTCGTCATCGCCCGCAAGCGGAATATGGCCGTCAAGGTTCTCGATCCTCTCCTCATGATTCCCTACATCGTGCCGGGCACGGTGCTCGGCATCGGTTTTATCGTCGCTTTCAACAGAAAGCCGATATACCTGGCCGGTACAGCGACCATCATCATCCTGACCTATTTCATCAGGCGGCTTCCCTACTCCGTGCGATCGGCGGCTTCGATCCTCAAGCAGATCGACCCCGCCCTGGAGGAAGCAGGCATCAACTTGGGCTCGTCGCCCGGGCGCACGTTCAGGACGATCACGCTCCCCTTGATGAAGTCGGGCATAATTTCCGGCGCCATCATGAGCTGGGTCACCTCGATGAACGAGCTCTCCGCCTCGCTCCTCCTCTATGTGGGCAAGACGATGACGATGCCAATCAAGATTTACCTCTCCGTGGCGGATGGCTATTTCGGCACGGCCAGCGCCATGTCGACGATTCTTCTCGTGGTGACGGGCGTGTCGATGTTCATCGTCAACAAGTATTTTAACCGCGGCAGCGATACCTTTATAGCTTCCTGATGTATCCGCGGATAGAGTTGTCCGGCTGGGACGACAGCGCTTCAATGGAAGGCGGCGGGATCGCTCCCGCCGCCTTTTCCGATATCGTCGTCGACGGTAATTTCTTTTCCTCCGTCCGACACGCCACGACCTTTTTCATCATTCGGCATGGCCAGACCGAGGGGAACGCGAGCTACACGTTCCAGGGCCGGCTCGACTACCCTCTGGACTCGAGGGGCTTGGAGCAGGCCAGGACGGCGGCCTCATGGCTGGCCGAAAAGCCGATCGACGCCATCGTCTCGAGTCCGCAGAAACGCGCGTCAACCACCGCTTCCATCATCGCGCAAGCCTGCGGATTGGGCGAACCGATTTTTCTCCCCTCCCTCGTCGAGGTGGATGTGGGTCTCTTCACCGGCGTGAATATTGAAGCCGCGCGCCTCGAGCATCCCGAAGTGTACAGAAAATTCCAGTACAGCAGTTGGGACGCTGTCCCCGAGGCGGAACATTCCCGCGACATGTACTCGAGGGCTGTGGCTTCCTGGGTGAGGATGAGGGAGTTGGCGGAGCGGGGAGCGAAAACCGTCGTCTGCGTGACGCACGGCGGGGTCATTCAGTGGCTGATCCGATCCACTTTCGGCGCGAAGAGCTGGTTCCCCCTGATGCCGACGTCCAACTGCGGCATTTCGCAGCTGGATATGGAACCCACAGGCGAGGGCGATCCCGCCTTCATCCAGTGGTCGATGGTCAACTTCAAGGTGCCGGCGATGGGCGTCGGCGTCAAGCCCGTATTCTGAGAAAAATCGTCAGCGGACGATATCAGCCGATGGACGGTTCGGCCGGCCTTTCGGCTGAGGCGACGAAATCGGCGAAGACATTCCACAGCGTCTCATCGGTCGGGAGCGCCGCCGTGAAGGAGAGGTTCTCGCCGGTTCGCGGATGCTCGAACTCGATGCGCCAGCCGTGAAGCATGATTCTGCCCGACTGGGAACTTCTGCGCGCCCCATATTTCAGGTCGCCCTTGATCGACCAGCCCATGGCGGCGAACTGGGCGCGGATCTGATGGTGACGTCCCGTAAGGGGCTTGGCTTCGACGAAAAAGTAACGTTCCGTTTTCATGAGAAGCTTATACGATAGCTCGGCATAAACCGCGTTCTGGCCTTTGACGGCGGAATTCGCGTTGACGCCGGCCGACCTCTCGATCGGTCGGGCTATGGATAGGTTGCGTTTCGGATCGGTGACGATCATGTGCTTCAGAAGCCCCTCGGGCGGAATGGGTTCCTTTTCGAGGCAGGCGACGTAGGTTTTGTGGACATCCCTGTCCCTGAACGCTTCCTCGAGTTTTCTCAGGGCCGACGCGTTCTTCGCGAACACGACGATTCCGGAAGTCCTTCTGTCTATCCTGTGCGCGGCTTCGAGGAAGGCGTTGCCCTCGGGGTGATCCTTCTTGATCAGCGCCTGAAGGTCCTCGTCGCCGGATTTGTCCTTGAGAACGGGCAAGGGAGCGAATTTGTTCGCCACGAGAATATCATCGTCTTCGAAAAGGATCTCATACGGATTCAAGCTTTTCTCCTTGGTCTGTAAAACGGCCGCGGGGCTTCTAAGGCTTTCGGCCGTCGAAGCCCCGCCGCGTACGCGCCACGCTGGCGGCGATTCCATTCCCCTTAAGTCTTCGCGATATCCGCCGCACTTGCAAATTGTTCTATGATATAGGTATTATCCTACCATAAAATTGATTAAGAAGGAAGGATATCATGAGCATACATATTGCCGCGCGGCCTGGCCAGATCGCCGATCGCATACTCCTCCCGGGGGATCCCCTCAGGGCGAAATTTATCGCGGAGACCTTTCTCGAAGGGGCGGAGCGCTTCAACGAAGTCCGCAACATGTTCGGTTTCACGGGAAGATACCAGGGGGTCAGCGTCTCGGTCATGGGTACCGGCATGGGCATGCCCAGCCTTTCCATATATGTCAACGAGCTCATACGCGACTATGGCGTCAAGAAACTCGTCCGCGTCGGCACCTGCGGCGCCATGAGGAAAGAAGTGAAAATTCGCGACACCATCCTCGCCATGAGCGCTTGCACCGATTCGGCCGTCAACAAGGTGCGCTTCAACGGCATGGATTATGCCCCCACCGCGTCTTTCCCCCTTCTCATGAACGCCTACCAGGCCGCCCGTGAATCGGGTTACGCTCCCTTCGTGGGATCGGTGCTCTCTTCCGACTCCTTCTACACGGAAGATCCGGATCAGTGGAAGCTCTGGGCGAACTTTGGCGTCGTCGGCGTCGAAATGGAGACGGCTGAACTCTACACCCTCGCTGCCAAGTACGGCGTGGAGGCTCTGGCCATTCTGACGGTGTCGGACCATCTTATAACTCACGAGCTGACGAGTTCCGAGGAGAGGCAGACTTCCTTCAAGGCGATGGTGGAAACCGCCCTCAAGGGGATCATCCGCTAGTCTTAGGCGATTCCTCGGCGGCGGTCTGGATATCATCCTTCGAAACGGGACGTAAAGCTTCGAGATTTTTCATGGCCTCCGCCTGCTCAGCCAGGATCGTGTCGCGCACCGCTTCCACGTTCCGGCTGAGTTTATCGAGCTGCGCATGAAGCTCATCGCGGATCTTGAGCATATGCGAACGGAATTCTTCCTGGTATTTCGCCTCCTCGGCGCTTCTCCTGGCCCCCGCCTCGGCGACGATGCCCGACAGGGTCTTCTCCGTTTCGCTGAGCCAGGCATCCATCTGCTTGAGGGTCTGGCCCTTTCTGTCCGAGAGTTCGGCGAGGAGCTGGTCCTCGAATCCTTCGAGCTTCTGCTCCGCGTCATCGTAGGCGGCGATCTTCAGAGTATCGATATCCTTGCCCAGCTTGACCAGTGAACCTCCGAGCGCCGAGGTCTCGGCGACGAAATTCTCCTCGAAACGGGTGCGATGATCCTCGAAGGCCTGGCCGAATCCCGCGAATTCTTCCTCTATCCGGGTCTTCGTCGACTCCATCGAGGCTTTCAGGGAATCTTCCAGGGACTTGATTTCGCTCAGCGTCGCGTCGACGTCCTTCTTCGTCTTCGCGGCGACGAGGACAAAGTCGGATTCCGATTTTTTAGCCTTGTCCGAGGTTTTTTCCAGGAGCTCGGCTATATCCCTGGCTTTCTTCGCGAAGATATCCTCAGCCTCGGCGAGCTTCGCGGTCATGTCCGAGAGCATGGCCTGGGCTTCGTTCCGCCAGTTTTCCTTGAATTCTCCGATGGACGAACGCAGTTCGCCGACATGCTGGGCGCAGTCCTGTCCGAGTTGGGAAAGCTGCGCGTCGGTGGATTGGCCGAGCTCCCTCATCCTTTGGTCGAAGGATCCGGTGAGCGTCGCGAAGGCTTCGTCTTCCACGGATGAGGCTCTTTCCCTCGCCGTCTCCAGGGCCTTCCCCAGCTCCTCGTCCACGAGGGCGCGGGCTGTCTGGGCTCGGGAGAAGGCTTCCATCGCCTCGTCGCGCACGGCGTTGAGCTCGGTGGCCGTGGAGGCGAGGCCGTCCTGAAGTTCGTTGAGTAGGGAATCCCTGAATGTCTCGATGGTGCGCTGCGCGTCCTGCGCGAAACTCTCCCTGAGGAGGGGCAGTTCGCGCTCGATGGCCGCGAGGCTTTTCTTGGCGAGATCGAGCTTCCTGTTGACGCCTTCGGCGAAAGCTTCGTCCTCGTGGATGCGAGAGAGATTCTCGTCCACGCGGGCGGTCATCTCCATGAGTTTGGAAAGGACATCGTCGTATTCCTTGAACCGGTCCGCGATGGCGCCGACCGCCTCGGCTTTCTCGGTCACGGCCAGCTGGGCTGCCTGGAGCTTTTCGAGGGCTATCTTGGCGGCCTTCTGCTGGACATCGAGATCGATGCCGTAGTGTTTCAGCTCCTCGGATCGAGCAGCGACATAGTCGCTGAGCTCGCCCTGCAGCTTCTCGGCGAGCCGCTTCACCTTTTCGAGAGACCTGTTGTTGGCGGTGAGCCGGTGGTAGACGACGAAGAAGACCAGAACGATGGCGAGGGTAACAAGATTACCGATCGAAAAAAGCATCAGAATCTCCTGAATGATGATTACAAGTGATTGCAGTATAAGATATATGGCATATGATGCAATAGACCTCCGGCTGTTCTTCCCCGTTCATCTTCACCTTTATAAAGTGTATACTGCCGGCATGAAAAGGTACGCGACACCGAATCGGCTCGTCGTTTTTATCCTCGCCGTCTTCATCGCGAAGGGGCTGGCGGCCGCCCAGACCCTCGTCGCCCCCGATACAATAAACCCTGGAGATCCCCTCCTGTGCTGGATGACGAGCGATCGCCCGGTCCTTTCCGCCTCGGCTCTGCTCCGGAATTCCGAAGGGAAGAATCTTTCTTCGGCCGAGTCCTTTTTCATGCCGTCGGAGAGCGGGGAGTTCCTCTACGGTTTTCTCTTGGCGGCTCCCGTAAAGGCTCAGCCTGGCGCGGCGAGTGTCCGGGTAACGGCGATTTTCGAGGCGAGCGGCGCGATGCCCCCCGGCGCCGAAAACGGCGCCGGCACGCAAGCCCCCGAGACGCGGGATAGGGTGGAACTTCGCGCCGATATTGTCATCGGGGCGAAGAGGTTCATGAAAGAAGATATCCCGCTGGACAAGGCGAATACGGCGATCCGCGTGGCGCCCGATCCCGCCAAGGCCGCCGAATCGGCGACTTTCGCCAGGATATTCGACATGAGGGACCTGACCGCCATCTTCGCCGTGGGCTCCATGACAAAGCCGCTCTCCGTTGGCTGGCGCGAGACCGCGGGGTTCGGCGACGAGCGCCGCTATCTCTACGATGGCGGTGGCGGCGATACGACGATCCACGGCGGCGTCGACCTGGGCGCCAAAACGGGTAGCGAGGTGCTCGCCAGCGCCGCCGGCAGGGTGGCTTTCGCGGGGCCACGCATTGTCACCGGCAACACGATAGTCCTCGAGCATCTTCCGGGGCTTTTTTCCCTCTATATGCACCTTTCCGCCATCGACGTGGTCGAGGGCGATACCGTCGTCGCGGGCGCTCTGATCGGGCGCGTCGGCTCGACGGGGCTCTCCACGGGACCCCACCTCCATTGGGAGATACGCGTGGGAAATGTATCCGTAAACCCGTATTACTGGCTTTCGCGCCCGCTGCTGCAGCGCCCTCCACTTGACAAAGATGCCGTTTCCGGTAAAATTGGGGCTCCGGCAGAAGGGAGGTGATTACTATCCGGCAAATCGTAGTTGAAGATGGCGAGCCCCTAGAAAAAGCGATCAAGCGCTTCAAGCGCATGGTCGAGAAAGAGGGCATCATTCGCGAATGGAAAAAGCGGGAATACTTCGAGAAACCCTCCACAATAAAAAACCGCAAGCAGAAAGCCCTGGCCCGAAAACTCATGAAGAAAACCAGGAAAACCCACGACTCCAAGGGCGGATACTAAAAACTCTCGCCGATAGGCTCAAAATTATCGGCGCGGAGCGGGGAATTTTCCCATATCGAATCCCTTACAATGAAAGGCCGTCCACTGGACGGCTTTTTTTTTACGCGAAATCGCGCTATGCTATACCCAGTCCGGTAAGGAGAGAATCGATGCGTTGCAGCAAAACAGGCCGAAAACAAAGGCTCTTCTCGACGTTGGCCGCGATAGCGATGGTGGCCGCGCTGACAATGTCCTGCTCGGCACAGTCCAAACGGAATCAGGACACGAACAAACCCAATCCCAAGCTGGAAACGGTGACGCTCAAATCGGGCGACACGCGGCTTGTCGTGGAGGTGGCCGATACGGAGCTCGAGAGAAACCGCGGCCTCATGTTCAGGAAAAGCCTCGCCGATGGCAACGGCATGATATTCGTCTTCGAAACCGACCAGAAAGCGAGCTTCTGGATGAAGAACACTTCGCTGCCTCTATCGCTGGGTTTCCTCGGATCGGATGGCGGCATTCTCCAGATTCTGGACCTGGCGCCCTTTTCCCTCGAGCCTCGGCCTTCCGAACGGAGCGTGCGTTATGCCCTCGAAGTACCCCAGGGTTGGTTCGCGAAAGTCGGCTTGAAAGTCGGGGACAAATTCGAGATTCCCCCGCTCAAACACTGAGGCCGGCTTTGACGCTGGGGCCCAAAGCCTTTACCTTATTGGCATAATGATTGCGGAGTTCAATAGATGCTTGAAGTAGTTACCTACGGCGATCCTATACTGGAAAAACCTTCCGACCCCGTCACGGAGTTCGACGAGGGGCTCGCCATTCTCTGTGAGGAAATGTTCGAAGCGATGCGAAGAGACCATGGAATAGGCCTGGCCGCGGCCCAGGTGGGGGTCTCGAAACGCGTTTTCGTAACCAATGTCGACGAGGACAAGAAGCGGATTTTTATCAATCCGGAAATCGTCATGACAAGCCCCGACCTGGTAGAGTACGAAGAAGGATGCCTTTCCTTTCCGGGACTCTACTTCGTCGTGAAGCGTTCCGGCGCTCTGCGCATACAGGCTTTCAACGAAAAGGGAAGGCCTTTCACGGTCGAGGCGGATGGCCTCCTGGCCAGGGTCATTCTCCACGAATACGACCATCTTGAAGGCAAGCTTTTCATCGACAGGATTACCCCCTTCAAGAAGGAAAGAGCCCTCCTGCACTACAGGCGAATGATCAAAATGTAGGCTCGCGGCTTTTCGCCATTATCGCGGCGAACATCGGGGGAATCATGAGAATACTGTTCGCGGGAAGCCCCGCCATCGCCGTGCCTACGCTTTTAGGCATATCGGAACGACATCGAGTCGTCGGCATCCTCACCAACCCGGAATCGGGGCAGGGGCGAGGCAAGGAAGTCCTTCCCACCGCCGTCGCGATCGCCGCCAGACAATGCCTGACCCCTCCCGTATCCCTTCTCGCCTTCGCGAGGCTCGATGCCGCGGCGAGAGAAGCCGTGGCCGCGCTGGAACCCGATATTCTCGTGGTATTCGCCTACGGGAAGATATTCGGGCCCAAGTTCCTATCACTTTTCCCCAGAGGCGGCATCAACATCCACCCCAGTCTCCTTCCCAGGCACAGGGGCAGTTCGCCGATCCAGCAGGCCATCCTGGACAGGGATGGGGAAACAGGAGTGTCGGTGCAGGCTCTAGCCCCCGAAATGGACTCGGGCAGCCTCTTCGCCGTGGAAAGGATCGTCCTGACGGGAAGGGAAACGGCCGAAACGCTCTCTGAAAGCGGCGCGGCGATAGGGGCGCGCCTCGCCCTGAAGGTTCTCGACGATATTGAAGCGGGGAAAGCTTCCGCCAGCCCCCAGGCGGGAACGCCGACGTACTGCAAGAAGATCGCCAAGGAGGACGGGCTCATCGATTGGACCATGTCCAGCCTGGATATCGATGCCCGCATCCGCGCCTTCGATCCCTGGCCGGGCGCCTACACGTATCTTGGGGGACAGCGCCTCAACCTTCTCGAGGCCTTTCCCTACGACGACGTGGAATTCCGTCCCGCGACCGAAGCATTGCCCAATGTGACGGCCGGCACTATAATCGGAATGGATAAAGCCAAAGGGATCATGGTGAGGACGGGTGATGGCTGGCTGGCCTTGAGACGCCTGCAGTTTTCGGCTCGCAAGGCCTTGCCCTACAGGGATTTCGCCAATGGCCTGCGAACTCTGGCTGGGCTTCGGTTCGAAGCCCGACCCTGATTTCATCGCGGCGACGCATGTGGCCGATACGAAACGCTCGCTAGACCGGCCCGAGATAAGCCAAGGATAATTTTGCAAAATGGAAAAGAAAGAAAAGAAACCCAGACAGAAATTCGCGCTTCCTCGTTTTGATTTTGCCTCGCTGACCAGGGAACAGAGAAGGGCGTTTGCCCTCTACGCGGCCACGCTCTGCGTCGTGATGGCTGTCGTTGTCGTGATCGCCTTTTTCGCCGTGCTCAAGGGAGCAGAAAAGGTCATGGTCCCCGACGTGAGGGATATGGAGCTGGCCGATGCCCTCGTGAAGCTTCAGGACAGGGAACTCTATCCGCGACTCACCCTCCGCTTCACCAACAATCCCCTGGATAAGAACATGATCCTTGAACAGTCGCCCGGGCCGGGAAGCATCGTGAAAGCGGGAAGAAGGATCAAGCTGACCGTCAGCAAGGGCATGGTCCTCGACAAGATCGAAAACTACATCGGCCAAGATCTCGAAGCGGTGAAGCTGCAGCTTCAGTCTCTCTTTTCCTCAACCAAGACCCTCGTGACGGTGCGCGACCCGCCCGTATACCGCTTCGATGAATCGGCGGCCGGCACCATTCTGGAACAGAAGCCCCTGCCCGGCGAGCAGATTTCAGGCCCCACCGTCCTCGACCTCATCGTCAGCAAAGGGCCGGAGAGCTTGAAAGCGAAGGTTCCCAGTTTCATGGACCTGCCCATGGCCGCGGCGATCGACTCCGCAGAGAAATCCGCGTTTATCGTCGATTTCTCCATGCGCCAGGCCAAGGCCGACGAGACTCAGGGCAAGGTGGTCGATCAGCAGCCCAAAGCGGAGACCGAAGCCAAGGTGAACGATAGAATCAAGGTCGTGATCTCTTCGCCGGCGCCCGCCCAGGGCATCATCAATGGAATTTACGTCTACGCTCTCCCCGAGTATCCGTATCCCGTGCCCGTCAAGCTTGAGGCGATCAAACCCGCCGGACAGCGCGTTCTCATCGCGTCGCTCAAGCATCCGGGCGGGAATTTCAGCGTCCCCTTCTCGCTTCCCGAAGGGAGCAGTTTCGTGCTTTCCGTTCAAGATCGTGAAATCGCGCGGACAGAGGTGAAGAGCCAATGAGCGAGCAACACGGCGAGGAGCTGATCCGGACGGAGGACCAGACACAGGTCCTGGATCGGGTTCCGGAACTGGAAGGGGAAAAGGTGCTGCCGGTTGAAATCGTCCACGTCTATGTCTACGACATAGGCCGCGCGGTCGATCTCAAAAAGGCCGCCGCCAAAATTCCCGCCTACCCCGATATAGGATTTGGCAAACGCAGGGATACGCCATCCTCGCTCACCCTCCCCAAGCCGCTGGTTCTCACCCTGAGCACGGAAGAGTGCGACGCCAAGTGCTTCGAAAAATTTACCGCTTTGGCGAAAATCTACGACGACGGCGCCCTCACGCTCGTCGTGCGGTACCGGACACACTCCTCGTTCAAGGATCTCGCGTCGAATTCCAACCTCGCCGTGAGCGACGTGAGCGGATCGGAAAGCGTGGAGCAGTTCGCCGACTCGAGTTTCCAGATGGTGGTAAACGCCATAAAGGACGCCGTGACGGGGCTGAAGGAAAACTGGGTCTTCGATAGGGAGACCTACACCGCTTTCTGCGTCCTGGAATGTCCCGCGGACAGCCCGGAGAGCTTTCTGTACCAGAACAGGGAAGTCGCGGCAGCCCTCCTTGCCGGCGAGGAGCCGGGCGTCCTTCACGACAGCCAGGTCAGGCAGATCCTGGAGAAACCCCACAGCTACCGCAAGAACGATATCGCCATCTTCGACTTCGATCGCTGCATCATCATCGATCCAACGAGGGATTACGAAGATGTGCTTCTCATCGCCGAACACGCCAACTACCGCCTCATCGAGCTTCGCGCCCTGGACAGCCTCCTGGACAAGTGGCTGGACGAGGCCGAGCGGGACATCCGCAAGTTGTACCTGAGCGGCGGAAAAACGCGCTTCGGCCAGCGCGCCGTGAAAATCAAGCTGGGAAAATTGCAGACCCTGCGCTTCGACGCCCTCTTCACCCTGGAAAACCTCGACAATTCGTCGAAAATCATCGGCGATTACTTCCTTGGCCTCATCTACGAACGTCTCTGTTCGATATTCAACACCGAAAGCTGGAAAATCTCCGTCGGGAAGCGCCTCGACGCGCTGCAGAATGTCTACGAACTGCTCAAGAACGATACGGCGGAACGGAGAATGCTCACCCTTGAGATCGTGTTCATTATCGTCTGCATAGTTCTTCCCGCTATTCAAATCGTACAGGTGATGATGGCGGGATAACCCCCAGGAGCGGCTCGATGCGCGATGTATACCCCCTTTCTTCAGGCTGGCTTTTCCATGATTCACCGCTGGACGAAGCCTGGCTGACCGATTCTTTTCCCGCGGCCGGTTGGGACCGCGTTGACCTGCCGCATACCTTGAAGGAACTTCCCTTCAACCATTTTGACGAGAAGGCATGCCAGAAGAAGGGAACCTATTGCCGAGAATTCGAGACTCCGGAGCTGCCCGAAGGGGGGAGGCTCTTCCTGGATTTCGAGGGAGTCGCCGTCTCCTGCAAAATCTGGCTCAACGGGCGGAATATCGGGGGCCATCGAGGACCCTACACGCCCTTTTCCGTGGATATCGGCGAGGCGGTGAAAGCCGCCGGGCTCAATCGGCTCATCGTGGAAGTCGACGCGCGCGAAGATCCGGAAATTCCCCCCTTCGGGGGCGTCGTGGATTACCTCGTCTACGGGGGAATCTACAGGACGGTACATCTTCGCGTACAGGAAAAAGCCTATATCGAAAGAATTCACGCCCATCCCCTGGCGGGGAAGGCTATTGTCGCCAACGAGTCGACCGCCAACAAGACGGCAGCCAACGAGACGTCAACCGACAGGATACTGAGAACGCGGGAAGCCCGTCTCTCCGTCGACGTGACGCTCGGGGGCTCGGACTGGTCGGGGGCGAGGATTGCGGCCCGACTCTCTAAAAGGGGCGATATAATCGCCGAAGTTCAAAAAGAAATATCTGGATCGGGCACCGCTTGGGACAGGAACCTCGGCATCGAATTCGGCGACCTCGGTGAAATCTCGCTCTGGGATATCGACTCGCCCGAGCTCTACGATCTTGAAGTAATCCTCGAAGCCGGCGACCGCAGGGTCGACTGCCTGTCGGAGCGCATAGGATTCAGGGACGCGCGCTTCACGGAGCGGGGTTTTTATCTTAATGGAAGAAGAGTATTCCTGCGCGGACTGAACAGACATCAGTCCTGGCCATACGTGGGCTACGCGATGGGCCCCGGGGCGCAGCGGCGGGACGCCGAAATGCTCAAGCGGGAGCTAGGACTGACCATCGTGCGCACGAGCCACTACCCCCAGTCGCGACATTTTCTCGACGCCTGCGACGAACTCGGCCTCCTTGTGTTCACCGAGCTCCCCGGATGGCAGCACATAGGCGGCGCGGCCTGGAAGGACCAAGCCCTGGCCGACCTGGGGGACCTCATCCGCCGCGACAGGCATCACCCCTCGGTCATTCTCTGGGGCGTCCGCATCAACGAATCGCCGGACGACGACGAACTGTACGCGAGAACCAACGCGCTGGCCGCCAAGCTCGACCCTGACCGGCAAAGGGGAGGGGTGCGCAATTTCAGGCGCAGCAGGCTCCTGGAAGACGTCTACACCTACAACGACTTCACGCACGACGGCGGGAAGCTCGCCATCGCCTCGCCGGACGCCGTGAAGGGCAGGGGCAGGGGCAGGGGAGCGCCATACCTCATAACCGAACATAATGGCCACATGTTTCCCACGAAGCGCTATGATCAGGAAGAGCGGCTCGCCGAACATGCCAGACGCCACGCCCGCGTCCTGGACGCCGCGATGGGCGATCCCGCGGTCTCCGGCGCCATAGGCTGGTGCGCCTTCGACTACAATACGCACAAGGATTTCGGTTCGGGCGACAGGATTTGCTACCACGGCGTTTCCGACATGTTCAGGCTTCCCAAATACGCGGCCGCGCTCTACGCGAGCCAGGTCAGTCCCGGAATCAGGATAGTCCTGGAGCCGGCGACCGTTTTCGCGAAGGGAGAGCGGAGCGCGGCCAAGACCCTTCCCATCGACGTGTACACCAACTGCGACGCGGTCGACCTCTATCACGCCGGCGAGAAGGTTGGGCGATTCCTTCCCGACCGCGAGACCTATCCTCATCTCGAACACCCGCCAGTCTTCATCGACGATCTCATAGGCGACCGCATCGACCGCGAGGGCTTCTCGCGGAGGGACAAGGAAATTTTCCTCTCGCTCGCGGCGAAGGTCATGACGCAGGGAGAGAATAAGCTGGAACTCGCGGACAAGCTTCGGTTCCTGCTTCTTTCGCTGCGCCGACACATGAGCTTCAAGGACGCCGAAAACCTCGTGATGAAATACGGACTCGCCTGGGGGCGCGCCGATGACATCTTCGAAGTCGTCGGCATTCTCGGCGGCGTGGAGGTCGCGCGCAGGACCTTCAGCGCCGACGCTCGCGCCGACAGGCTTGAGATCGCGGCGGACCATCCCGTCCTCCAGGTCAGGTCCGGCGACGAGTGGGACGCGCAGCGCGTGACGGCGCGCGTCCTGGACCAGTACGGCAACCCCTGTTCCTTCCTCTTCGAGCCTCTGCGGATCGAGGTTTCGGGCGCGGCGAGGCTGATCGGCCCTTCCGAAATCGGCTTCCTGGGCGGCTCAACCGCCTTCTGGGTCGCTTCCGTTGGCCGGGAAGGGGAGATCGCGGTCAGGGTCACGAGCGGACGCTTCGGCGAGCGCTCTTTGAGCATGAAAGCGGAGTTTGTCCATGATTGACGGTGAAGATTCTGGCGCGGCGGCGCCGGACCTGTCCGACGTCTTTTTGGCTCTCGATACGATAGGAAGCGCGTTGTCGACGGGCATGAGGCAGAGGCAACCCTCCTTCGAACTTCTACAGAGGCTGCGCTCGGTCGACATCGCCGCCGCGGCGCCCTCGCGCGCCGCCCCCCCCGCGCCGTCCCCGCGCGCGCCCATCGCGGCGTCTGAGACCGCGCCTGAGACCGCGGCCGGGGACTCGGCTCAAACCGCGGCGCCCGCCTATGCCGGGACCCTCGCTGACCTGCAAATCAGAGCCCAGTCCTGCGTCCGATGCGTCCTGTCAAGCGCGCGCAAACACGTGGTGTTCGGCCAAGGCGTCGCGAATCCCGCCATTCTCGTCATAGGCGAGGGCCCCGGAGCCGAGGAGGACAACCAGGGACTGCCCTTCGTCGGCGCCTCGGGACATTTGCTCGATAAAATGCTTTCCTCCATCGGCTTGTCGCGGGAAGAAAACTGCTACATCGCCAACGTCGTGAAATGCAGACCCCCCAACAACAGGGAACCGGCGCCCGACGAGCGCGCCGCCTGCATGCCCTACCTGCGCGAACAAATACGGCTTCTCTCGCCCAAAGCCATTCTCTGCGCCGGCAGGACGGCCGCCCAGGCCCTGCTCTCCACGACCGAAGGCATCAACCGTCTGAGGAACAGGATGCATGAGTATGAGGGCATCCCCGTCGTGGCGACCTTCCATCCCTCGGCCCTCCTCCGCGACCCGACGCTGAAGCGCCCCGCCTGGGAAGACCTGAAACGCCTGCGCGATCTCATACCCCCCCCCCGGTCCCGTCGCCCATGACTAAAAAGAAGGCTTCCTCCGCGTCGAAACCCTCGCCCGGGGAAAGCCGCGCCGGCTCTGAAGCCATGACGGACGCGTACCTGCGCATCGCCTTTCCCCTGCCCATCGACGACACCTACTGGTACCGGAACAACGATGAAAAGCCGGCGAGGATGGGCTGCAGGGCCGAGGCACCTTTCGGGAGGCGCGGCCTCGCCGGCTTCGTCGTCGAGACGGCGCCCTCCTGCGCGCTCGATCCAGCCCTCGTAAAGCCGATAAAGCGGGTCGTGGACGCCGAGGCGATATTCGCCGAATCCACCGTCAGCCTGGCCGCCTGGGTGGCTCGCATGTACTTCTGTTCGCTGGGCGAAGCCCTAGGGGCCATGCTGCCGACGGGAAGGCGCGAAAGCCTCCAGGCATCGGCCGAAATCGAGGATTTCCAAATAGGCGACAAGGCCCTTCCTCTCATGGAAGAACAGCGCGCGGCGCTCGACGGGGTCCTCGCTTCAGAATCGGGTACCACCTATCTCTACGGACCGACGGGAACGGGCAAAACGGAGGTTTTCCTGCAGGCGGCCGAGCGCACGCTCGCGGAGGGGCGCTCCGTCATCTACCTCGTGCCGGAGATAGCCCTGACCGGACAAGTGATCCGCTCGGCCAGGCAGCGTTTCGGCGACGCCTGCGCCGTCATCCATTCGCGGCTGACCCCCTCGCAGAAACTGTCGGAATGGCGCCGCATCCTCAAGGGAGAAGCCCATATGGTGATCGGCGCGCGCAGCGCCATATTCGCCCCGCTGAAAAACCTGGGACTTATCGTGATAGACGAGGAGCATGAGGGCAGCTACAAGGCCGGCAACACCCCTCGCTACCACGCGCGCCAGGTGGCCATGTACCGCGCGGGCAAAGAAAAGGCACGGCTCATCTTGGGAAGCGCCACCCCCTCCGTCGAAGCCTGGCATTCCTGCGAAATTGGCGCCATGAACCGCCAGACCCTGAGCCAGCGCCCCGGCGGCGGGGATTTTCCGAAAATCGAAGTCGTGGACATGAGGACCGAGACTTCGACAATCTCCGGTACGCTGAAGAAGGCCCTCATCGGAACCAAGGCCGAAGGCCGGCAATCCATCCTCTTCCTGAACCGCCGCGGTTTCTCCCACTTCTTCGTCTGCGACACCTGCGGCGCCGAACTCAAATGCAAGCATTGCTCGGTCGCGCTCACCTACCACAAGGAGCAGAACCAGCTCATCTGCCACTACTGCGGATACCGGACGCCGCCTCCGAAAGCCTGTCCCGAATGCAGCTCCCTCGACATAGGCTGGCGCGGTTTCGGCACAGAGCGCGTCGAGGAAGAAGTCGCCGAACAGTTTCCCGATTGGACGATCCGTCGCCTGGACGCCGACACCGTCTCGAAAAGAGGTTCCCTCGAATCCACGCTCGAGGAATTCAGGAGCGGGAAAATCGACATCCTCCTGGGCACGCAGATGGTCGCCAAGGGCCTGAACTTCCCTGGCGTGAAGACGGTGGGCGTCGTCCTCGCGGACGCGGGGCTCAACCTGCCCGACTTCCGCGCCGCCGAGCGCGTCTTCTCGCTTATCGTCCAGGTGGCCGGAAGGGCGGGGCGCTACGATCCCGACGGACGCGTCTTCATACAGACGTTCAGGCCCGACAACCCCGTCATCGAGCTGGCGTCCGCCCTCGACATGAAGACTTTCTATGCCTGGGAACTCTCCCTGAGGCGCGCGCAGGGTTTTCCCCCGTTCTGCCGGATGGCGAGGATCGTCGTCCGCTCGCGCGACCGTGACCGCTGCGTGGGAACGGCGAGGGAACTCGCCCGGAAAAGCGCGGCTCTCCTCCCCCCCGACGTGGAGCTGCTCGGCCCAGCCGAATGCGCCCTCGGCATGATAGCCGGCTCTCAGCGTTGGCAGATCCTTCTTCGCGCTCCGAGCCTCTCCGCGCTGCACGCCGCGATGCGCTCCCTCCTCGAGGGCTACAAAGCCCCCTCCTCGGTCCACCTCGAAGTGGACATCGACCCCGTGCAGCTCCTCTAGCGCCAAACGCCCCGATCCACCAACCGGCTGACCGGCTAGCCAGCGGCATTGCCGTCGGCTTGCCGCGAACCAGGTCAGAATGCTACTATGGGCAAAACCTCACAGGAGCGAATATGGTCATATTAACGCTGAATTGCGGATCTTCCTCCGTCAAATACCAGGTGTACGACTGGGACAACAAAGACATCCTGGCCACCGGCATCGTCGAGCGCGTCACCATCGGCGGCTCGTCCATCACGCACAAAGCCCGCAATAAGCCCGACTACGTCGTCGACCACGAGTGCCCGACCCACACCGTCGCCATAGAACTCATCCTCAACACCCTCGTCGATCCGGAATACGGCGTCATTTCCGACATGGGCATGATCAAGGCCGTCGGTCACCGCATGGTCCATGGTGGATCGCGCTTCGCCACCTCCTCGATCATCAACGACGAATTCCTCACGGCCTTCCGCGAACTCATCGACCTCGCTCCCCTGCACAATCCGGCCAACCTCATGGGCGTGGAAGCGGCGCGCAACGTCCTTCCCGACGTGCCTCACTGCGCCGTCATGGACACCGCCTGGCATCAGACCATGCCCGCGTCGAGCTATATGTACGCCCTTCCCCAGGAATGGCACGAAAAACATTCGGTTCGCCGCTACGGTTTCCATGGAACCAGCTTCCTCTACAACGCCAAGCGCGCCGCCGTCCTCCTCGGAAAGGACCCCTTCGAGACCAACCTCGTCATCGCGCACATCGGCAACGGCGCCTCCATCAACGCCGTCAAGAACGGCTGCTCCTACGATACCTCGATGGGAATGACCCCCCTCGAAGGCCTCATCATGGGCACAAGATCGGGCGACATCGATGCCGGCATCATCTTCCATATGATGCGCCGGACGGGCATGAGCGCCGCCGACGTCGAGAAGAAACTCAACAAGGAATCGGGCGTTCTCGGCATCACCGGCAAGTGGGCCGACCGCCGCGACATCGAACTCGCGGCCGAAAAGGGCGATCCCATCGCCATCCTCGCCCAGCAGATGGAGAGCTACAGGATCAAGAAATACATCGGCTCCTACTACGCGGCCCTGGGCCACGTAGACGCCCTCATATTCACCGCGGGCGTAGGGGAGATGGGCCCTGCGATCCGCCATTTCGCGACGGCGGGACTCGAGGAGATGGGCATCGCCATCGACGAGAAGAAGAACGCCCTCGCCAAGTGCCGCAACTCCGAACTCGACATCACCGGCCCCGGCTCCACGGTGAAAGTTTTCGTCATCCCCACCGACGAGGAGCTCGTCATGACGGAAGACGCTTTCGCCCTCATGAAGGGCACCTACGACGTCCATACCAACTACCGCTACTACTTCGAAAACCGGGACTACGTGAACAAGGCGCGCGCCGAGGGACTCGAGCGCGATCTCGCCAAGAAGCCCTGGCTCAAGGACATCATCGCTCAGGTTCCCTGAGTCTGAACACTCCGTTTAGCGCTGGATGCCAGCAGCATGAGGGGTGACTGGGTTTTACCCGTTCACCCCTCGTTTGTTATATTTGAATCCATTTCCGCATATTTATTTATGTTTAGCACACAAAAAGCCGGCCTTCCCGCGCGACTTCGCGGCCAGGACGCAGCTATCAACGCATTCTCAGATTTTTACATAGTTTTTCTCATTTTTCCCAAAAATCGCTTATAATTAGCGCATATTCCGATAGTCTCGTGAATAAGCTCGAATACTTTCATCGCCCTGTC
>DATMZF010000007.1:0-23855 GCA_035560555.1 Rectinemataceae bacterium
ATAAATATGAGTATTTACGGCGGCGCTATTTTTTACGCCATGGTTTATCGATTGGAATGGGGCGAGGCGGAAAAAATTTCTCCCCTTGAGAAAAAAATGCCCCGGCGGCTTACCGCAATTTTTGCGCTTCCCGCAGGTCATTTATGCCTAAACCAGTCAAGAACATGGCCGGCGCTGACGATATATAGGAAGAGCCCTTACTATATGCGACATGGAGTGCCAATGTTCGTGAGAAGAATCTGCCTGTTTTCTCTCTTCATCTTCGCGCTGATCGCCGAAGCCTCTTCCACGGACAATACGCCATACAGACTGTTCCCGACCCTATACAGAAAGGCTTCCCAGTTTTCCCTGCCCCAGACCGTCTCGAAGCCTTCCTTTCAGGGAGGGGCCGGGACCTTGTCCGACCGCGTCCCGATGCTCGCGAACAATACGGTGGTCGCTTTCTATGGCCATCCTTCTTCCAGAAAAATGGGCATCCTGGGGCTTTACTCCAAAGAAGAACTCGCCCAAAGAGTGAAGACCTATGCCGGCTACTACGATGATGTGAATGGTTCGGACGGGACTGTCTCGGCATATTATATCATCTACGGCACCTGCTGGCCGGGCGGAGAAATCGGGTACCTCAAGGATTCAACCCTGGAGGAGTATATAGCCTATGCGCAGTCACAGGGCATGATCGTCTTCGTGGACCACCAGATCGGCAAATATACGGTGAAGGAATCGATGGAGAAGATTCTTCCTTTCCTCAAATATCCCAATGTGCATCTCGCGATTGATCCAGAATGGAGGACGCTCATCCCGATGAAGGAAATAGGCTCCATCACCGCCGAAGAGCTGAACCAGGCGCAGCGGATCATGCAGGACTACATCGTCGCCAATAATATTCCCGGCATCCGGATGCTGGTGGTCCATCAGTTTCACGAAAAGATGATCCTGAATAGGGATAGGGTGAAAGCGGATCTCGACAGGGTTCTTCTCGTGCATACCGCCGATGGTTTTGGAAGCCCCTCTCTCAAGAGAAGCACATACTCCCTCATCGCCAAGGCCGAGAACCTGCCCGTGAAGGGGTTTAAGCTTTTCTTCAAGTCCGATTTTCCCTTGGCCGGCTGGGATAATCCCCTCCTTTCGCCCGCCGAGGTGATGGCGCTCGATCCCAGACCCGGCCTCATAATATATCAGTAAGCTCGCAAATTGCCGCTTCATTCCCACCGAAACATGGTAGAATATCCATATCTTTAACTTGAGGCTTGTTCCTCCGGGACAAGTTGTCGAAAAGATAATAGAGACAGATCGTTTTATTTCCCAAAGCCGGATGGAGCCGCGTGGTGGCTTTGTTTTTTTCGCGAATTTGTGGTAGCTATCTAGGTAGCTCATCGTCGTTATAAGAGGGAGAAGACCCATGTCCTTTATGAAGAAAACCCTGACCGCCGTATTCGTTTTTGCCATAGCGTGCAATTTATTCGTATTCGGATATGACCCTCCCCAAGGCGCCTTCTTCCTGCGCTCGCTCTATTCTCCCTGGGGCCTGGCGTCGACGCCAACGGTCACGGGACCCGCCTCACCCTGGGCTTCGCTCTTGAATCCTTCCGTGACGGGAGGCAGCCAGCTCACCCAGATCGAAGGCTCGTATACCGGAATCACCGATTTCGGGACCGCGGCCCAAGGGTGGGGATCGGGCGCGGCCCTATCCTTCTCGATGCCGGTTCCCTATGGCGTCTGGGGGGGCAACGCCAGCTTCTTCTCCGCCCCCGGAACGATGACCGATATGGATCTTGGCACGTTCGGTACCATAAGGGCGAGTTTTTCCAAGGATCTTCTTTCCACGCTCTACATCGGAAGCGCAATCGATATCACCCTCGGTGGAAACGCCAATTTCGGGTGGGGCGTTGGCCTGGACCTTGGAGCCACGTGGTTCGCGGGCAATCTCGGATTCCTCAAGGATACGAGATTCGGTCTATCCATTCTCGATATCGGCAAAGGCTATTCGACCGTGCCCCTGACGGGCATCTTCGGAGGCGCCGCGAGTTCCTATCCGTCCGCGTTCACCCTTGGACTGGGAATGAGAAGCTATCTTCTCCAGTCCTACAACTGGAATCTCGATGTGGCGATCGATCTCTGGAGCCCTTCATTCCAAGACCTGGGAGCCGATCTCTCCGTCGGATTCGGGTTCAGGGAATATGTTTCGATGCGTATGGGCTGGTCCATTGGGCTGCGTGATACGATAGCGGGATCGGGAAGAAGCTACCTGCCCTCATTGGGTCTCTCCGCCACCATTCCTCTCGGCAAGGGACTGACACTCGGCAAGCGTACTTATAAAGATGCATCCATAGGCGGCTCCCTCGCCATCGCTCCCCTCTATGATTCCCTCTACGCGATGGGGGCGGGCTTCAACCTGAGTTTCGGCATAAAAGATAAGTCGGCTCCGGTGATCCAAGCCGAGCTGCCCGTGCCGTTCCGCGGTACCGCCTATATCTCCCCCGACGGCGACGGCGAACAGGATACCTTGACGATTCCCGTGAAGATTTCCGATGAGCGGTACATCGCGGGCTGGAAGATGACCGTGGAAGACAAATCTTCCGGAAAAACCATAAAGACCCTCGGCACGGACAACGACAGAGTGGAGACGGTCAGCGGACTTGGCGTCCTGGGCGACGCGCTCATCTACACAAAGAAAAATGTCGATGTTCCCGCTTCCATCGTGTGGGACGGCCGCGACGACCTGGGAATGAAGGTCCCCGATGGCGCGTATACGGTGAGCCTCGTCTCCTGGGACGACAACGGCAACAACAACCTCGACTACCAGAGCTGCATAACCGTGGTCGTGGACGCGAAAAAGCCGCAAGCCAATGTCTGGCCGCTCGAGCCTTCGATGCTGTTCAGCCCCGATGGGGATGGAAGCAAGGACAACATCACATTCAGAAGCGCCGGGTCGCCTGAGAAAACCTGGACGATCGATGTAGCCGACGCTTCGGGGAAAGTCATCAGGGCCATTGAATATGAAGTGAGCGCTCCCCGCGATTTCACCTGGGACGGCACCGCCAACGACGGCAAGCGAGTCCTCGACGGCACCTACAGCCTCAAGCTCTCCGCCAAGGATGAGGCCGGCAACAAGGCGGTCAGCGAAGTAAGAAATATAGCGGTCGATACCACAAGACCTGCCGTGACTATCGCGACGGACGAATTGGTCATGAGCCCAAACGGCGACGGCGCCCACGATTCGCTCCATATAACGACTTCCGTCGAATCTTTCGCGGGCTTGGAGTCGTGGAAAATTTTCGTCCTCGATCCCGAGAGGAAGGAAGTGTGGACGGTTTCGGGCGGAGCCGACGCGTATCCGGAAAAATCCTATCTCTTTACCGGGGTATCCTCCAAGGGAGAAACGCTCGTCGACGGTCAGTTCGAGGCGGGCGTGGAGCTCCGCTACGCGAACGGCTACAGCCCCCAGAAGCTCTCGGCTCCCTTCTATATGGACAGGACGCCCCCTTCGGCGTCGATAGCGCTCTCGGACGAGAACAATGTCTTCAGCCCGGACAACGACGGCAGCAGGGACAAGTTCATCTTCTCCTTTAAAAGTACGGATGAGGACACATGGAATCTTATCATCCGCGACGCCCAGAAGAGTGAGAAAGTGGTCAGGCGCTACACGCAGATCCTTCCCGAGGCGCTCGAATGGAACGGCCGCGATGATCAGGGCAAGATTGTGCCCGACGGCGAATACGAAGTGTATGTTTTCGCGGTGGACAGGGCCGGCAACAGCTTCGCCACGACATCGAACAGGGTGCGCGTGGATACGAGAAAGCCGACGATCGCGCTCAGCCTGAACCGCGAAGCTTTCAGCCCCAACAATGACGGAATCGCCGAGAGCGTGACGGTGAGTCCCGAGATAGAAACGAAGGAAGGACTCGTCTCCTGGAAGTTCGCGATCGTCGGCGACGGCAAAGACGCGAAGGGCGGATTATCCTTCGGCAGCGACTCGGGCGACACGCTCGCCGCGACCTATGTTTTCGAAGGCAAGGACAAAGAGAGCCGCGCTCTCCCCGAAGGCCGATACAAGGCGCAGCTTGAGCTCAGCTACATAAATGGATTCGTGGCGAAAGTCGAGAGCGCGGAGATGCTCCTCGACAGGACGTATCCCAGCGCGCAGGTGAAGGCCGACAAAGTCTCCTTCAATCCGGCCGGCGGAGCATCGCAATCCAAGGTCAGCATCACGCAATCCGGAACCAAAGAAGATCTCTGGCTAGCCAAGGTTCTGGACAGCAAGGGAAATGCCGTAAAAAAATGGAACTTCGCTGGCGAGCTGCCCTCTCTGGCTTGGGACGGCGTGGGCGATTCGGGTCTCATAGTGCCCGATGGCGCTTACAAATATATGGTCGAAGCCATGGATAAGGCCGGGAACGGCTTCGCCTCACGCGAAATCGCCATGGAAGTGGATACGCAGAAAAAGGAAGTGAAGCTGGCGACCGACAGTCTCGGCTTCAGCCCTAACGGCGATGGGGTCAAGGATGTCTTGACCTTGAGCTCGGACGCGACTGCCGGGACGAAGCTGACCGGCTGGACGCTCTGGATCGTCCAGGCGGAAGCCAGTTCGGAGATTTCTTCGGACAGGAAGGCCGTGAAATCCTGGCAGGGGGGCTTGGTCCTTCCTCGCAGTTTTGAGTGGAATGGCCAGTCCGATTCCGGCATCGCGGTTCCCGATGGCGCCTACACCGCGATTCTCGGCATTTCCTATCCCAATGGCGACAAGGCGGAGACGAAGGTGGGGCCTTTCATTGTCGACAGGATCGCCCCGCGCGCGACCGTCGCCCCATCGGTACCCATTTTCTCCCCCAATGGCGATGGCGTATTCGACACGATTACCCTGGCTCAGGAAGGATCCGCGGGCGATGTTTTCGGCGGGACCATGAACAACGCCAAGGGTGAGGTCGTTGGCACGTGGTCGTGGAACGAAAAGCTTGAATCGCTCGTATGGGACGGAAAGGACGGACAGGGAACTATAGTACCCGACGGCAGCTACTATTATGAACTCGCGTCTTCCGACGCAGGCGGCAATAGCTACTCCTCCGGCAAGCTTCCCATAGGAATCGAGACCGAAAAGAAGGCGGTGCGGCTGGACATCGATCAGCGCGCGTTCAGCCCTAACGGCGATGGAATCAAGGATAAGCTTGCTCTGGAAGCCAGCGCGACTTCGCCGACGAAACTGGCCGAGTGGACGATGTGGATCGCGCAGGCCGACGCCGGTTCCGAGAGCAGAAAAGCGGTGAAATCCTGGCAGGGCGGAGCGGTTCTGCCGCGCGGCTTCGAGTGGAACGGTCAGTCCGATTCCGGCATAGCCGCCCCCGACGGCGCCTATATCGCCCTTCTGAACGTCACGTATCCCAACGGTGACAAGGCGGAAACGAAAGTGGGACCGTTCGCCGTGGACAGAATAGCGCCACGCGCGAGCGTGAGCGCCAACCTGAGCCTTTTCTCCCCCAACGGCGACGGAGTCCTCGATACGATCACCTTCGCGCAGGAAGGCACGGCGGGCGACATCTATCGCGGAACGGTCAGCACCGCCAAGGGCGACATCATCAATAGCTGGGCGTGGAGCGACAAGCTCGACAGCCTCGTGTGGAATGGAAAGGACAGCACCGGGAGCATCGTGCCGGATGGAAGCTATACCTATGAATTGGTCTCTTCCGACGCAGGTGGCAACAGCTACTCCTCCGGCAAACTTCCGATCAGCGTGGAAACGGAGAAGAAAGCGGTGCGCCTGAGCGTGGATCAGCGCAGCCTGAGCCCCAACGGCGACGGGTTCCGCGACGATCTTGGCTTGAATGTTTTCGTCCAGGCGCCCGAACGCGTGAAGAGTTACGAACTGCGCATCGTCGCCCAGGAAGGCCCGATGGCCATGAACGCGGTGAGAGTATGGAAGGGCAGCGCGGCGCCCCAGAAAGCGCTGTGGAAGGGCGAAGCCGATTCAGGCGTCCAGGCTCCCGATGGCCGATACGCCGCCAGCATAACGGTACATTACTTCAACGGCGACGTGATCGAAGCCTCGGCGCCCACCATCCTCCTCGACAGGGTTATGCCGAAAATCGAGGTGAGCGCATCGCTGGAGATAATCTCCCCCAACGGCGACGGCAGGTCCGACAGCGTCGATATCAGGCAGAGCTCGCTTCCCGGCGATGATTGGACGGGCTCAATCAGGGCGGCTGATGGCAGGGTGGTGAAGACCTTCGCGTGGCAGGACGAGGCGCGCAGCTTTACCTGGGACGGCCGGGACGATACCGGGTCTCTCGTACGGGACGGAAAATACCGTTACAGCGCGGAAGCGGTGGACGGCGCCGGCAACAAGACGGTCAGCCCCGAGGTCGCCGTCACGGTGGAAACCGAGAAAAAGGCCATCCGCCTGGACGTCGATTCGCTGGCCTTCAGTCCCAACGGCGATGGAACGCGCGATGAGATAAGCATAGGCGCCATCGTTCAGGCGCCCGAGCGCGTGAAAACCTACGAATTGAGCATCGTGGCGCAGGATGGCCCGATGGCCATGAGCGCGGTCAGAACCTGGAAGGGCAACGGCGCGCCGCCCCAGAAAGTTCAGTGGAAGGGCGAGGCCGATTCCGGCATGCAGGCCCCCGATGGACGCTACGTGGCCGGCATCAAGGTGAACTATTTCAATGGGGACGAGATCGGCGCGTCGACTCAGGCGATTCTCCTCGACAGGATCATGCCGAGGATCAGCGTGAGCGCCTCGCTCGGCATCATATCCCCCAACGGCGACGGCAGATCCGACGGCGTCGAAATCACGCAAAATTCCCTCGTCGGCGACAACTGGATCGGCAACATAAAAGCGGCCGACGGAAGGATCGTGAAAGGCTATACCTGGCAGAACGAAGCGCAGAGCTTCTCCTGGAACGGCGTGGACGACACCGGAGCCGTCGTGCGCGACGGCATCTACCGATACAGCGCCGAGGCAGTGGACGGCGCCGGCAACAGGACGGTTAGCCCCGAAATCGCCATAACCGTGGAATCCGAGAAAAAGACGGTGAGGCTGGACGCGAATACGCTCGCCTTCAGCCCGAACGGCGACGGCAAGAAGGACAGCATTCTCTTCGGCGTCCGCGCCCAATATCCCGAAAGAATCAAGAGCTTCGAGCTTCTCATCGTGCAGGAAGGTTCGGGCGCGTCGAATCTTCCAGTGAAGAGCTGGAGAGGCGCTTCCGATATCATGGGCCAGTATTTCTGGGATGGAGTGACCGACTCGGGACTTCCGGCCCCCGATGGCAATTATCGCGCGAAACTCTCCGTTCTCTATATGAACGATGACTCCCTCACCAGCGAAGTGGGACCGTTCATCGTCGACAGGGTGGCGCCACAGGCCACGCTGCGCTTGTCCGCGAACGTATTCTCCCCCAACGGCGATGGCAGATCCGACGCCGTGGATATCATTCAGGAAGCGCTGCCCGGCGACGCCTGGCAGGGTCAGATCATCTCCTCGGCCGACAAGATCGTCCGCTACTGGGCCTGGGATAAACAGCTCGGCGCGGTCGCGTGGGATGGCAAGAACCAGACCGGAGCGGCCGTTCCCGATGGCCAGTACTACTACGAACTCCGTTCGATAGACCAGGCCGAGAACAGTTTTGTTTCGAGACGGCTTCCCATCGAGGTGGACGCGGCCAAGAAAACGGTGCGCTTCGATATTGACCAGAGCGCGTTCAGCCCGAACGGCGACAATGTGAAGGACGCGCTGTACATCAACATTCAGGCTCCCAAGCCGCAGACCATCAAGGAATATGAGATAACCGTTCATGCCCTGGACGCCGCCGGAAAACGCCAGGCCAATCCCGTAAAGGCGTGGAGAGGTTCGGTGGACATGAAGGACCAGTACTCCTGGGACGGTAGGACCGACTCGGGCATTCCGGCCCCGGATGGGAAATATCAGGTAGCCCTAAGGCTTTTATACAACAATGACGACGCCTTCTCGCTCGCTAGCCCCGTCGTTCTCCTGGATACGGTCGGGCCGACCATATCGGCTTTGGCCTCGCCACTCCTCTTCTCGCCCAACGGCGACGGCAACAAGGACACGGTGGCGATCACGCAGAATTCCTCCATTGGGGATGACTGGACTGGCCGAATCAGGGACGCCTCCGGAGCGATCGTGAAGACCTGGTCATGGAAATCCGAAGCCAAGAGCTTTGTGTGGGACGGCAAAAACGCTTCCGGAGCCGTCGTGCGCGATGGCACGTATAGCTACGAAGTGGGGGCCACCGACATGGCCGGCAACGCGGCCTCGGCCAAGATCGCGGGCATAAACGTGGACGGGACGAAACCCAAGGTCTACGTGACCACCTCCGATACGGGTATGTCGCCCAATGGTGACGGCATACGCGATGAGGTTTCCTTCACCATCGTGGTGGAACAGCGGGAAGGCATCGAATCGTGGCGCTTCTCGCTCGCCGACAGGAAGGGCGTGGAAAAGAGCTTCTTCGGCGGCTCGGGTTCAGAAGTGCCGGCCCGCCTCGTCTGGGATGGGCGCGATCTGCAGGGGCAGGTTGTCCAGGGCGACTATATCGGCAAACTGGTGGTCAACTACGCGAAGGGCGACGTGGCCCAGGCTTCGAGCGTCGCGGTGCTCGTCGATGTCGATCCGCCCGCGGTGAGCATAAGCGTCGATCCCGAGTACTTCAGCCCCGACGGGGACGGATCGGGCGATAGACTGACCTTCGGCATCGATGTCGATGGCGCGGCCGGAATCGTGGACTGGAAGCTTGAGGTGTTCGAAACGGCCATCGTCGAGTCGAGCAACCCCAACGCCGTGAGCTCGGAGCGTCTCTTCACGGAATGGAACGGGAAGGGCAAGCCTCCCGCCAAGATCGTATGGGACGGCAAGTCGCCGCGCGGCGAGCTCGTGGAGTCGGCCAGCGACTATCCCTTCAAATTCGTGGCCCGCGACGCGCTTGGCAACAGCACGACGGTGTCGGGCGTCATAGCGGTGGATGTCCTCGTGATCCGCGATGGCGACAAGCTGAAAATAAAGGTACCCTCGATAGTGTTCAGGGCGAACTACGCCGATTTCATCGGACTGTCGCAGGATATCATTTCCAACAACGAGAAGGTGGTGGCCAGGGTAGCCCAGATCCTGAACAAGTTCCCCGATTACAGGATTCTCACGGAAGGCCATGCCAACAATGTGGGCAAGATGCTCGGCTATTCGCAGGCGAGGATCGACAGCGAAGAGACGAAAGAGCTCATCCCGCTGTCCACGGGCAGAGCGGAGCTGGTGCGCGCGATGCTCGTCCAGAACGGCGTGGATTCGCGCAGGCTGAGCGTGGAGGGACTGGGGTCCAGCAGGCCGGTCGTGAGCTTCTCTGACGTGGAGAACAGGTGGAAGAACAGGCGCGTGGAGTTCGTGCTCATTAAGAATCAGTAGACTGGCATCGGGGCTCGCGGCGGACGCGAAACGCGCCACCGCGCCATGAACCCCGGCAGGACCTCCCGCGCGAGAATCAAGGTCTCTCACGCGGGAGGTCTTTTTATGCGCCCCTCTTGGCGACGAGGTTCGCGGGACTAGAGAATGTCATCCGGGGAATCGGCCTCGACAAGAAGGCGGGCGAGATCTTTCTCCTTGAAGAGATGCGCTATTTCCCCCAGGTAGGTCAGGTGATCTTCCGGGCTCTGCGTTTCCGGCACGAAAATGATGATGATGATCTTCACTGGCTTTTCCAGAAGGGAAATCCGGAAACCCTTTCGATGGGATCCTATGCACACGATGGGCGATGCGATGTTCTCGACGCGGTCATGGATGAGAACCACCCCGGGCTCGATTTCGATGGGTTGGCGTTGGACGATTTCCGTCAGTCTCGCCCCCAGCTTGCTCGACTGTTTCCTGTCAAAAGGAAAAGCCGAGGAAACCAGCTCGAAAACGCCGTCGGCGATGGCCGTATGTTTCATATTCACGCGGATATTCCCGCGGGATACCGCGTCCTTGAGAATTTGCGATGAGGGGCTCGGTTTGGCCGGAATGACGACGGGAATCTCGTTGGCCCCGACGGATAGCCGGCCGCGCTTGAACTCGCCGCGCTGAGCCTCCGAGACGGCCGATGGGCTGGAAAGATAGATCATGAGGAGATTCGAGTCGGGGAATTCCTCGCCGATGCGGTGAGGGAGGCGCTCGATGGCCGGATGCCAGGAGGGTTCCGAGGGGCGGGCGCTGAACAGGACAAAAAGCTTTGGCATCGCCGGCAGCTGCTTGATCGCCTTGCCAATCTCCTTCCAGGATTCCACCTCGATCGTCTGTATCTGCGTGGAATACCCGGCTTCCTTCAGGGAGTGAGCCAGCTTGGCCCCTTGTCCGGCCAGGGTGACAATGTGGAGTCTGGACTGATTTTTCTTGGATAGGGCGCTGAGGACTCCGGCGGCGCGGGCGAAACCAGCGTGGCCGTCGCAGAGAGAGGGGATGATGGCGACCGTGTGTGAAGCGGTGAAGGGAGCCACCGCCCTCGCGACGAGGACCATCTGGTTCCCGCCGTTGACCACCTGATCGATGATGGATCCGAAGAAAGCGTTGGAGAGCCTCGGAGGTCTGTTCCAGCCGATGATTATGGTGTCGGCGTTCTGTTCCTCGGCGCTCGAGAGTATCCCCTGGGCGATGTTCACCTCGACCCGGGACACCGGAATGACGGAGATCTGGGAGGAGACTCCCTGCATGATGGCGGCGGCCAACATGGTTTCGGCGTGCTGGCGCGATTCGCCTTCGGTTTCGGTTTCGGAGATTACGGCGAGGGGGAAGAGCGGCGAAAGCGAGTCCCGGCCGTGCAGCGCGATGCCGAGATCCATGAGGTGATGCGCCGTC
Source organism: Rectinemataceae bacterium (assembly GCA_035560555.1). GTDB lineage: Bacteria > Spirochaetota > Spirochaetia > Treponematales > Rectinemataceae > UBA11090. The sequence continues at coordinate 10,835 of DATMZF010000007.1, forward strand.
CCTGGTTTTGAAAGGGCGACCATGATGCGTTCGCCATCGCGCGAGGGGCGATCAGGCATCGGGGATTTTTTCAGGAGAATCGATGAACCGGAATTGCGGGCGGCGAGCGAGGCGATGCTGCTCGATATGATGACGAGTATGATCGCCCCGCTTACGAGCGGCTGATCGAAGAGGCCGGAGCTTCCCGCGACCGATGCTACCGCCAGAGAGAAGGCGGCGAAGGTGGAGGAGAAGCCGAAAAGGAGCCCCTTGTCGGCGGCGGAGTATCTCAGGATTTTTCCCGCTATGGAGGCCGCGAGGAATTTGGATCCCAGGCCGAAGACCGCTGAACCGGCGACGAGGGCGACGGCGATGGGCAGCGAGGGAATCTGGGAGAAATCGGCCGAAACCCCTATGAAGACGAGGAGAAAAGGCAGAAAGAGCGAATCGCCGAGCAGATCTATCCGCGATGAGATGGATTTGGACGACGAGAAGGCGGGAGCGATGAGCACCCCGGCGTAGAAAGCGCTAACATAGCCCGGCACGCCGATATATATCCCGAGCGCCGCGCTCGCGAACAGCAGGAAAAGAATAAAGACGGCATCGATGCTTCCCTGTATTTTCGTCTTCCTGATCACGAATGAGGCGAACCGCGGCAGGAAGAAATAGAGCCCGGCGAAGTAGGCGGCCCAAAGGCCGATCGTCTTGAGGGCGGGTATGATCCCGCCCTCGGGGAATACGATGCCCGAGAGAAACACGACGATGGCGACGAGGATTCGGGAGAGACCGGCGCCGCCGCGCCCAACTTCGGCCGATTCCCGGCTCAGGAGATCGCTGCGAAGTATCGACTGGATGATGAGCGATCCGGACGAGGCGAAGAAGGCCCCGAGGAGGATCGCCGAGAGCAGTTTTTGATCGAAGAGAAAGAGCCCGAAAGCGATGCCGAAGAGGAAGGGGATCAGGAAGGTGAGGGCGCCGAAAATCAGGACGGGTTTCGCGCGCTTTCTCAGTATGCCCAAGTTCACCTCGGTGCCTGCCGCGAAGAAGACGTAGATCATGCCGAGGGAGCCTATGAACTGGATGAGGATGTTGGGTTCCAGGATCCCCGAGACCTGGGGACCGAGAAGAATGCCGATGAGAGTCATGGATGCGACGACCGGCACTCCGAGAAAATCCGAGAGATAGGGGGCGATGACGGCGATAGCCATAATCAGAGCAAAGATGCCCGCGGGCTCATTCATCGAATTCATATGATTTTAGTGTAAATGGCATATCGGGCGAACGCAAGGCGCAAATCGCCTTCGCGAGTCGCTCCGATCCTAGAATTCCCCAATAAAGAGCACTTCCGGCTCGAGTTCGAATCCATAGGCTGAAAGCGCCATGGCTTGGGCTTTTTCGATGAGAGCCCTCATGTCGCGAGCGGTCGCCTTGCCTTCGTTGACGAAAATATTGGCGTGCCAGGTGGATACGGCGGCATCGCCAATTCTAGCGCCTTTCATGCCGAGGCTATCGAGGATGGCCCCCGTCGGCCTTCCGAAGGCCCTGTTGTTCTTGAAGACGGAGCCGGCCGAGGGGAGGCGGTAATGCCCCTTGCCGATCCTGTCGAGTTTTCTCGAGCGCATGATGCCGGCGTCGCGCTCCGCTTTTCCCTCGCCAAGCGCGAACGTGGCGCCGACGATGATCCATCCCGCCCAGGTTCCGCCGGGCTGGAAGGGGGATTTTTTGTAAGCCCATTGGTCGGGCCTGGGGTGAAGGATTTTTTCTTCGCCATCGGGCGAGATCGCGTCGATTTCCACGATCGTTTCCGAAAAATCCTTTTCGTAGCACCGCGCGTTCATGTAGATGGCGCCGCCAAGGCTCCCCGGCATGCCATAAAAATTTTCAAGGCCACAAAGCTCGAGGGCGAGGGCGTCCTCGCAGAGCTTGTTCACGCTTAGGCCGGCGCCGGCCTTCAGGGAAGCGCCCGCGGATCGCGCCCAGGACAGTCCCGAAAGATCGAGAACGGCGCCACGAATCCCCTCGTCTCCTACGAGGATATTGGCTCCTTTGCCGAGGATGAAGCGCGGGATGCCTTCATCGGCCAGGCGCGCGAGGGCGGAGCCCAGCTCGGCGGGCGAGTTGATTCGTATGAAAATATCGGCCGGTCCCCCTATTCTGAAGGTGGTATGCGCTGCCATGGGCTCGGAAATTTGGATTCTTCCCGCTTCCATATTGATTTTTTGGGCGATTTGCCATAGGTTTTTCATGGTCGTCAACAATAGTGGTGATTGTGAGGCCAAATTGCAAGCCCGCTGCAGGAGGATGTTCCAATGCCCGTACTAAAGCTTTTCAATACCATGGGTCGCTCCTTGCAGGAATTCAAACCTCTTCGGCCCGGAAGGGTCGGTTTTTACGGCTGCGGCCCGACGGTCTACAACTATGCCCATATCGGCAATCTGCGCACTTACATATTCGAGGATATCCTCGTGCGCACCCTGAGGCGTTTTGGCTATGAGGTGACCCATGTGATGAACGTCACCGATGTCGGCCACCTGTCCGGCGACGACGATACGGGCGAGGACAAGATGGTGCGGAGCGCGAAGGAGCGCGGCGAAAGCGTGCTTCAGATAGCCAAGTTCTACACCGACGCCTTCTTCGCCGATACGGCGCGCCTCGGCATCGATCGCCCGACCGTGGTCTGCAAGGCCACCGAGCATGTCCAGGACATGATAGCCCTCATCCAGCGCATCGAGGCGAACGGATACACCTACATGGCTGGCGGCAATCTCTATTTCGACGTGACGAAGTTCCCGAACTATGGCGAGCTGGCCAATCTCCGCATGGACGACCTCAGGGCGGGCGCGCGCATCGAAGTGGACGAGAACAAGAAGAATCCCCACGATTTTGTCCTGTGGTTCACGAAATCCAAATTCGAGAATCAGGCGCTCATTTGGGATAGCCCCTGGGGCAGGGGCTATCCCGGCTGGCACATCGAGTGTTCGGCCATGAGCATGAAATACCTCGGCGAAACCTTCGATATCCACGCGGGCGGCATCGATCACGTGCCTGTCCACCATACGAACGAGATCGCCCAGTCCGAGGCCGCCACGGGGAAGACCTGGGTCAACTACTGGCTCCACGCCGAATTCCTTATCCTGGACAAGGGCAAGATGTCCAAGTCGAAAGGCGGCTTCATCACGCTGCAGAGCCTCATCGATGCGGGGGTGGATCCCCTCGACTACCGTTATTTCTGCTTAGGGGGGCACTATCGCAGCCAGCTCGCCTTCTCCTGGGAAGCCATGGAACAGTCCAAGGCATCGAGGAAAGCCCTCGTCGAGAGGGTTCTCGACCTCCGCGAGAAAGCCGGCGGAAGGGTCGGCGTGGGAGTTTCCGAACTTCTCCCCGCCGCGGCGGAAAGGCTTTCGCGCTTCGACGAGGCCTTGGCGGACGATCTCTCCGCCCCTCGCGCGCTCGCCGAACTTTGGCAGCTGGTGCGGGATCCGCTGATTCCGCCCGAACAGGCTCTCGCCGCCGCGATGGATATGGACAAGATCCTCTGCCTTGGCCTCGCCTCGGCCCGCAGGGCCGAATCTTCGGTCGACGAGGAGACGGCCGCGCGCATAGAAGGGCTCATCGCCGAGAGGGCGGCCGCCAAGAAAGCGAAGAATTGGGCTTCGGCCGACGCCATCAGGGTGACTTTGAAGGAAATGGGAGTCGCCCTCGAGGACGGCCCCTCCGGCACGACGTGGAAGAAGCTCTGACGGCATCCTCGTAACAAAAAGGACAGGACATTGTTATCTACTGGTAAGCAGCAGAACGAACTCGATTTCCGCTCCATCTACGAATCGAATTGCGACATGCTGCTCAGGATCGCGTTTAGGATAACCAATTCCTCCGAAGCGGCCGAGGATGTCGTGCATGACGCCTTCGGCAAGCTCGTCGAGAAGAACATGGTGTTTCCGACGCGGAACGATGCCAAATACTGGCTCATACGTGTCGTGAAGAATGGCGCGATCAACTATGCCAAGCGGAAGGGAAGGGAGACCCGGGCATACGAAAAGTGGTGGCGCAGCGAGGCTTCGCCCATCGAGGATTCGGAGGCGGGCTCCTTCTCCATCAAGGAGACGGGGACCGAAGCCGGCATACAACCCTCCGTGGAAGAAGAGGTGTTGCGGCAGGAATCCTCCGAAGAGATAAAGCAGCTCCTCTACACCCTTCCGGAAAAACTGAGAATGGTGCTCATTCTCAAGGAATATGGCGGTATGAATTATAGAGAGATCGGCAAAGTGCTTGGAATAAGCGAAGGCAATGTGAAAGTGCGCGCTTTCCGCGCCAGGGAAGCCCTTCTTGTGCGGTTGAGCCGGGAGGATGGCCATGTGTCCAGATGATGCGCTTCTGTCCGCCTTTGTGGACGATGAAGTTCCCTCCCCATGGAAAGAAAGGATGGAGACACATGTAGCCGGATGCCGGCGCTGTTCCGAAAAGACCGTGGCATTTCGTGCGCTCAAGCGATCCCTTCTCGCCATAGATGGCGAAGCCGAAATGAAGGCTCTGTCTGTGGCCAAGTCACGCATCGCGGCGTCGATCGATTTTGGCGCGATGGATCGAAACCCCGGAACGGGCGTATTCGAACGCCTCGGCCGCCTCTGGACCCAGCGCGTTCCTCTGCCCATGCCCTTTCTCGCGGCCAGTCTTCTGGCCATCGTGTTCATGATAGGAGTTAGTTTAGGCCTCTTCACGCCATTCACCAACAGGGCGGCCCTGATGGCCTCGGCGTCCAAGACGATCGCGCCACAGGCGGCCACGCTCGAGATGATCGCCCAGTATATGAAACAGTCTTCCTCGGTGGAGCCTCTCATGATCGAAATGCCCCAGGAATCAGTATTCAGCCAGCTCGGCAATCCCGTTGTCGTCTCTTCGCCCGATCCGGCCATCCAGGAAATCACGACGATTTCCTATGAGGGATCAACGCGGTGAACAGTCCCAATTCCCTCAGGATGGCGAGATTGCTGCGCTATCCGCTTCTCATGGCCTTCATGTGCGCCGGCTTTATCGCGGGCGCACAGAGCCCCGCCCAGCCTCTCCAAGGGAAGCCAGAACCTCTCCCCCCCAAACGCACCGAGCCTTCTCCCTCCCGAAAGGCAGAAGCCGACACGTCCCCGGAATTGATGTTCCGAGTCCGCTCGGCTTTTTCACTGACGCCCGATATGCTGCGCACGCTCCAGACAAAGACGCCTGAAAACGGCGCGTCCTCGGGCGCGGCCGCGGCGGGCGCCGCTGGCTCCAAACCCGCGGCGCCGCTGACAGAGGCCGCCAAGGCCGCGACGCCCCCGAACGATGCTTCCAAGAACATCGCCTGGGGTGAAACGCTCGCGAGATCGCTGCCATTCGCGGCTCCGCTCGACCTGCGCCTCGTGGGAAAGAATGTCGTCGTGCTCATACAGATCGTGCCCGTCGCGCTGCGCGCCGCCATCATCGACCTCATCGTGCAGGGCTTGGTGTGGGTGAAGATGCCGGACGATTCGCTCTCCTTTAAGACGACGGTCCAGTCCCTGAGCCTTTCCCTTGGATCCCGGCTCTATTTTTATCCCCTGGGCTTCGATGCCAAGGATGGAGCGCCGATCGCCGTGGAGATCAGGGTAGACAAGCTGTCCAACCCATAATCCGATGAAAACCCCACACGTTGCCGACGGGAAAGAGAAACGCGGATGATCGGAAAGACGCGCGGGAAAGTCGCCGGCATCGTCGTTCTCACGCTCGCCATCGCTGCCGCCTCATACTGGCGGCTGGAGGCGCCGCGCATCTTTTCTGTCGATCCCCTGGCCTTCACGCCGGGCGAGATCGTCGTCATCAGGGGCCAGAATTTTGGAGCGGCGAGGGAAAACCGGAGAGTTCTCCTGGATTCCTCACCCCTCACCCAATCCTCGTACATATCATGGAGCGACGACGAGATAGCGTTGCGCCTTCCCGCCTCGGTCGATTCGGGTCTTCTCCAGGTGATAGCGCCGCTTGGAAGCAGCAACGCGGAGATCGTTATCGGCGCCGACCGGCTTCCCGAAAAGCCGGAAAACGCGGTTCAAGCTGCGGCCGGTCCTTCCATCATGGCGGTGAATCCCGCCGAGGCGTCCGTGGGTTCCCTCGTGGAAATAGACGGCATCAACTTCGGATCGAATGTGCAGTTCAGCGATGTGCGGTTTTCAAGGAATGCGGTGGATGTGGATTTGGGCGGCACGGACGCCGCGACGCCTTCCTCGGCGAAGAGTGGGGCCGGGGACTACGTGGAACCTGAGGAACCCAGTCTCATGTACGAAAGCTGGGATGACAAGAGCATCGCCGTCCGCGTTCCCGAGGGCGCCGGTTCGGGGACTGTTGTCGTCAGCACACCCCAGGGCGAATCCGCGCCTTTCACCTTCCGCGTGAAACAGGGGTCAGGGTCGAAATATCTCTACGATCCGGCGGTCTACTCAATACAGCTAAAAATCAGGATACGAAAACCGGACGCGAAAGCGCCGGGTACGATAGTCCTCTACGTTCCCAATCTGGCGACTTCCTTTTCGCAGAGCCTTGATTCCATACAGGAAGAGGATCCCAAACCCTACATGGGCGATTATGGGAAGGTGGCTGTCTTCAAGATTTCGGACTTTGAGGAAAGCGATATGGTGGTCAGCAGAACCGCCCTCGTCACGGTCCACGGCGTGGAGAGCGACCTGGCCGCCTACAGCGACAGTTTCGCGAATGGCAAGCCGCCCCCCTTCCTGAAAGCCTATGTGACCGAGGACAGCCTCGTGCCCTCGGCGGCCAAGGAAATACTGACCCTCATCGCGAAGGTGGCGGGAAAAGAAAGGAATCTTCAGAAAAAAGCGCTTCTTATCCGGAACTGGCTCGCGAAAAGCATCGCGTGGAAAGCCAGCCAGGGAGCGAGGGATACGCCATTGTCGGCGCTAAAGGAAGGCAAGGCCGCTTCAAAACCCTACGCGCTCCTCGCTTCGGCGCTCTTCAGGGCGTCGGGAATTCCCGCCCTGCCCATATCGGGATTCCTCGTGAGGAAAGATGGCGTGACCATCCCTCATTTCTGGATGGAGTACTATCTCCCCGCGGTGGGTTGGATACCCTACGATCCCGTACTCGCTCTGGGATCTCGGCCTTCGGGGTTCGACGCCGCTCTCGACGATCCTGATCATTATTTCGGATCGCTCGACAACCGGCACATCGCCATCTCCAGAGGCCTGACGGAGGTGGCCCCCCTTCTTGGGGGATCCGACACGCAGACCGCAAAGGCCCAGTGGTCGTTTCAGACCCTGTTTGAGGAATCGATAGGCGGCGCCTATTCGAGCGCTTGGCAGGAAGCCGAAATAACGGGATCCTACTGAAAGCGGGGCCGCCCGCGGTGGCCGAAAGTTATTTCGCATTGTATACTGCCGGTCATATCAGGATGAATTCATGCGAGGAGGCTCTATGGCGACGATTGAATCCTTCGATCCGGAATTGTGGTCGGCGATGCGGGGCGAGATGGCGCGCCAGCGCGACAAGCTCGAACTCATAGCCAGCGAAAACTATACTTCACGCGCGGTCCTCGAGGCCGTGGGTTCGGTGCTCACCAATAAATACGCCGAGGGTTATCCGGGCAAGCGCTACTATGGCGGATGCGAGTTCGTCGACATGGCGGAGAACCTCGCAAGGGACAGGGCCAAGGCGCTTTTCGGCTCGGATCACGCCAACGTCCAGCCCCATTCGGGCAGCCAGGCCAACATGGGCGTGCTCTTCGCGGCCCTCAACCCCGGCGACACGATACTCGGCATGGATCTCGCGCACGGCGGTCACCTGACGCATGGCGCGCCCGTCTCCTTCTCCGGGAAGCTGTACAACGTCGTCCGCTATGGCGTGAAGCGCGACACCGAGACGATCGATTACGATCAGGTAGCCCAGCTCGCCAGGGAGCATAAGCCCAGGATGATCATCGCGGGCGCCTCCGCCTACTCTCGCGTCATAGATTTCGACGCCTTCAGGCGCATCGCCGACGAGGTGGGAGCCTATCTCATGGTGGATATGGCACATATAGCCGGACTCGTCGCCACGGGCAGGCACCCGAGCCCGATAGCCATCGCCGACTTCACCACGACGACGACGCACAAAACGCTCCGCGGCCCGCGCGGCGGCATGATTTTCGTCGGCCGCGACCGCGAGAACGACCGCGGGATCAAGACGCCGAAGGGCGAGATCAAGAAATGGTCGGAGGTCGTCGACTCGACCATCATGCCCGGCATCCAGGGCGGACCGCTCATGCACGTCATCGCAGGCAAGGCCGTGGCCCTCAAGGAAGCCCAGGGACCCGAGTTCGTCGAATACATCGACAGGGTGATCGCGAACGCGGCCACGCTCTCCAGGGCCCTCTCCGCGGGCGGAGCGCGAATCGTCTCGGGCGGCACCGACAACCACCTCATGCTCGTCGACCTGAGCCCCTTGGGCATAACGGGCAAGGAATCCGAAAAATGGCTGGACGCCGCCAACATCACGGTCAACAAGAACGGCATCCCCTTCGACCAGAAAGGCCCCTTCGTGACCTCGGGCATACGCGTCGGATCGCCGGCGGTGACGACAAGGGGAATGGGACCGGCCGAAATGGAGACCATCGGCGGCTTCATCATGGACGTGCTGAAATCGAAGGGCGACGAGGCCGTTATAGGACGCGTCAAGGAAGCCGTGCTCAGTCTGACGGCGCGCTTCCCGCTTCCCTGATCCCTCCATGAACCAAGGCGCAGCGGAGCGCCCCGGCGCCGGCGGCGCGGGGGGCTCCGCGCTCGTGCGGAGCCTCCTCGCGGCGAGCCTCGCCGCCGAGGGCTTCTACGGCATCGCTTTTCTTCCCCGCGAATCCTTCATGGAAACCCTCGCCGCCGCCGCCGCGCCGGAGGCGGCGAGGCGCAAGTACGATGTCGATTCAGTCGAGAGCGTCGCCGTCCTCGCGCTGCGATACGGCGAGGGCGATTATCCCACGCCGCCCTGGGCTGACGCGCGACCGGGCGAGACCATGGGCTCGCCTCCGCTCAGGATAGCCAGGTTCGCCAGGGCGAACTGGTACAGTGAACTCTCCGGGAGAATGCTCTCCGCTGTCGCGCGCACGATCGCCGACGCGGCGAAAAAAGGTCTCGTTCTGCCTTCCGCCCGGAAATGGCACAGGCTCGTCAATTCAGGACTGCCGGAAAAACCGCTAGCCGTGAAGGCCGGCCTGGGATGGATGGGCAAAAACACGATTCTTATCGCCAGACGCGGCGCGGAAGGAAAGCTCTCAAGCCATCCAGAATACTCCTCGGCTGTCGCGCTTGGACTCCTGCTCTGCCCCGTGGACCTGGAACCCGCCGTGCCGGTTCCTCTCGGGAATCTCTGCGGAGAATGCGGGCGCTGCGTCGACGCCTGCCCGACGGGCGCCCTGGGCGAGGGCCGCGGGATCGACGAGGAGGAAGGGAGGGCCTTCCGATACGACAGGAAGCGCTGCATACAGCACTGGACCACTCTGGACGAAGCCCCTCCCCCTGATATAAAGGCCGCATGGAACGGGAGACTCTACGGCTGCGACAGCTGCCTCGAAGCCTGCCCGCATTTCAGGACCGACCCCCTGGCGGACTGCGGCATCGGCCGTCTGGGACCTTCCCTGCCAGCGCGCTATTTCACGGAACACGATGACGGCGTCATTCGGCGCGATCTTGAGGGATCGGCGCTCGGCATGGCCTGGATGTCGATCGAAGCGTTCAGGCGCAGCGCGCGGTGGGCCATCTAGGCTGATTTTTTCTTTCCGGGCCGCTATACTGGCCGCATGACGAAAGAAACCATGAAAGCCCGTTCGAGGCTCGTCACCCTCACCAGGGATTTTTTCCTCTCGAGAGACTACCTCGAAACCGACACTCCGACGCTCTCTCCCACGCTGATACCCGAATCCTGCCTGGAAGCCTTCGCCACGGCCTTCGCGCACCCATACAGGGCCGGATACCCGGTCTACCTCATCCCTTCCCCGGAAATATGGATGAAGCGCATCATAGCGAGCGCGAAGGAGAGCGTATTCCAGCTCTGCAAATCCTTCAGGAACGCCGAGTCGCTGAGCAGAATCCACAACCCCGAATTCACCATGTTGGAGTACTACACGATAGGGGCGAACAGCCGCGACAACATCGGACTCACGGAGGAGCTTTTCAGGGCGCTGGCCGCGAGCGAAACCCCGAAGAGCGCCCTGCCTCCCTTCAGGCGCGTGACGATGGCGGAAGCCTTCGCGGAATACGCAGGCCTCGATCTCGACGCGCTGGGAGAAACCGGCGCCATGATAGAGGCGGCGAAAGCCAAGAACCTCATGATCGACAATGATTCATCCTTGGAAGACGCCTTCAACGTCATCTTCCTCACCCTCGTCGAGCCGGTCCTCCCCGCCGACAGGCCCCTCGTCCTGGATGAATATCCCCGCGGCATCGAATGCCTGGCCAAGGATATCCCAGGGAAGCCCTACAAGGAGCGATGGGAGCTCTATGTCCACGGCATCGAGATCGCGAACTGCTTCACCGAGATGGGCAGCCCCGAGGCGGTGAATGCGTATTTCGCCAGCCAGGGAGCGAAAAAAGCGAACAGCCTCGTCCCGCACAAAATCGATCCGGGCTATCCATCCATTTTCGAGGATTTTCCGCCCTGTTCCGGCGTCGCGGTGGGGTTCGACCGTCTCGTCATGGCGCTTCTCGGGCTGAACGATATAAGCGACGTGATCAATTTTCCCTTCGAATCCTTTCCCGATTACGGGGCCTGAAAATCGCGGGAGGCCTTCGCGGGCGCCGTTCCAGCTGGCGCGGTTGGCCAGTTCCAGCTGGGGTGGCTGGCCGGTTCCGGAACGAGCGGTGCGAAACATTGCCCGCGACGGCTCCGCATCTTTACAAAAATCCTTATTTTGCAATAGTATAGGTGCGAAATAAAGCGGCGTTTTCAGCGTCTATCCCTCATACGATTATTGTCGCCCTGAAAAGGCGGGCAATAAAAGGAAATTAATATGGTTCGCGGCGGCGAAATCAATCTAGGAACATGCCTTCTCATCAACAATGTCCCCCACATCGTAGTGGACCGGGAATTCGTAAGCCCCGGCAAAGGTTCGGCATTCGCCCGAGTCAAGGCCAAGAGCCTGAAGACCGGCAACGTCATCATGCAGACGATCAAGACCGCGGACTCCGTCGAGGACGCCCAGGTCGACCTCGTGGACTGCCAATACCAGTACTCCGACGGCGAGAACTTCATGTTCATGAACAACGAGACCTTCGAGCAGTTCGGCGTTTCCATGGAAATCCAGGCGGAAAAGAAGCCCTACCTCAAGGAAGGCGAAACCTATACCCTCATCATGTGGGAAGGCGAAGCCATCGACATCAAGATTCCCTACAAGATGATCTTCACGGTCGTCGAGAGCGAGAATTATATCAAGGGCGACACCGTCTCCGGCGCCACCAAGCCGATCACCACCGAAACCGGCCTCGTGGTCCGCGTTCCCCTCTTCATCAAGCAGGGCGAGCGGATTCTCGTCAACACCGAGTCGAATGATTACGTGGAGCGGGTGAACAACTGATTTCCCAACCTTCGATGCCGGGTTTTATCACGGGAGTTCGACGCGCATGACCGACCTTCAACCCCTTGTCAACAAGACAGTGGAATTCGCCTACCGCGGAGCCCGGCTCGGCTTCGATCTTTCCCATGCGCTTTTTTCTTCCTACGCCATCGATACAGGCACGAGATTTCTTCTCAAGGAAATCGCCCACGACGAAACCATAACGGGAGCCAGCGCGATTCTGGACGCGGGATGCGGGGTAGGCATCATAGGCATTTCCCTCGCCGTTTCCTGCCCACAGGCGAAAGTCGTCATGAGGGACAGGGATATCCTGGCCTGCGCTTTCTCGGAGAGAAACTGCTGGAAAAACGGCATTCCCGTCCAGCGTCTCGGTCTTGATGACGCGGCGACCGAACCCATCGCGAAAAAGCCGCCCAAACACAAGAACAACGAAGAGCGCCGGAACGCGGTTATCGTCGCTCCCGGCCTGCTGGGCGAGGACGATCCCTTGGGTCCCTTCGACGCCGTCGTCTCCAACCTGCCGGCCAAGGCAGGACCTGTCATACTCTCCCAATTCGTCGAAGCCTGCGCCGGAAAGCTCCTCAATCCAGGGGGTAGGCTGGCTTTTGTCATCGTCAATACCCTCGCGGGACTCGCCGACAGCTGGTGCGCCTCGTCGGGCATGATCCCAGTCCGGAAGACGGCCGGGAAGGGGCACAGCGTTTTTATCCTGGAAAAGCCGGCTTCTCCGTCGGCTTCGGCGCACACTCCCGCTTCCGCCGAGACTTACGTTCCTGATACCCATGACGCTTCCGCCGCGCGGACAGATCCTTTCTTCGAACAGAGGCGGGTAAGCGCGATACGATATCGTCGCAGCTCGGCCACGAGAAAGCTGGGGCGCTATCCAGTGCCTGCGTGCGGCTTTTGGGGACTCCCCGAGTTCGATACCACGGGCTTCGCGACGGAAATGGCGATGGAGGCCCTGGAAAAAGCCTGCGCCGGCAGCCTTGTGCGGGATCTGCTCATTTCGGAGCCGGGCATCGGGCTGCCGGCGCTCTGGGCATGCAAGGCCCTGGGGCCGGCCAGAATCCATGCCCTATCGCGCGACCTACTGTCGCTTCTCGCGACGAGGGCCAATATCGATGCCCTGAGTTCCCCTCATCCCGACTATTTTCCGCTTCAATCCATCGACGGCGACGGCATCGGCGATATCCTTTTCGACGCCATCCTGTGGTTTCCCGACGAAGTGCCCGAGTACGATTTCATTGCGCCCGCCTGGGAGTTCCTCCACAGGACTGCCAAGAAAGGCGCCGCGATCGTGATAGTCTCCACGTCGACCACAACCACCCGCTTTGAAAAGACAAAGCCTTCGGGCATCCAGCGTCTGGGAGAGAAAAAGAAGAAAGGTTTCTCGGCCCTCATGTTCCGGCGGGTCGACTGATAGGGCGTCGCGCGCCGTGTAAATAACTTTATTTCATTTCATAAAACTTCATTATAGTATCC
>DATMZF010000008.1:0-50995 GCA_035560555.1 Rectinemataceae bacterium
ATCTTATAACTTTGTCGTATTTGACAAAAAAAGAGCATAGAGTATAATGCCTTCCATGAAACGCGGCATAATCCCGACGCGGACGAGGATATGGTGAACGAAGAACATATGGCCGACCACGACGCGCCGCGCCGAAGAAAATCCTTGAGCGGAGAAGTGAAACGCATACTCTCCGACCGCATCGCCGCGGGAAGATACCCCATAGGGAGCCGTCTCCCGAGCGAATCAGAGATGATCGCCGAGTTCAACGTCAGCCGGACCGTCATCAGGGAAGCCATAGCCAATCTCAAGGCGAGCGGATTGGCGAAAACGGTGCAGGGCTCGGGAGCGTACGTCACACGCCCCGAACGGCCGGCGGCCTTCGAGATCGAAGAGGGAGTGAACCTCAGCGCCGCCCAGGAATTGGTGGGCATCATGGAACTGCGAATCGGCCTGGAAGTCGAGTCGGTATCGTTGGCCTCGCGGCGAAGAACCGAAGAGCAGCTGACTATCATGCGCGAGACCATGAGGGTGTTCGAAGTCTGTCTCGAGAAGGACGATTTCAGCGTGGAGTCGGGAGAACGATGCGCCGCTGCCGATATCGCCTTTCATCGCGCGGTTTCCGAAGCGACCGGAAACCTGCACTTTCTGCGCTTGTATAACTATCTCAGCGAGTACATGCTTTCCCGGAGCCATATGCGCTCGATAAAGTTCGGAGGCGGATCGGCCGAGGAGTACATACGCCGCACCGTCAGCGAGCACGCCAAGATTTTTCACTCGATAGAGGCGAGAGACTCCGACAGCGCGCGCGCCGCGCTGTATATACATTTGGCGGGGAGCAGGGACCGCCTGCTCAACCTCATCAAGCCCATAGCCTCAACCGATACGCCTCGATAACCGCGGCACGCGCTTCCGAAGGAGATTGACATATCCTTCTCTTCTGGCTCGGCTTCGCCTGGGAAACCATGGCGCACGCGAGCGAGCGCCCGGAGCCCAAGAAGAGCTTTCATACCTTTTCCGTAGTGGTTTAGGCTATCCGGCTCATATCATACTTCTCGGGCGTGATCGTCGGGATGGGCCCGCGCGGCCGATCCGGCTACGCGCCAACATTCGCCAACTCCCTTCCGAGTCCAAAACATATTTTCGTTGACAGGGCGCAAAACGTGGTCTATCTTCAAGAGTGAGCGATCACTCACTGCTCGCCAGAAGGAGCCGCCCATGGGTTACGCCATCTCAACCTATCACGACGTGGACGATATCTACCGCCGCCTCCACCAGCTCATCAAAAACCCGGCCAGGCCGATAGGGCGAGCCGCCATGGCCGATTACCTTAAAAGGCTCGAGGACGAATGCCCCAAATCGCGCGCCGTCATCGCGGAAGCGAAGCGATACATTCCGGGCGGCGTCCAGCACAATCTCGCCTTCAACTATCCCTTCCCTCTCGTGGTCGACCGTTCCGAGGGCGCCTATCTCTACGACATCGACGGGCGCCGCTACATCGATTTCCTCCAGGCGGGCGGGCCGACCATCCTCGGCGGCAACGATCCCGTGGTCCGCGCGCAGGTCATCGACATGCTCGAGCGCGTCGGCCCCTCGACAGGCTTATTCCACGAGTACGAGCTCGCCCTCGCCAAGGAAATCTGCCGCCACATGCCGGCCGTGGAGATGTTCCGCATGCTGGGGTCGGGGACGGAGTCCGTCCTCGCCGCCATCCGCGTGGCGAGGCTCGCGACCGGCAAAAAACGGGTGATCAAGGCCGGCGGCGCCTACCACGGCTGGTCAGACCAGCTCGTCTACAGCCTGAAGGTCCCGAAAACAAAGCGGTACGAGGCGCATGGCATTCCCGCGGCGTGCACGCGGAACACCGACGAGGTGAAGCCCAACGATCTCGCCTCGCTCGAGAGGGTTCTGGCGTTAAATCGCTTCCGGGGCGGCACGGCCTGCGTCCTCATCGAGCCCGTCGGGCCGGAGAGCGGCACGAGGCCTGTCTCCAAGGGCTACAACGCTGGGGTCCGCGCGCTCTGCGACGCCTACGGCGCCCTCCTCGTCTTCGACGAGGTGGTGACCGCCTTCCGCGTCGGCCTGGGCGGCGCCCAGGGCTATTTCGGCGTGAAGCCCGACCTCACGACCTTCGGCAAGATCGTCGCGGGCGGCTACCCTTCGGCGGGTGGCCTCGGCGGCCGCAAGGACCTCGTCATGCTCATGGCGGCGGGGCTTGAGACGGGGAAGAAGCGCGCCTACGTCGGCGGCACAATGGCGGCCAACCCGCTCTCGGCGGCGGCCGGCTACTTCACGCTGCGCGAGATCGAGAAGCGCGACGCCTGCGCCGTCGCCGGCAGGGCCGGGGACAGGCTCACCGCGGGGCTCCAGAAAAAGATCAAGGAGCTGAACCTTCCCTTCGTCGCCTACAACCAAGGATCGATCTGCCATCTGGAGACGGTCGGCGCCATGTTCTACGACATCGATCTCCTCCACATAAAGCGCTTTCTCACCGAGACGAAATCGAGGAAACATTTCATGGAGGAATACGGCGCCGCCTACGCCGCGGAAGGCCTCGTCACGCTGGCGGGAAGCCGCATGTACACGAACGCCGCCGAGACCGACGAGATCATCGACGACGCGATCGGGCGTTTCGGGCGGGTCTTCGAAAAAGTGGCGGACGGCGAAGGCGCCCCGGAAGGCGCCGCCGGGGGCGAGGGCGCCGCCTGCGACGGGGACGGCTCTGGCGCCGCCGGCGCCGGCCCCTCCGACGGGCGAGGAGGGCGGTCATGACCGAAGCCGAGGCGCGGGATACCGTGAGGCTCGCCGGCATAGAACTGATCGATTCCGGGCTCGTGGACGGCACCTGGGGCAACGTTTCGGCGAGGATTTCCGACAGGCTCATGGCCATAACGCCGAGCGGCCGCGATTACCGGAAGCTCGGCGCCGACGACATCGTCGTGGTCGATATATTCACGGGCGAGGCGAGAGGCGGGAAACCCTCCACGGAGACGCCCCTCCATTCGGCGATTTACCGGGAGCGTCCAGAGATCGGGGCCGTGGTCCACACGCACTCGGGCGCCGCCTCCACCGTCGCCGCGGCGCGGCGCGAGGTGCCGCCGCTGCTCGACGATTTCGCCCAGATAATCGGTCCCTCCCTGCGCGTAGCGGACTACGCGATCCCCGGCGGCGGGAAAATAGCCAAGGGCGCGGTGAGGGGTCTTCGCGGAAGAATGGCAGTCCTCCTCGCCAACCACGGCGCCATCGCCATCGGGCGCGACATGGAGGAAGCCCTCCTCTGCGCGCGGATGACGGAAAAGGGCTGTCGCGTCTTCATCGAATCCCAGTTCCTGGGCGGCGCGGTGCCCCTTTCCCCCGTCGAAGCCTGGGTGATGCACAAGGTTTTCCTGGAAAAGTATTCCCGGATCGCGAAAGCGAAATAGCGGAGGTCCCGATGAAAGACAAGGTTGAGGTGCTCGCGGTCGACATCGGGACGACGGGAGCGAAGACCTGCGTCTACAGCGTCGGCGAGAACATCGAGCTTCGGGCCTCGGCCCAGTGCGAATACCCGATACGGCTCCTCCCGGACGGCGGCGCCGAACAGGACCCGGAGGACTGGTGGCGCGCGGCCTGCGAAGGCGCGCGGCGCGCCCTCGCCCAGACGAGCCTGCGGCCCTCGGACATCCGCGGCATCGCCTTCTGCTGCCAGATGCAGGGCCTGGTCCTCGTCGACCAATCGGGAAGGGCGCTCCGCCCCGCCATGAGCTACATGGACCAGAGGGCCGTCGAGGAAAAGCGCCTCGGCATTGAAAAGGGCATCAAGATCGAGGGGATGAACCTCCGGAAGCTCATCCCCTCCCTCCTCATCGCCGGCGGCGTTTCGGCGAGCGTCAAGGATCCGGTCTGGAAGTACCTCTGGGTGAGAAACCACGAGCCGCAAGTATTCGAAAAAATCCACAAGTGGCTCGACGTGAAAGAATATCTCGTGGCGCGAGCCACGGGCCGCTTCGCCATGACGCCCGATTCGGCGAACGCCACCTTCTTCTACGACACTCGCCCGGGCCGCGCGGGATGGAATAAGCGCCTCTGCGGCCTGTTCGGCGTCGACATCGCGCATTTTCCCGAGGTGGTCGGCTCGACCGACGTCGTCGCCCCACTGCGAGGCGACGCGGCCGCGGAGCTCGGCCTCGAGGCGGGAACCCCGGTCTTCGGCGGGGGCGGCGATCTTTCGCTGATAGCCCTCGGCTCGGGCGCCGTCGCCCTCAATCAGGCCCACGTCTACATGGGCACCTCAGGCTGGGTAGCGGCTTCCGTCGACCGGAGGACCGTGGACACGAACGCCATGGCCGCCTCGGTGCTCGGCGCGATTCCGGGCCGCTACAACTACATTTCCGAACAGGAAACCTCGGGCAAATGCATGGAGTGGATGAGAGACCATCTGGCCCTGGACGAGATCGGTCTGTACCTGGGCGCGAGGAACGCGGCCGAGGATCCGGAGGCTCGTTTCGCCTCCATTTACGATTTTCTCGACGAAACCATAGAGAGCGTGCCGCCCGGCGCGGATGGCGTCGTCTTCGCGCCCTGGCTCCACGGCTCAAGGAGCCCCTTTGAGGACCCGAACGCGCGGGGCCTTTTCTTCAACATCGGCATCGAGACCGGAAAACGCTGCCTCGTGCGCGCCGTCGCGGAAGGACTGGCCCTCCAGTGCCGCTGGCAGCTCGACGCCATACGGCGCAAGGTGCCGGCGCGCGGCCCCTTGCGCTTCGTCGGCGGCGGCGCCAGGTCGCGGACCATCGGCGCGATGATAGCCGACGCGACGGGCGAGGTCGTGGAGACGCCCGAAAACCCGCAGAACTCCGGAACGCTCGGGGCGGCGATGATCTGCGCCGCTGGCCTCGGGGTCGTCCCGTCCCTCGGCGAGGCCGCCGCCCTCGTGCCACTCGCGCGCAGCTCGGAGCCGCGCGAAGAGAACCGGGCCGTCTATGAACGGCATTACGCCGTCCTGAAAAAGCTGTATTACGCGAACAAGGATAGTTTTAGGACGCTCAATTCGCGCTGCGGGAGAGGCGAAAGCGAATGAATACCGGCGAATCGCCGCGCGGCGCGATGGCGTCGCGCCCGATGAAAGGATAGAATTCGGCTGCGAATATATAAACATTGACGAGAAAGAGGGGTTCTATGAGAGCTGCCACCATGGAAAACGGAAAGGAATACCGCGCCTACGCGTCGCGGTGGCTTGTCCTGGGCGTCTACATGCTCGTCAACATGACGATTCAGATCCTCTGGATAAGCTACGCGCCGGTCACGACCCAGTCCAGCCTCTTCTACGGCGTTTCGGAGCTGCGGATAGGCTTCTTCTCCATGGCCTTCATGCTCGTTTTCATACCCCTGTCCATCCCGATATCCTGGCTCATCGACAAGTTCGGCTGCAAGCCTGTCGTGGCGGCGGGCGCCATCGTCACCGGAATCTGCGGTATCCTGCGCGGCGTCGCGGGCGCCGATTTCGGCCTCGCGATCGCCATGACCATCGGCATGGCCGCGGCCCAGCCCGTCTTCCTCAACTCCTGGACAAAGGTTTCGGCGCTATGGTTCCCCGCGAACGAGCGGGCCACCGCCGTCGGCCTCCTCACCCTGGCCAATCTCCTCGGCGCGGCGGTCGGCCAGGTCCTCACCCCCATCCTCACCGAGACCATGTCGATTCCGTCGGTCCAGCTCTATTACGGGATCGCGGCCTCGGCGGCGGCGCTGCTTTTCCTTTTAATCGCGCGCGAAAAGCCGGCGACGCCGCCCGACGCCTCCGCGGAATCGGAGCGGGCTCTCATGCTCGATGGATTGAAGAGCGCGCTCGCGCTCAAGTCCTTCAGGCGATATCTCGTCATGGCTTTCATAGGATTGGGCATTTTCAACGGCGTGACGACATGGATCGAAGGCATCGTGCGCCCGCGAGGCTTCGACTCGAAGCAGGCGGGCGTGGCCATCGCCGTCATGCTGGTCGCGGGCATCCTTGGGGCTGTCGTCATGCCGGCCCTCTCGGACAAGAAGGGAAGGCGCAAGCCCTACATCATCGCCGGCCTTCTGGGAGGCATTCCGGGCATCGTGGGCCTCGCGATAGCCCCAACCTTCCCCCTTCTCCTTGCCTCCAGCTTCGTCCTCGGCTTCTTCCTCGTCTCCGTGAATCCCATAGGCACGCAGTACGCTTCAGAAACCGCCCTCCCCACGCCCGAGGGAACATCCAACGGCCTCATTTCCCTCGCGGGGCAGATTTCGGTGGTCCTCGTCTATGTCATGGAGCCGCTGCGGAAGGCGACTGGCTCCTATGTGTTCCCCTTGCTCTGCTTCGCCGCCTTGCTCGCCCTGAGCGCGGCGCTGGCCACCACGCTCGTGGAGGCGTCGAAGGCCTGAAGCGATCCGCGGTCGGCG
The DNA here is from genome assembly GCA_035560555.1 of Rectinemataceae bacterium. Taxonomy (GTDB): domain Bacteria; phylum Spirochaetota; class Spirochaetia; order Treponematales; family Rectinemataceae; genus UBA11090. The sequence continues at coordinate 6,379 of DATMZF010000008.1, forward strand.
GCCTTATTTCAGGACGCCTGGCCGCGATCCGGCGCGAGGCTTCGGAGGATCAGCGCCAACAGCCGCGGGACGAGTTCGTCAAAAGCGGCATCGCCGCGCCCGCCCACGGTGCCGCCTTCGCCCGCGGCCCACGTGGCCCCCAGAAAAAGCTTCAGCCTCGTCCTGTAGTAATCCGAGCCGATCGAGAACTGCGTCATGAGGAAAATATCGTCCAGAAAGAACGCGGTCCATCCGGAATCGAGGGAGGGATCTACTTCTCCCTTCGCCTGGGCTTCTTCAACCATGGCCCGGTACCGCACGGCCGACACCTCTTCTATGCTGGAAGACAGGCGCGACGAAAGACCCGCGAGTTCCTCGGTAGTGCAGGCGATATACAGCTTCACGGCCTCGGGATCGTCGCGCGAGGTCTGTACGCTCGCCTTCAGCAGAGCTTCGACCCGCCCGGCGAAACTGCCTTCGCTGGCGAGCACGCCGTCGATGAACAGCGCGATATACTCGTGGTATTTTTCGATGAGCGTCAAGAACAGGTCTTCCTTCGTCCTGAAATATTTGTACATCGAGCCGATGCTGATGCCCGCCGATTCCGCGATCTTGTTGATGTTCGCCCCCGCGAAACCCGACATCGCGAACGCGCATTTGGCGGCATTAAGGATTCTGGTCTTCTTTTCCGAGGAAAGCCGCTCGAAGGCGGCCGTCCATTTTCGCTCAAGGTTGGATTTCGTCACGCTAGCCTTCCTGGAATGCCGGGCCCGCTGTTTTGCCGCCGAAACGCGCGAGCGCGATCCACGGCCGGCCCTATTCATCCTATGATAAGGAACAAGGCGACGAGGAACAAGAGCGTGGGGAAAAAGCAGCGAACGCGGCGCTTTACGGCCGCGGCCGCGAATGCGTATACGCGTACTTGGCGCAGGCCACATCATCGGCGGCCTGTCCCAAGGCGCTGAACAGGGTGATGTCCGTCTCGTTGAGCCGCCCGGGCGCCTTGCCCAGCATGATGTCGCCTATCGATCCCTGTATGTGGCGCTCGTCGATGAGCCCCTCGCGGGCTGGGATGATATATTCGCCGCATTCCCTCTTCATCGCCCCGACCTCGTCGGCGTAGAGTTTCGACGCCGCCACGAGATCGGAACTCACTTCCCGCTTGTCGGGGCTGAAGGCGCCCACGGCGTTGACGTGGGCGCCGGGCTTCACCCATTCGAGCCTCAGGATGGGCTCGGCGCTGGGCGTGAGCGTGCAGATAATGTCGGCGTCCCGCACAGTCTCCTCGACGGAAGGGAACACCCGGACGGGCAGGCCGTACTTCTCCTCCGTTTCCCGGGCGAAGACCTGGGCCCGTTCCGCCGAAATGTCGCACACATTGACCCGCTCGATGTCCCGCACGAGCCTGATGGCCTCGACGTGCGAGCGGGCCTGCTCGCCCGAGCCGACGAGAGCCAGGATCGGGGCTTTCGCGCGCGCGAGAAGCCTGGTGGCGACCGCGCTCACCGCGCCGGTCCGTATCCTGGTGACGCTGGTGGCGTCGACCATGGCCACGAGGCTGCCGTGCCCGGACTCGAAGAGCATCACGTAGCCCATGTGCGACGGATACCCGGTTCCCGCGTTCCCGTGAAAGGCGGTGACGATCTTCGCGCCGAAGTAGTCGCCCTCGCCTAAGTAAGCGGGCATGAACCCGAAAAGATCATTTCCCGGGAGACGGATGACGGACCTGGGAGGCTGGATGTAACGGCCGGCGGCGAGGTCGGCCAGGGTTCTCCCCATGAGTTCGATGCAGGTCTCCATCGATAAAATCCCGCATACGTCCCGTTCTTCGATCACTTTCATGAAGCTCTCCCGACCGGCTATCCCTTCATCCTCTTTCCGCCCTGGAACAGCGTTTTGACGTTCTGGGCTCCCTTCAGCGCGCCGATGTCCTCGAGCGGATTCCCGCCAACCACGACGATGTCGGCCAACTTGCCGGCCTCGAGGCTTCCGACGCGGTCGTCCATCATGAGGCGCGCGGCGTTGGCCGTGCCGGCCACGATAGCCTCCATGGGCGTCATGCCCGCCTGCGTCATGGCCACGAACTCGGCGCCGTTGTCGAGATAGGGGAAATTCTTCGTGTTGCCGAAATCGGTGCCGAGGACGATTTTGACGCCCGCCTTCCTGGCCATGGCGATGGTCTTCACGTTGGCCTCGGCGCAATCCTTGGCCTTCGCCGCCATCCATGGCGGGAGATTCGGCAACTTCGCGACTCCTAAAGATACCGCGAGCGTCGTGACGAGGGGTACGCCGAGCTCGGCCATGAGGTCGATCTCCCGCTGGGTGAGGAAGACGCCGTGCTCGATGCTCGAAACCCCGGCCTTCAGCGCCTGGAAGGCGCCTTCGTTGCCCGTGCAATGGGCGGCCACATAGCCATGGTGGCGCCTCGTCTCGTCGACGATCGCCTTCATCTCTTCCTGAGAGAACTGCACGTCGTCGACGCGGTCGCCCGGGGAGGAGACGCCTCCGGTGGCGCATATCTTTATGAACTTGGCCCCGGCGCGGAACTGCTCCCTCACGCCGAGGACGCAGTCGTCGACGCCGTCCACGAGCCGGTGGGAATGGCTGTGCGCGTTGGAGAACTCCTTGGACAGGTGGAGCGTCCCGTCCACGTGGCCGCTAGTTATTCCGAGCAATTTGCCGCCCGGCAGGATGCGCGGCCCCTTGAGCACGCCTCGCTCGACGGCGCGGGAGAGGTAGAGGCCGGCTTCGCTCATCTCGCGCAGCCCGGTGAAGCCCGCCTCGAGGAGGAGCCCCATCTGGTAGGCGGCGCCGAGAAGCTGATCCCCGAAGAACTCTGATCCTCCGGAGTCCTCCTCTCCCGTGAGGTGGGCATGGCAGTCGATGAACCCGGGCAGGATGGTACCGCTCCCGATGTCCATCACCTCGGCTTCCGCGGGGATGTCGAAGCCCAGCTGGGGGCCGACATAGTCGATCGTCTCCCCGAAGCACACGAGGCCCTTTTCCAGGGCCTTTTCCGAAACGCCGTCTATGATCCTTCCCTTTAAAACGTACTTCTTCATCGTTCCTCCCCGCTTGTACCAGAATCGCCCAACGCGCCAAGTTTTCTGGCGCGCGCGGCCCCGTGCAGAAGTTCGAGCGAGCGTTCGATCTCGCGCCGAGGCACGGAAATGTTCATGCGCATGTAGCCGGGCGGCCCCCCGTAGCTTTCCCCCGGGTCGAGGCAGAGGAGGGCTTCCTCGAGAAGGAAGCGGTTGAGTTTCCCCGCCTCCAATCCGAGTCCCCTGAAATCGATCCACAGGACATAGGTCCCTTCGGGCTTGAGTACCGACACGGCCGGAAGCCTCTCCCTGAAAAATGAATCGATGAACAGGTAATTCCCCCAAACGTATTCCAGCATGGCATCGAGCCAGGCCGCGCCCTCATCCGTATAGGCGCCAAGGAGGGCGGCGTGGAGAAAGGGATCGATGCTCCCGTAATGGTCGGAATTCCGCTGGAGGAGGAAACGCTCTCGCAGCCTCGCGTTGGGTATGACGACATTCGAATGATTGACGCCCGTGAGCCCGAAACACTTGCCGAGGGAGCCGCAGGTGACGCATTCGGCGCCATCCCCGGCGACCGAATGATAGGGCGGGACCGAAGCCCCTTCGAAGACGACTTCCGCGAAAATCTCATCGCTGAACACGAGCACATCGTGCCTTTTCGCGAGCTCGGCTATCCTCTCCAGATCAGGGATTCCCCAGACAGTGCCCGTGGGATTGTTCGGATTGCAGAGCACGAGGAGCCTGTTCGCCGCCTCGCTCATCCTCGCCTCGAGGTCTTCGAAGTCGATGCGGTAACGGCCATTCCTCAGGACGAGGCGGCTCTCGGAAACCCTTCTCCCCAGGCGCTCCGCCGCCTGGTTGTATCTCCTGTAGCCCGGGGCGAGGGTGATGATCGCCTCTCCCGGCGCCGTGAAGGCGCGTATCGAGGTGGCGAGCGAGAAAATCACCCCATGGGTGGGCAGTATCCATTCGGGCCGGATACTCGCGCCCCTCCGGGTCTTGAACCACCAGACGACCCGGTCGAGGTAGTCCGGCGTCGTTATGGTGTATCCGAACAGCCCGTTGTTCGCTGCTTTCTTCACCGCGTCGAGAATGGCGGGCGCCGTCCGGAAGCCGAACTCGGCCCCCCAATAGCTCGTAAGGCCGGCGTCGCGGATCGCGGGAGACCGCGACGCCTCGATCATGTTGCCGATGCCGGATCGATCGACGGTTGTATCAAAATCATAGCTCATAGGTATGCTTCTCCAGGTGTAGCTTTCGGCTGGCCGAGGAATCCCGGGCGGGCTGCGATCCAGCCCGGAAACGGCTCATTGGTTGATAACGTCGACATTGTGGCAGGCCACGAAATGCCCGGGCCCGCGCTCGCGAAGCTCCGGCCTCCGTGAGCGGCAGGCGTCGCTCGCGTAGGCGCAGCGCATAACGAAGGCGCAGCCTTCGCCAAGGTTGATCGGGCTGGGCACGTCTCCGGCCAGAAGTATCCGCTTTCGCCCCCGCTCCACCTCGGGATCGGCGACGGGGATGGCCGACAGGAGAGCCTTCGTGTAGGGATGATAGCTCTTTTCGTAAAGACTGTCGCTCGGCGCCAGCTCCATCAGGGACCCGAGGTACATCACCGCGATCTGGTCCGAAATGTGCCTGACCATGGACAGATCGTGGGTGATGAAGAGGAGCGACAGGTTCATCTTCTTTTGCAGCTGCTTGATCAGGTTCACGATCTGGGCCTGGATGGAGACGTCGAGGGCCGAGATGGGCTCGTCGCAGACGATCAGCTCGGGCTCGACCGCCAGCGCCCGCGCTATACCGATCCGCTGCCGCTGGCCCCCTGAAAATTCGTGCGGAAAGCGGTTGGCGTGCCCCTCGTTCAAGCCCACAAGCCGCAGGAGTTCGATAACGCGGTTCCGCCTTTCGCGTCCCGGATAGAGGCCATGGATGTCCATGCCTTCCGCGACGATGTCGCTGACGACGCAAAGGGGATCCAGCGACGCGTAGGGATCCTGGAAGATCATTTGGACCTCTTTGCGAAACCGCTTTCGTTCCTTCCGATCCAGCGTCCAGATATCCCTGCCCTTGAACAATATCCGCCCCGCGTCCGGCCTGTTCAGCCTGAGTATGCTCTTCCCCAGCGTGCTCTTTCCGCAGCCGGACTCGCCCACGAGGCCTGTGGTCGTCCCTTTCCTTATAGCGAGGCTGAGCCCGTTGACCGCCTTCAGGACTCCCGAATCGAGGTGGTAGAACACCTTTAAATCCTGGATTTCCAGGAGCTTTTCGTCACTCATGCCGTACTTCCGCTCCCTGTTTTCCGCTCGCGTCGTGTATGAAGGCGGGATGATTGAGCCAGCAGGCCGAGAAATGGTCGGAGTCCCCGAGAGTCACGGGTTCGGGCTGGGCTCTGACGCATATGTTCATCGCGTACCGGCATCGCGCGGCGAAGGCGCATCCGGGAGGCGGGGCGATCAGATCGGGTGGCGAACCCTTGATGGAGTACAGATCCTTGTCGGTCTTGCGATCCACCCGCGGGACCGACCCCAGGAGTCCCTTCGTGTAAGGATGCGCGCTCCGCTTGAAGATGTCGTCCGAGGTTCCGTGCTCGACGATCTTGCCGGCGTACATCACGTATATCCGGTCGGCCATGTTGGCCACCACGCCCATGTCGTGGGTGATCAGGACGATGGCCGTGTTCAGCTTCGCCCTCAGCTCGTTCATCAGATCGATCACCTGCGCCTGGATCGTGACGTCCAGCGCTGTCGTGGGCTCGTCCGCGAAGAGAATTTCGGGGCCGCAGATGATGGCGATGGCTATCATGACGCGCTGGCGCATGCCTCCCGAGAGCTGATGGGGATACCGCCGCATGTTCTTCTCCGGGGAAGGCATGTTGATCAGCCTCATCATCTCCAGGACTCGATTTTCCGCTTCCTTCCTCGTGGCTTTTCTGTGCTGTCGGTAGTTCTCTATTATCTGATCGCCCACGCTCATCGTCGGATTGAGATAGGTGAAGGGGTCCTGGAAGATGATGGACATCTTGTTTCCCTGGTAGGCCCTCATCTCCTTCGCCGTCTTCTCGAGGAGATTCTCTCCGTGGAAGAGGATCTCGCCGCTCTTGACCCTGCCAACCCCCTTGGGATTCGTCCCCAAGACGGTCTGTATCGAAACGGTCTTTCCGCAGCCCGATTCGCCGACGATGGCGATGGTCTCCCCCTTCCCGAGATGCCAGCTGACGCCGCGCACGGCCTGCACTTCCCCCTGGTAGGTGTCGAAGGATACCGCCAGATTGTTCACGGACAGGATCGGCTGTTCATCCATCGGCGTCCCGGCTCCCTTCATTGCAATCCCGGCTCCCTTCATTGCAATCCCGGCTTCCTTCATCGCCGTCCCGGCCCCCTTCATCGCCGCCCCGGCTTCCTTTGTTTCTGGGCTCATGTCAGGACCTCAACTTGGGATCGAGCGCGTCGCGCAGGCCATCGCCGATCATGTTGAAACAGAGCATGGCGACGCTCACGCAGAGGCAGGGAAATATGAACTGGTAGGGATAGTAGCGGAAAATCTCCGACGCTATCTTGATCAGTTGCCCCCAGCTGGGATTCGGCGGCTTGATTCCGAGGCCGATATAGCTCAGGAAGGCTTCGTAGAAAATGATCGATGGCATCGTCAGCGTCATGCCGACCACCATGATCCCGAGGGTGTTGGGAATGAGATGCCTGAAGATCAGCCTGAAGGGCGAGGCTCCCAGGGTCTCGCTGGCGACCACGAACTCCCTGGTTTTCAGCTGGAGTATGAGCCCCCTGACAAGACGGGCCGATCCCATCCATCCTGTGATGGACATGGCGAGCACCAAGGTCATAATGTTTCCGCTGCCGAGTATCACCATGATGAGTATCATGTAGATGAGCGGCGGAATCCCGATGAGAATGTCTATGCCGCGCATGATAATCTCGTCGAGCTTTCCGCCGAAGTAGCCGGAGATCCCCCCGATGGTCATCCCGATGAGATAGGGGATGACGGTGGCCAGCAAGGCGATGAGGAGGGAAACCCTTCCGCCCACCCAGACGCGGGTCCACAGGTCGCGCCCGAGCGCGTCCGTCCCGAACCAGTGCGCGGCGCTCGGCGGGGAATTGACGGCGCCGTAGTCGTTGCTGAAGTAGTCGTACCTGGTCATCAAGGGGCCGAAGAGGACGAAGAAGACCAGGATGGAGAGAATGACGAGGCTCGCGACCGCGGTCTTGCTCTTGCGGAAACTCCGCCAGACATCCTTGGTAAAGCTTGTTGATTTCCTGACCACGACGTCGGACTCCATGCCGTCCTGGGGGAGGGGAAGGAAATCGTCTTCGGTAAAGCGCGTATCGTTTTGTGTCATTCCGTCCCTCACTTAAGGCGAATCCTGGGATCTATGAAACCGTACAGGAGGTCGACGAGCAAATTCATGACGACGAGGAAGGTCCCGTAAAAAATGGTGAGCCCCATGATCAGCGTATAGTCCAGCGTCGTTATCGAGTCGACGAAGTACTTCCCCAGACCGGGTATCAGAAAGATGCTCTCCACCACGAAGGAGCCGGTCAGGACCGACGCGATCTGCACGCCCATGTTCGTGATGATGGGCACGAGGGAGTTCTTGAACTCGTGCTTCATGACGACCCGTGCGGGAGAAATCCCCTTGGAGCGTGCTGTCTTGATATAATCCTGGGTGGTCACGCCGAGCATGCTGGCGCGCATGTTGCGCGTCGTGACGGCTATGGTTCCCATGCCGAGGACGAAGGCCGGCATGACGAGCTGCTTCAGGCTTCCCCATCCCGTCACCGGTAGGATCCCGAGCTTGACTCCCAGAAGGAAGCGCAGAAGAGGACCGAGGACCATCGCCGGCAGGGCGATGCCGAGAATCGCCACGATCATCAGGAGGTAGTCGGGCCACTTGTTCTTGAACTGGGCGCAGAGTATCCCGAAAAGGATGCCGATGGCTTCGCTGATTATGAACGAAATCAGGCCGAGTTTGGCCGATACGGGAAAGCTTTCCGAGATGATCCCCACGACGCTTCTCCCCACCTTCTTGAGCGAAGAGCCCAGGTCGCCGCGCAGGAGGTTCCCCATGTAGCGGAGGTATTGTACGTGGATGGGTTTGTCGAGACCGTAGTATTCCCGCTGTTTCTGCTGAATGACTTCGGGAATGGTTTCGCTCAGGAAGGGATTCCCGGGAAGCAGTTTGACGAGGAAGAAGGTCAGGGTGGCCAGGATGAAGACCGTCGCGGCCGCCGTCAGTAGTTTTTTCCAGATATAGCCGAGCATCGATTGTCCGCCGCCCCCTTTTCCCCCGGCTTGGGTCGCCGCCGGCCCCTTCGAGGGACTCCGGCGGCGACTATCAAGCGTTTACTCTACAATGACTTCTCTATTTCTTGAAACTCGCCTGCGAATAGTCGAGATAGGTGGACGTGTACATGCCGCCGAGCTTCGGGGTGTAGACGACAAATATCTGCTGCCAATTCAGGAGAAGGTCGACCACATTGTCGCAGTAATACTTTTCGAGATCGAACATCCTGTCCTTGCGTTCCTTCCATTTGGTCGCCATGGAAGCCTTTTTGTAGAGAGCGTCGAAAGCGGCGTCCTTGTAGTTGTACGGAGCGCCGGTGCCGCTCAGGTAGGATTGCGCGATCTCGTCGAGCCAGTCGACCTGGCCGAGCGAGGAGCCGCCCTTCCACAAATCGTAGTCGCTCGCGTAAACCTTGGCGATCATGGAAGGTATGGGCTGGGCGTCAATCTCGCAGTTCACGCCGATATTCTTCTTCAGCATGTCCTGAATGGCCTGCAGCGCCATGAGGCTGCCCTGGGAATCGAAGCAGAGCATCGTGAAGGTAGGCATATCGGAGGCGTTCAGCCCCAGCTCCTTCAGGGCTATGCCGAGATACTCCTTGGCCTTCGCGGGATTGGCGCTGGCCGGCAGGCCAGCGTAGGGATATTCCACATTGAATTGACCTTTCACGCCGCGCTCGTTCGGGGCGGTGAGCCTCGTCGAGGGGGTGGACGTCGTGTACACGGTCGCCACCAGCGCCTGGCGGTCGATGGCGTAACTGAGAGCCCTGCGGAAATTGACGTTCGAAAGGAATCTGCCTGTCTTCTCGTTCTTGCCCTTGTGGTTGACGTGGAGGAACTGGTAGTTGGAAGCGTAGGCTTCCATGGCGAATCCCTTGTCCGTGAGCGTCTTGACCTGGTTGCGGTTGCTTAGCTCGACGAGGTCCAGCTGCTTGGCCAGCATCATGTCGACCGCCGTATCGCCGGCCGCGTTGATGAAGGCGTCTATTTCGGTGAGGGCGATGGAGCGGGAATCCCAATAGTTTTCGTTCTTGACGAGAACGAGCTTCGAGTCATGCTCCCAGGCCTTGAGGGTGAAGGGTCCATTGGTAAGCAGGTTCGCGGCTTCGGACCCGTAGACGGCTCCCTTGGCTTCGACGAATGCCTTGTTCATCGGGCTGAAGGGCCAATCGGCAAAGGTTATCGGGAAGGTCGGCACGGCCAGCGTCAGTTTCAGGGTGTAGTCGTTCTTCACCTCGATGCCCACTTCCTCAGCCTTGCTCTTGCCCTTGTAATAGGACTCCGCGTTTTTGATGATGAAGGCGGAATCGGCCTTCTCGAAAGCCTTCGAGGCGTCGAGGAGCCTGAAGAGGCTGTACTGGAAATCCTTCGCCGTCACGGGGCTGCCGTCGCTGAAGCGGCTCCTGCGAAGGTGGAAGGTGTATTCCATGTTGTCGGCGGAAGCCTCCCAGGACTCGGCGATGCCGGGGACAGCCTCGCCGTCGACGTTTCGAACGAGGCCTTCCACCATCATCCGTAGCGCGTCGTAGGCGGCGTCCTCGTTTGCCCGGTGCGGGTCCATGCTGGCCGGTTCGTAGGGCCAACCCACCTTCAGGACTCCTTCGTTCGTCCCCGCCGCTCCCGCCACGCTCGCGGCGAAGGCGAGAACCATCAGAATTGTCAGCCATCGTTTCATCATAACACTTCCTCCTTGATCATGAATTCTTCTATGCGGACCTCATATCTTGACGCGGTCGCCCTAGGCTCCGCTTATGCTCAGTTCACCGACCCGCAGGCTGCAGGCGCCGATCCCGTAATTGTCCAGCGCCAGCATGGTCCCGATATAGAAATCGCTTCCGACTTCCTCCACGCCCTTCAGCAGGTCTCCCAGGTTGCCGGAGAGCACGAGAGGGCCCGTGGCCGATTCCCGCTTCCCGTCTCGCACGACGACGCCCTTGCAGGGAATGCTGAATGCTCCCGAGGCAATGTTGATGGAGTGGAAGACATCGAAGCTCGCCGTGACGAGAATCCCCTCTCCCAGGCTTTCGACCATCTCGTCGAGGCCGCGGAGGCCCGGTTCGACGCAGAAATTCCGCGGCGTGACCTGGATGGCCGTTGGGATGTTGCCGGAGAGGAGGGGCCGGCGCCCGGCGTTCCCCGTCGGCGCGGCCGCGAGGGCCTTCGCCGTCGCCAGGTTATGCATGAGGCCGACGAGGCGGCCGCGATCCAGCAGGTCGACTGCTCCCCCCGCGCTTCCCTCGCAATCGCAGGCGATATCGAACCCGCTATCCGGGCGGGACGGATAATCCCTCATACTGAGACAATCGGCGGCAACCTTGTCGCCCAGTTTCCCCGAAAAAAGAGATGATCTTTCCAGGTAGCGCTGGCCGGAGAAGAGTTGCCAGGCCGTGGACATTATGTTGTACACCACGTTCCTGTGGAGGATGGCCTTATGGAAACCCGAGCGAAAGGGCTTCGGGTCATACTGGTCTTCCAGCATCTCCACGAGGTTCAGGCCGAAATCCTCGACGCTGAAATTTTCCAGGGCCGAGGCTGTCCTGTTGTAGCTCGCCGTATACAGGCGGCCTCCCTTTTCGGAGTTGGCCACGGCCGAAAGGATGTACAGGGGCCGCGTGGCCGCGACGTCCAGGCCGCGCGAGTTGACCGTGCGCATCCCTATCGTCTCGGCCCGCGCCGAGAGGAATACCTCTGAGATCCCTGGGGCTAAGGCGAGGAGATCCCGCTCGAAGTCCCGGCCGAAGCGGCCGAGCGAATCGATATCGAGCTTAGCCTCAACGTCGCCGAGATCCATGGCGACGGCGTCCGAACCTCTGCGGATTTCATCCGGCGAGGGGCTTTCGGAAAATCGGCCGTTCTCAAAGGCTTCGAGCAGAAGCTTTTCGGGATCGTCGCGGAGATCCTGGGTGTAGGAATACCCCGTCCTGTCGCCCGAGACTCGAAGGTACAGCGCCTGGTCTTCGGAGCGGTCGGCCCCGGTCACGGCGCCGCCATGCACCTCCACGCGGCCGACGCCGTGGCTTTCCGCGTTCGCTTCGGCTTCCGCGGCTCCGCGCGGAAGTGAGGCGAAGGCCTCCTTGAATGCCCTCAGGTCGGTCATCGTTTTGTCCCGCCTACCGCCATCTCGGAAATCCGGATGCGCGGCTGAAAGGCCGTGGTCGGGACCAATCCCGAGGAGGCTCCGCAGAACGACCCTTTTTCGGGCACGAGTATTCTCCCGACCCGATCCACGCGCTTGATCATCTCCATGCTGTTCCCGCTCAAGGTTATGCCCCTCACCTGATGGGCGATCGATCCGTTCCTTATCCAATAGGCTTCCTTCACCTCGATCGAGAACTCGACGCCGCTGTCCCCGCCGCCCAGCTCCTTGACGTACAGGCCTTCGCCTATGGAGCTGATCATCTCATCCTCGTCGTCTTCGCCGGCGGCGAGGTAGGTATTGTGCATGCGGGAGGTCGGCGCGAAGCAGTAGCTCTGCCTCCTGCCGCTCCCCGTCGACTCCATGCCCAGGAGGCGCGCGCCTTTCCGGCCGCAGAGGTAGCTCTTGAGAACACCGTTTTCAATAAGCACGTTTTTCCTGGTGGGATGGCCCTCGTCGTCGACGGCCTCCGACCCGTACATCCCGGGAAGGCCGCCGTCATCGACGAGCGTCACCTTTTCGGAGGCGACCTTTTGCCCAAGCCTTCCGGCGAATTCCCCATAGCCGACGGCGATGTTTTCGGCCTCGAGAGGATGGCCGCAGGCTTCGTGCCACAGCACTCCCCCGTCCCCGCCCTCGATCACCACCGGAACGACGCAGGATTCCGCGGGCTCGGCCTTGAGCCTGGCTATCATCGAGGCGATCTGCCCTCGGGCGAAAGCCTCGTAGTCACCCTCAAAAAGCTCGAAACCGCATGGACCCACGAAATCGTTGAACTCGAAGAGAGACTCCGCGCCGACCTCGACCGTCGCGTCCATGCGGACCCGCGTCCTGACCCTATCGTCTTCCGTCAAAAGGCTTTCGCTGTTCGCGACAAGGATGTGCTGGTTCGAATCAAAGTACACGAGGTTGAGATTCCGGACCCCTCCGGCCCCACAGGCCCCCTGAACCTCTCCGGCACCCCTGATCCCTCCGGCTTCTCTCGCCGCCTTGTCCATCTCCTTGAGCACCTGGATTTTCCTGCGGGAATCGACCGTATGTGGCCAGATCTCGACGGGCGTCGGGGTCGGGTATTTATGGGGGGAGAATTGGATATCCGAAAGCGGGGAGGCGGCGGTGGACGAAAGGAGGTCGGCCGCCACCTGCGCGAGCCGCGTGAGCCCGCCCAAGGTAGTATCGTTGGTGTGGACATAGACGCCGCGGGTGCCCTTCAACACATGGATGCCGGCCCCATGGATATGGAGGGAGGTGATGCCTCCGATCGTTCGCTCCATGCATCGTATATTCGTGTCCCGCCGATCTTCCCAAAACAGCTCGGAAAAATCCCCGCCCGAGGACAGGGCGGTTTGCAGGATCCAACTCAACTCGTCGCGCTTCAGCATGGCATCCCGCCTTCAGGCTTCGTTGAGATACTTGTAGACGCTGTAGCGCGACACGCCCAGCTTTTCGGCGACATAGGGAACCGCCTTCTGAAACCGAAACGCGTTCATGCCCCGCAAACGCCTGATGACCTCGAGGCGATCCTGTTTCGTCATCTCTTCGACCGGCTTGCCCATCGCGTCGACGCAGGCCTTTACCTTGAGTTCCAGCTGATTGCCCTTGTTGTCCTCAGCGATCGCCTCCTCAAGATCCGAATTGACGCGCGTGAAGGATTCCAGGGTTCTGGTCACGACCTCCATATCGGTAAAATCGTAGTTGACGCCGAACCCGAATCGATAATTGTCGCCATTCAGGACCCATGTCGACGTCTTCACCTTCTTGCCCTTCTTCGTGATGACGAGGTGATTCACGTAGTCGGATCCTATGAAAGGCCTCTCCATGGCGGGGTCGAACTCGCCTCCATAGATATCCTCTGTCGATCCGACCTTCCTCCCGGAGACTCCATTGTTGCATATCTTCAATATAGGATGTTCCGGAACGCTAAGGTCGTGGATGAGGGTCTCGCAGTTGGGGCCGAAGGTTTCGGCTATCCCTTCCGCTAAATTAGACAAAAAAACGTAGATTTCTTCCCGTTTCATGATCCCATCCCAATCCTTTGTTCCAAGGCGGTCCCCGCGGTGCCGGTTCCGCCTAAGGCAAAACGCTGTCGATCAGTAAAGTATAGGAATGGGTTTACAACCTGTCAACATCAATTGTCTACATATTGTTTATTTATCAAGACGAAAGGCTCGAGAATTCAAGAGGGCTGACAAGAGATGTTGAGCCGTATAAAGGCCCTTCCTCCCGAACCAAAGACCGAGCCACCCTCCACCAAGACCCGCCCTTCCATGGCGAGCGCCTGAGTCAGGGCAGCGTCGTCTTCGCGGTATGCGCTCATATCTATCCAGGCCACTATGTGTGGTGCCGCACAGACCAAGATCCGCCGACCACGTACGATCAACGGACGGTCTTCACCGTATAAACCTTGGGAGGTTTTTATGAATAAGAGATTAGCATTCCTTCTGGCGGCGCTCGTCATATTTTCCGGATTCGCGTTCGGGAATTCATACGCGAAAAACGGCATGCTTGTCGCCCCCGGTTCGCTCAACGCGAACATAGGCCTTGGCCTGCACTATGGCAGCGGTTTCGGACTCGGCGGAGGCGTGGAATACGCCATAGGAAAATTCGTCATCGCGGAAAAGCTTCCCTTCACCTACGGAATCGCGGGCCGCGTCGGGCTCGACTTGACCAGCGGCGTAGCCCTGTCCATCGGCGCTTTCGGCACGCTCCATTTCAGCTGGGGCGCCCTGAATTTCCCCAGGGAACTTTCCTGGATCGGGAACTTCGATTCGTACCTGGGCTTGGGACTCACGGTATTCCCCGGCGTCGGTTTCGACACCATCGGCGGCTTGAGCTACTATCTATCCAATAACGTCGCCATCAACCTCGAATCAGGCCTCAGGGCTTCGTATATAGGTATCCTTTTCAAGATTTGAGCCATTCATGCGTCCGAAAATGCTGCTCACGCGCTTCTAGCCCGATCGCGAATCGTCGAGGATCCGTTCCAGCCCGTCGAGGATGAGCTCCAACCCGAAGTCGAAGTCGGCTTCGGCGTCATAACCCGATTCCATCGCCTGCGAAGCCATCCGATGCAGGTAGGGGTACTTCTCGGCAGGTATCGACGCCAGAATCGCTTGGGCCATCTCCTCGGGCGAGGCATCGGCGTCGGCCGACATATTGAACCGCTGGATGCCGAAGCCGTAGATATAGCTGTCGAGCAGGGAGAAGGCGCGCGCCGCGCCTTCCAGCGAAAACCCCGCCTTCACCAGCGTCCCAAGCACCCAGTCGAGGTATAACATCCTTGAAGGACCGCTTGTCTCGCGCGAGTCGAGAAGCTGCGGCACCCATGGATGCCTGCCGAAAACCTGGTGAGCCGAAACCGCCCGGCGGCGCATAGCCTCGCGCCAGCCTTTGACGTCGGAGGGGAGCTCGACCCGCTCGATCACGAGGTCGACCATGCCGTCGAGGATATCGTCCTTGTTCGCGACATGGTTGTAGAGCGACATCGCTTCCACGCCGAGCTTCGACGCCACCTCGCGCATGGTCACCGCGCCGATCCCGCGTTCGTCGGCGATCTCAGCCGCCGCGGCGAGGACTTGATCTCGATTCAATGGCAAACGCTGCGCGGACTTCCCGCCGTCCCCGCGAATCTTCTCGACCATCTTCACTCCAATGGCTTGACATGCTTACTAAGTAAGTGCGACACTGCCGGTGCTTACTTAGTAAGTATATCGTCAATGGCCGAGGCACGCAAGCGCCGCGGCCTGCCAAAGGGAGATTAGCATGAACACACTGACCCACGATGAAGCCAAGCGACAGAAGGCGGGAGGCGCGGCGGCGCTCTATATCGCTCTGGCCTTGCTCGCGGCGATGCCGTACTTCCTGCTCGCGGTCGACTATATGGGCGCACGGACCGCCGCGGAAAAAGTCGCGCTCATTGTCGCCAACTACGCCAGCATGTACGCCATGTACCTCGTCACCTACGTATTCTACGGAATCGCGCTCAGCGTGCTGGCGTTCGCGTTGTACGACAGAATGAAGGATCGCGCGTCCGCCACGATACGCGTCGCCACCGCCATCGGTCTGCTGTGGTCGTTCGCGCTAGTTACGAGCGGCATGATTTTCAACTATGGCATGACCACGGTGGCGGCTCTGAACAAGACTGATCCGGCGCGGGCTCAGGCTACATGGCCGGCGATCGAGCCCGTCGCGCAGGCGCTTGGCGGCGCCGGCGGCGAAATCCTCGGCGGCTTGTGGATACTTTTGGTGAGCGTCGTGGCTCTGCGAAGCGGCGCGCTGCCGAAACTCCTCGGCCGGTTCGGCGTCGTGGTCGGCGTGGCCGGCCTCGTCTCCGTCGTTCCGCCCCTGCGCGATGCCTCCATCATTTTCGGCCTGATGTTGATAGCGTGGTTTGTCTGGATTGGCACGGTTCTCATAGAAGCAAAGGCGACAACCGGCATCATGGAACGAACGAGAGGCGGCATCGTGGAACGACCAAACAGCGGCGTCACGAGTTAGGCGCGAGCGCCATCCGAAATCCGAACGCGGCAAAAATTCACGCCAACGCTATCCGGGATTCACGCTGTGTTCACAAGGCAAGAATATAATGGCCGAAAGCATCGACTCGGAGGACGTACATGGATAGAAAGATTTCAAGCAGGATTGTCCGCGCTGTAGCGATGATTTTCGCTCTAGCGATGTTTGCCCTTCCCATCGCGTTTTCGCAGGAGGGCGGAGCCAAGGCAACAGCCGACTGGGGAATCGTCATAAAGAAGAAGGACATAACTATCAGGGCAAAATTCTACCCCTACGTTGTCGACGGCAAAAATATGGAGATCTTCGCCGTAAAGGCCTCGGACGGAACGATCCGGACGGCGCTCAACACATGTCAGGTATGTTATTCATCGGGGCGCGGCTATTACAAACAGGAAGGCGCCGTCTTTGTTTGCCAGAACTGCGGAAATCGATTCAGCCTGGATCAGATCGAAAAAATAAAGGGCGGATGCAATCCCATCCCCATCCCTGGAAAGGAAAAGACCGATCTCGGGGACTCCATTGGAATTTCCAGACAGTATTTGGCGAGCGTCGCGCCTTATTTCGCCAACTGGAAAAGAAACTGAAATTATGCCGACTTGAGCGTGAGGACGAAAGAAGCCCCGCCCAGGTCGGAATCTCCTACGGCGATACCGCCTCCGTGAGCCTTGGCGATCTCGTTCGCGATGGCGAGCCCCAATCCCCGTCCTCCCCTATCCGCGGCGCGGGATTTATCGATCCTGTAGAAACGCTCGAATATCCGCTCCCTCTCGTCGGCCGGGATGCCCGGCCCGGAATCGTCAACGTAGAAACGAACCAGACCCAACGTCCTGTCTTCTTCAGCGCGCAACCGAACCTTTCCTTCCGACGGCGTGTACTTGATGGCGTTCGAGACGAGATTGTAGACGACTTCCCCGATGCGGAGATAATCGGCGTTTATCGAAGGCGCGACGGAAGGTTCCTCGACCGTCAGGATTATGTTTTTCACCTTGGCTGATGCGGTGAAGAGCTTCGCCGTCCTGCGTAAAAGTTCCATGCCGTCGATCGATTCCAGATTCAGCGAAAGCCTGCCTGATTGGATGATATCCAGCTCCCTCAACATATCGATGAGATGGGAAAGCCTTACGGTTTCCTCATGGACCGATTCCAGCGTCGGAATGGCGAGGGGATAGACCCCGTCGATCATCGCCTCGATGCTGCCCTGAATGAGCGTCAAAGGCGTCCTGAGTTCGTGTGCGGAATCGGCGATGATCTGTTTCTTCGCCTCCTCGAGGCGTTTGAGCTCTTCGGTCATGGCGTTGAACGATTGAGCCAACTCCGCTATCTCATCATTCGCGCCTTTTTTCCCGGTTGTCTCAACCACCGTCGACAGGTTCCCGGCCGCCACGCTTCGCGCCGCGCGGGTGAGCATGGTGACGGGCCGCGTCACCTGCGCCGAAAGTATCATGCCTAGGACAAGCGTGAGCCCCGCCGACAGCGCGACCGCCCAAATGAGCGCCTCGCTGATCGAACCGAGAAAACGCTCGCTCATCCCCGTGAGGGAAGAATCCACCATCGATCCCACGAGCACCGTTCCTTTCCGTTCGGAATTCACCATGATCGGGACGCCGTGCGCCAAGTGTTTAGGCGGATGAACGGTGCGAAGAAGCTCGCCGGAAGTATCGGCCACGATTATCCCGTTAATGTCGGCCACGGCGATCCGATCCGAGAGCAGCGCGCTGATTGTTTCGGAAGGATAGGGTAAAAGAGGCGTGCCGCCGCGTTCCCCATGGATGCGTTGGTCGAGCCCAAAAAAAGCGAGCTGCGGCATCTCTGAAAGGAAGGACTGAAGGTCTATCCAGTCTTTGTGTTCGCTGTAGTATTCGCCGAGGATCGTGGCGTAGACTCTGGCTTTGCCCGAATCCCCGGCGAAGATGAAGGAGCGGAAATTTCTTTCCGTCGATCGCCTAACGAAAAAAAACGTCGTGCCCGCCACGACGGCGATGACCAGGAAAAAATATATCGCCAGCCGGGATCTAAGCTTCACCGGATTGCTCCAGGAACTTATAGCCGGCTCCCCGCACCGTGCTTATGAACCTCGGGCTTTCGCTGTCGTCGCCCAGGGCCTTGCGGATATTCTTGATATGGGCGTCTATCGTCCTTTCGTAGCCATCATAGCTGGTGCCCATACAGCGCTCCAGGATTTCCAGACGGCTGAACACTCTCTCCGGTTCGCGCATGAGGAGACCGAGAATATCGAGCTGCACGGTCGTCAGGTTTTTAGGCTGCCCCGCGACCTTCACCGATCTCTTCCGGAAATCGATCTCGATTCCGCCGCGGCGAACCGGCCCTTCGCGCTCGTCTGCCGAGGAAGGCAACGTTGTGCGACGCATCACGGCCCGGATCCGCGCGACAAGTTCCCTGGGGCTGAAGGGCTTGCATACGTAGTCGTCGGCGCCGAGCTCGAGGCCTATTATTTTATCGATTTCGTCGGCCCTTGCCGTAAGAAAGATGATCGGCACCGATGACGTCTTCCGCGCTTCGCGGGCCACATCGAGCCCGTTCGGGCCGGGCATATTGATGTCGAGGATGAGACAGGCGGGAGCCTGTTCCCTGAAGAGGGCGAGCGCGCGCGTCCCATCGTGCGCGATGAGCGGCTGAAAGCCGTTGGCTTCGAGATAACTCCCCACCATCGCGGCTATTTTCTCTTCATCGTCGGCGACAAGAATTTTGACCGGCACTCTTGGCCTCCCTCGCTGTCAATAAGGCTAGTATAGCCATAAAACCTGCGCCTATCCAGAAAACAAGAAAAGCGCGGCTTCATCCGAAGAGAAACCGCGCTTCGCGATGGACACCCCGCCGCCGCGGAGTTTATTTCAGGTCGAATGGCTTGAGCAGCTTGTCCGTGAAAACCGCTTTGCCCTTGTCATCCTTGGTCTCGACCTTCGCGAAAATCCAGCCCTCGATTGTGGCGGGGTCGACGCCGGCGGCGATAAAGGGCGCCGGATTGAGCACCCAAACGATATCCTTGTCGTTCTTGGACATGTCCTTGGCCCATTCGAACATGTTGCCATCGCCGAGACCGATTCCATAGTGATCGAGTTTTTCGTGGTAGCCGATCCTCGAGCGCTGGGTGCGGACTATTTCCGAGAAGGTGGCTTCGAAGGATTTGGCTGCCTCCGCGGCGAAGACGTCGTTCCCGAGCTCGAAATGGAGCATGAAACGGCCATCTTCGATTTCATATTTAATTCCGTCGATCATCGGGAGCTTGGCAGGATCGAGACCGGCGGCGAGGAAGGGAGCCGCGTCGAAGGTGAATTCCACGTCGGGCTTGTCCATGTCGGCCATGCCGCCCGCGCTCGCCGCGTTGCGGGCGAAATTCGCGGAGAACAGGACTTCATCGCCCGCGGAGGATCTGAGCGTCCAGGACTCGTCTTCGTTCGAGAACGAGACATTGTCCTTCGAAGCTTCCAGGACAGCCTTGAACGACGTTTTCGCCACTTTCCCGACGACATCGGTGCTTGCGCAACCGCTCAACGCGATGGCGAGAGCGACGACGAGCGGTACAGCGAAATATTTGATTTTTTTCATGGCAGCTCCTTCGGTATCTATTGAATATGATGATATCGCCGCCTTGTGAACGGCGTATGAACGCTCGGTGTTTTTCCCGCGGATTCGGCGATCACCTTTCTCCGCCCAGGTCTTTCACCACCGTGATGCGGCTCGATATCATGCCCATCCAGCAGGTGTACGCGATGACGCCTTCCTTATTCGGCGTGAACTCAATGAGGTTGTCACCCGGCGCGAGCTTTTTCCGGATTCCGTACGAGGGAATGGTGATGGGGTTGTTGCAGCCATTGAGTCCATCGGCCGCGACCTTGATCGTCCATTTTACGGGAATGCCCGCCTGGACCGTGAAGGGCAGGTAATATCCGGATGAACCGAAATCAGTGAGCACGGTCTGGGCGCCGTCCAGGACTGTCGCCTTGACGAAGCCGTCCGCTGTCTTGAGCGAGGGGGGGTCGAGAATCGCGATTCCGGAAAGGGACGCGGCTCTGCCGAGCGTCATCAGGCCCAGGAACATGACGAGAACGGCGCTGGCCTTGACCATCGCGGGAACGAGTCTTTTGGGGATGAAGGCCGCCGCGAGGCTGAAAACGAGCATGAGCGGCACGGTGCCGACGGAGAAGATGAGCATGGACAGCGCGCCGGCGGCAAAACCGCCCGTCCCGAGGGCATACAGTTGCATTGTCTGGAGCGGGCCGCAGGGCATGAGACCGTTGAGGATCCCGACGGCGAAAGGCCCCCGATTTCCGAGAGCCGATGAGAAACGGCCAACGGCGCGCCCGAGCGGGGCGGGAATGATCCGGGACATCCGCGGCAACCCGGAAAGCAGGCCGAGCATCTTGAGGCCGAGAAGGATCATGAAAAGACCGGCCGCCGCGGATATGACACCTTTCAAGACCGGCGAGAAGCTGAACGCGGCGCCGAGAGCGCCGACGATGCCGCCTATGATAGTATAGGAAACGACCCTTCCCCCGTTGTATAGAAAGCCAGGCATAAGCTTTTTGCGATTTCCTTCGGCTCCCGCGATCCCGGCGCCGACGCTTTGCGACAGGGCGATCCCGCCGCACATGGCTACGCAGTGAACCGAGGTCAGCATTCCGACCACAAAAAGCATTCCATAGCCAAGGGAGGCGTTTATCGTCGGAAGGCCGTTGAAAAGTCCCGCCGCGCTCGCGACCATATAGAGCGCCGCAAGCATGAGGCCTATGCCCACGGCGATCGTCGTGCTCGCGCCGCCGCCCGCGCCGACGGTATACCCAGATTTTTCGATAGCGGTCTTCATCGCTTCGATCGTCGTCAGCCTGTCGTCATATTCGATCTCGGCGCGGCCCCCCTTGAGGCTGACCCGTGCCGAGATAACGCCGTCGAGATCCGCGAGTGTCCTCGCGACCCGAGCCTCGCAGGAAGAACAGGTCATGTCGACTATGAATATCGTGGCTTTTTTCATGCTCTTGGCGCCTTCCTGGGGAGATAGCTTCATATGATCCGAGCATAGGCCATGGATATGAACGGTCTATGAATCCAATGCGTTTTTTGTATGCGTTCCAACAAGCGGAATACCGGCGTGAAGCGTATTTCCTGAAGCAATCACGCTAATCCCACCTGCCATTCATAAAATATTCATTGTTTATAACTATATTTAAGCTTGAGCGAACCGATGGAAGAATCTGTCCATCGCCAGGCTCAGGTTTTTCCAAGGAGTAATACATGAAAAAAGCACTCTTCATTCTTTTGATCGCGGTTTCGGCGGCGACGCTATGGGCGCAGGACATCGCCCTTCCGCAGCCTGCCGGTAAAAGCGGCGTCGATCTTATCGGCGCCATAACAAATCGCAGAGTCTCTAAAACCTTCATAAAAAAGGACATCCCGACCGCTGATCTTTCCACTATACTGTGGGCGGGACTCGGGCCGCGAAAAGCCGACGCCGTTTCGAGCGCCACCAAGGCGGGACGGAACATCTCATTCTCAGGCGACAACGCTTATATCAATATTTATGTCCTGACCGAAAAGGGAAGCTGGAAATACCAGGCCGACAAGAATAGCCTGCAATTCATAAATGGTGCTGATGTCCGTTCCAGAGTTTCTCCCGCGGCCATCCCGACTGCCTCGGCGCTCATCCTTTATACGGTGGACAACGCGCTCACTCCCTCGTTCCTGAAAACCAATCCGGCCATATTCCTGCAGATGGCGCACGCGACAGCCGGTTTTTCAGCCCAAAATATTTCTCTGACCGCTTCTTCCTTGAAACTGGCCTCCATCGTTCAGTATACGCTTAAAGCGGCGGACGCCAGCGAAGCCCTCAAGCTTGGGAAAGACGAAGTACCTCTTTTCATCCAACAATTGGGCTATACGGAGTAAGTAAAAAGGCATCCGTCCACGATAAAACAAAAGCCCCACTCAAGCAAACTTGAGCGGGGCAGATGCTGACATAGACGACGCGTTCTACTTCGCGGCGAAGAAACCCTTGATGTCTGCCTTAAGCTGTTTAAAAGAACCGGTTTCCATTCGGGATACCTATCGAACATCAGGCTCGGGTCGGCCGGATCGAGGGCCAGATAAGCGTCCATCGACGATTTCTGCGCCTTGGTCAGCTTCATCGTCGACTGGGCTTCGGGATCGACCGCGTTGTACACGGCTCCGGCCATCATGGTGTTTCCGCCGATCATGGAACCTTTCTCGATGAGTATAACCTTTACACCCGTCTGAGCCGCGCTTAAGGCAGCGCTGAGGCCGGTTCCACCCGCTCCAATGACAAGGACATCGGTGTCCCAGGTTTGAAGAGCCTTCGGGGTAACCTTGACTTCCTTCGCCCTGAGCGCCGCGACATCGAATCCAGCCTTCTTGGCCGCGTCGGCCACCGCGTTCTTGATACCGTTGCTCGCGAGGGTAGCCCCGGTGACGGAGTCGACCTTGAGGCTCTGGGTTTCGACGATGCAGGCGGGAATTCTCTCGAACGCGACCTTTGTCACTGTGGGAATTTCTTTTGCGGCCGATGCCGCCTATATGAATAGGTGGCCTTTCACTGGGAACATGCCGGACAGCGTTCAGGGGCTATGGAACCTCGCTGTCGCGCGCTTTCGCCTGAGCAGCCGGGATCGGACGGTGCCGGCCTTGCTCGATGCCACGCTGGAGCGAGACGCCACTAACCCACAACTCTTGTACGAGCGCAACCTTGCGCTCGAGTTCCAGGGCAGGGACGCCGGGATGTGATTCTCCGTCTGGGAGGCCTCGTGCCGCGCGGCCTCGGACCGGGACGACCTCTTCCTCCAGGGAGTCCACGCCGCCAATCAAGCCCGCGAGTAGCGACGCGCCCATAAAATGCTGGCGAGTCATACTTTCATCCCCCGCGAGGGAGTCGGGCACACCGTCGCCGAAGAATATCTATTCACAAATTACTCGCTCGGGCTGTCCGCGATGAAAGCTGGAGATTTTAAAAATGTGCAGATCTTTTTCCACGCAAACCGTGAGATCCTCGAGAACCCCGACAGCGGGGTCTGGCATGAGGTGATGCCCAGTCCATATCGCTATCTCGAAGGCTTATACCTTGAGAAAAACGGTGAAGCGAAAGAAGCCGAAGCCTGTATCGAAAACGTCATCTTTTTTTCAGTAAACTACTTCACGAACATGTATCTTCCCTCCTTATGGTTCTAGCGCGGCATGTCCCCGAGAAAGCTGCAACATCAGGGCGAGGGGGACACGGAGATCAGGTTGTTGCTCGACGACGCAGAGAAGGGGCTCGCCCAGAAAGCCCCCGGATGGTTCGCACAGACGCCCTTTTTCTTTCATTGAGGCTCCGAAAATTTTGCCCGGTAAAACGGATATGTTCAAGAAAGCTTTGGGCCCTGCCGGGATTGAACCAGCGACCAACGGATTATAAGCAAAGGACGACTCGCATCCCTTGATCATTTTTATTTAGAGGATTATCACGGCACCGCCGAGTCGCAAAAAGCGTAAGTCCAGGTGTTGGGCCTACGCTTTTTTATTTTATGCCAGATGGGGAAATCATATGTTTCGCTCAAACGTTAAAATAGTACCTGTCATCATAGTCATGGGGATCTTCATGGTGTATGAGATGGAAATATACAACACCATCTTGAGAAATGCCTCTTTCAATTTTTCTTTTTTATTGGCTCCTATTAGAGATTTCTTGACCCTTGTTCCTTTTGTCGCGCTTTTCCAGTTTTTCATCGGCGCCCCATTGTCGAAATTCCTGTGCGCAAAACTACTAGGCAGCAACACTCCCGCCCGCCCGCGCCGCTTTCTCTTTACGCCCTTGTTCACCATCATTTCCATGTGTCCGCTGATGAGCCTCGTCGCGACACTGCCGTTCAAAGATTTTCAAGGCCATCTATTGATCACCTGGATCTCAACCACGGCAATCAACCTGCCATCGAATTATTGCGCTCAACTTGGTTGGTATTAAGCGGAAGAGTTACGAGGAATTCCGTCCCTGTCCCCGTCCCCGCCTCGCTTTCCACCTCGATTCTACCTCCATGGGCGTCGACAGTCGCTTTGGCTATCGCCAAGCCGAGGCCGCTGCCCGCGGGGACGCCATCGCCCTCCGTCCTGGCCTCGTCCGCGCGGAAGAATCGGTCGAATATCTTGCCGATCTTGTCGGGAGATATACCCAGACCGTCGTCGGATACAAGGATTCGGCCGACGCCATCCCGCGACTCCAGGCGGATTCCGACGCGGCCGCCTTCTCCGCGACCGTACTTCACGGCGTTGTCCAGAAGGTTGCCGACGACGGTCACGAGGGCTTTCCGGTCGCCGAACACCAGAACCTCCGGCAGCTCTCCCACGGAGAGCTTGGCGCCTTTCGCGGCGGCTACGGGAGCGTAATGTTCGACGGCTTCCAAGACGACATCGGCGAGGTCGACGGGCTTCCATGAGTCCTTGATCCCCCCCCCGTCGGCGCGGGCGAGAGTCAGAAGGTCCTCGACCAACTTCGACATGAAGACACCTTCCGCGCGAATCGAAGAAAGGCTCTGCCTATATTCTTCCTGGGAACGCTTGGATGTCAAAGATCGCTCCGTTTCCAGCATGATGATCGAGAGCGGGGTGCGGAGTTCGTGGCCGGCGTCGGCGACGAACCGCTTCTGTCGGGCGAAGGAAGCCTCGAGCCGATCGAGCATCTCGTCGAAGACGGAAGAGATTTCCCCGAGCTCGTCGTTGGTTCCGAGCCGTATCCTCCGAGAGAGGTCGCCTTCGCCTATGGATTTCGCCGTCCTGGCGATCTGCGAGACAGGCTTCATGGACCTCTTCGCCAGCCATATCCCGCTCAACATAGCCGCGGCGAGCATGAGGACGATAGCCATGACAAGGTTCAAAAGAAGCTTACCGCGGAGCCCATAGGGATCGAGAGGTGCCCCGTAGAGCAGATGCCCTCCTGGCGCGAAACCTTCCGGCCGTTCGAGTGACATGAAGCCGTACAGGAGATTCCCCTTCGCGACAAAGCTGGCGGGATTCGCGCTCTTACCCTGCCGCGCGTCGCCACCTATGGTTCTCTCGGACGAAGCGCTCGCCGCCGCCGCGGCTAGCGATAGGGCTTCCTTCTCGTCGACGCCCTCGAAGCGGAGAACCTTCCCGTCGGCTCCGATGACGGCGAAAGCCTCGTCCGACCTGAGCGTTATCTCCTGGCCGCGATCCAGGGCGCGGATCAGATCGCCTATACCCTTGGAGACCCGGAAGCGGCTGTCGCCATAGATCTCCCGTACTTGGTTCAGGTAGATAAACGTTCCGAAGGCGATCGACAAAGCGCCGATCAGCGCGGTATACCAAAGCGCGACGCGGAAGTGACTGCTCTTCAGAAACCTCGTATTGGCGGTTCGTTCGCTCATTTTCCCTCCGCATTGGCGTCGCGCAGGCGATACCCAACGCCACGCACCGTCTCTAAAAGCTTGATCTCGAAGTCGTCATCGAGCTTCACCCTCAGACGTCGAATATAGACATCCACGACATTGGAGACGACGATATCCTCCTGGTTCCATAGATGCTCCTCCACGAGCTCTCTGGTGACCGTCTGCCCGACGCGCCTCATCAGGTACTCCAAGAGCCCGAACTCCCGCGCCGTGAGATCGAGGCGTTTTCCCCCGCGACGCACCTCGTGGGTGGCGGGATCCAGGACGAGATCGGCCACCTTGAGTTCCCCAGCCGTCCCAACGGCTCCGCGCCGGAGCAATGCCCGTATCCGCGCGAGAAGCTCGGCGAGCTCGAAGGGTTTCGGAAGATAATCGTCGGCCCCGGTATCGAGGCCGCGTACCCGATCGCCCAAGTCGTTGCGGGCGGTGAGCATGAGGATCGGCGTCGCCACCTTCCCGGACCTGAGGGTCCGACACACTTCAAAGCCGTCCTTGCACGGCAACATGATGTCCAGGACGATGAGGTCGTAGGCCAAGGACGAGCCCATGCTTATGCCTTCGTGGCCGTCGTAAGCCGTGTCGACGGCGTATCCCGCCTCCTGGAGGGACTTCGCCAGGGAGGCGGAAAAACGCTTGTTATCTTCCACGAGGAGTATCCTCACGCGAACCCTCCAAAAGCGAGCGCCCATTTGCGCGCTCACGCTACCGACATTAAAGCGCAAAGGGCGCGCCAGCGCGAGAGCCCTCGCGCTGGCGCGCCTTTTGGCGACTGATATTGTTTCAAGAGCTCGCTATCAATCCTCTGGCTTTGGTCCGGTTCCGCGCCCGCCAGACAGAGCCAGGGCCCGCGTCTTCTTCCCCCGACCCGTCAACAGCTTCGTTAACGCCAATGCCAGCGCCGCCGCGGCGAAGACACCCGTGAACTTGGCGAAAGCCAGGCCCACGGCGGCAAGCTTGGCGCCCACGGAGAGCGGGGCATGACCATGAGCCGCGGAACCGCTTATCGCGTCCGGGGTCGCCGTTCCGGATTGCTTCTGCGCGTTCAATCCGCTGAAGCCTTGGGCTCCGGCAGCGAGCGCCCCGTCGCCGCCTTGCGCGAACGGTCTTCCCTCGGAAGAAACCGCCGGGACCGCCGTTCCAGAAAATTGCGCCACCGTATAGAGTCCGAACCCCAAGACACAAACGACTGTCAGGATCGCCAGCGCGCGCCACAGCGTTTTCATCGTCTCACCTCCGGCAGGATGGCCGCGGAGGGTTTTCTGAAAAGACGAGCCACTGGCTCGATAAGGTAGCGCTTGGCGTTTACCGCGAGCCACTTCGCGTGGAATCCGCAATGAACGCCGAGGGTAATCAAGGCAACATCGGCCGAAATCGCGTGTCCCCTTCTCCAGAAGAGCGAAAAAGCCGGAGTTATCCCGATCGCCGGTAACGCCACCTTCGAAAGAGCGAGACCACTGACGATGACAAAGATCAACGACAAAAAAAAGACGAGGTCGACCACGAAGTTCAGGCGCGACTCATGGAAGAGGTTGGCGAAAAACTTCGGCGCCACGCCAACGATCCACTCCCAGTGGAGGAGAAGATGGATACCGACACAAAACGCGAAAGCGATGGACATCCACTCGTGCAGGGGAATGCCCGTCGTGCGCGGTGTCATCGCCAGGATAAAGGCCAGTAAAATGGCGATATCAAGGAAGAGATTTGTCGCCGGCTTGTTTTTTAGGGACATTACGTACGCTCCTTATCAGGAAATCGGGATCGCTCGGCGCTTTAAGCGCTTTTCGCGTCCTCATGAACACAACGTAACGCTCCAACATTACAGCCAGATGAAAAAAATAGGAAAAAACATCGACGATTCGCCGATGAACGATGTTGTCATCAATTCCGAAAGTCCTTATAACTTGATGAAAGGCTATCAACGCCACTATTTATCGGAGGGTAATGTCATGAAAAAATCACTGTCCATCATGCTCGCGGTTCTATTCAGCGCAAGTCTCATCGTTCCCGTTTTTGCGCAGGAACAAGATAGCGCGATCGCGGATCTCCTCAGTAAGCGGAGTACTTCCCACAGAGCTGGGCAAGAATACAAAACCGCTCCCTTGAGCGATAAAATAATCGATCTCCTCATGAAGGCTGGTTTCTCGGCCCCAACCGGAGGAAATCAGCATTCCCTGAATTTCTATGTCATCACCGAGCGAGCCCGCATGGATGTCATCCGTACTGGCCATCCCTACTCCGTGGCTCTCCAAACCGCTCCTTGCCTCGTTGTCATCGCTGGCGACGAGGCGAAGTGCAAATATCCCGAACTCCACGAAATGGACGCCGGTATCGCCGCGATGGCTATGGTCGTGGAAGCCACCAAACTGGGCCTCACCACCTGCGTCATGTCCATTTTTCCGCAACCCGAGCGCGTGAACGCCGTCCGCGCCTCCGTCAACATACCCAAGACCATGAAGCCTGTCCTCATGGTTGCGTTCGGGTATCCCGCAACCGATGCCACCACGAGCGCTTCCGTCACCTATTACAGCGGAGATCAAATACATAACAACGGACGCTGATGCGGGTCCTGAAACGATCGTGGAAGCAAAACCGACATAAAGAGATCGCCCCCCGGGCGATCCCTTTACGCCTACTTCGTCAAGGACGCGACCCAGGCGAAGTTGTCGTCGAGATCGTAGTCGCCCGAATGCGGCACGTTCCAGGGCAGCGCGAAGTCCACCGAGCAGCCTTTGTCGCCTAGGTAAGCGGCGAGAATGACCGGAACGGCGATCGAGGTGTCGCTGTCGACCGTGCCGTGACGAATGCGCCAATAGCGGCTCGTCGTCGTGCCTTCCGTCCCTATGTAGTCCATGGGGTTCATCAGCTTCACGATCGCCTGGTCGGCGCTGGTCGCCGCGACCGCGCTGTTGGCGGCGCCGAAGGCGGTGAAATGCCGGTTGTCGATCGTCTCGGTGCCGAAGAGATTGTTCTCCCCAGAACTGAGGTCCAGCCCATCGAAGGCGGGCACCGACTTCTTGCGCCCCATGAAAGCGATGAACTGATCCCAGTCGATGTCGGTCACGACGCCGTCCTTGACGGTCACGAAGGGGAACGCGGAGAAATCCACGCCAGCTTTCAGCGAAGCTTGAGCCGAGTCGAGGACGAGGGTCTCGAGATAGTCCTTGAAGGGGCCCGAACCATCCGCGGCCAATGTCAGAACCTTTCCGTCCGGTGTCGTCAGATTGAGACTGTCGAGATAGGCGGGGAAAAGGGCAGCGAGCCGGGCGGAAAGCTTCTTCTGCGCGTCGGTCAGCGAAGCCCCCGAGCTGTTCGGGGCGCCCCAGGGATTGGCCGTTGTCTGGCCGCCCTGAGGAACGGTGGTCGAGGCGACGCCGGCGGGTAAGCCGGCAGGCATCCCTGGAGTTCCAACGGGCATCGGTCCCTGTTCCTTGGTCTTGGAGAGGCCGCCCAGGAGCCATTCGTAGGCGGAATCGGCGTTGTCGAGGTTCGTGATCGGACAGTACGCCGACACGGCCCAGATATCGTCCCGAGCGTCGGCGGCGCCGAGGGCCGCGAGGTAAGGTTCGTAATCCGCGTTGTTTCCGGTGGCGCCGAGGAGAACCGAGACCGCCCCGCCGGCGCTCGTGCCGTTGGAGACGATGCGCTCGGCGTCGCCGGGCATGGCGGCGTCGTTATAGCGCAGGTAGCGGACGGCTGCCTTCAGATCGACGATGACCGCCGGCGCCTTGCCGTAATACACACCGGACGCGTCCTGGAGCGTACGGCCGCGGGCGCCGGGAGCGGCGACCACGAGGCCCTTGGCCAAGGCCACGACAAGGGAGTTCGTCTTCCCTTCGAAGCTCAGGCCGGGCATGCTCGCCGGCGCCGGCATGTAGCCTCCGACGCTGTTGGGAAACCAGATGGGCGCGGTATCCGCGGTATAGCCGCCCACCGACCCGCCCTCGTAGAACTCCGTACGCACGTAGAAGTTAAGCGTCTGGTACGCGACGTCGACGGGGTTCCTCACGTACACGATGCCTTCATAGGCCCGGTACGAGAAGGTTTGTCCGTCATAGGTGGCGGTCTTGACGGTGTAGACGCCCGGATCGAAAACCAGGCTGTATTCCTTCGCCTCCGTTGACCCCGCGGCGAAAAGCGGCGCCGCCCCCAGCAGGAACGCGGCCGTAAGTACCAATCCAAGTAGCTTTTTCATTCCACAACCTCCAAATCGTATTTGGGCTTGCTTCTTCCAAAAGAAGAACCCATAGCGCGGGCCCGAATGGTCGCGTCGACGGCGCCGAGTGCGCCACGACGCGAAGCGGAAAAAGCCGACGTACATCGTATTCTTCCGACTCTTCGATGAATCCAAGGCAAGGATAACGGGCAGACATTACAATGAGATGACAACGAACCAAGTAAGCGCGATAGTGCTTCGTTTGTGTATCCCTGTCTGTGTTTGGGGCTCTTGAATAATGCCTTCGGTTATAATGAATAGTATTATATAGTAAGAAATGGGCCCACCTGGACTTGAGCCAGGGACCAACGGATTGTATCTGACTTCCTCCGGTATTCCGCCGGAGGCGAAAAACATACACGCTCAATGCGATCCGGTAAATGCCCGTTACCTATATACTTTGGGAGAAACTGCTTCTCCTGATCCTTGGACGCGTATTTAATGATCAGCAAGGCAAGCCGGCTTGTTCGCGATCGTCTGAATGACCCACTCCGTCAACGCGGCGTCGTCGACATCGACGGCGAACCGGCGCGGCCCGCCGGCCGCTGCTTCTTCCGGCCCGCCGGCCGGATCGAAGTCGATGCTCGTCACCCCGTAGGTCTCATCATCTTCGAGGCCAACCGCAATTCTGCAGGGTTTGAAGCAGAACAGGCCAGGCTTGTGGAAATACGCGATCGGAAAGGCGTCGTGGAAATAGCCGGCGCAGTAGTCCTGGCCATACAGCTCAGCCTTGAACCGCATGAAGCCCAAGACGCTTTCGTGGACATCCCGGACAAGCGGCGAGTCGGAGGCCGCCCATGGCCCGAGATCCTGGGGAAGCACCTTTCTCTTCTTGGTGACATCGAGCCCGAAGACCCTGACCGGCAGGCCTGAACCGAAGATGACCGCGGCAGCCGCCGGGTCGGCCCAAATGTTGAACTCGGCCAAGCCGTGCAAGCCCCTCACTTCCCGGGAGCCGCCCATCATGACTATCTCCTCGATCTTCGCGGCGATCGCCGGCTCCCTCGCCAAGGCCCTCCCGAGATTCGTGAGAGGACCTATGGCGACCATTGTCAGAGGGTCGGGCGCTTCGGCGAGAGTCTTCAGAATCAGGTCGACGGAATCGATCTTCGGCGCGTCCGCGGGCTTCGCCGGCTTCTCCTCAGACGCCCACGCCCTGTCCCACACTTCGCTTCGTATCCTCGACCGCGGATCGAGGGGCATCGCCGCGCTCCAGGCGTGGGGGATAAAGGACCTTCCGATCCGCGACAGGAAGCCGTGAAGGTTGCGGCTCGCCTTTTCCGGCGAAACATTCCCTCCCACAGGCGTGATGGCGGCGATCTCCAGTCCCGGGATGGACAGGGCGAGGATGAGGGCGAGGACATCGTCGGCGTCGGCCTTCGGGGATCCGAAAGCGATATCGGTGTCGATGAGTATGGATCTCCGTGCGTTCATTGGGCTCTCCAGAAGGCGAGGATCGGTTCGTCGAGGCCGCGCAGCCGGCGCCGCGCGCCTGAAGGCCGCGCTCGCGGCCTATCCAGGGGGACCGGCGCGGCAGTGCCCAAGGCGTCGCCGCGCCAGTCCCCAGACGCATATCGCTCCGACCTACTCGTTCAGCAGCTTGTCGATCGCCCTCTGGGCTTCGGCGAATTCGGTATCGATGTTCTGACCGTTGACCCACACCGCGTCGAGGGCGGACTTGACGACGTTGATCGCTTCATTATAGCCGGGATTCGTCGGGCGCCCGTCGGCGTAGGCCATCTGGTCGATCGCCACCTTGAACTGCGGCAGCGCGCCGTATATGGCCTTCATCGTCGGAGAGTCGATGGCGCTCTTACGGCTCGGCATGTATCCCGTCTTGGAGCTCGTGAACACGGTCTGTTCGGTCGCCGTCACCCATTTGAGGAATTCCCAGGCCGCGTCCTTTTCCTGCTTGCTTCCTTTGCTGGAGATCAAGATATTGGAGCCGCCCACCGAGGTCCCATAGTTCGCGAGCTTGGGCATGAAGGCCGTGTTCACCGCGAAGCCGGCTTTTTTACCCATGCCCATGAAGGTCGTGATCCCCGCCGTCGAGTAGAACCACATGGCCGCCCTCTGGTTTGTGACGTCCGACATGATTTTGGCGGAATCGGCGCTCGCCATGATGCGGATGTAGCCCGCGTCCTTGAGATCCCTCCAGTATTTCACCGCGTCGCGGGAAGCCTTCACGTTGATGTTGGTGGACTTCTCATCGTCGCTCAGTATGGAGGTCCCGGCCGTGAGGAGCATCACCTCCATGAACCAGGGATCGCTGGCCAGGGTGAGTCCGTAAACGCCGGTCTTCTCCTTGATGGTTTTGCAGTAGTGGGCCAAATCGTCCCAGGTCTTCGGTCCCGCGGGGTCGAGGCCGGCCTGCTTGAGAAGGGTGGTGTTCATATACAGGATGAGGTTGCTGGACATGAAGGGCAGCCCGTAGAGCTTGCCGTTGGATTTGCAGCTCTTGAGGAAGGAGGGCTGGAAATCGCCGACGTCCAGCTTGTCCGCCGCGACCCGGGCGTCGAGGGGTTCCATCAAGCCGTTCATGGCCATCATGCTGGTCACGCCCACGTCCAGAACGAAGATGTTGGGCGGATTCCCGGCGATGGTGGCGGCCTGGACCTTCTGGAGCACATCCGAATATCCTCCCTGCGTGGTTCCGGTGACATGGATTCCCTTCTGCTTTCCCACGGTCTCGTTGAAATTCTTGATCAGGGTCTCGTTGGTTTCCTGAACCACGCCCGAATACGCGTACCAGTAAGTGAGCTCGATGGGCTTGGCTTGCGCCGCCAGGGTCTGAGCCCCCAAGAGCGCCAGGGCGATAGCGGCCAGGAAAACCCTCGCGCCGCGAATCTCACGACTCCTTGCCATATCCGACTCCTTTAGTAGAGCAATCTATTTTTCACCCATATAGGTGAAGGCTTTCGTTATCCTTTGCTGCGCGATGAGGTAGATGAGCAGGACGGGGACGATCAGGATGAGGTTGCCGGCCATCACGACGTTGTACGGAATCGATATCCCGCCGTCCAGCAGCTTGAGCGAAGCCACGCCCACGGGAAGCGTGCGGACCGCCTCGTTCGTCGTGAGCACGAGGGGCCAGAAGTAATCGTTCCAGGTGCCAATGAAGGTGATGAGACTGAGGGCCGAAATCGTGGGCATGGCTATCGGGATCATGATGCGCGCGATGATGGAGAGTTCCGAAGCCTTGTCCATGCGGGCCGCTTCGAGGATTTCCTCCGGCACCTGCCTGAAAGTCTGCCTCAACATAAAGATCCCGAAAGCGCTCGCCGCCTGCGGCAAGATGAGGGACGCGTAGCGGTTGATGAGGCCAAAGCGGTTCATCAGCAGGAACACAGGCAGAAAGACTAGCTGCGGCGGGATCATCACCGAGGCCAAGGTGAGCCCGAAGAAGACGCCGCTGCCCTTGAAACGGTATCGGGCGAAGGCGTAGGCCGCCGGCACGACCGTGAAGACTTGGCAGAGAATGATGGACCCCGAGACGAGAATGCTGTTCCAGAGGTATTTCCAGAAGGGGAAGGCGCCGAAGGCCACCGCGAAGTTGTCCCAACTGGGATGGGCCGTCCAGAAGGTCGGCGGGAATTTGAGCATCTCCCCATTCGACTTGATCGCCGTCAGGGCCATCCAGTAGAAGGGGACGAAGTACACGAGAAGGATCAGGAGGGAAACGAGGAGTCGGCCCGTCAGCGAGGCCGCGCGTCGCGCTCGTATCATGGCGGCCCCCTACCGGTAATGGACCCTGCGGTCCAAGCCAACGAAATAGGCGATGGTGAAGGCCCCGATGAACAGCATCATGACGACCCCCGCGGCCGAGGCGTACCCGATCTTGAAGAACTGGAAACCATTCTGATAGATGTAGTAGACGAAGGTGTTCGTCGAGTTGGACGGCCCCCCCTGGGTCATCAGGGCCACGGTTTCGAAAGCCTTGAGGGAGGCTATCATGTTCGTGAGGGCGAGGAAGAAGAGCGTGGGCGAAATCATCGGCAAGGTAATCGAGCGGAACACCGAGAAGGGTTTTGCCTTGTCGAGCTCGGCGGCCTCGTAGAGGTACTCGGGAATCGCTTGGAGCGCCGAGGCCAGGATAAGCGTGTTGAACCCGAGCCCTTTCCACACCGACACGATGACCAGGGACGTGAGCGCCACGTGGCTGTCGGAGAGCCAATCGACCGGCTTGATCCCGAAGAGGCCGAGGATGAAATTCAGCAGCCCGTAGTCGAAATCCATGAACCAAAGCCAGACGAGGGAGACCGACACCAGGGAAATAATGTAGGGGGCGAAGATCGAAGCCTGGAGGAAGCCGTTGAGCGCCGTCTTCTTTCTGAGGAAGAGCGCGACCGCCAGGGAGATGGCGATCGAAAGGGCTACACTTAGCGCCATGTAATAAATGGAGTTGGAAAAAACCTTGCCGAATTCCTTGCTTGAGAAAAGATCCGCGTAATTCTTGAGTCCTATGAAGATCTTCGGGCCGAGCATGTTCCACTTGAAGAAGCTCAGGTACAGCATGTAGACGATGGGATAGAGGGCGAAGACCGCGAAAACGGCCATCGCGGGGGCGATCATGAGATAGGGTCTGGCCTTGAGGGCTTTCATCGGTTTCCCCCCGGAGCTGGGCCTTCCATGCTGTTTCCCTCGACATCGAAGGAAAAGATATCCTTCCTATCCACATAGATGAATACCGGCCCGTAGGGGATCCTGCGATTCTCGTACAGCTTCACCTGGGCCTTCCATCCGGGACCATTGACCTGATAGAGAACCTCGGAGCCCAGCATTTCGCGGGTGACGAGTTCGCCAGGGAAGACGGAGGCCCCCGCGGGCAGCTCGGAACGATCCACGGTGATCCTGGCCTTTTCCGGCCTGAAACCGATGTGGCGAGTCCCGGGCGAAAGCGCGGAAACCGCCTGATCCGCGTCGATGATGTTCATCGGGGGCGTCCCGATGAATCGCGCGCTGAAGACATTCGCGGGTTTGGCGTATATTTCCTCCGGGGCGGCTTCCTGGCGGATCCTGCCTTTTTCGAGCAGGATCACCTTGGTTCCCAGCGACATGGCCTCCACCTGATCGTGCGTCACGTAGACGAAGGTGCTTCCCAGCCTGCGGTAGAGCTCGATGAGGTCCTTCCTCAGCTGGCCGCGGAGCTTCGCGTCGAGGTTCGAGAGCGGCTCGTCCATGAGGAAAATCCGCGGCTGCTTGACCATGGCGCGCGCGAGGGCGACGCGCTGGCGCTGCCCGCCCGACAGGAACCGAGGCTTCTTCTTCAAATAATCGCCGAGGCCGACGATCTCCACGATTTCCGCGATGCGCCTGTCCCTCTCCTTTTTCGCGATGCCGCCATTCTTGAGGCCGTACTCGATGTTTTCCCTCACCGTCATCGTCGGGTAGAGGGCGTAGTTCTGGAAAACCATGGCGATGCCCCGGTCCCCGGGCGGCACCTCGCGCATGCTGGCGCCGTCGATGAGGACATCTCCGGCAGAAGCCGCCTCGAGTCCGGCGATCAGCCTGAGTATGGTGGATTTGCCGCAGCCGGAAGGACCGAGGAGGACCGTGAAACCTCCCTTTTCCATGCGGAGGTCGAGGTTTTCGAGGACCTTCTCGGCGCCGTAGCTTTTATGGATTCCGCGCAGCTCGATCATAGGACTACTCATGCAACCCGCTCCCGCCCCGCCTGGACGCCCGCGCCCCGGCGAGATAGCCTGATTTTCCTCATCCGGGCATCAAGCCCGGCGTCACGCATATTTCGCGAAAAAGTCGATGACATTCTTCTTGGCGACATCGGGGATATAATGGAAGAAGGCGAAGGGCTTGACGTATCGATAGCTTCCATCCTTCCTCTTGTCCTTCCACGCCTCGTACAGCCTGTCGCTTCCCTCGCTCCCCACGAGAAAATCGAACCGCATGTTCTGGACGATGACGGCGGCCTTGTCATGCTTGACGACCCTCGCGAGGAGGCTCGCCTCTTCCAGCTCCCTGTTCCGCCGGGCTATCTCGGCGGGATCGGTCAAGTACCGTATCTTGTGGTTTTCGTAGTACGAAAGCCCGAGCCGGTAATTCATCAAGTCCCGCGAATCGGGAGAGGATATGGTCGGCGCTATGGCCCGCGGCGAATATTTTCCATTCACCAGGTAGTCGTAGGCGACGAAGCCGCCCATCGAGCGGCCCACGATGGAAAAGCGTTCGGCATCCACGTCGGAATTAGCCTTGTAGTATTCGATGAGAACGTCGATCTCGGCCACGGATCGTTCCACAACCTGCACGATGGAGTACCTTCCGGGCTCGTTCCTCTCGCCATGGGCAAGGGCATCCGGAGCGACGACGAAATACCCTTTGTCCGCGAGACGCATGGCGAAATTCGCCATCCTCTCCTTGAAGGAACCGTAGCCGTGAGTCATGAACACAAGAGGTTTGCCTTTGGGCGAACCGACGCAGTATTCCAGGACAGGGATGTCGCCTATGCGCTTCTTATCGCGGGTGGCCTTGCTCCTCAGGTTCTGGTAGACGCGCTTCAGCGGAGTAAGGTGAAGAAGCTCATAGAGCAGCGTAAGAACCGCCGTGAAATACATCTGCCCTTTCGCTATCTTTCTGATTGATGGATCGGCCAACTTTGTTTCACTCATGCCTTAAATCCCTCGAAGATGATGGAATCGTATTTCGCCAAAAGTCGAACGGAATCTTCCGGCGTTCTGACGGTCCATGCCGCCGCCATGGCGCCGAGTTTCTTGCAGATTCGCAGAGGCAGGCCGGCGTCTTCGAAACGGTAGGAAATGAAATGCGGCCTCGATGTATAGTTGTACAGAAGCCATGAAAGCATTCTTCGCCTGATAAGGGGGATGGATGCGGCGCACTCTTTCCCAAGGGCGCGTTCGTAGGTTTCGAAACCCAAGGCAAGCTGCCCGCGCATCACCTTCGGGCGGTTATTCCTGAACCAGGAAAGGACATTCGCGTCGAAGCTTTCCACCAGATAATCGCCTTTATATCCATCGAGAAGCCGGGACGCCGCCTCGCACAGGGGGCGGACATCGGCGCTTCCGGGGAGGCCTGTCTTGAATTCGATGAGCAGCGGCGCTCCGCCGTCAACAAGGGAAAGCAACTCCCTCAAGGCGGGGATTTTATGCTGGGTCGATAGAAGAGAAAGAGCCTTGAGCTCAGCGAGCGATAGGGCCTCCACCTTCAGCGCGTCGCCGCACATGCGGGCGAGCGTGTCATCGTGGAACACCACGACTTCTCCGTCGCTCGTGAGATGGATATCCAGCTCAATCCCGTACCCCATGTCCCTCGCCACGCCGAAGGCCGCGAGCGAGTTTTCGGGAACTCCGGCTTTGTTGTCGAACATGCCTCGATGGGCATACTTGCGGCCCTTTAGGAGAACTCGCATTTCGGGGCTTGGCGAGGCTGGCCAGAGCATCCATGACAAGAGAGCCGCGACAAGCACAATCACGGCGAGCATGACAGCGATCGATATCATCGATGCGAACCCCTCTCTCCAGGCGCGATGTTTTTTCTGGATATAGAAAAATTCCAGAATCAATGAATTATTGATCTAGATTTGCGGACTGTCAAGAAAAAGCTTAAATAATTTAGTTAATAATTCGTTTGTTTAGTGCATATACTTCATTAGTTAAGCGATTTATTTATATATTTCACATTTTTATGGATTATTCGTCGCCATTCCTAAAAGATTAACTTAACATTGACAATTTGTTAAGTTGGGTTTACTATATCCTTACCTTATGGCAGCAACAATTCGTGAGATAGCGGATTTGGCCGGCATCTCGCCGGCCGCCGTCTCCTTCGTTCTCAACAACAAGCCGGGCGTCGGGCAGGAAACACGGGACAAGGTTCTCGCGATAGCCGCCAAGCTCGGCTACGAGCAGAAAAAACCGAGGCAGCCGTCCTCGGCGCGTACGCGCGCGGTCCGCATGCTTTACATCGCCAAACAGGGCCACGTCACTTACCAGGCTCATCGCATTTTCATCTCCGAGTACATCGCCGGCCTTGAAGAAGAAGCCAAGGCTGGGAACTATCGCGTCGAGATTGAGATAATGGAAGGATTCGATCAGCAAAAAGTGCTGCAGTCACTCAACACCGATATGGTCGACGGCGCGGTCGTGCTCGGATCTGCGCTGGATGACGATAATCTCGAGTTCTTCACGGAAGTGTCGGTGCCGATCGTCGTCGTCTACGCCTACCGCCCATGGCTCGATCTGGACTTCGTCGACATGAACAACGAGTCCTCGGTGCGCGCCGCGCTGGAGTACCTCCACGGCGCCGGGCATCGCCGCATAGGCCTCGTGAAGAGCCTGGTCGAAACGAGGAATTTCCGCTCGCGCGAGCGCGCTTTCATGGAGACGATGGACCGCCTGGGATTGCCCGTGGCCGCCGCCGACTGCTTCGCGATCGACCCGACCTTCGACAAGGGAAGGCAGGACATGACGAACTTGCTCGCCAACGCAGGGGACCTGCCCAGCGCCTTGTTCTGCGTCAACGACTTCATAGCGTACGGCTGCATCCAAGCCTTGAAGGACGCCGGTAAGAGAATCCCCGATGACGTTTCGATCGTCGGTTTCGACAACCTCCCCTCCGATGAGTTCATGGAGCCATGCCTCAGCTCCGTGAAGGTCTCCAATCGCTCGATCGGGCGGCGCGCCATGCGGCTCCTCCTCGACCGTATCGCCGATCCTGGACGGCCCTCCGAAAAGGTATCCATCGGCGGTGAATTGATCGTACGAGCAAGCATTCGCGCGATCTTGGCACCCTAACATGACTCTGCGCTCCGCCTCGGCGGCATGAGCGGCACAACCTTCAAACACCGAATCCGTTGTATATCCTGTAGCCTTTTAAACCTGTTAGAAATCCGCTATAGAATTCATATATGCCGTGAAATAGTGTCACCATGAGCGGAAACAGATGTGATGCGCTTGCCGAACTTCTTTTATGATCCCAATATCTCCCAGGACATCGCATAAACCTTCACGGCGTATCGCTTAAGCAGAGCGTTGCCGCTCTTTGCCGCCCAACGCAGGAGCTTAGGGAATACGATGCAGATGCTTTCCACGTAGCGAATGTCCGAATTCATCTCGACAACATCCTCAAGCGCGTAAATCGTCCATTCGCCCTGTTTCGCGACTCCACAGACACCGCTGCCCCCAGGGCTGACGCAAGCATCAAGTCGCTTTTAGCTGCCTCGTCGCGCGGCGCCGCCAGAGCCGCTAGAGTATCCTTGATGATCGAGCGCGTGAGCTCCTCGGAAGCAGCATCTGCGACGGGGGACGCGCCTTCGCTGAAATAGCGGCTCGCAATCTGGATGAACGTCGTGGGACTACCGTAAGCCGTATCCCGCACTGAGAGCGTGCACGAAAATCGCGAGCAGTAAATGGCAAAGTCAGGATAGATGCCGTAGAGGGAACCATGTCCTTTCCTGTCGTCGTCCACTTCAGCCGCGGAATCCATTTCAGACCCGCCGCCGAGGTCGACATGGGTGATTCCCGCCGCCTCGAGTTTTCCGCGGATTTCCTCGTACGCTCCGCTGCCCTTGAGCGAATCGCTCCCGCACACGAGCAGCGCGGCCAAGGTGGCTGCAGCATTCGCGCGCCGCGATCGGTATCGTCCCATACATGCAAAGAGGTGAGGCAATCCCGAGCAGACTCGCGGGCGCTATGCCGAATATGCCAAGCCGCTTGCTCCGTAATGCCAGAAACCGCGTTTGTTTTATATCCTTTCCAAAGACCGAAACGGCCGAGCCGAAGACAATCCCAAGCGCCCAGCAAGGAGCAATCTACCGGAGCTGGACGCTGAGATAATACCAGAAATAGGTAAGCTCGCGTACGGCTATATCAGTCATCGATCATCACTAGTGTCCTGTCTTTTACAAATTGCCTAACTGCCCCTGGCCTTTGCAATGCTCGAAGAAATTTGTTCAGCAGAATTAACCCATTTAAATTCGCGGCCTGATGAATTCCAGCCTTTAATGAAATCGTCTATCGCTTTTTCAAGTTCATTAACACTCATCCAACCCATTGCGCCGAATTCGCTTATTGATGAGGAAGGAGAAGAAGCTCGACGAAGCTTAGGGACTATATCAAACAGACAGACCTGGTGAGCGAAAAGGAAAATCAGGAATACGGGGACATAAACCTCGAGGAACCGGAAGAAGGAACAACCTTTAGTGCTGAGGATATAAAAACGCTCTTAGAAACATTGAATAAAAAGATTTATCCAGCGGGAGAAGGCGGGGAAGCGAAGGGACGTAAAAAAACAAAAGCGGGAAGTGCGCACGATAAAGAGGGAGTTGCTGCCCCGAAAAGAAAAGTGCGAGGGACACCGGACACTGGCGGGAGATCTGTTTTACTTCTTTCGCCATGCGTTAAGGATAGCATACTTTTATTAGGTTATCTGTATTGTGGGCATCACACTAGTTCGCGCACTCCCGTATAAAGTTCGTAGTACCGTCCCTTCTTCTCGAGAAGGGATTCGTGACTGCCGAGCTCGATTATCTCGCCATGCTCGAGGACGGCTATCGCGTTGGCCCTCCGGACCGTGGAAAGGCGATGAGCGATGACGAAAGCGGTTCGGCCCTCGAAGAGGGCATCCATGCCTCTTGCTATGAGGTGTTCGGTGCGTGTGTCTATGGAACTCGTCGCTTCGTCCAAGATGAGAACAGGTGGCGATGCCACATAGTCGCGCGCTATGGCGAGGAGCTGGCGCTGGCCCTGCGAGAGGTTGGCACCGTCTCCGCTGATCACAGTGTCGTACCCCTCGGGTAGGCGCTCGATAAAGGAGCTGGCGCTCGCCGCGCGGGCCGCGGTCACGCACTCCTCGTCTGTGGCATCGAGCCGGCCGTAACGGATGTTCCCCATGACGCTGCCGGTGAACAGATGGGTGTCCTGCAAGACCATGCCGAGAGAATGACGCAGATCGTCCTTCCGTATCCTGCGAACGTCTATACCGTCATACGTTATGCGACCCGAGTCCACGTCGTAGAAGCGGTTGAGGAGATTGGTGATCGTCGTCTTGCCCGCGCCCGTCGATCCAACGAAAGCGATGGTCTGGCCGGGGAGAGCGTGGAGGCTGAGGTTTTTCAATACGGTTTTCTTTCCGTCATACGAGAAGCACACGTCCTCGAATCGCACATCGCCTCTGAGTGGAACTAGCTCGGTCTCCCCGTTTTTACCGCCGTCAATCGGAACGCGCCACGTCCAGAGCTTTGCCTTCTCGTCCTTTTCGACGGGCACAAGATCGCCCACCTCGTTCTTCTTTACTGCAAGAAGGGTGACGTCGCCCTCGTCGATTTCAGGTTCGCGGTCCATGACGTCGAAGATGCGTTCCGCGCCCGCAACCGCCGCGAGGATGTTGTTGATCTGGCTCGTGATTTGATTGATCGGCATGCCGACTTGGCGCGAGTACTGGAGGAAGGCCGCCAAGGATCCGATATCGAAACGCCCCGCGATGGTGAGCATGCCGCCGAAAACGGCCGTGCCCGCGTAGACGATGTTGTTGAGGTTGCCCATGATCGGCATGATGACTCCGGCGTAAAAATTCGCTTTCGTCGCAGCGCCCCTGAAATTTTCGTTGATTTCGTCGAAGTCCTTCTTCATCGCCTCCTCGTGGTTGAAGACCTTGACCTCCTTCAGTCCGCCTATCGCCTCTTCTATGTTCCCGTTGAGTTGGCCGAGGAGTGCCTGCTGCTTTTGAAAATAGGTGCGGCTCTTGCCCCCGATCCTGCCGCTCATGAATATCATGAGCACGAGGACAAGGGCGGTAAACGCGAAGAGGAGGGGAGAAAGAATGATCATCATCACGATGGAACCCACGAAGGCGAGAACGCTCGACACGAGTTGGGTAAGACTCTGCTCGAGCATGAGCTGCACATTGTCCACATCGTTCGTATAGCGACTCATGAGTTCGCCGTGAGTATTCGTATCAAAGAACTTGAGCGGCAAGGCCTGCATTTTATCGAATAGTTCCCCGCGAATGATGTTCGTTGTGCGTTGCGCGAG
This sequence comes from Rectinemataceae bacterium, assembly GCA_035560555.1. Lineage (GTDB taxonomy): Bacteria > Spirochaetota > Spirochaetia > Treponematales > Rectinemataceae > UBA11090. Next base: position 47,967 of record DATMZF010000008.1, read on the forward strand.
GCGTATCGTGAGTCGCGACTGCAGGTAGGAGGCCGTGACTCCGACAAGATAGACGCATCCAAGCCCGAAAAGGGCGCCCACGAGCCCCGCGAAGTCGCCGGGAATGATATACTGGTTGATGAGCGGCTTCAAAAAGTATGAACCCGCGAGCATCGAGGCCGAGCTCAGGAAAAGCAGTACGAGAACGAGGGCTACGAGGACCTTGCTCTTGTCGAGGTACTTGAGGAGACGGCCAAGGCTTGCCGTTAAGCTCTTGGGCCGCTCGTAGCTGCGCGGACCCGCGCCGGGTCCCCTAGGCGTAGGCGATGCTTGTCTGTTTTCCGCCATTATGCTGAAAGTCCTTCCTGCTGTGATAAGCAGATCTCGCGATAGATCGCGTTATTCGAAAAAAGATCCTCGTGTGTCCCAACGCCTACTATCCTGCCGTCGTCAAGTACGACGATCTTATCTGCATCCCGTACAGAGCTGATGCGTTGGGCGATCATGATGATCGTCGTGCCTTTGAGCCTCTGCGTAAAAGCCGCCCTGATTTTTGTCTCGGTCGCTGTATCTACCGCGCTCGTGGAATCGTCGAGGATGAGTATGGCCGGTTTTTTGAGCATGGCCCTCGCGATGCAGAGACGCTGCTTTTGGCCGCCCGAGATGTTGACACCTCCCTGACCAAGTTCTGTCGCATACCCTTCAGGGAAACTCCGAATGAAGTCGTCCGCCTGGGCGTTCCGCGCCGCTCCAGCGACCTCTTCCTCGCTCGCGCTTCCGTCTCCCCAGAGGAGATTCTCCCTTATGCTGCCGGAAAAGAGGACATTCTTTTGGAGGACCATACCGACGCCGGAGCGTAGATTCTCTATCCGGTAGTCGCGCACATCGACGTCGTCGATGAGAACCTGTCCGGCCGCCACGTCATAGAGGCGTGGAACGAGATTCACGAGGCTGGTTTTGCCGGAGCCCGTGCCGCCCACAATGGCGACAAACTCTCCGGGCTCGATGGTGAGATTTATGCATGATAAAACGTTATGCGCCTTTGCCTCGGCACCGTATTTGAAATCCACGTTTCGGAATTCGATGCGTCCCTTGCGCACTAAGGCTCCCCCTTCCTTGCTCTGGGGAAGGGCCCTATCGCTGATGTCTATCTTGGTATCAAGCACCTCGACGATGCGTTTCCCGCAAGCCTCAGCGCGGGCAAAAAGGATGAAAACCATGGAGAACATCATGACGCTGAACAGTATTTCCATAAGATAGCTGATGAAGCTGATGAGAGCGCCAGTCCCCATGCCGCCTGCGTGGACCATCTTGCCGCCAGTCCAGATCACGGCGATCATTGCTCCGTTCATCACGAATATCATGAGAGGCATCATCATGCTGATGAGATTGCCGGCGTTTATGGCGGATTGGGTGAGTTCGTCGTTGGATTTTTTAAACTTGCTCTTTTCGTGAGCCTCGCGGACGAAGGCCTTGACCACGCGGATGGCGACGAGGTTTTCCTGCACGGTCCCATTGAGAGCGTCGATCTTCCGCTGCATGGCGGAGAAGAGACGTTCCGCCGTCCGAAGCACGAGGATGATGCCGACGACGAGAAGAGGGATAGCCACGACAATGACGAGGGAGAGCCTCGCGTTGATGCTCACGGCGAATATGATGGCCGCGATAAGCATGAGAGGCGCCCTAAGGAGCATCCTGAGGCACATGAGCAGCGTGTTCTGCATTTGCGTCACGTCGCTTGTGAGCCGTGTCACGAGGGAGGGCGCGCTGAAACGGTCGATGTTGGAGAAGGAAAAAGCTTGGATCTTGTCAAAAAGGGCCTTTCTCAGGTTAGCCGCGAAACCCTGACTCGCCTCCGCAGAGAATTTCGCGTTGAGCGCTCCGATCGCAATGCAGAGGAGCGCGAGGGCGACCATTCCCATCCCCATCCTGCTGATGTAGGCGATATCCTTCGTCGCGACTCCGACATCCACGATCTTGGCCATGAACATGGGCATGAGCATAGTGCAGGTAACGTCGCCCATCATGAGGCCGACACAGACCAGGATGTGCTTCTTGTACTTCCCGAGATGTACATAAAGCGTTCGTATCACGGTTTTTCATTCTCCTTTAAATCGCTCGGACACTGGGCGCCCATGGCCTCGAGATTCCTGATCATTCGTATATACAAGGAGCGTAACACCCCGCGCTCCTTGTCCGAGAAGCCTTCGAGCATGCGTCGATCCATATCATTGAAAGCCTTCTTGCATTCGCCCACGAGCTTTGCGCCATTGGCCGTGAGGGTTATGCGATTGCGTCTGAGATCGGTCTTGTCGGCAACCTTGCGAAGGAGACCAGCGCGCTCCATTCGCTGTATGGAGACGGTGGCTGTAGGGGGACTTATTCCAAGCTTCTCGGCAATCTCGTGTTGTGAGAGCGCCGTTCCGGAGATAGCGTCGCTAAGCATGAAGAGTATAAAAGGGTGGCTTACTTTGCTCAGGCCCCGCCGCTCGAATTCTAGCAAGAGCATGGAGTGGTGCATTCTGTCGCAGATACGAAAAAGCCATTCCGGGCTCATGGTATCGATGTTCATTGTTTACTCACTTGAAATTAAATTAGTCGCCTAATAATTAGCCGGCTAATTTAATAAAAAGAATAGCAAAAATATTGGTATGTGTCAATGCAAGAACCCGTATCGTCGCCTACTGCAAATCCTTGCGCTTAGGTCGTATGACTGTCAACCTCGACCTTGGGAAAGAGACTGATTTTGAACAATTCCATCTGGGGTTTCTCACTCTCGAAGTCGAATACGACATTTAAAGTAGAATTGACCGAAATATCAAACTTCCAGGATCCTAAAGCGCTCTCCTTCTGATGTACTGATAGTTAATAGTTGAAAGTGAATACTTTTTGTTCGAACCGAGTTTTTTAAAGTGTTTTACTAGAGTAGTAATCAATCCAAAAAGCAACCTAATCACCTTCGATAAGCAAGTAGGTTTAGGATTAAAGAGGGTTACCAAGAGGACGCAGATTTCATCAAATTTTCTAGATAGGCTCCTAATGTTTTATAT
>DATMZF010000009.1:0-15718 GCA_035560555.1 Rectinemataceae bacterium
ATGTAGTGGAAAATAGTTGGGAATTTATACTGAACCACATAACTTGAGAGCTTAAAGCCCATCTGCTGGGCTGCGAACGCCTCCGGGGCCTCGGTTCAATACATGCGTGTAAATCATTGTCGTTTTTACATCGCTATGACCGAGAAGTTCTTGCACAGTCCTTATGTCATAGCCGCTTTCTAGCAGATGAGTGGCAAAAGAGTGACGAAAAGTGTGGCAACTCGCGCGTTTAGCGATACCAGCCTTTGCTATAGCCTCATGGACCGCGTTCTGCAATATGCTTGGATCGAGATGATAACGTCCTTCCTTGCTTGTAACAGGATTCTTCCAACGCCGTTCTTGCGGGAAGACCCACTGCCAAGCCCATTGAACGGAAGCGTTGGGATATTTCTTCTCGAGGGCATCGGGAATGGGGACTTGGCCCCAACCTTCTGTTACGTCCTTATCATGTGTTTTTTTGACTTTTTCAAGATGATCGCACAAAGCTTTTTTTAATGTTTCAGGAAGCATGGTGACGCGGTCTTTGGCGCCTTTGCCGTTGCGAATCAAGATTTCATTGCGAGAAAAATCTATGTCCTGAACCCGAAGCTCAAGGCACTCCATCAATCGTATGCCTGTGCCATACATGAGGGAGGCGGCAAGCCATTTATCGCCCTTTAGCTCGGAAAGAACCTCCCGTACTTCTTGTCGGCTCATTACCACAGGCAGGCGTCGTGGTTTTTTTGCCCTAATCACTTCACCAACGTCGCCTACTGGTTTATTCAGTACATTACGGAAGAAAAACAGTAGGGCCGCAAGCGCCTGGTTCTGCGTTGAGGCGCTCACATTCTCGTCGACAGCCAGACGGCTGAGAAAGGCGTTGATTTCGGCACCGCCGAGGTCCTTAAGGGATCTGCTTTTGTTAGTTTCGAGAAAGCGGCGGAGCCACTTTTCGTAAGATTCCTTTGTCCGGTCGCTGTAGTGACGGGCTGACAGAGCCATGAGATAGCGCCGCAGAGGGCTTGCGCAAGCATCAGGCGCAGCTTTATGGCAAGGCTCGACGAATAGATCTTCTGGCTTAAGCTTTGCTTGCGAATCGATCTCGATATCACTAAATAATCCAGTGTTATATAGTATTCTCAGAAGCTGCCCCACATTACTTTGGTTTGCTGGAAGATGGATAGCTTTGTTAACTTTATTCCAATGGCTGCCTGGGATTCTATAAACCGCATTAATAAGTTTCAGATCGTAGGGTAACCTTACATCGAGCAACCCAGAATCCGTTCCAGTTATCGATACTATCACGCTGACCACTTCCTGGCTTCAAAGAAAGAAAGCCCTGTATTGAAGGCTTCGCAGTACCGAGGCGGATAAAGCTCGCGAATGCCGAGAGGATGTGCGGAGGATACGCGGCACTTTCTTCGCCGAAACAGAATAAAAGGCCGAATCGTATCTTTTGTAATCTTTCGAAAAATAGTATTTACCATACCCATGATACGCATGTTATCTGCAAAGTCAATTGAAAAAGGCTCCATCAATGGAGCCTTTTCGTCCGTTATTTCTTAACTGCTGTAAGTCGCTCACTGTATCTGGAAAGAGATGAAGTCTTCCTTGGGCAATTTCTCTATGAGCGAGGGATCACCGACGGCCACCCAGGTCAAGGATCCGTCAAGGATGTAGTCGGAAAAGGCTGTCTCCACTTCGCTGGGCTTTATGGCGGCGATGCGGACAACATCATATACCCAGTCGGAGGGATCTCCGGCGCTGAGGACTGAGCCGATCATGAAGCTAGCTATTGCGGCATTGGTACGTACTGCCTCAAAGTATTCGTTCGAGAACATCAGCTTGTAAGTCTCTAGGGCGTCGATGATTTTCATGTACTTCGCTTCTTCGCCGGGACGACTGGGGTCGACCGAGACGCAGCGCCCAGAAGCGAATATCGCCACCGCTTCGTCGATATATGACTTGATCTTATCGGTGGCCGATGTCTTGTAAATGGAAATCGAGCCATAATTGGCGCTAAAGTTCCTAATGCCCGCGCTGGGAGTGTACACGGCGCCATGCTGATCGCGCACGACAGAGAAAAGGAGGTCAGAAAAGAGCTTCATGGCGAGGCTTGCGGCCATATAGTCGGCTTCGTTGGGGGCAGGCGCGGCAAAGTCGCCTCGCAGATAAGCGACGCCTTTGGATTGGCCGTGATTGGCTATGAAGAGCTGTCCTGGGGAACCACGGTCGAAAGCGGGGGGGAGCTGGAATGGGCCTAAGGTTGCGGTTGGGGACTTTCCCTATGGAATTCTCGAGAGCGGCGCCGAGGACGGCCACATCGAAATCGCCTACCGCGACGATAAAGATTCTGTCGGCGGAGACGTTTTCATCATACCAGGTTTTCATGTCCCTTATGGTGGCTAGGCCTATCGTGGCTTCTGTCCCGTCGGCGTTCACCGCGTAGGGATGGCCAACGAAGTATTTTTCATTCGTCATTTTGTTCGTTACAGCCCAGGGATTCTGGTCCTTGGACTGTATGGCGAGTACAACTTCGTTCTTTGCTTGGTCGAAGTCCGGCGAGGCGAATCCTGGGGAGACGATCATGTCGCTCCAGATTGGCAGGAGTCTATCGAAGTATTTATCGAGGACGTTGAGACTCAACGTCGAATATTCGAACTGGCTGCCGGCCAAGATCGAACTGGAAGTGCTGTCGAGAAGCTCGGTGACGGTTTCATAGGAGTAGTTGGCCGAGGCGCGGGCCATGGTGGCGAAAGCAAGTTTGGACCAGCCGGCTTGTTCGGGCGGGGCGACGAGGGAGCTGCCGCGCAACACGAGGTTGATGTTGCGGACCCTATTGGCCTTGTTTTGCTTGATGTAGACGGGAATCCCATTCGAGAGGGTCAATGTGACGAATGTTGGGAGGTTGTCGCGGACGAAGATCGGTTCAGGCGTCGACGCCGCGACCGAAATAGCCTGCGCCGAAAGGCTGACGGGTCCGGACAGAACCAGAAGAACCATGAGGGCTGCGATCAATATAAAGCTTCTGTTCATTGTTTTTGTGGTTTTCATCGGGAGCCTCATTTCTGCCACCAGAACGCGTTGTCCGCGTTCACTTTTTCATAGCCGTGTTCCAGCATTTTTTCATCCAGGTTTCTATCGGTTTCAAGAGTGCTCGTGCGTATCCGCATGAGTGTCGCCGCTTCCGGCGCCTTCTCCTCGCCGACTATGTAGCGGGTGGTAAGGTTGGCGATATCGGCCCAGCTCACCTCGCCGCAGTTTTTCTCATAGGCGAAATAGTACTCGGCGGTCGCCGTGGACCACCAGAAGGTGAGCGTATCGGTGATGAAACTTTGTGCGTTCTCCATGGCATATATATTGAGGTCGATGAGCTTTATCTTGGCTTTCTCGAGCTCCTCGGCGCCGAAGTATGCTTCGGGATTTTTCGCTATGAGGGCAAATTCATCGAGCAGCGCGGCTCGCAGGTTTTCCGTCCTATCGAGGATGGCTCCCTCTCCGGCGGGGTCCTGGATCACCATGAAAGTAGTGAAGATAAAGTTGCCGCCATCGCGGGCCGTGGGATAAGAGAAATCGATATATTCGGCGTCGTAGAGCCCCTCAACCTTACTCATGATGGAAGTTTTGAAGTGGCCGACAGGTGATGAAAGGAGATAGAGGAGAACATCGGATGAGTAGGTGTCCTTAGTCTGGAGCAACACGTCCGGGCCTCGCCATCTGTACTGTACCTGAGCAAGGCCTCTATAGAAGAGATCTTCGGCCGCGACGAGCTTTATGCCCTCGGGGATAGGGCCGTGGGGAGGTTCGCCGAGTAGGGGCGCTAGCGCTCCATTCCAGTCGCCGAACAGTTTATGGGCAAGCGTGAAGACTTCCTCGGGAGCACAGTCGCCGCCTATGAGAAGCGCCATATTGCTCGGGATATAAAATGAAGCTTGCATGGACTTCAGCTTGTCCACGGTGGCTGATTCGATATTGCTTTCCGGACCGTCGACGTTCTTTCTCCATGGACTATCGGCGAACATTCGCGATTCGAGGGCGTTGTTGGCTATGCGGGCGGGATCACTGTGATAACCCCTGATTTCGTTGAGGACTACCTGTTTTTCGTTTTCCAGGGTTGCCGGATTGAAGAGGGGATTGCGGACGGCCTGCGCCCAGAAGTCCATTCCCTCCTCCAACCTTTTAGAGGGAATGGTGATGTGGTAGTTGATGAACTCAGCGCCGGTGGCGCCGTTCCACATGGTGGTGCCCATGTTGTTGAGCGCCGCCGCGAACGCTTCCTTCGTCGGGAATTTCTCGTTGCCGGCAAAGAGCATGTGCTCGTAGAGATGGAAGAGACCGGCGGTTTCCGGTGTCTGGGCGCTGGCTCCTCCCCTGAACGCCATGCATATCGTGACGAGAGGGACGGAATGATCTTCCACCGCGAATATTTCCAGGCCATTAGGCAACATGAAGTGGGAGACATTGTCGCTGCTTTGCCCTTGAGCCGACGCGGGAATCAGCAGGATGGCGAGAAAAACCGTCGCCGCGATGCATTTGATCAGCATTTTTGTTCTTATCATATCGTCCACCGGTTTTCTTTTTTCATTTTACCCACCGGTTTTCTCCTTTTCGTGTCGTTCTCCGGTTCTCTCCTGCTTTATTGACACATGGAACGAAGGATGTCCGTCAGTTCGGCCGTCCCGAGAACGACGGGCACGGGATAGGGCGTGCCGTGCGCTTCCCTGAAAGCGTCGACAACGATGCCCGCTATATCTTCTTCCTTAAGGAATGCCGCTTTATCGGGAATGCCAATATCGGCGTTGAGCGCTCGAACCGCTTCAACGAAGGCCAGCGCACAAGCTTCCGCGCCGTCGTTGTTGCCACGTTTGCAGACGCAAGCCGCCTCGGCTAGATCGGCCAGGCGCTCGGGGCAGGCGCTTCGGTAATAATCGAGAAAGTAGGGAAGCGCTATGGCGTTGGCGAGACCGTGGGGGATGTGGTAGCGCTCGCCGAAGCGATGCGCGACCGCATGAACGTAGCCGACGAATCCCCTCGTGAAGGCGCGGCCCGCCAAGTGGGAAGCCCGCAGCATGGCTTCGCGCGCCTCTATCTTGGTTCCATCGGAGCAGGCGATACGCAGATTCGAGAAGATGAGGCGCACGGATTCTATCGCCTGGACGTCGACGTCGGAGTAATGGAGGGTATTGGTATAGGCTTCGATGGCGTGCGTGAGCGCGTCGAGCCCCGTGGCCGCCGTCATCCCCGGCGGCAACCCAAGCGTGAGCAGCGGATCGAGTATCGCGGTGTTGGGAGGCAGCCGCGGATCGAGGATCGTCGTCTTCCTCTTTTTCTTAGTGTCCGTGATAACGGCGGCGGCCGTGGCCTCGCTGCCTGTGCCGGCCGTCGTGGGAACGCATATGAAGGGCAGGCCTCCATTGCGGAAGGGCATGAGGCCAGAGAATCTCGCGATACTCTTCTTGTGCGTAGCGCCCATTCTGATGAGTTTGCCCGCGTCAATAACCGAGCCTCCTCCGATGGATATCACCGCGTCACAGGCGTTCGCCCTGAGAACGGCGAGGCCTCTTTCGCAGAGTTCGAAGGAGGGATCGGGAAGAACTTCATCGAATATGGCGAAGGGGATTCCCGCGCCGGCAAGAATGTCGGCCAGTTTGCCCACGACGCCTGTCTTGACGAGGGTGGCATCGGTGACGATGAGAGGCTTTTTGGCATGATGCACGTCGAGTTCGGAGGGAACCAGCTTTATGCTTCCTGGCCCCGTCAGAAGCGTCGGTATTTTTTGCGGCAGGATGGTGAGCACTCTCGCGGCCACGTTGAACCAAACCCATTTTACAACATGTTTCATCATTCCTCCCGACGGCGGTCGGTTCTCCGCCGTCGAGGCGGGCCGACCTCGACTCAGTTTTTCAGGAAACGGAGGAAGCCGCTCCTGTCGATGTAATTGCTTTCGTGGACGAGCGCCCCGTTCCTGTAGTAACGGATATAGGGGACTTGATCGTTGCCGAAGGTTTCTTCCTTGAAGCCGAGGAACTCATCGAAAAAGGACTCCCTGTCATACTCGACCCAATAGATGTCGCAGCCCGCTTCCTTCGCCAGATCTTCGATGTATCGTTTCATCCAGGTCCATTGGGGGCACCAGCTCTGGGTGAGGATGATGGCAGTGGCTGGGGAGGACGCTTTTATCGAGGAATCGAAATCACCAGAGACGATGGCCGCCCGGCATTCTGCCTCTGTCAGTCGCTTTACCATGAACCCATGATATACGCGGCCATCGACGCGCGCAAGGGAAGAGCCGTCGCAGGACTTGTCGCCTTTAAATTACTGGCCGGAAATCCTGTAATACTTTAGCTTTCTATACAACGTCGCGCGCCCGATTCCCAAAACCCTCGCGACATCGTCCCTGTTGGGATATATCCCGAGGGCTTTCTGAATTTGCCGTTTCTCCAGCTCTTCCAGGGATTCGACCGCCTCGACGCCAGGCTCCGGCTTCGAGGCAAGCCAGGAGCCGAGCCAAGGCATGGTTATCATTTCTTCCCGCGTCGTCTTTACGATACGCTCTATGATCCTTTCCATTTGGCTGATGTTCCCGGGCCAAAGCCTTGAACCGAGGAAAGACAGAGCCGCCTGATCGATCCCGCACTCTTTCTCGTAGATCCGGCAATATTTTTCCAGGAAGTGCCGTATAAACATCGCTATATCGGCCGGTCTCTCATTGAGGGCCGGGATGCTGATCGTAGTATGGGAAATCCGCACCGCCAATTCCTCGTCGAAGGAACCTTCGGCCGAGATTTTCAGCAAGTCTTCGTTGCTGGAAAAGATCATGCGCGCCGCGACATTGCCCAGGCCGGAAAGGGTCCGCGCCTTGATGATGGCGACGAGGCGGGCCTGGAGATAGAGCGGGAGCGAATCGATATGCCTGAAGTAAATGGTGCCGTTCTGGGCTATGAGCAGCTTGCTGGCTAGGGGCAGCTTAGAATCGGGCAGGCTTTCGGGAGAACCGAAAATATCCGCTTCCAGGTATTCGCTCGAACTTGCCCCGCAGTCGATGACGATGAAGGGCCTTTCCGCGTGATCCGAATAGGAATGGATGGCGCGCGCAAGCATCGATTTCCCCGATCCGGCCGGGCCGGAAATGAGGATGGGTTCCTCGGTGACGGCGACCATTTTCGCCTTGGCGATGATCGCGAACATACCGGGATCTTCGGTCTTGAAGGAATCGAAACTGGAGCAGCTCTTGATGTTCGCCTGGCTGTTCAGCACGCCGTAGGCGCTTGCGACGCTCTTGAAAAGAAAGACCATCCCGTATCGGACCCCATTCTTCTGTATGATCCTGTAGCTGAGAAAACCGGAAAAGGAAATATTCCTTTCCGAATAGGCGAACTCTTGATGGGAAAACTGTCGTTGGCCCTCGATGGCGCTTCGTATCAGGGGATGGTCGATCATATCCTCGAGATTTTTGCCCGCGCTGGATTTTTCCATCCTGAAAAGCGTTCCGAACTGGCTGTTCCAGTGAACGATTTCACCTATCTCGTTCGTGTAGACGAGCGCGTCTTCCATGAAGTCGAGAATGATCTCGCGCTCTTTTTTGATGACCGTCAGGCGATCGTAGTCTTCCAGGTTTTGCAGTTTGGAGCTGAGGAGATCGGCCATGCCCTCGAGAAAGCTAATGGAAATTTCGAGATTGTCGAACACGGCGCTGTGTTTTCCAAGAGGGACCATGAGGTCAATGGCGCCGACCGTCTCGCCTTCGAAGAAAATGGGGACCGCGATGACCTGGGCGATGCGACATTCGTCTTGATCCTTGCAACCCTTGCAGCCTTCGTACTCATGCTTGTCGCTGACGACGACAACCTTACCGGTCACTATGGCGTGGCCCGTTATCGATGTCGGGGTGACAGGGGGAGGATCATCCACATAGCGGAAGGTGTTGGCCACTCGGACGAAGGAGTTGTCGATTATCATGACATCGACATCGAGAATCCTTGAGATCACCGTCGCGAATTTGGACGCCGTATCCCGGATTTTGGAAAGATGCATTCGCCCTCCCGAACCTCCGTTAAAGTAATTCACTATAGAGTTCAATGCAATACCACCTAACGGAAGAAAAGGAGAGCGACCTTTCCCTATGATCACTCACGAAGAAAATCCGCGAGCGTCTCCAACTGATAGCACATGGTCACGGCGCCGGGATCGAGATGACCCACGCCTTTCCCGCTCTGGTAGGTCGCCCTGCCCTTCACCGCTTCCATCGCCTTGGTGCTGTTCATGCCTTCGATGGCGCCGCGTTTGAGAGCCTCGAGCGCCGCGGCTTCATCGACGCCACCTGCGAGGGCTGCCTTCATGGCATCCACCGCCGGCGAGAGGGAGTCGATCATCGTCTTGTAACCCGGCTTGGCGTTTCCCCTCGCCATGATGGCCTGGAGTTCGGCGTCGAGGACGGCGCAAAGAAGCGAAAGATCCAGGCAAGGAGCGGAGCCGATAATCTGCGATGCCTTGATGTAGGCGCTGCCGTAGAGCACGCCGGAAGAACCTCCCACGGCGCTCATGATCAGCATGCCCAGCTTCTTGAAAAGCTCGCCGATCGGCAAGGTTTCGAGCTCGGCGCGGCTGTCGACGAGCTTCCTGAACCCCATGTCCATATTGGCCCAGTGGTCCCCGTCGCCGGTGACGGAATCGAGTTCGGTGACGTAGTCCTTGTTTTCCTCGATTTTCTTGGCTACCCGAGCGATGTATTCCATATATTGTCTGCTGTCGATCTTCATTATTGGCTCCTCTTAAATCTTGAGCGCCGGCGTCTGGCAAGGCGCGTCGAGAAGGGTTTTCAGTTCCTCGTCGAGCTTGAGGATAGTGATGGAACAGCCCGCCATCTCCAGAGATGTCATGAAATTGCCCACTAGAGCGCGGTGAATAACGACTCCCTGGGCGGCGAGTATCTTCTCGACTTCGTTGTAGAGGACATAGAGTTCCATGAGAGGAGTCGCCCCGAGTCCATTGACCATGACGGCGACTTCGCCGCCGCTGTAATCGTAATCGGCGAATATCTTTCCGCAGAGAATGGCGGCGAGTTCGGCGGCCGATTTCGGCGTTGTGCGCTCTACACCTGGTTCGCCATGGATGCCCATGCCGATTTCGACTTCGTTGTCGGCGAGCGTGAATCCGGGCTTTCCGACCGAGGGAAGAACGCAAGGGCTCATGGCCATGCCCATGCTCCGGATATTGGCGATAGTCTTTTCCGCGACGCGCTTCACTTCGGCCAATTCGGCTCCGCTCTCCGCCTTTGCCCCAGCCAGCTTGTGGACGAAGACCGTGCCGGCTATGCCCCTGCGCCCGGTGGAATAGGTGCTGTCCTTGACGGCCACATCATCCTTCACGACGACGCTTTCGACCTGGATGCCTTCCATCTCGGCCAGTTCCTTGGCCATTTCGAAATTCATGATATCGCCGGAATAGTTCTTTATGATGAGGAGGACGCCTTTTCCGGTGTTGGCTTCCTGAATGCCTTTCAATACACGGTCGGCCGAGGGTGAAGCGAAGACGTTGCCTGCCACGGCGGCGTCCAGCATGCCCTTTCCGACATATCCCGAGTGCGCCGGCTCATGGCCCGAACCGCCGCCGGACACGAGCCCCACCTTTTTGGTCTTCATTTTTTTCGCTATGACTTCGACTCCGGGAAAATAGACGAGCTCGGGGTTGGCCTTGGCGAATCCCTGAAGCATCTCCGTCACCACGAAATCCGGATTGTTGATGATTTTCTTCATTATAGTCTCCCTCGTTCAGACATTGCCAAGATAGGCTTTTCTGACCTCGTCGTTGCAGCTCAAGTTTTTAGCGTCGTCGGACATTTTTACCTTTCCGGTTTCCAGCACGTAACCGCGGTTGGCGATTTTAAGCGCCATGTTGGCGTTCTGTTCCACCAAGAGAATCGTTATCCCCTGCGTGTTGATGAACTTGATGAGCTCGAAAATCTGCTGAACAATGTTGGGAGCGAGCCCCAGGGATGGCTCGTCCAGAAGCAGAAGCTGGGGCTTCGACATGAGGGAACGGCCGATGGTGAGCATCTGCTGTTCGCCGCCAGAAAGGGTGCCCGCGGTCTGCTTCACGCGCTCCTTCAGCCTGGGGAACAATTCGTAGACCCATTCGAGAGAAGCCTTGATCTCGGCCCTGTCCTTGCGCGTATAGGCGCCGAGCATGAGGTTCTGAAGGACCGTCAGCGAGGGGAACACTTCCCTCCCCTCAGGGGAAAGGCTAATGCCGCGTTGGACGATATCGGCGGGGGACAGGCGCGTGATATCCTCGTCCTTGAATTTGATGGTGCCGCTCGTCGGCCTTACGAGGCCGGTTATGCTATTCAGCGTCGTGCTCTTGCCCGCGCCGTTGCTACCCAGAAGCGTCACGATCTCCCCCTGGCATATCTCGAGATCTATGCCTTTGAGAGCGTGAATATTGCCATAGTGGGTATTTAGGTTCGTGATTTGGAGCATCTTCACTCCTCCTCTTTGCCGAGATACGCGTCGATGACGGTTTTGTTCCTGGCGATTTCCTCGGGCCTTCCCTCGGCGATCAGTTTCCCGTGGTCAAGCACGTAAATGCGGTCGGATATCTTCATGACGACATTCATGTCGTGTTCAATGAGCAAAATCGTATAACCTTTGTTCCTGAGTGTCGTTATGAACTCAAGGAGAGACTCCGATTCCTGGGGATTCATGCCGGCCGCGGGCTCGTCGAGGAGGAGCAACTGGGCCTTCGTGGCAATCGCTCGGGCGATTTCCAGACGCTTCTGGTCGCCGTAGGGCAGATTGGTCGCGTAACTGTCGATTTTCGAATCGAGGCCGATTTCATGAAGGATCTCGAGGGCGTTCTCATGAAGCGCATTCTCTTCCCGTCGGTAGCGGGGCGTCTTCAGGAGAAGATCGAAAAACCCGTACTTCACGTTTATATGCATGCCGAGAAGCACGTTCTCGATGACGCGCATATCGGAGAACAGCCTCAGGTTCTGAAAGGTCCTCGCCATGCCCGCCTCGACGATTTCTTGGGGGATGAGGTCATGGATGTTCTTGCCGTTGAATATGATCTCGCCGTCGGTGATCGGATAAATCCCGGTGAGCATATTGAAGAAGGTGGTCTTTCCGGCTCCGTTCGGGCCGATGACGCTTATAATCTCGCCTTTCTCGACTTTGATGGATACGTCATCCACCGCGACGAGGCCTTCGAAGCGTTTTGTTATGTGGTTTACCGTGAGAAGCGACATCGTTGCTTACTCCTTTCCCTGGGCCGCGGCCGGTCTCGCGATCCCTTTCGGGAGTCTGTACGGGCTGCGCTGCTGGCCGCCAAGGAAACCCTGCGGCTTGAATCGCATCATGACGACGAGGATCACTCCGTAAACGACAAACCTGTACTCCTGCATGAAACGAAGCAGCTCGGGAAAGGAAATTAGGAGCATCGCCCCGAGAAAGGGGCCGCTCATCGTCCCCATGCCGCCGAGAATGACGATGCTGAGTATCACGATCGACGTGTCGAAGGTGAAGGAATTGGGATCGATATAGTTGATCATGTGGGCGTAGAAAGCGCCGGCGAGCCCGCTGAAAAACGCCGAAACCACGAAGGCGAACACTTTCATCCGCATCGTGCGGACACCCATCATCGTGGCCGCGAGTTCGTCGTCGCGGATGGCGGTGAGCGCCCTGCCCTTGTTCGAATTGACGATCGCGCTAATGCAGTAGGTCGTCAGCCCAACCATAGCCAGCATGAGATAGTAAAGGCCGTGGTTCTTGAGGTTGAGCGCTATACTAAAGAAGACTGGTTTGGGAATGCGCTGGATGCCCAAGGGACCGTTCGTGAGGGACTGCCAGTTCAGCACTATCATCCTGACCACTTCGCAGAATCCCATAGTCGTGATGGAGAGATACGATCCGGACAGCCTCAAGGTAGGCAACCCGAGCAGGAGTCCGCAGAATCCGGCCATGACGGCGCCGAGCGGCGCGCTGAGAAAAAAGCCAAGTCCCAGTTTCGTCGAGAGAAGCGCCGAAGTATAGGCGCCTATGGCATAAAAAGCGGCATGCCCTAGAGACACCTGACCGGTATACCCTGTCACGAGATTCAGCGAGAGCGCCAAGACGGTATAGACGCCAATCATGACGATGATTCGCAGAATATACTGCGACGTGATTATTTCCGGCAGCGCGAGGAGAAATAGTACCGCCAGCGGCAGGAATATTTTTCGGCGCTCGTTCACGAACAAGCGGATCCTCGAAAAGAGCTGTATATTGTTGAACATCATTTACACCTTTGTGATGGCCTTTTTGCCGAACAAGCCCGATGGCCTGATGAGGAGAACGATGATCAGGATGAGGAAAGCTATGGCATCCCGGTACGACCCGCCAAGATAGGTGGCCGCGAAAGTCTCGGAAACGCCTATGAACAGGCCTCCGAGGATGGAGCCATAGAGGATTCCAATTCCCCCCAGAACCGCCGCGGCGAAAGCCTTTAGGCCGACCATGACGCCCATCGAGGGGTAAACCATCTGGTAGTATCCAGCGATAAGGGTGCCAGCGATGGCGGCCGATGCTCCGCCGAGGAAAAAGGTGAAGGTGATGACGCTGTTCACTTTTATTCCCATCAAGTGAGAGGCTTTCTGATTCTGTTCTATGGCGCGCATCGCGAGCCCGATCTTCGTGCCGTTGACGACAAAGGTCAACAATCCGAGAAGGGCGAGAGCGACGGCGAAAATGATGACCTGGCGAACGCCAACGACGGTTCCCGCGAGGGTGAAATTTCCATAATCAAAAAGCTTGGGAAAGAACTTGGTCTGGCTGCCAAAAACGATCATCAGCATGTTCTGGATTATGTACGAAATGCCGATCGTGGTGATGAGCGAGGAAATACCCTTCGATTTCTTTTTCCGAAGAGGCTCGAGTCCGATTTTGTCTATCAGGATGCCGAGCAAGCCGGTAAGCGCGAGACTCGCGACCAGCGAAGGCACGAGGCCGAAGTTGAAGCCAATGAAAACCATGGCTATATGGGCGCCGAAGGCATAGACGGAGCCGTGGGAAAAATTGATGAGCCGCAGGATTCCGAACACAAGCGAATATCCTACGGCTACCAAAGCATAAATTATTCCGAGCGTGAGACCATTGATAATCTGCTGAAGCAGCATGGCTTCCCCTTATAGTCGCTTTTAGCCGGTAAAAGCCGCCCCGGGAAGGGGCGGCTCATGCCCGGTTCCGTTTATTTGTACTGCGCGAACTTACCGTTCTTGATCACGACCTGGGTGAAAATTTTCTGGGCATCGCCATTCGCGTCGAAGGAGGTGACGCCGGCTACGCCGGGATAGGTGATCTTGTAGAGCTGATCGCGAACAGCCTGGCGGTCCACTTTTCCCGCGGCTTTGATGGCCTCGAAAACCATGCCGGCGGAGTCATAGGCCTGGGCGGTGAGGGAAGAGGGAGTCATGTTGTACTTCGCCCTATACGTGGTTACGAATTTCTGGATATGCGGCTCGGAGCTGTTGTGGAAGAAGGCGGCGGGGAACATGATGCCCTCGGCGTTCTGCTTGGCGAGCAGGATAAGTTGTTCGCTATAGGCGTTCGAGAAGCCGACGAGCTTGATGCCAGGGGTCGTCGCTTTGTACTGGGAAGCGAAAGGAGCGAGCACGTTGTACATGGCGACGACGATGACGCAGTCGACGCCGGCGTTCTGCATTTTCGTGATGGCGGGCGCGAAGTCCACCGTGCCGTCGACGATTTCCTCATGCACATAGACCTTGCCGCCTTTGTCGGCGACGAGCTTCTTGGTGATCGCCGCGGTGGAAGTGCCCCAGTCCGTCTTGACGGAGAGGATGCCGATCTTTTTCGCGTTGAGCGTTTTCATCGCGATATCGATGCCGGCTCCGGCTTCCACGCTGATGACCGTGTTGTTCCTGAAAATGAAATCGCCCACCGAGGAATAGTCGGGGTGGGAGGCGGAGGGGGAAATTTCGGGAATGCCGGCTTCCTGGTATTTCGGCGCAGCGGCGAGGCATACGCCGCTCGCGAAGTGACCGATAACCGCGATGATGTCATCGTCGGAAACGATTTTTTCGGCGACGTTGGCGCCCTCTTCGCCGTTGTTCTTGTCGTCATAGACGACAACCTTGATTTTCTTGCCCAGAATTCCGCCCTTGTCATTCCACTCATCGGCCATGAGCTGGACGGCATTCTTGAACCCGGTGCCGTATTCGGCGAAATCGCCGGTCATGGGCGCCGCGACGGCAATCTTGATTTCGTTGCCCTTGGCGCTCACGCCCGATACGCAGACGGCGGCCAGCGCCAGCAGCGCGAAGACCATTCGCATTTTTTTCATACAATAACCTCCAATTCGGAACATTCCATAAACCGTGCCCCGCAAAGGGCCGGGATAATGGCGGAACAGAACAGGCCTTTCAATCGGCCAGCATGATGCGCAGAATTTCGGCGTCGGTCTCTTTCATGCCGACATGGCCCAGTCTCCCTATCGCGTCGATCGTCTTCTCGACGGAATCCTTCACGAGGCCCGCCCCAGACTCATAGACCTTGCCCCGCATCGCGAGATGATGGGCCAAAATGGCCGCGTCGATGCCCGTGGCGATTTTCGCGGCGCATGAAGCCTTCGCGCCGTCGCAGACGATGCCCGACACATCGGATAAAGTGTTGACGATGGCCGCCTCGATCTGCGCGAGGGTACCGCCGGCTAAATAGGTGATCCCGGCGGCGGCCCCGGCGGACGCGCTTATGGCGCCGCAGTACGCCGACATGCGGCCGATTTCGGCCTTGATGCGTATGGTCACGAGATTCGAAAGGACCAGGGCCCTGTAGAGCGTATCCTTGCCGGAGCCCATGGATTCGGCATAAAGGATGAGAGGAAGCGACGCCGTCATACCCTGGTTGCCGCTTCCGGAATTGATCACCACGGGCATGCCGCAGCCGTTCATCCTCGCGTCGGATCCCGCCGCCGCGTTGGCGCGGATTCTGGCCCACACAGAATCGCCATATACTTCCAGCACAGCGTTGCCGATGTTGAGCCCATATGTATTTCTGAGGCCTTCGGCCGCTATCGCCTTGTTGCACTCGATCTGCATGGCGATGAGATCGTTCAGCGGCTCCATGTCGGCGGCGCGCGCGAAATCAAAAATCCTCTCGATGGACAAGCCGCTTCTGTCGGTGAGGGCGGCCTTGTAGTCGGTGCCGGCGAAATCGCGGAAGAAAAGAGTCTCGCCGTTGCGTTCCACGCGAGAAATGTTCGTGTGGGTATGGATGATCTCAACGAGGGAGCTGTCGCCGTTTTGGGCCCTCATCGTGAGGATGATATGTAGGCCATCTTCCCCTTCCAAAATCTTTGTCGAGCAGATGTTCTTCCCCAGCAGAAGCGCGATGCGCGCCCTGTCGGCATCGGTCAGGGCGGCAAGAACCTGCATTCCCCTGGATGAGTCGCCAGCGATCATGCCGGCTATCGCGCTCGCCGCGATGCCTTTCAGTCCACCCGTATTGGGAACGAAAACGGACTTCGCGTTCTTGATGAGATTCCCGCTGCATCGCACGACGATGGAAACAGGTTCAACCCCCAGGACTTCCCGCGCCTTAGCCGCCGCGAGCGCGATGGAAATAGGTTCCGTACAACCAAGGGCGGGGAAAAGTTCTTCCCTCAAAATAGCGATGAAAGTTGCGGAAAGCTGACTGTCCATCCAAACCTCGTTTTCGTGAAGTATCAATATGATACTATTATTCTTTCT
>DATMZF010000010.1:0-23690 GCA_035560555.1 Rectinemataceae bacterium
TTTCAAAAATTAAAACTATTTTTTTGACATCAAATATCTTTCAGTATATAGTATTGAGTTGCGCTTTGGCGATGAAACCAAATGTAGGAATAGTGCCTAAAAAGCTCTCTTTGCCATATGAAATGCTTTCATTGACAAGCATGTTTTTATTACAGGAGTATCATGAACATATATGATATCGCAAAAAAAGCGGGAGTATCGGTCGCTACCGTATCTCGCGTACTAAACGAAAGCTCACATGTCAGCGAAAAAAGCAAAGAAAAAGTAAAAACAATAATGGAACAAGAAGGGTATGTACCCAATATATTCGCACGGGGGTTGATACATAATTCAGTCAGAAGTATTGGCATAATTTGCCCTGTCATTTCGGACATCAACCATTCCGCTATCGTAGCGCATCTGGAGCATATGTTACGGTTGCGTGGATTTGATACCCTGTTGACCTGTTCAGGCGGTTATGATGAGGACAAGGGAAAATATATAGATCTACTCCTAACCAAACGTGTCGACGCGATTATATGCGTTGGATCAACCAGAAAAGAATCACTGGAGAGCGCTCGGTTTGGAGCGGCCGCGAAACAGTTGCCTATCATAATAGTAAATGGACTCATAAAAGCTCCCAATGTGTATTGCGTCCTCTGCGATGAGGAGTCCGCGGTCAAAGAATGTGTTCATCAACTGCACAATCGTGGATTCAACGATATTGTATATATCTATGACACAGATACATACAGTGGCCATCAAAAACTGGCAGGGTATCGTCATGGCTTAGTAGAATGTAACATTGAAGAGCAACGACGCACTGAGATAAAGATCAGAACCGAAACCAATGGTATAGATGCTGCCTTCGCAGCCACCATCAAGCTGATCGAATCGGGAAGAAAGATATCCGCTCTTATAGCCGCCGACGATATAATCGCCGTTGGGGCGCAGAAAGCATTAATTAACAAAAATATGCAGGTCCCGATAATTGGAGCCAACAACTCGCGCTTCGCGCAGTGCGCAGATCCAGAAATCACAAGCATAGACACAATGATCGAAACTTTGTGCATCTCGGCTATACAGCAACTCATGGATGTACTGCAGAAAAAAACCACAACCGACTGTATCGTGATATCGGCGAAGCTGATCGAACGCCAAAGCTTCAGACTATAATTTCATCATGGTGATTCAAATTTTATCATTTTGTAAAATTTCATCAGACGCAGCCGTCCGGAACATAACCCCAAGAGATTAAAAATGGGACCAGAGGGGCTCGAACCCCCGACCTACTGCTTAGAAGGCAGTTGCTCTATCCAGTTGAGCTATGATCCCATGGATACAGTATCGACACAAAAGAGGATCCAGTCCAGGACTCCGCTGGGGTTGTGCCCGGCCCCCTCGTCCCAATCGATTCCCTCTACTCGGGATGAGAGGATTTGAACCTCCGATCTTCTGCTCCCAAAGCAGACGCCTTAGCCCCTAGGCTACATCCCGTTTTTGTCACGACGTACGTTAGGCCAAAAAAGCAGCTGTTGTCAATATATATTTTATAAAGTACGACTGTTGACAGCTGGGAAATATGACATATAATGTTTGAGTTTCCTTATAAATGAATAGGGATTACTATATCTGCCACCCTGTAAGGAGTCACTATGTCGTTCGCTACCGATCAGATCAGAAACATCGCCATAGCCGGCCACGGGAGTACCGGCAAGACAACGCTGCTCGAACACATTCTCTTTCAGGGCGGAGTGATATCCAAGCCAGAAACCATCGAATCCGGCAAGACTGTCAGCGATTTCGGTGAAGACGAAATCGCGCGTAAGATATCAGTTCGCTCAACATTGACGCACTGCGTTGTTAAAGACACCAAGCTCAACTTCATCGACACACCGGGATCATCGGATTTCGTGGGTGAAGTCATACTCGCTTTCAGGGCTTGCGAGAGCGCGCTCATTCTGATCGACGCAAAATCAGGCGTTCAGATCGAGACCATCAAACTCTGGAGGAACCTCGATGGCCGCTCCAAGCCGCGCATGATCTTCGTCACCAGGATGGACGAGGATCGCGCGTCCTACAGCGCCTGCCTCGAAGACATCAAAGCCAAATTCAAGATCGCGCCGGTTCCGGTCACCATCCCTATGGGCGAGGGGCTGGATTTCAAGGGTGTCATCGATGTGATCAACGCCAAGGCTTACTTCAAGCCGGCTTCCGGCGAACAGAAGGAAACCGTCTCCGAAGTGCCCGCGGAATACAAGGAAGCTCTTGAAACCGCTCGCCTGCAGCTCTTTGAAGCCGCCGCCGAAGGCGAAGACGAACTCATGGAAAAATATCTGGACGAAGGACAGCTCAGCCAGGAAGATACGATACGCGGCCTCCGCACCGCCCTCACGCTCGCCAAAGTCGTGCCGGCGTTCGCGGGTTCGGGCCTAAAGAATATGGGAACCGCGGCGCTTCTCGAGTTCTTTGTCGCCATGGCGCCCACCCCGCTTTCACATGGCCCCGAGGAAGTGAGGGATTTCGACGGCGGCATGATGGAAGTCACGATTGACGCCTCGAAGCCCGCTACCGCCATGGTCATCAAAACGCAGATCGACCAGTTCTCCGGCCGCTTATCCATCGTCAAGGTTTTCACCGGTTCCCTCGTGCCTGAACTTGAATTCGTCAACGTCCGCGACGGCAGAAAGGACCGCCTCTCCAAGCTCTACACGGCTCAGGGCAAAAAAATCGAGGACACTTCGGCCCTCGTGGCCGGTGATATCGGCATCATCGCCAAGGCAGCGAGCCTCAAGACGAACGATACGATCTCGGCCATGGACAGGCCCTACACCTTCAAGCCCCTGAAGCTCCCCACCCCCGTCCACCTGGTCGCGATCTCCGCCGCGAACAAGAAGGAAGAGGACAAGCTGAACGAGATGCTCCTGAAGGCGGCGGAGGAAGATTTGACGTTCCAGGTGAATTACAATGCCGAGACCAAGGAAACCGTCATCGCGGGCATGGGCGACCTCCAAATCACCATGATCCTCGACAAGATCAGGAATCAGGCCAAGATCATGGCCGAGACGAGGATACCGCGCGTCGCCTACAGGGAGACCATCACCAAGAAGTCCGGCGCCGAATATACGCATAAGAAGCAGACCGGTGGACACGGCCAGTACGCGCGCGTCGTCTTCGAGGTCGAGCCGCTGGAGCGGGGCGCCGGCTATCAGTTCGAGAACAAGCTCTTCGGCCAGTCGGTATCCCGAGGCTTCATCCCAGGCATCGAAAAAGGCATCCATCAGGCCATGGAGAACGGCGTCGTCGCCGGGTACCCCGTCGTGGATGTCAAGACGGCCATCACGGACGGCAAGGAACACCCCGTGGATTCATCTGAAATGGCCTTCAAGCTGGCATCGCGGGGCGCTTTCCGCGAAGCGAGCAAGAACGCCAACCCCACGCTTCTCGAACCCATCATGGATCTCAAGGTTTTCGCGGAAGAGAAAAACCTTGGCGATGTCATGTCTGACCTTTCCAGCCGCCGCGGCCGCATTTCCGGCCAGAATCCCATCGGCGGAGGCATCATCGAAGTAGACGCTCAGGTCCCGCAGGCCGAGCTTCTCCGCTACGCCATAGATCTCCGCTCCATGACCTCCGGAACCGCTTCTTTTGAGGTCGATTTTTCGCATTACGCCCCCATAGCGGGCAAGATAGCCGAGGATGTCATCAAGGCCGCCCAGGCCTTCAAGACGGCCGAGGCTGAGGAAGAGTGATCTAGGATTCGATTCATCAAAAAGGGCTGCCGAATAACGGCAGCCCTTTTTTATCGACGTTTCTGGAATTGATTCTTGGTCAGGAGCTCTCTGGGATCGCCATTCTGTAGCCTACGCCAGGCTCTGTCACAATGAGCGAAGGATGCTCGTCGTCCTCTTCTAGCTTCCTCCTGAGAGCGCGGATATGGACCCTCAGACTGCCCTCCTCCGCTTCTCCCGCGGGACCCCAAACTTCCCTCAGGAGTCTGTCTCTCGTGACGATTTTTCCAGCATGGCGGAGGAGTATTTCCAGGACAGCGTATTCCGTGTTCGTGAGGTGGATCTCCTCGCCGGCTCGGGCGATGTGCCGCTTCCCGAGATCCATTTCCAGGCCACCCCTGCGGTAGACAGAGCCGCCATCCTGCCACTTCCTTCTGCACACGGCCGACAGGCGCGCGAACACTTCATCGGTATAGAAAGGCTTCACGATATAGTCGTCGGCGCCCGCGTCGAGGAGGGCGATGATATCGTCCTGGGAATCGCGCACCGAGATAATCACGACAGGAACGCTGCTCCAGCCTCTGACGCTGCGAAGCAGCTCGGCTCCGCCCATATCCGGAAGGTTGAGATCGAGAAGGACGACATCGGGTTTCGACGCCATGATAGCCTGGATGCCTTCGAAGCCGTTCGGTGCCTCGAAGACTTCCCAACCCTTGCTTCCGAGGGCGATGGAAAGAAGCCGCCGTATCCGGGCTTCATCGTCTATGACGAGGACTCGCACAATTCTTACCCTCCTTGGCAATTCGGGAAAAAGGCTTCGATCTCGAATCCGCTGGCGAGCCGGCGAGCGACGATGCTACCCCCATGAGCCTCGACAATCCCCCTGCACATCGCGAGCCCCAAACCGAGGCCTCCAGGTACGTCGCCTTCGGCGCGCTTGAACTTCACGAAGGGCGCCCGCATCCGCTCGTCTCCAAAACCAGGC
The DNA here is from genome assembly GCA_035560555.1 of Rectinemataceae bacterium. GTDB lineage: Bacteria > Spirochaetota > Spirochaetia > Treponematales > Rectinemataceae > UBA11090. The sequence goes on from DATMZF010000010.1 coordinate 4,696, forward strand.
CCTTCATCCGCGACCGTTACCGCCAAGCCCTTGTCGCGGGGGAGGAGCCGCAGCTCCACCGAACCATTCCGGCGAGAATAGCGGCAGGCGTTTTCCAGGAGATTCTTGATGAGCCGCACCACCAGCACGTCGTCCAGCCTGAAACCGCAGGGATTCTCTGGCAGCAGGACTTTTATACGTCGCCCCGCGAGGGACTCCGATATCGCGGCTGTCGCGGCTTCGGCGAGATCTCGCGCCTCGGTGAGGTTGCGTTTCAGTTTCAGCCTCCCCGATTCCATCCTTCCAATGGAAAGGAAATCCTCGACAATCTCGTTGAGATGTCCGGCAGAGCTGAGGGCTCCTTCGAGCAGTTCCAGTCTCGCCGCGGGATTGGACGCGATCGCCTCGTCTCGCAGGGCGCTCAGGGAGCCGGTGATTGTCGTGAGGGGGGTCTTGAGCTCATGGGATACGGAATCGAAAAGCACTTTCGCGAGACGTTCGGATTCGAGTTCGAGCGTGGCCCTCCTAGAGGCTTCATCGGAGCGTTCCCTCTCTATGAACAGTGCGAGACTTCTGCCGAGAGCGGCGAAAAGCTCATCCTCGCCGGACTGAAAACTGATCCGCTTCCTGCTGCCGGAATACCCTATGGCGGCCACGGCCTTCGATCCCGCGCGCGCGGGTATGAAACGGTAGGACGAATCCGGAAAGCGCTCCGTTCCCGCGCCGCATACTTCGTTGTGCTCGGCGCATGACTTCGCCGCCTTTCTGTCGACATCCTCGAGTTTGTCCGCTCCGCGGACGAGAAAGGATTCCTGCCTGGTTTCGTCGCCTACGACGTACACGACGGCGGGAGCGGCGTTGTAGCGCTCCACGAGCGTGGCCGAGGCCGCCACCGCTTCCTTTATCGAGCTGAGTTCAGAGAGCCGCTCGGCGGCGGCAAGAAGCAGCGAGGCTTCCCTGTCCCTCCGCTGGAGAAGGCGCTCCCGCGATCGCAACCCCGCGGAGAGAGAACCCGTTACCGCCGCGACGAGGAAATAGAGCCCGAAAAGAAGGATGTCCTCCGGGGATGAGATCGCGAACGTGAAGCGCGGCGGGATGAAAAAGAAATTGTACGCGAGGGATGAAAGGACGGCGAGCAAGGCCACCGGCCCCGGCCCCGACACAAGAGAGAGGAAGAGCACTGCCGCGAGATAGAGAAAGGCGACGCTCCTATGCCCCATAACAGGAGCGAGAACCAGACATACTGCTGTCGCCAGGGCGAATACCAGAAGGAGAAGGCCATACTGGCGCAAAGGCGCGTTGAGCGCCATCTGGATGGACGCGAGGGTAAAATCCTTTCTGATTTCCTTCGAGTCGCTCACCACAACGACATCGAGAGGACTGGCTTCCCGAAGGATTCTGTCCGATATGTTCGCCCTTCCCGGAAAAGGGCCGAAATGAGACAGCCCCGATCGTCCCACGACGAGCATCGTGGCACCCTTGGCCATAGCCCCGTCGATCAAGGCCCTCACCACGTCGGAGCCAACGATCGTCGATACCTGGGCGCCCAGCTCTCTAGCCAGATCGAGATTGGCTTCAAGTCGTTCTTTCTCCTCGTTGCCCAATAGGGCTCCGCCGTCGACATGAAAGGCGATCCAATCCACGCGCATGCAAGCCGCGGTACGCTGCGCCCAACGCACCAGGCGCGCCGAATTGGGTGAGCTCCCGACGCCTACGGCTATCCTTGTTCCCGCGCCGCGCCCCTCGTCGTCGCTCTTTCCCGCTGATTTTCCCATCTTCGCTCCCCGATTACTATTGCGCACAGGGACGAGGCGCCGCAAGATACCGGGAACGCTCCTCAAGATATTTTTTTTCGACTTTCGCGTTTCCGCCACAAGACCGCTAGAAACGCTCCAGAAACACAGAGCGCCGCCGCCGCGCCAAGGCGCCTCAGATCGAGCGTATGGGATATCGCCGAACCCCTCCCGATGAGCTCGATCGTATCGGCATGGATGTCCAGGTCGCCGCCATGTTCCGGACAAGCCCTGTGCATAGCGCCGGTCACGCGCACCTTATCGCCAATGGCTTCATAGCTCCCAATATACGCGATTTCGGGTAACAGGTTCTTTTCCAGCCATACGCCCAAAGCCGTTCCGTTGTCCAGGATATTTATCCATGAGTGATCGCCTCTCGCCATCACCTCGCCAATGATTTCTCCCTCGACCTTCACTTCCACGCCATCATACACGGAAGCCTTTTCCACGAGATCGGGGGCGCGAAGGGCAGGGACGGTGGCCAAAAAGCTCGTCCCCGTTTCGGCCACCGCCGGGACAATCGCCATAGCGAACGAAAGAAAAACGATGATCGCGCCTCTGAATGCAGTGTCTCGTTTCATAGCTTCCTCTTTCCGAACAGCGATGCCACGAATCCCGCCGAAGCCAGCACCGCCATGAACTCGAGCCTGCCGGCCCACATGTTGAAGATATAGACGAGCTTCAAGCCCGCGGGAATCGAGGCTGTCGTCACCCCTATGCTAAGGCCGACATTTCCCGTCACGGAGGCCGATTCGAACGCCGAATCGAGAAGAGGAAAGCCCGCGAGACAGCCCGCCACCGTGGCGAGAGCGAAGATGCCCACATACATGAGAACCACAAGCGCGGCTCCCCTCACCTGCTGCTCGCCGAGGGTGCGCAGGCCGTGATAGCTGTATTTCTGCACCACAACCGCCGAGCTAGGCCTAAGAAGGCGTTTGGTGTCTTGGATGATGGCTTTGAAAAGTATACCGACGCGAAGGCCCTTGAACCCGCCGGCCGTGGAACATGCGCTTCCCCCTATCATCATCGCCATTATCATGGCGAGAAGCGCGAGATCGCCCCATTCGGTCGCGAACTGCCTGGGATAGATCGTCATGAATCCGGTCGTCGTATGCGCCGAAGCGAGCTGATAAAAGCCTTTCCTGATAAGGGCCACCAGATCCGGGTAGACTTGAAGCTTCACCAATCCCCAACACGCGAGCATCGTGAGAAGGCTGAGTGTCGTGCCGAAGGAAATAGTCTCAATATTTTTGACAAGTTCCTTCCGATTCCCCTTGAGCACCGCCGCGTGGAGCGCGAAATTGAAGGAGCCCACCACGAAGAAAACAAAAGTGATCGCCTCATAAAGCGCGCTGTGATAGTAGAGCACATTCTGGGACATCGGGGCGAATCCTCCCGTGCTCCAAGCCGCCATATATATCCAAAGCCCGTGCAGGAATGCCCTAATCGGCGAGAGACCGATCGCCACTCCCGCCAGCCAAAGGGCGGCTGTGCCGACCGCGAGATAGAGAAGACTGATTCTCCAAATCGCTTTCGCCGTGTGCATAACGCTGGGGAACAGTCTCTCGTCCTTTCCTTCGCCCACATAGAATCCATAACCTCCCCCGCTGCCATCGGCGAAGAGCGCCAGCGCCAGGACGACTATCCCCTGCCCACCCACGAAAGTGAGAAGATGGCGCCACATGTTCAAGCCAACCGAAATATGGTCGAGGTCCTGTATGAGCGCGAGTCCTGTCGTCGTAAGGCCGCTCATGACATCGAACATGGCGTCGAGATAGGAGAGATAGTGCCCGGACAACCAGTAAGGAAGAGCCGCGGCGGCCATCGCGGCGAGCCATGAAATACCCGCCGTGGCCATGCCATGCATCCATCCGGGCCTGCTTCCATTTCGGCAAAAGGTCACAAGGCCGGCACCGGCTGTCAGTATCGCGCCGAAACTCAACAAAAAATCCACGGCTGGCGCGTATTCGCCGGCAAAGAACGATGTCAGGGCCGGAATGAGGCAGAGGAAAGAAAAACCCACGAGGATTTTACCCGTGTAGTGGAGGACAATTCCGAGATCCCTCCACCTCGGCGAAGATCTCATAGGACCCCCGACACGAGAAGAGCCGCCGCGCAGGCAAGGATACCGATAGCGCCGATGGCCGCGGCGTAGCCGATTTCGGCGAGCACGCCGGCTATGAGGGGAGAAAACGAGCGCCTTTTCACGAGGCCCTGTTTCATTCCTTTCCTCCCATGAGGGCGCGCCGCAGCGCGGGCGCCGCGCTGCGGCGCGCCACGGCGAACACCCTATCCCGCGGCTGCAGTACGCTGCGACCTCTCGGCAACGACACCGAATCGCCCCGCAATATGGCGACAAGGAGGCAGTCTTCGGGTAAACGCAGCTCCGAAACAGGCTGTCCCACCACGGGTGAGTTTTCGTCGAGGTCCACCTCTGCCAGCTCGACATCCCCGCGATCGAAAATGGATGTGAGCCGCAGACCATTCGATGGAAGCACGTTGCCGATAGTCGTCGCCGCCAATGCCGTCGTGCTGATGACGGCATCCACGCCGAGAGATCGGAACAGCCTTTCATTGTTAGGATCTATCGCCCTTGCTATAGTGTGCGGCACGTGGAAATGTTCCTTGGCTATCTGACATGCCACGAGATTATCGGCATCGCTTCCCGTCACGGCTACGAGGTACATCGCCTGCTCGGCGCCCGCATCCTTTAATGTCAGCAGATCGCTTCCGTCTCCACAGAACACTTTCACCTCAAGCTTCTCGGCGATCATCGATCCTCTCGCTCCATCTCGCTCCACGAGCATTACTTCATAGTGCGAAGCGTTCAGGACCTTGGCCAGATGATATCCCACTTTCCCTGCGCCTATCACGATCACACGGTCCATAGACGCCCTCCTTTCTCCCTTCCCCTCGCGACAACGACGGTGTCGCCCTGATGCACGACCTCCTTTCCGGTCATTTTCGCGATGTGGCCACCCTTCATGACCCCGACAATTTTCATTTTTCCCGGCACCTTCAGCTTGGAAAAAGGCATGCCGAGCCAGTTTTCTGGAGGATGGACGCAGAGAAAAGCGGGATCGATGCTCGCGCTGAGGACGCCAAACCTATCCTTGAGTATGAGTTCCAGAACCTGGTTGATTCCCGTGACGGTAGGACAGACGGTATTCATGCCCATTTCGCGATAGAAGGCCTCCCTCTCGGGGTCGGCGATTCTCGCGAGCACTTCCTCAACGCCAAAAAGGACTTTGGCCGCCTGCGCGCAGCAGATATTAACGTTGTCGTTCGCCGTGGCCGCGATAAAGAGAGCCGCATTCCTGGCCCCAGCCCGCTCCAAAACTTCCATATCCATGGGATCGCCATCCACGATGAGACCGTCGAACCCTTCGCCAAGGCGCCCTTGACTGAGGCCCGAATCCACGATGACGACATCGTCCTGCCGCGAGGACATCGCCCTCGCGAGCCCGACGCCGAGCCTTCCGCTCCCCGCAATGAGTACAAACATATTCCCTCCCCTTGCTGCCTTAAGGGTAGCGAAACGAGGATTCGTTGATGAATAGAGAGCTTGTTAAGGTAGGTTCCGGACTTGTTAAGATTCCGTTAATCGTTTGCGGCAGTGCCCGAAAAGCACAATGCCCTAAAAAGTCGATGGCTGCCGAAAGACGGTTTAGTCTCGAGATCTCATTTCCCGGCGCCCATCCCCAAGGCTTCGATTTCGCGTATGAACTCCCCGGCCGTCTCGTATTTCCTGTACACGGAAGCGAAGCGTATATAGGCGACCTTATCCAGATCGTAGAGCCGACGCAACACCATGCTGCCTATGGCTTCGCTCGATATCTCGTTGCTCGCCTTGGCGAGCTGGGCGGCCTCGTCCTCTATCTCGTTTATGAAATTCTCTATGGACATCTGCGATATCGGCCTCTTTTCGAGAGCGCGTATCAACCCTCGCTCGATCTTGATCCGCTCAAAGGGTTCGCGCCTTCCGTCCCGCTTTACGACCATGAGGGGCTTTTCCTCGATGCGCTCATAGCTCGTGAATCGCAGGCCGCAGGAGAGGCATTCCCTCCTGCGGCGGATCGCGTCGCCGTTGGCGAGACTTCTGGAATCTATGACCTTGTCATCGAGGCTTCCGCAATGGGGGCACTTCATTTCTTTTCAGGTTCCTTCGGCGCCGACACGAAATGGCTCAAAAATTCCATGGGCAGCGGGAAGATGATCGTGGAATTCTTCTCCACGGCGATTTCCGATAGCGTCTGGAGATAGCGGAGCTGCATCGACGAGGGCTCCGAAGCCATGACGGTCGCCGCCAGGGAAAGCTTTTCGCTCGCCTGGAGTTCGCCTTCGGCGGCTATGATCTTGGCTCGTCGCTCGCGCTCCGCCTCGGCCTGGCGAGCCATAGCCCGCTTCATCGTCTCGGCGAGTTCCACCGTCTTGATCTCGACCGCCGTCACCTTGATGCCCCAGGGATCGGTGGCTTCGTCGAGCAACAGCTTGAGTTTCTGTCCCAATTCAGCCCTCTTCGCCAGCATTTCGTCGAGGTCGTGCTGACCGAGCACGGACCGAAGTATGGTCTGCGAAAGGAGACTCGTGCTCTTCGTGTAGTCCGCCACCTTGTTCACCGCGAGCGTGGGCTCGAAAACGTTGAAATAGACGACGGCATCCACGAGGACGGGCACGTTATCGCGCGTGATAACCTCCTGCTTGGGCACGTCGATGGTGAAGGTCCGCATGTCGACTTTTCTCATCACGTCGAGACCGAAAGGAAGCACGAGGTTGAAACCGGGGCCGACGATGGCCATCATGCGCCCGAGTCTGAAAAGGACGCCCCGCTGATATTCGTTGATGATTCTCATCATGGGGATCATGACGAGCGCGGGGACAGCGAAAAGGGCGAATGCCAAAGGATCGCCCCAGTAGCCGAGCGTGAATGTCGCGACGGCCCAGACGAGACCCGAAGCCAGAAGGAAAAAGAAAACCGGCAGCTGCTTGCGGGAGAGCGAAATGGATGCAAAACCAGCCCACCACAGGCATACAAGGATGAAAGCGGCAAAGAACAGTGTCATACAACGCCTCCCGATAGGCAAAATATATCCAAATCGGAGGTTGCTGTCACCGCGAGAATTGCGTATTTTTATAGCGTGGAGGCTAAAATGGCGTTTTCCGATAAAATGAAGGATTTTTTTGAAAAGAGTTTCGATTCATCGAAGGATTTCCTAAGCAAGGCGGGCTCGCAGGCTCAGGTCTGGGGCGAAAAAGGCAAACTGAGGCTCGAGATCCTTCAGCTTCGCGCGAAAGCCCAGTCCCTCACCTCGCGCCTCGGCGCCGCCGTGTACGAGCTCCTCGTTGAAAAGGGCGAGCCAATGATCGGAACATACTCCGAAGGCATAGCCCCCCTCATCCAGCAGCTCAAGACCATCGAGCAGGAGATCGCGGAGAAGGAATCGGCGTTCAAGCTCGCCGGCGGCCAGGACGCGGATCTGGACGGAGATGGAAAGCCGGATTGACCCAGTCTTTCCATCCGCAGAATTGACGCTATCGCTATTCGTTGCTACAGTGCCCTCGCTGACAATTCGTGGGGGCATATTTTGACTCATTCATCCATTCAAGCGGCTATTTTCGACCTGGACGGCACGCTCGCCGACACTATCGGCGATCTGGGCGGGGCGGTCAATTCAGTGCTGAAAGCCCATGGTTTTCCACAACATTCCCTCCCCTCCCTCAAGAAAATGGTGGGTAATGGTTTCTCCATGCTCATGAAACGAGCCTTGCCCGATGAAGCGGTGATAAATGAAACGCTCTTCCGCAGCCTCTCTGAGGAAGCCGCATCGGCCTATTCGCGTATGGCGCTCGACACCACAAAACCATACCCTGGCATCGTGGAACTCCTGCGCATGCTCTGTGAAAGGAAGATTGTCTGCGCCGTCCTCTCCAACAAACCCGACCCGATGACGAAGACGATGATATCCTCGCTCTTCCCCGATATGCCCTTCATCGCCGTGATTGGAGACAAGCCCGATGCCCCACGCAAACCCGACCCTTCGGGCGCCTTGGCCATTGCCGCCCTTTCGGGCATTCACCCCTCCGGATGGGCCTTCGTGGGCGATTCAGGCGTCGACATGCGTACGGGTGTCGCCGCCGGAATGCTTCCGCTTGGCGCGTCCTGGGGCTTTCGCGGCACAGAGGAGCTGAGGGAGAATGGCGCGGTCGGAATCCTCGGAGAGCCCGGCGATCTTCTCCGGTATCTTTGATCTTGGCTATCACCGCGGCCTTTTATTGCGTAAAACGCCCGAATTACGTATACTCGCATCAGGCCCGTCAGGAACCCTGATACAGGCGCGAAGGAGCCCCTTATGGAAAAATCCGCCCTGCTCGAAAGAGCCAGAGACTATGTCGCCCATGAAAAAGATGCTCAGTTCGCTTCCGAAGTAAAGGAGCTCCTAATAAGGAATGACGACAAAGAGCTTGAGGACAGGTTCTACAGAGATCTTGAATTCGGCACCGGCGGGCTCAGGGGCGTCATCGGCGGCGGCTATAACCGCATGAACACGCTCGTCGTGACGAGAGCGACCCAAGGGCTCTGCGATTACCTCAAGGAGCAGTTTCCCGGCAAAGCGCTCTCGGCCTGCGTGGCCCATGATTCCAGACGCCGTTCAGCCGATTTCGCTCTCGCCACAGCGCTCGTCTTCGCCGCGAACGGCATCAAGGCATATGTCTTCCCTTCGCTCAGGCCGACGCCCGAACTCTCCTTCGCCGTCCGCCAGCTGGGCGCCGATACAGGCGTCGTCGTGACGGCCAGCCACAACCCTCCTCAGTACAACGGCTATAAAGCGTACTGGAACGATGGCTCACAGGTCGTGCCTCCGCACGATATTGGCATAATCGACAGAGTCCAGGCGGTGAAGCGCGTCGAGATCATCGACAAGGACATCGCCCTCGAAAGGGGACTCCTCGTCATCCTGGATTCCGCGATCGACAACGCCTATGTGGCCATGGTAAAATCCAAGCTCCTCCGCCCCGAGCTGATCAAGAATGAAGCCTCTTCGGTAAAGGTGGTCTACACGCCCCTCCATGGCACGGGCGCCATGCTCTTCGAGCGGATAATGGGCGAACTGGGACTCAATGTGCTGACCGTGCCCGAACAGAGACAGCCGGACGGGGAGTTTCCGACGGTTTCCTTCCCCAACCCCGAGGAGCCGGCCGCCCTCAAGATGGCCATCGAGCTGGGCATGAAGGAAAAGGCAGATGTCGTGATGGCCACCGATCCCGACGCCGACAGGCTGGGCATAGCCGTGCCTGACAAGAGCGGCAATTTCGTCCTCGTGACGGGCAACCAGCTCGGCGCGCTCCATCTCGATTATCTCCTCTCTTCCCTCACCGAACTCGGTAGAATGCCTTCCCGCCCCGCCTGCATCAAGAGCATCGTAACGACTAATTTTCAGACCGCCATCGCCGCGAAATACAATGTCGAATGCCGCGAATGCCTCACCGGCTTCAAGTGGATTGCCGAGATCATGCGGAAATTCGAAGCCGAAGGGAAGGATTTCGTCTACGGCACAGAAGAGAGCTATGGCCACCTCATCGAGACGGAAGTCCGCGACAAGGACGGCATCTCGGCCGCGGCCCTCACCGCCGAGATGACGATCTACTGGCGCTCGAAGGGGAAAAGCCTCCTCGACAGGCTGGAAGACCTCTACGCCGAATTCGGCTACTATGAGGAAAAGGGAATCAGCAAATATTTCCAGGGTCCTTCGGGCATGCAGGTAATGACCGGCATCATGAACGACTATCGTCACAAGCAGCCTATAGCCCTCGGAGGGATTCCCGTCGCGGGAGTCCGCGATATTAAGACAGGCCTGGAATGGGAAGCCGGTTCGAAGATTGGTCGCAAGGTCGATCTTCCGGAAAGCGACGTCCTCCAGTGGCGCCTGCGGGACGGAACCTTCGTGACGGTGCGGCCCTCGGGCACCGAACCCAAAATCAAATATTATATTCTCTGCAAGACCGAAGCCGGGGCTTCCGGCATCGAAATGGCGCGGCTCCAGACGAAGGACAAGATATCGGCCATAGAGGCCGATATTCGGAAGGTCATCGGCTGATGCCCCTTAATCCCAACTTTTCCGGGGGCGCTCCCCTCTGGTCCCGATTCGTCAACCCATCTGATAGGGAAGAGCGAAGACCGGCGCCTCGAGGCTGGGTCCTGCCGAACGGCGTCGAACGCCTACCGCCCCCCCTAGGCGCAGCCGCCGATTGTCAGCTGCCCTACGACTGGGACCGCCGCGGCTACGCGGCGCTCGATGTAGAGACGACTGGCCTTGACGCGTTTCGCGACCGCGTCATAGAGGTCGGCATCGTTCTTTTTTCCTATGACGCCGAAGGAGCCCTCATAGAGGAAAAAGCCTGGGGCAGCCTGGTAAATCCCGGAATGACCATTCCCGCCTCATCGACGGCGATTCACGGCATCACCGATCTGGACGTCTGGGCTTCTCCCTATTTCAGGGATCTCGCGGACGCGGTATCCGAATTTCTGGATGGTCGAGTCATGGTAGCCCACAACGCGCCCTTCGACGCGGGATTCATCTCCGAGGAATTCTCCCGCCTGGGTTTGCGCGCCCCGCTCGGAGAAATAGCCGACAGCCTCGTCCTGCTGCGACAGGCTATCCCCAACCTGCTTTCCTACAGCCTGGGAAAGGCGGCCTACGTCCTCGGCGTGGATACGGGGACGTCCCACAGGGCTCTCGATGACGCCAGGACATGTATGCGGCTTTTCACCCAATGCGCGCGCAAGCTCGCGGGAACCTGTCCATGAGGATCCTATCGCGATGATCTCGCTCAAACGCACGCGCTCCCTTCGCCTCACGATTCTCATAGCGATTCCCTGCCTCGCGCTTGGATGTGTCCTGCTCATGAAGCCTTCAGCCTCGGATGTCGCCGACGGACTATCCCTCAAAACCGTAGGTTCCGGACCCACCAATTCGTTGAAAGACGCGGAAATTGCCTCATCGCTCTCCCCGTCGAACATCGGAGACCTGGAACCGGACTATATCAAAAAGCTCGGTTCCCTCCTGGTGACCCGCGCGGTGGATAAGAGAAGAAACCCGGCGGATGCCGCGTCCTCGGTATTCCCGACGACCTCCGAAACCTTGGCCATGCTCGCGAGGGACAGGGACGTGGACGATTACCTGGAAAACGCGTCGGAAAAGGGCCCAGCGGGCGCCTACTACCAGGCCGTAGTCGACCTGGTCCCCTCCTTCAAGCCGCTGCGCGGCGGCTATGAGGCGCTTTTCGAAAGCGCCTATAAAACCTTGATAGAAGCGGGCAAAGCCAAGGTCCCGACACAGGCCTATGCGGACGCGGCGCTCTATGAGAGCGGCGTCACGCTCCCAGGTCTTTCCTCCAAACCGAGGGAAAGCGATTACGATTATTCCCACACGTTCGCCCTGGATATTTTCCTCAAGGATGTGGAACTGCTGCCCTTCAGCACGCTCCAGAAGGGTCCGGCGATCTTTTCCTTCACGGACGCCATCGTCATCGCCACGGATTCATCCTGGCGCGGGGGCGAAGACCTGACCACCTATCGTTCGGGGGGAATCACTCCCAAGGCGGGCAATGGCGTCATACTCTATTCGCCCCAAAAACAGAAGTACTATCTCTTTTTTCACCTCTTCGACGTTCTCGTAAAGCCTGGCGAAGCGATTCCGAAGGGGTATCCCATCGGCCATGGAGGGAATACCGGTACCAACGCGCGGAAGAAGGGCCACGGCGAGCATTTGCATTTGGAAATTTATGATGTCGCCAGCTCGCGATTCCTCCGCAACTATGAAATCGCGGACATTGTCTTCTGAATTTCATTTCGCTAGAATGGTTCCATGAGCGAACATACCAGCGAACACCTTGTCCTCGCCGCCGACATCGGAGGCACCAACACAAATATCGCGCTCGTGCTCCACAGGCATGGCCGTTTCGAGATTGTCCTCTCCAGGCAGTATTCGACCCAAGCCGAGATTTCCCTCATCGAACCCATGGCTCGTTTCCTCGATCTCGCGCGCGCCGAGGGATTCGTCGACCGGATCGATGTCTGCTGCGTTTCCGCCGCCGGTCCCGTGAAAAATGGCGCGATACAGCTGACCAACGCCCCTTGGGCCATTCGCGCCGCCGAGATAAGCGAACATTTCGGTCTCACCGTCCACCTCATAAACGATTTCACGGCAATATCCTATGCCGTCGTCCTCCTTGATCCAAAAAACAGGAAGGAAATGACGCAGATACCGCACTGCGATGGCTCTGAGTTCATTCCCGAAGCGGGGGTCGCCCTCGTCGTCGGGGCCGGCACCGGCCTGGGAGTGGGGTTCATAGACAAACACGCCGACGGGAGCTGCCGGGTCTATCCTTCGGAGGGCGGACACTCGGCCCTGCCTTGCTGGGACGAACTCAGCCTCGCCTTCTATCGCTGGCTCAAGGCAAAAATCGGCTTTGACCCCGGCGTCGAGCTCGCCGTATCGGGCCAAGGCATAGACAATATCTTCGCTTTCCTCTGCTCCGATGCCTTCGACACAGCTTCAGCCCAGGGACCGATCGACGCGACGCCTGCGCCTCTGGCTCTCTCCATACTCGCGAAATCGGAACATGAGCGGCCGGCGCTCATCGCCTCGAACCGGAAAAATGATCCTCGCTGCTCGCTTGCCATGGAGCTTTTCTGCGAATTCTACGCGCGCAAAGTCTCGAGCCTCGCGGCTTCCTTTCTGCCTTCAGGCGGAATCTACCTGGCGGGAGGCATTTCGTCGAAAAACGAAGCCTTCCTTCTCGATGACAACAGGTTCATGAGGATTTTCGAGCGCAACTACGCCTCCCATATACGGGAATTTCTCGCAGCGATTCCCGTAATGATCGTCAGGAATTATTCCATCTCGCTTATCGGCGCCGCCAATGCCGCCGTCCAGCTAGGCAGGTAAGGCGAATGAGGTCGATTTCGGCGCCACTGCGCGAGGATATGGAAAAAAAAGGGATCGATGTTTCCCTCACGCTTGAAATTCTCGATGCCTACAATGAGGGATTCTACGATACAATCGAGTCGGTGCGCGCCAGGGGCGTGCCTCAGATCGATGGAAGCTCGGTCATCGACTTGAGGGGCACTGGAAGGGTCGTCGGAGGCTCTGGAGCCTCCGACGACCCTTCCAGTGCGCCCGATCCCCCGGTTTTCACCTTCAGCGCCGAAAAAGCACAGGAAAACCTCGCGGCCTTCGGGCTGAAATGTCCCGCTCCCGTTTCGGAAAATATGGATTTCAGCGCCTCGGACCTTCTCGCCATAGGCACAACGATACTCCGCTTCGCCGCCTACGGCGTGTTGAACGGCGGCTCCGCGACCAGCTACGCCGACGGCAAAAAAAATCTCGCCTTGGGAGCGGAAGCCTTCGATTCGGTGGCGCCGGCTTTCGCCGCCCTGGCTCCCCTGTGCAGGGATATGCCCAAGGGAATGACCCCCGCCTATATAAACCCCGACGGCAGCCCGGGAGCGAGCTTCCTCGAACTGAAGATGCGGGCGAGGCTCCTCCTCGCCGCGGCGTCGCCTCATTCCCCGTCGGACGTATTCGCGCCGACGCGCCATGGTCGGCCGGATTCGGGATTCCTTCCTCTCTTCCAGATGACGAGCAGATCCAACGACGCGACGCTCACGGCTTATTACGAAAACGCGATTTCTTCGCCCTTCCTCCATCGACTCGCGCAGCAAACCGGTATCGCCCCTGCCCCCTGGCTCACGGGTGTGCAGCCGATGATCGCGGCCTACAGCCACTCCTCGGAGGGAAGACCAAAAAAAATATTCGATGTCGCGTACGGAAGACAGGAAACCAGCTTGCCCTTGCCCGGCGGTCATGGACAGTGTTTCCGCGTTCTCGCCGCTGTTTTGCGCGAACTCCGCGGAAAGGGAATCCGCTACGCGTGCCTGGGCAATGTGGACAATCTCGGTTACACCCCAGACCCGGTGGAACTGGCTGTCATGGCCATCTCAGGCCAGCCCGCGGGCTTCGATTTTGCCGTGCGCACGCCCATGGACGTAAAGGGCGGTATCCTCATCGAGACCGAAAGCTCAGGGCGGACCGTGGCCGATATAGGTCCGGCGATAAGCTTCGAAGCCGTGCTCGACCTCGAGCGCCGCGGCTATTCCATTCTGTTCAACTGCGCTTCGGGAATCTTCGACCTGGACTATCTCGTGCCGAGAATCGATGAAATCGCCAGAAGGCTTCCCTTGCGTTTCAGCGACCAGGACAAGGACGCAGGAAAATATTCGCAGGCCGAACAAGTCACCTGGGAAGTCACGGGAATTCTCCCCTCATTCTTGGCCTTCGCCGTCGACAAGCGCGATCGGTTCATCGCTGCCAAGCTGCTCATAGACACCCTCCTCACAAGCGGCATCGGGATCGGCAATCCCTCTTTGCCGGAAAACCTGAGGGCAACGGCAACCTCCCTGCACGAGGGGCTCGCGTCACTGCTCCGGAATACGTATGGACTGGAGCTTTGCGATGGCAAATGGACGCCCAAGGAGCTCATCTCCCGATAATGGAGGGGCATCGCGATTTCGTTGCGGCTCTTTCGCGGCGTCGCCCCTCGGCGCTGTCTTGCCAGTAAACGCCGCGAGGCGTCTATTTACTTCCCGTTTCGCGAGGCCTTCCTGATGAGCACACGGATCCCATGCATCACGCAGGAAGCGCTCTCCTCCGTTCCCTTCGTCGATGTGAGGAAGTTGGCTGAGCCGCTCGCCCTCGCGTCGCCCGATGGATCGGTGCACCAGCTGCCTTCGGGAAGCGATACGACACCCCGTAGTATCGCCTCGGAGATGGCCACGGCCGCTTCGGCCTTCCCCGTCTCCGAGACGATCTCCGCGATGTCGCCCTCCTCCAGCCCCAGATCCCTGGCATCGGCCTCATGTACCTGTAGCGTATTGCGGTAGATACTCTCGGGATGGTCCCCTCCCTGGGAGTGAACCCGCCCGGCCAGCTTGGGCGTGACAAGGAGCCACGAAAAACCAGCGGAGAGGTCTTCTCTCCAACCCACCGAACGCTTGCCGCCGCCCAGTTCCAGCTTTCCGGAAGCCGTGCGCAGCGCTTTGCCCTCGGGATCGGAGGCGAAGGCCGCGAGCCCCGTTCTTTCCTGCCCGGGGCCGAAATATATGCCGTTTCGCTTGAAGAGTTCGGGATCGGCGATTTCGGAACACTCCAGGAAACGCTCGATCCATTCCCCTGCGCTTCGTCCGGCGGTGAAAATCCTCTCCACGCCAAAACGCGATGCCAGCTCCCCGAATATCTCGTAGTCCGACTTCTCCTCGCCGGCGCAAGGGAGGATTTGAGGCTTGTACAGAAGATAGTTGCCCGCCCAAGGCATCCCGATATCCTCTTTTTGCAGGGGAGAGGCCGCCGGCAGCACGATGTCGCAATATTTAGCGGTCGGCGTCATGAAAAGCTCGTGGCAGACCGCGAAATCAAGGGATTCGAAAGCCCTGATGTTCTTGGCGATATCGGCGCCCTGGTTGAGCAAATTGCCGCCCGCGGAATAGATGGCGTGAATGTTCGAGGGATAGGCTGGCTCGCCTTCGAGAATGGCGTCGGCCCACCTGACGATAGGCAGGTGGCGATTGCCCGAGCCATCGCCCTCATCCATCGATCCTACGCGGATCCCTGGGAGGCGATTGTTGAGCGAGCCCGACGAAGCCCCGGGAAGGCTGAAATTTCCCGTGGCGAGTTGCAGCGCTACGCAGAGCCGCGCCACCTCTTCGCCAGTCTCGGTGCGCTGTATCGAATATCCGGGAATGAGCATCGCCGGTTTTGTCGCGGCCCAACGCCGCGCGAGGCCGATGATGGATGAGGCGCTCACGCCGCAGACCGTCGCCGCCCATTCAGGGCTCTTCTCGACGCCATCGATGGAGCCGCTCACATGATCGAGAATATCCTGAAAACCCGACGCCCGCCTTTCGACGTAGCCGCTATCGATGAAGCCCTCGTTCGCGAGCACGTGGAGAACCGCGTACATGAAGGCCGCGTCGGTTCCGGGCTTGACGGGAATCCACTCGGCGTGGACGGCCTCCGCCGTCCGCGTCCTGCGCGGATCGATCGATATGATGGGGACACCGCGACGCCCCGCTTCGAGAAGGCGGGTGACCATCTCCGCCCCCAGCCTCGCCTCGAGGATATTAGCTCCCCACAAGATTATCATTGCGCTCTTGTCCATGGTCGCGGCGTCGAAGCCTGATCTGCCATAATCCTCGCCGAATACTCTTTTCAGCGCGAAGCTGGCGGCGTTGCTCGAATAGCTGCCGTCGAGGACGGTGCATCCGCCTATCGCGTTCAGAAAGCGGCGCGTCAACGTTTCGGTGTTGTGAAGAGCGCCCGTAGAGCCGGCGCTCGAAAGGGAAAGCAGCGAACGCGCGCCATAGCCTTCCATGCAAGACAAAAGCCCATCCCTCGTCCTGTCCAGGGCTTCATCCCAGGAAATATCCCTGAACTGTCCCGAGCCCCTGGGTCCCGTTCGGAGCAGAGGTTTTTTCAGCCTTTTAGGGGAATAATGGAAGTGAGGAAGGGCGAAGCCCTTCGGACAGCCTAGAACATGGGTGCCCGCGGCCGGATTGTGGCGGATTCGCGCCACTCTGCCCTCTTCCACTTCAGCGAGAAGGGGGCAGGCATCGCCACCGCAATCGCGGCCGCAGAAAACAGGCATCGTCGTCGTCATGACGGCGATTTTATCATGAACCGAAAGCTATTTCGATCACTTCCTCCATCCTGTGCACAGGATGGAATCTTATTCCCTTCTTGACGTGTTCGGGTATCTCGTCGACATCGCTCTGGTTGCCCGCCGGAATGATCAAGTCTCGTATCTTGTTGCGCCGGGCGGCCACCGTTTTTTCCTTGAGACCGCCGATCGGAAGCACCTGGCCGGTCAGTGACAGCTCGCCGGTCATGGCCAGTCTGTCCTTTATCTTCTTGTCGATGACGAGGGAGAGAAGTGCCGTGGCCATGGTGATGCCCGCCGAAGGTCCATCCTTGGGCGTGGCGCCTTCAGGTATATGTAGGTGAATCTGCCTGCCCTCAAAATAATCCGCGCCGATGTCGTACATCTCCGCCGCGACGCTCCGCACGTAGGTATAGGCGATGCTGGCCGATTCCTGCATCACCGATCCCATCTGTCCGGTGAGCTTGAAGCCTTCCTTGCCCGGATTCGCCACCGCCTCGATGATGAGAGTGTCGCCGCCCATGCTCGTCCAGGCGAGCCCCACGGACATGCCGGGCCTCGTCGCCCGCTTGATGTCATCCTCGCGGAATACGGGCTGTCCCAGATACTTCTGCACGGCGGCCCTGTCGACGAGCGTCTTGGCTCTCTCGCCTTCAGGTGTGTCCAGCACGATGGTTCTCGCCATCTTTCTGTGTATCTTGTCCAGGCTCTTCTCGAAATTCCTCACGCCCGACTCGCGGGCGTAGAATTCGGCGATATAGAGCAGGGAGTCGCGCGTGTAGCGGACATCGCTTTTCTTCAGCCCATTCTTCTCAAGACTCTTGGGCACGAGGTAACGCTTGCCGATTTCAAGCTTCTCGCTGTCGACGTAGCCAGGAATCTGGATGATTTCCATCCTGTCGATGAGCGGCCTGGGAATCGTGTCGAGCGTATTCGCCGTCGTGATGAAGAAAATGTTGGAGATATCGAAGGGCAGGTCGAGATAGTGGTCGCGGAAGCTGAAATTCTGTTCCGGGTCGAGGGCTTCGAGCAGGGCGCTCGATGGGTCTCCCTGGTAAGATACGCCCATCTTGTCGATCTCGTCGATCATGAAGACGGGATCCTTCGACTTGCTGATCTTGAGACCCTGGATTATCTTGCCTGGCAGGGCTCCCACATAGGTGCGCCTATGCCCTTTGATCTCGGCTTCGTCCCTCATCCCGCCCACGCTGAAGCGGAAGAACTGCTTGCCCATAGCCCTCGCAATGGACCTGCCCACGCTCGTCTTGCCGACGCCGGGAGGCCCCACGAGACAGAGAATCGAACCTTTGGAATCCTTCTTGAGTTTCCTCACCGCGAGATATTCGACGATCCTGTCCTTGACGTCCTTCAGCCCGTAATGGTCGGCCTCGAGGGTCTTCTGCGCCTGAACCATGTCGAAATCGTTCGAAAGCGGAGTGGTCCAGGGCAAGGAGCAGATGAGATCCAGCCAGTTTCTCGTCACGATATATTCGCTCGCTGAAGGATCCATCAGGTTGAACTTTTCGAGTTCCTGCTCCACCTGATCTTTCACTTCACCCTCGAACTTGAATGAATCTATCTTGGCCTTGAATTTCTGGTAATCCGAGCTCTTCGCGTCCGAAGGAAGACCGAGTTCCTGCTTTATGGCTTTCAGCTCTTCCTTGAGGAAATATTCCCTCTGGCTCTTCTCGATCTTCTCGTTGATTTCGGCCTGGACCTTCTTTTGGATTCTGAGAAGTTCCTGCTCTTTCTTGATGCAGATGAGGACTCTCTCCATCCTTTCGTGGACGTCCAGGGTTTCGAGGACGTTCTGCTGTTCTTTTTTATCGATATTCAGGATGGAAGCAATAAAATCGGCGATCTTCCCGGGGTGATCGATATTGATCATGTTGAGCCGCATTTCCTCGGAGAAAAGCGGATTATTCTCCGACACCTGCTTCATCTCGCTTAAAAGCGCGCGGGTGAGAGCCTTTATCTCATCGCTGTCGTCGTTGCTATCGTCCAAATAACTGACAGCCACGACAATGGGAACATCCTTGGAGAGGAACTTCTTGATCTTGAAGCGTTTCAGCGTCGAGATGAATATGTTTATGCCCCCGTCGGGAAGATTGATGCGTTTCACGATCTTCGCGGCGGTGCCCACCGAATAGAGATTATCGGCGGAGAGCTGGTCGCCTTCCTCCTTGGCGAGGACGAGGCCGACCATGCCGTCCCCTGTTATCGCCTGTTCGACGATCTGCATATCGGGAGGATTGGCGATCATTATCGGCGTAAAAATGCCCGGGAATATGGGACGGCCGATCAACGTGATGACGGGCAGCTTATTGGGCAGGATCTGGTCGATTGGAATTATCTCGTTGTCAGGCATACGGGCTCCTGGTCATGATGTAATTACTTTCACCGCGTTGTAGCGCGGAGATAAAAAGTATCTTTTACAATCTAAAGAATTCAGGACGATTCGGCAAGTTTGGCCATCGCGACAAAGAATGTCGGAAAACTATATAGTTC
>DATMZF010000011.1:0-11561 GCA_035560555.1 Rectinemataceae bacterium
GTTATTTAATAGATTCATACGCAAGGCGTTGCGCGTCGAATTCCCGTTTCATGACGGCGGTGTCGAAGTTCGATCCGCTGCAGCGCAGAGCGGTCGCCGCCGCTATGTTGCCGAAGCGAAGACATTGAGCGCCATCGAAGCCCTGAATGAAGGCGGCAAGAAAACCCGCGGAAAAAGTGTCGCCAGCGCCCGTATCGTCGATCGGTTCGGTCTCGGACACCGGCGCATCGATCCAGCGTCCTCCGCTCAACGCGGAGGCGCCCTTCCCCGCCTTCTTCACCACCCACGTCGTGCCGGCTTCCGCCCCCCTTTCCGGTAAAACACCCAACGCGTCGAATTCCATTTCATTGGCGAAAACGATATCGCAGAATTCCTGCGCGAACTCGACGAGTTCAACGCCATGGGCTCTCGCGTTGGCCGGGGTGGAAAGATCCATCGCAATCGCCATGCCCGCTTTTTTTGCCTTTATCGCCTGCTCGATCAGCCAGTCCGGGCGGTCGATGAGAAGGCCATCGACGTAGAAAATCCAAGCGGGATGGAATGCTCCAGCGGGTATATCCAGCCCCCTTATATCCCTCGCGGCCCCGGGGCTCACGACGATTTTCTTTCCTCCCGAAGCTATCGTGAAGGAGCAGAATACTCCAGTCGGTTTACCCGATTCAAACAAACGAGCCACTACCCCCGCCTTGGTCAGCTCTCGCGCGAGAAAAAGGCCATGTCTATCGCGCCCCACGCTCGCCCATACCTCGGACTTCAGCCCGAGGGCGATCGCGGCCTTGGCCGTGATCGCGACGCCCCCTCCGAGGTTCCAGGACATTTCGCCGACGCCCTCGCCGCGCCGAATAAAAGCGCACAACGCTTCCATATCGCCTGGGGGAATATGCGCCGGGGAAGGCAAATCCCCCAGGCGAGCCAGAAGCGCCTCGGAAGCGCTCCCAATTCCATCCACGAGTATGTGCCCGAGAGCCATTATGCCCTTGTTTTGAGAACTCACCTGTCTTGACCCTCGCATGCAAATATGCTAATTTCTGCAGGCTTCATCCTTGCAGACATGATTGACGGGCGCTTGGCTCAGCTGGTCAGAGCGGCTGGTTTACACCCAGTAGGTCGGGGGTTCGAACCCCTCAGCGCCCAATTTTTTAGTAACGCGGCATTCCAAGCAATTGAGAATAGGGTTTCGCCTCGATGCTCGAAAGGGGAAGCCCGCAGCGCTGCACCACCTCGAACAGGTTTTTTTTAATGCCCTCGACGTCGATCTCGCTTCCTTCCTCGTTCAAGGTTTCGACTTCCAGGAATTCGCCCAATCCATCGACGCGCACAAGTTCGGCTACTATACCTTTATCTCCCTTCCAGGATGTGCCGGTTTTTCTCTTTTTATAGAGGAGTTTTGCCGACATCTTGTCCAGGAATTTACGGAAGGCTTCCGCGTCCAGGATTCCGAATTCCACTTCCTTGTTGATTTCTATGTTCTCCGTATACGTTTTTTCCTTGAAGGTCACCGTTTCCCGCCCCGGCTCAGAGCGCAGCCTGAGCCGGAATCCGATGGAAGGGATGAAGGAAGTGACGACGGGGAGAGCGTAATACTCATCCTGTTTGTCGATTTCACCGGCAAATTCCATGAAAGCTGAAAGCCTTTTCTCGACGGCGGAATGGTCGATTACCTTGGCTTTTAGCTCAATTTCAAGCATCGACGCTCATCTCCTCATGACGAGGACAGAGGGGTCGTAATCCTTGGGGGGGATAAAGCCCAGAAGTTCCATGCAGGTCGCGGCCAGGCTAGAGATTCCGAGCCCCGGAGCCAGAACCGGCTCGTATTCCCCCTTATACTCCGGGTCATAGACGACACAGGGTACGGGATTGAGGGAATGGCTCGTCTTGGCCTTGGGGCTTCCATCTTTCTCGAGCAACGCCTTCTTCGTCTTCTTATCGTGCTCGATCATGTCGTCGGAATTTCCGTGATCAGCGGTGAGAATCATGACACCGCCAGCCTTTTGTATGGCTTCGGCGAGACGTCCCAGCTGGATGTCCATGGATTCCATAGAGCAGACCACCGACTGAAAAACGCCGGTGTGACCGACCATGTCGCCGTTGGGAAAATTGAGGCGGATGAAACGATAGTCGCCCGATTCGATGGCCGCCAACACTCTGTCGGTGATTTCGGCACACTTCATCCAGGGGCGCTGCTCGAAGGGAACGCGATCGCTGGGCACCTCGACGTAGTCCTCGAGAGCCTCGGAAAACTTCCCCGTGCGGTTGCCGTTGAAGAAATAGGTCACATGTCCGTATTTCTGCGTTTCCGAAATCGCCATGGACCTGATTCCCGACGCGGCGAGATATTCGCCTACCGTACGATCTATCGCGGGCGGAGTGACGAGGTAGTTTCTGGGAACTCCGAGATCGCCGTCGTACTGCATCATGCCGGCATAGTACACGTCGGGTCTCGGGCCGCGGTCGAATTTCGAGAATTTTTCGTCCTCGAAGGCGTTCGTCATCTCGATGGCCCTATCGCCGCGGAAATTGAAGTAGATGACGCTGTCGCCGTCGTTTATGGTTCCGATGGGACCCTTCTCGTCGGCGATGACGAACTCGCGCATATCCTGGTCGATGAGCTTGGGATTTTCCGCCCTGTACGCCTCGACGGCCTCACTGGCGCTCGGGAAGCGGCGCCCAAGGCCTTTGACGTGGCAGTCCCAACCGCGCTTCACCATATCCCAGTTGGCGCCATAGCGGTCCATGGTAATGTACTGACGCCCTCCCCCTGACCCAATCCGGTAGTCGAAGCCGCGCTCCCTGAACCCTCCGAGGAATTCCTCGAAAGGAAGTATGTAATCCAGAGCGCTCTGAGAGCCGACATCCCTGCCATCCAGCAGGGTGTGCACCCTGACTCTCTTGATACCTTCGACGGAAGCCTGGGTTATCATCGCTTTAAGGTGGTCGATATGCGAGTGGACATTGCCGTCAGAGAAAAGCCCGATAAAATGGAGAGTGCCGCCCTTCGCTTTCGCGTCGGCCACGAGTCTTTTCCACACGAGGCCCGAGAACATGGCCTTGGTCGCTATCGAGGCGCCTACGAGTTTCGCGCCTTGGGCGAAAACCCTGCCGCAGCCGATGGCGTTGTGACCGACTTCGGAGTTGCCCATATCGTCATCGGAAGGGAGACCGACGGCCGTGCCGTGCGCCTTGAGTTTCGTCGCGGGAGACGCTGATTCCAGGGCCCTGAAATGACGCATGTCGGCCTGGGCAACGGCGTCGCCGTCCCTGTATTCGCCATATCCCACGCCGTCCATTATCACCAAGAGGACAGGCCCGCGCCTGCCCTTCCACATAGGGTTTTTATCGAGTGCCGTTAACATTGAAAAACTCCTTGTCTATTCTCCAAAATACTCAATCAGCGTGTCGATGGGTAGGTTCTTGACCGTTTCACCGTAATTGAGAAAGGGAAGCCCAATGACGGAAAAAGCGCGTACGGGCTCGGCGCCGCAGCTGCGGATCATGTCGCAGGTCGCGTTTATCGTGCCGCCTGTGGCGATGAGGTCGTCGACGATGAGAAATCGGTTGCCTGGCTTTATATCGTCGATGTGCATTTCGAGGGTCGCCGATCCGTATTCAAGATCGTAGGATTTTGAAATGGTTCTGCCGGGAAGCTTCCCCTGTTTGCGTACGAGGAGCAGCGGCAAGCCTAGTCTATGGCAGAAGGGGGCGGCAAAAATGAAACCTCTCGATTCGATGGCCGCCACGGCATCGATGCGCTCATTTTTATAGAGTCTCAGCATCGAATTGATGCAGTACTCGAAAGCGTCCGGGTTGGCGAGGACGCTGGTTATATCGTAGAAGAGAATCCCTGGTTTAGGAAAATCGGGAACTTTGCGGATGGCATCGTCGAGGTTGAAGCCTTCTGACTCACTGTTCGTTTCGGACATTGGAACGCCCCACATATTCATGATGAACGACAGTGAACAATATTAGGTATGAGCCCGGTCGATGTCAAGCTTGAGCCTCTGAACGGCTCACTTGCGCCGTATGAGGGCATCCAGGACGCCGATCACCGTGCTGACGCCGAGCGAGACGCCTAATCTGAGAAACGTCTCTCCACTGCTCACCTCGGCGGAATACTGGTTCTTGAAAGGCCAGGGCGCGTATTGCACATCAAAGCCATTTCCCGCAAAACGCGCTATATCAAAGACGAAATTTGTATAAAAAAGCGCGATAGGGAAACTGCCAACGCTAATTATCGCTATCCTGCGAAGTTTGGCCGGTACTTCCACAATGGCTTTTCCGGTATTCGCGGCCGAATAGGTCTTGGGAATGGGCATGGTCGAAGGAATCGACGGCTGCGCCGCATTCCCAGCGGGAACCGAGGTCGAGGCGGAACTCCCCTCAGATTCCTGGGCGTCGCACCTGCCGCCGCCCGCTAAAGCCAACAGGAAAATGAGGCCGACGGCGAAGAAGCGGCGGCGGCCCATCATAGTCTCGCTCCGAAGATCGCGGTCCCAATGCGCAGAAGCGTGGAACCCTCCTCGATCGCGATCTCATAATCGTTGCTCATGCCCATGGACAGCTGCCCGAATTCCGGCAGATCGAAACGCTTCTTGATTTCCTCCGAGGCGGTGGCGAGCGTCCGGAATGAAGTTCGTATCAGCGATCGATCGCCCGTGAATGGCGCCATGGTCATCAGCCCTCTCAATACGAGGGAATGAGGCCGACCACTATTCCCGCTTACGTTTTCTCGCAGGTCAAGATAGGTTTCCACCGCTTGAAAAAGCGCGTCGGGGTTGGGAAAGCCGGACTTGGATTCCTCGCCCGTGTGCAGTTCCAGATAGATGTCGAGCGCCTTCTGTCTTTCCCCCACCCTGGCGTCGATGGCTTTCAGGAGTTCCAGCGAACCGACCGACTGGATGCAGTCAAAAACCTTGAGGGCTCGGTTGATCTTATTGCTCTGAAGGGTTCCTATCATATCGACGGCGATATCGGGCATCCTCGCGCGCGACTCGGGCGAATATTTCCCCGCCGCTTCCTGCACGCGGTTTTCCCCGAAATGCCGTATACCGCATGCATAAGCTTCGGTCACCGCCTCCAGCGGATGGAATTTCGTCACCGCTAAAAGCCGAACCGCGTCGGCGCTTCTTCCGGAGCGTCCCACCGCAACATGGATCTTATTATGGATGGATTCCAGATTTTCTTTTATAAAAGCGTACTCAGTCATGCGATTATTGTATCCTTCGCTTTCGCCAGCGGCAATCCCGCCCTTTTAGCCTGAACTACGATGCCCCGCCGTCACTCCGCCGTGAATTTCCAGATGAAGCTTCTGGAATTGCCCGCGTAATCGTAGACGGAGAATTCGAGCGTATGCATTCCCCTAGGGACGAATTGTCTGCCGAGAAGAATTCTGCCGTTCTCGTCGGTCAGGGTCGAGGAGGGCGCCTCCAAATCAAGGAAGACAAGACCTTTCTCCGTGATGCGCGCGGAATCGAATTTTCTATCCGAGACTACCTTTCCGTCGAAAACCGCCTTAAGCCTGAAAATGCCGGAAATGGATCCCCTCGCGTAGGCGGGATCGGTGACCCGGACGGCCAGGGTATAGTCGCCTTGCGCGATATTCTGCGTGCCTTTCCGGAGGTTTTCGGCGATGATGGCATGCCCTTGCCTCAGCAGGGAAACCTCCTCTATCGTCGGCGCCGCGTCATCAACAAGATCGCGGATAAAAAAAGCCGGGTTTACCCAGAGTCTGGAGGCTCCATCATAAACATGAAGAATATAGTAGGAATAAAGAGCGTTCGCTGCTCTCGCTATACTGCCAATCGTATCGTTTTTCCTTATCGCGGTCATGGCCTTGCTGTCCGGCATGAAAGCGTTCGCCGAGTAGAGGCTCACAAACCCATCGCTGTGCGCGATGGCGGTAAAATTCCCGATCGCGTGAGGGAAACCGCCCGAAAGACGGCGATTATCTTGGATGAAAAGCAATCTGCCATCGCCAGCCGCTTTCACCAGATCGTCCTCGGCGGCCAGCAAAGCGCCCGTCTGGAGGTACTTCCCGCCTTCGGAATTGTCCTGAAGCCGATCCGGCAAACCAAAGTTTATGGTGACATCGGGGGACTTTACGCTTATCGGCGCTTCCTGCGCATCGGCACATATGCCCGCGCTCATGTAAAGAACCATGAGGCAAAGGGCGATAGCGTTCAAGGCGAGACCACCTTGTATCGCTGAGTGACATTCCTGCCTTCAATCGTCATGACATCTCCGGAAACGATAAGTGATGAACTGCCTTCATCGATCGGAAACATGGCTTCTATGGATCCATTTCTCATCAATCCGGCGAAACTTTCATTTCCTCTCGCCGCGAGGAGGGCGAAACTGTCCGGGCCGATCGGCTCCATCAACAGCTCCGTTCCATCGGCGAAATAATCGGCGCGGATGATCACGCCTTTCTTCTGCTTGACATCGTAGAGTGCCAGTCCATCGGCCGTATGGCAGATGACCGAATTACCATCCCTGGAAAAAGCCGATTGTTGGCCGCGAAGGACCTGACGCTCAAGCTTTTTCTCGAAAACAAGACCGTAGCCCCGATCGGATTTCGCGTAGACAAGGAAGTATTGCGGATCGAGGCCGTATAGAGCCGCCACCGATTTCCCGTTTTCGGAAATAGCCACGCTGTATACGCAGGGATACGTAGAAGTGATGGCGTCCTCGACGGGCTTTATTTCATCGAGCAGCTGCCCCTCTTCATCGAGAACCTGGACAGAGCCGTTCAAGAGTCCCCAGGCCGAGAGAGAGGCCGACGATGAGGTCGTCGTCAGAACCGTCCCGAACTCGTGGGTCCAAAGCGGCCTTCCCGCCTTATCTGTCTCCATGATTCCCTGCTGGTCGGAGCGGACGACAAAGGCACGGCCTTGGGCGGTATTCATGTATCCCGCCTTCGTCGCTATCGCAGCCGGCCGCGCAGGCAAGGATTCCAGTCTCACGATTCGCTCTTCCTGCTTCAATGAACGTTGCGCGAAAATGATATATATGAGCACCGCCAACGCGGCCATCCAAGCGATGTTGCCACGCTTTCTTTCGGTGAAACGCCTCACGCGGTTTGCCATGATTCCATCGTTGTTGTATTCAAGGTAGTAAAATGGTATATAGTAACTATTAAAAGTGTCAACACAAGAAGGCGTCCGATATGGAAATTGATGAAATGCTTTTTTCGGCGGCTCAGGATGCCGCGACAAAATCCTACTCCCCCTATTCAAAATTTCGCGTCGGCGCGGCCATTCTCTGCGGCGATGGCTCGATAGTGACCGGAACAAATGTGGAAAACAGATCCTTTGGCCTAACCATCTGCGCCGAGCGAAGCGCGCTTGTTGCCGCCATAAGCGCCGGCAAACGCGATTTCAGGGCCATTGCGATAGCCACGCCCGACGCGGACTATGCCGTGAGCCCTTGTGGAGCCTGTAGACAGGTGCTTTCGGAGTTTTTTCCTTCCGATGCGTCGGTCCAATTCGGCAATGTGGCAGAAAACAGGGTCCACTGCACTATCGGATCGCTTGTTCCCTTCGACTCGCTCCACGAATTAGCGCTTTGACGACCGTCGAAGAAGCTCCGCGGCGTGGGCTAGGGAAGCCGCGCCCTCGCTGTCCCCGGCCAGCATTCTGGCTATCTCCTCTTCCCTCTCGCGATCGACCATCGGATCGATTCTCGTGACCGTGCGGCCACCCTCGACCTTCTTGTCCACGCGGTAGTGGATATCGGCCTTGGCCGCTATCGAAGCCAGGTGTGTGACGCAGAGCACTTGTTTGTAGCGGGAAATACCCTTGAGATAGGAACCGACGTCAGCCGCGACTTCCCCGCCAATTCCCGTATCGATTTCATCGAAGATCAGGGTGTCCACGGTATCCTTGGAAGAGAGGACGGCTTTGATGGCGAGAGCGACTCGCGACAATTCTCCGCCCGACGCTATTTTCGCCAGGGGTTTGGGCGGTTCCCCGAGATTGGGGGCGATCAGGAACTCCACATCGTCCATACCTTTGGGCGACAGCAACATCTTCCCCGTCTCGGATTTTAGGGGGGCTATGGAGATAGGCAGCCTGGCATGCGACATGCCCAGACGGGCCAGGATAGCCTCAACCTGAGCTGAAAATCCTACGGCCGCATCCTTGCGTCTTCCGGAAAGCGTTTCCGCCTTTTCGATCGCCCGCCTCTTGAGTTCGGCGATTTCCTTTTCCAGATCGGCCTTGTCGTCCTTCCAAGAAGAGAAGGCTTCCAGGGCTGCGGCATCGCTTTCCGCCCTCGCAAAGACATCGGCCAGGGAAGGGCCATACTTTTTTTTAAGACGTTTCAGTTCAGCCAGCCTGCTCTCGATTTCCTCGAGCCTTCGGGGATCGAATTTCAGGCCCTCCATATAGGCGGAAACGCTCTCAGCGATGTCATCGACCTCAAAAAAAGCGCTTTCGAGCCTCGTCGCCAGGTCGGCCAGTTTCCCGTCAATATCTTTAGCGGCATCGAGACCAGCTTTCGCCTTCCTGAGAGCCCCTACGGCGCCATTGACATCTCCATCGCGCAACGAAAGGCCTTCCGAGGCGTTTTTAACCGCGTCGAAGAGCTTCTCATGCTGGGACAGGATTCTCTCCTCCTGTATGAGATCATCGTCTTCGTCCGGTTTTATCTTTGCGTCATGGATTTCCTTCACCACAAAGGACAGGATATCCTGTTCCCGCTCCCTGCGTTCCGCTTCGGCAAGCCTGCGCTTATACTCCCCGAGCCGCGTCGTCCAGGATTCATAGCTCCTACGATACGATTCCTTCTCCACTTCCAATCCCGCGAAATTGTCCAGGAAGGCCAAATGGCTTTCCTTATCAAGAAGCGTCTGATGCTCGTGCTGCCCATGGATATCGGCGATCAGGGAGGTGAAGTCGGCCAGATCGGCCCTGCTCACGGCCCTATTCTGAATGTAGGCATAGGATCTGCCGTTGTTTCTCAATCCTCGCCTAAGGTTGAGGATTCCTTCCTCCTCGGGAATATCGTGTTCGCTGAGCCAAGCCATGGCCGCTTTATTTTGCGCGATATCGAGGACTGCGGAGACCATGCACTCGTCGGAGCCTTCGCGTATCACTCCGGAATCCGCCCTTCCCCCGAAAAGGAATCCTATCGCGCCAACGATGAGCGATTTTCCTGCGCCGGTTTCTCCCGTGAAAAGGACGAGGCCACCTGAGAAATCAACTTCCGCCGAATCTATCAGCGCAAAGTCCCGGACGGAAAGGTGCTCAAGCATCGGCGTCCCCCGACCAGCCCAGTTTTGTCCTCAAGGCGCTGAAGAAAATATTTTCTTGTGGTACGACGAGCACGGCGTCGCGCGGCGCTCGTCGGAACTGGACTACGTCGCCTTTTTCCAGGGGGAAAGTTTCCTGCCCATCCACCGTGAGCATCGCCCCGGAACGCCTCGTCTCATCTACGATGACGTCGACCCTCGCGGCCGAGGGCAGGACGAGAGGGCGCGAGGCGAGTGTGAATGGGCATATCGGATTGATGACCATCGCGAGCATTTCAGGATGGAGCGCCGGTCCTCCGGCCGCGAGATTATAGGCGGTGGAGCCGGTGGGCGTCGCGACGATGAGACCATCGGCTCTGTAGTACCCGAATTTCTCCTCGTTCACGTTGAGACAGAGCCGTATCATCTTGGCGATGCCCTGCGACGATACGACGCCATCGTTCAAGGCATAGAAGGATCCAATGAGTCCTCCTTCCCTGATGACGCACACTTCCAGCATCACCCGCGATGAAGGCTTGAGCTCTCCGGCCGTCCACTCATCGAAGCTGGCCAGCCACGAATCCTTTCGGTTCGCCGCTATGAAGCCCAATGTCCCCAAGTTTACGGGAAGCACCGGTATACCCAAGGGAGCCGCGAGCCTTGCCACATAGAGGAGCGTGCCGTCTCCTCCGAGGCTTATGATGAGATCGTAGCCGATAAAACTTGGAACGCCAGCTGGGTCGCCCGCAAAAGCGAAACTCGCCGTCGTCCATCCCCTGCTCTCAAGCGCCAGGGACACCTTTATGGACTCTCCGGCCGAATCGTCTTTCAATAGATTCGCGACAATCAAGGCTTTCCCGCCCGACATGCCGCTGGGAATACCCATGATTCCTCCTCAGGGAAGCGTCGCCAGCACTTTAGCGATGATGCTTGCGTCTTTCGCGCTTATCTTTTCGTGTAGTGGAAAAAGGATGCAGCGCATGGCGAGCGATCGGGCTCCCGGACATTCATTTTCAGGGAAATCTTCCTTGGCTATGATGCTCTGATCAAAGGCGGCGGCCGCCTCGATACCGTTCCTTTTCGCGTGGATGACGACATCCTTCATGCCCGATTCGAGTACCACGGGAAACGAGTAGCAGCCTCCAAGACCGTCGCCCTCCTGCTTGAAGGTCCTGTGCCTCGTTCGGGACAGTTCCATCTGGAAGCTCGCCTCCAGCTCTCGTCGCCTTCTGAATGAATTGGAAAGGTCCCTCAACTGGGCAAGTCCAAGGGCGGCGTTGTAATCGGTGAGAGATATTTCTTTCGGCAAGGTCTCGCCGATGTTTCGTATCACCGGCGCATCGCGTCTGGCCGCCGCGAAGAGAAGGGCTCCTCCTCCGGAGGTTACCGGGGAACCTTGCTCCAGGCCATAGATCGCGAAATTTCCCATCGCCCCTGCCTTTGTCTCCGCCCTATAGGCTCCCAGGGCTTGCGACATATCCTCTATTACCGGCAGTTGCGTCTCGATGACGGCGTTTTTTTCCGGCAGCATTCCAAAGGCCTCGAAAAGGATTATAGCCGAACAGCCCGCTTCCTTGGCCACCGCCAGATCGGGTAGGCAGGTCAACTGATCATGATCCATAAAGACGGGCTTGAATCCCAGGTCTTCTACGACGCTCAAGTGATAGAGCGGCGCGAGCGGACTTAAGGCCACCTTCGCGCCCTCGGCGAGGCCGATTTTTTTAAGCGCTATGCAGAGGGCGAAATATGGACTTCTCAAGGCGACGGCAGCGTCGTATCCAAAAGGTTCCTTGGCGTTTTTAAGAAATTTCTCAGTATACTCGCCAGGTCCGATCGAATCGGTTACAAGGCATCCGAGGACCATATCCATGTCTTTTCTTCGTATGAACGAACAGTAAAGCGGTATCATTGCGTGGATTGTATCATTGGAAGCGCGTCATAAACAAGAAGAAACAATATCCACAAAATTTGTGAAAAACCACGTTGGGTGGAGGGAAGCGGCAGATAGGAGCGAATGGAAGACAGGATAAAGGATAAAAGCCTGGCCACTAATGAACGCCTGGCGGCGTTTATTTCGCAGATTTGCCCGAATATGAAAATTGCTCATCCCGGCAACGTCGTAAGCGAGCAAATCTGCCTAGTTCCTCTTAGGCTCTATTTATTTTTTCAGCCCACTTCATGGGCGGGAAGAATAAAAAAAAGCCTGGCGACGACCTACTCTCCCACCCAAAGGCAGTACCATCGGCGTTGAAGAGCTTAACTTCCGTGTTCGGAATGGGAACGGGTGTGGCCTCTTCACCATAGTCACCAGGCATAATTACCTGAAAAAAGGGAA
>DATMZF010000012.1:0-16539 GCA_035560555.1 Rectinemataceae bacterium
GTTGATAAACATCCTTGGATATGGGGCGATTCTCAATAAGAAATAAAAAAAGGCATCCATGCGGATACAATTTCGCTATTTTCATCTCTTGTCTTTTTCCAATAAAGTATTATGCTTACATATATGGAGGATCATCGTGGATAAAAAAGCACTTGCGTCGCTGAAAAAATTGTCGAAGAACGGGCACGCTCTGGTTGAGATCATGGCTAAATACTTGATCATTCTTGATGAGTCTATTGGCGCGGAAGCCGTGGCAAAGCCTGCCAAAGCCATCGCGGTAAAGAAAACTCCGGCCGCGAAAGCTCCGGTAGCCAAAGCCCCTGCCGCTAAAAAGCCCGCCGTCAAGAAATCAGCTGACAAAAAGCCTGTCGCCAAAAAGATGGTTGCCGAGAAACCGATCGTGAAGAAGGCAGCTGCGAAGGCCGATGAAAAAATCGCCGCAAAGCCTGCTGCGAAAATTGAGGCGCCCAAGGCAAAAGCTCCGGCGAAAAAAGAAGCCGTCACCGTGGAAGGGATTCCCGCTCTCGAAGCGCCCAAAAGCACAAAACGCGGGCGCCCGGCAAAAGAAAAAAAATAGCCCTACACCGCGCTTTTCCGGCGGCCGTTGATCACAAGCATTTTCGCTGCATCGACTTTAGGTTGACGGTCCGCCGCAAGAAGGCCATTAGTCTCGTCGCCGACGTCGTAAAGTTGCGTGAGACAGTACCCGCAAAAAAGACCTGATTCCACGGCGTCGGCGGTGTATCGCTCAATTTTATCCTCGACTGACCCACCCTCCGCTATTTTATACCAGCCAAAACCGCCATACTCGCTCAGGAACCAGGGAGCGCCCTTATCTTCCGCCTTTTTTTGGGCTTCCACGTTTAGAAAAAGGGTTTTTGTCGTCACGGCTATGCAGTCTCCCATATAGAATTTCAACACGCGGCGAATCGAAAAATCGCTCATGACCGAGGGGGCTCGAGCGGCCATTTTTCCATACGTCGAAACGGCGAGATCGGCGGTGCCGAGGTAATGATGAAAATCCACTATGTCGCTGTCGAAATGCTCCCATCCGGAGTTTTCAATTACGGGCCGATGAGGATCGAGCATCCTGGCCATGGCGACCATCTTCTCGACGAAAAGCCGCGTCGCCGATTCTCGGCGATACATTCCCCACACCCCCCAGGTCTCATTGAAAAGCACCCACGCGATGGCCGAAGGATGCATGGAATCCCGTTCCATTATCTCTAGGAATTCCCTCTCGTACGCCGCGAATGCCCTCCGCGAAGGCCAATAGAAAGAAGGCATTTCAAAAGTAGTGAGCAGACCGAGCTTGTCGCAAAGATAATTGAATCGCGGGCTTTCGATCTTTTCATGAATGCGCGCGCCGTTGAATCCCATACTTTTCAAGGCGAGGATGTCTCCGACGATGACGCCGGATGATTCAGGGCTGTACCCGCCCCGGGGATAATAGCCTTGAACGAGGGCCATGCGAAGGAACAGCGGCTCGCCGTTGAGGAACAGGCCATGATCGCGCGCCTCAATGCGCCTTATGCCAAAATAACTTTCAACGACATCCGTTTCCCGTCCGGAAAAGACAGCCGTGTACGTTATGCGATACAGGTTGGGCGTTTCCGGCGTCCAGGGGAATTCACCGAGTTCATCGAAGGAAAACTCGCACAGGTACGAACCGGCTCCGTCGTGGCCGGCTTCCCTGAGAAGGCGCGCGCCGCAGGGCGTCTCTATCTCAGAGAAAAGCCTCGCATCGACGCGGTCCGGATCCATCTTGGCGGTCACGAAAAGGCGGCGCGCGCCGAAATCGGCCCGCGTTTTGGCGCTTTCTATCCTGACTGGACCGGTACGCTCGAGCCAGACGGATTGCCATATCCCCGCGTAGCCCGAATACCATACGAAAAAAGGCTTGCGCAGGAATGTCTGCTTTCCTCTCACCTGTCCGGGATTGCGCGAGTCGCGCACCACGATTTTGAGCATATTCTCGCCGGGCTTCACCGCCGCCGTTATTTCAAAGCGGAATGAAGCATAGCCGCCGATATGCCGACCGACGCCGACTCCATTTACGAAGGCTTCGGACTCATAGTCCGCTGCTCCCACGTTGAGGAATAGCCTGTCATCTCCAAGCGCGCCATCCTGATCGAAGATCCGAGAATATACGAATGTTCCCGAATCGGGAAAGTCCACCCCGGAGGCTTCGCTTCCCACGGGGAAGGGCACGGTGATGTCGGTCGCCCGGCCTTTGTGTTCTACGCGCCAAATTCCATCGAGGCTCATCCAATTCGGCCTGGCCCAAGCTGGATTGGGATAATCCGGAAATATTTCGTCACAAAGGCCGCCGCCAGCCTGGTCTTTATCTGTCATTGTGCTAACGATCCCTCATACTTGTTCTGCTGTCGCGCATCGCTATTTTTTCTGTCCGTAATATGCGCTGGCCCCATGCTTGCGAAAAAAATGCCTGTCGAGCAATTCAGGTTGCATCGATCCGATCGCATTGCCCGACAGAACCCGACAGTGCCAGGCCATCATGGCTACTTCCTCCAGGACCACGGCGTTATGCACCGCGATTTCAGGGCTTTTCCCCCAGGCAAATGGGCCATGGCTGTGGACAAGAACTGCCGGCATCTCGACAGGATCAAGGTCAAGAAATCTTTCGACGATGACCAAACCGGTCTCTTTTTCATAGTCGCCGTCGATCTCCTTCTCCGTCATCGGGCGCGTGCAGGGAATCTCGCCATGAAAATAATCGGCCTGCGTCGTGCCATATGCGGGAATGCCGGACCCTGATTGCGCGAAGATGGTCGCCCAACGGCTATGCGTGTGGACGATCCCTCCTGTGCTGGGAAACGCCTTGTACAGCTCTATATGCGTCCATGTATCCGAAGAAGGATTCAGCTCGCCTTCCACTTTATGGCCGTCAAGATCGACGACGACCATATCGGCGGCTTCCATGTTGGCGTATTCGACGCCTGAAGGTTTGATCACTATCAAGCCCTTCTCCCTATCTATGCCCGATACGTTACCCCACGTGAAGGTAACCAACTTGTATTCCGGCAGCGAGAGGTTCGCCTCGAACACGGCCTGTTTTAGTTTTTCCAGCACGATAAAGCTCCTGGTGCCTTATTGTAATGCGCATCGAGAGGTTCAGTCCATCGCCGAGAGGCTTCCCCAGGCTTCTTCCACCATTCGGTCGGCTGAGGCTCGCCGGACATCCATATCCGAAAGCCTGGTCCTGAAGGTTTTCAGCCGAGCTTCCGCTTCTTTGTAGACGGCAATCATCCCATCGGGCGCGGGGCCTCCGGCAGTCGTCCTCACTTCCACAAAATGTTCCGGTTCGAGGATCGCGTCGATTTCCGCGTCAGACCAAGGCAGGGGCTGTCCCGTTTTATCGGAGAAAGCCTGCCGCAAGACTTCCTTGTTTTGTCCCGAACGGATGAAGGCGGCGCATATCCCGTGCGCGGCGCGAAATCCGACGCCGAATCGCCGCACCATCGCATCAGCGAGCTCGGTGGTGGTCACGCCGAATTGGAGAGCGATCGCGCGGGCTCGTTCGGGGCGCGCTCGCATGCCCGCGAAGGTCGCTCCGGCGAGATCCATCGCCGAGAACGCGCAGGAGAAGGCCTGCAAAAGCTGGGAGACGGGAGCGTCAGCCGCTTCGTTCACATCCTGATAAGGCACGTTGCGGTACAAATCCTCGATGGTAGCGCAGAGTCCGATGGTCTGCCCCGCCTGGATGCGCAGATGCTCGATGATCACGGGGTTGCGTTTCTGCGGCATGATCGAGGATATCTGGACCAGGTCATCGGGAAAATCATACAGGCCGACTTCGCACGAAGCCTTGTGCGACAGATCCGCCGCGAATCTTCCCAGGTCCTGCATGAGGAGCCGCAGCGCCTGGGCGGGCCTCGCGAGCCAGTGCGAAGTCGCTATCGCCTGATAGCTATTGGGCACGAAGCCGTCCATTCCCAGAAGCTCGGCGACTCTTGCCCTATCGATGGGGAAGCCGGTGCCGGTTATGGCGCATGCGCCCAGCGTCGATCTGTCCACGTCGGACAGCGCGTCAAAAAGGCCTTCTCCGTCCTCGAGCAGGTCGAGAAGAAGAGCCGAAAGGAAATGCGCCGTCGTTGAGGGATTCGCCGGCTGACCGTGCGTATACAGAACGGTTAATTCGCCCGCTCCCCTTCTGCAGCGTTCCAGGAGCCTTTCGCAGCTTACCGTGAAAGCGCGCAGGAATTCCGTCATCGTCCGCTTGAGCGCGAGGCGAAACACCGTAGTATCCATGTCGTTCCTGCTGCGCGCGGTATGGAGCCAGGCGGCGTTCTCCTGACCGGCGACATCGCCCAACGTCTTTTCGAAGAGAAAATAAAGGTCTTCCACGCCTTCCGGTATGTGGGCAGGCGGCGCGAAACCCGCTTCGACTCTCTCGATGCCAATTTTAAGGGACTTCGCCACTTCCGCTGTGATGATATTCGTTTCGGCCAGCATGCAGAGGTGCGCGCGGTGCACGCGCAGCGAATCTTCCTGGTAGAGATTTTTCCAGTTGGAGAAGGCGGGGTCAAGCACGCGATCGACATAAACCTTGGCGAAAGCGCCGCCGCTCATTCTTTGGCCTCACGGAACCCGAGCAGCGCGGCGGCATTCCGGAAAAGGACCTGATCGCGCTCATCTTGGGAATAGCCGACATCGGCCATAGCCCTCACCTGCGCGTCCAGATACGACTGGGTGAAGCCGCGGGGAAACCAGGAGGAGTCGGTTCCGAAGAGAATGCGCGACGCGCCTATGGTCTCGCGGTACTTCCGGAACAGGCTTTCGAGCGTCACCTCGTAAGGCATCCAGCGCATCCACTGGTTGGAGCCCGAAGTGTCGATGAAGACGTTGGGGCAGGCCCAGCAGAGGTTGAGGGTTTCGAAGACATAGCCGCAGCCGAAATGAGGCACAATTATCGGAATCCGGGGAAATCGCTTGGCCGTATCGTGTATCGCGAGTGGATTGATATTCATCTGTGAGGCTATGCCACCCGCCCCGCCCATTATCCCGAAATGGAAAAGTATTGGGATGCCCAGCGACTGCGCGCATTCCCATAGCGGGTCGAAGCGGGGATCGGAGAGCGGTTTGTCAACTTTCGGCGCGAGGATCTTGTAGCCTTTGAGGCCGCCTTCTCTGACGGCATTCTCAAGCCGCTCGGGAGCGTCGGAAAGCAGGGGGTCATGATGCGCGTACGCGACGAAGCGATCTGGATGCCTGGCGGCGAGTTCTGACGCGAAGCCGTTGCTCCCTGCGGTGACGAAGACGACCGCTTTCAGATACTCATGTTTATCAATTTCCGATACCCAGAGTCGCTCACCTTCTTCGAGGCTCACCCTCCGCGAAGGAGGAAAGCGCCACGCGGCTTCCCATCGCGCCTTCTCCGAATCTAGCCAAGCCTCGGGCTTGCTCGGCGCCGGAGAGGCCGCAGTGGCGTCTTTCTCACTGGCCGAAGCCGATCGTCCGGAAGTATAGCCGGTGCCGCTAGAGTCGCCCCGTTCCTTGCCATCATCGATGATTTTGTCTTCGGGGAAATGGATATGCGAATCGATCACGCGCATGAAGTACCGTCCTTGAATAAGCAAGAATAGGCCTGGCCCAAATATCAGCCTTTTAAGCCAGTCATCGCTATGCCTTTAACGATCTGTTTCTGGAAAATCAGGAAAATGATGACGAGGGGAAGCATCGCGACCGTGGCGCCTGTCATGATGTAATGCCAGTCGCTGCCCGCTTCGCCTGAAAAATTGGCCAAGCCCACCGGCAATGTGAACATCTTTGGCTTGGATGCCGCGATTAGCGGCCAGAGGAAGGAATTCCAGTTGCCGATGAAATTGAAAATCGCCAACGTCGCCAGAGCTGGACTGACCAGCGGCATGACGACGGTGAGGAATATCCGCAGCTCGCCCTGCCCGTCCACGCGGGCCGCGTCGATCAGGTCGTCGGGAATCGTTGACATGAACTGCCTCATCAGATAAACACCGAATGCGCTGATCATGCCAGGAAACATGATGGCCCAGTAGGTGTTGCCCCACTTCAGCGCGCGCGTCATGGCGTACCAGGGAATGACGAGCATCTCGGTTGGAATCATCAGCGTGCTTATGATGAGGAGAAAGATCACTTTCTTGCCGGGAAAGCGGAATTTGGAGAGCGTATACCCCAGAAGGGAATCGAAAAATAGCACGGAGATGGTCGTCGAGACGGCGACTATGGCCGAATTGAGGAACCATCGCGGGAACTTGGAACCATCCGAAAACAGTATGTATCTATAATTATCCAACGTGGGAGCCGAAGGAAACAATTTCATCCGGAAAATCTGCGTGACATCCTTGAAGCTCGACATGAGCATCCACAGGAAGGGGAATATCATGACGATAGCGAAAACGATGAGGATGAGATAGGCAAAGGCGACGCCCGCGTTCCGTCGCGGGAAAACTCTGTTTTTCATGGTCGCCATCCTAGTAGTTGACCTTGCGGTCAAGAAATTTCATCTGGAAAAGAGTGACCGCCATGATGATCGCGAAAAGAATTATGCTCGCGCTGCCAGCCTGCGCCATTTCAAAATTGGAGAATGCTTTCTGGTAAATATAGAGGGCGGCGGATTTCGTGGAATCCAGAGGTCCGCCCATGGCCTGCATGGACATATTGTAGACTTGGGTAAAAATCCGCAGGAACTGGATTCCTTCCATCACGATGAGGAAAAAGGTGATGGGCGCCAAAAGAGGAATGGTGACCTTGAACAGGACTTGATGTCCCTTCGCCCCATCTATCCTGGCGGCTTCGTTCAACTCTTTGGGAATGGTCTGCAGGCCCGCCAAAAAGATAGTGGAACAGTAGCCGAGTTCCACCCAGACGTTGACGCCCAATATCGAGGGGAGCGCCTGCGTCGTGCTGTTCAGGAATTCCCCGGCGGGAATCCCGACGGCTACCAGCATGGCGTTGATGACGCCGAGGGGAGGCGCCTGGTACATCCAGCGCCAGACCCAGCTGACCGCCACCACGGGCGTGATGTAGGGGAGTACGTAGATGAGTCGGAACAAGCCCTTGCCTCTCGGTATGAGATCCAGGAGAAGGGCTATGCAGAGGCTCAGGACGATAACGATCGGCGCTCCGAAAATCGCATATCGTAGGGTATTGCCCAAGGCTTTTTGGAATACGGGATCGGCGAGGACCGTCCTGTAATTTTCAATGCCGATGAATTTGGTCACTTTGCGCAGCAAGCCCCAATTGGTGAAGCTCATCGCCATCATGTAGAGCATGGGGCCAAAACGAACGCATATGAAGAAGACTAAAGGAACGACGAGGAATGCGTAAGCCGTAACGGATCTGCGAGCAGCCAATGTCATTAAAATTCCCCTTCGACGATGAGTGGTCATTTTCCCCAATAAGGCCGCGTCCCCTGAAAGGACCGAGGACGCGGCTCAAATACTCATTTCCAGAAATCGTCTATCAGCTTCTGCTCTTTGGCTGCGGCATTCTTCAATGCCTGGAGGGGATCCACTTTCTTGAGAATCACCTCGTCCACGGCGTCGACCATGACGTTGCGCTGACCTGCTTCATCGATGAAGAGGCTCGCTTTCGCCGACGCCAGTCCATTGAGGAAGGGAAGGATGACGGGATCATTCTTGTATTTCTCCGACAGAGAAGGCGTGGCGGGAAGCTCGCCAACTTGTTTGAGCCAGAGTTCCTGGACTTCGGGGGAAGTTATGTACTTGAGGAACTTGATGGAAGCGTCCAGCTTTTTGCCCTTGACGCCGTCCACGATGCCATGCGTCCAGTATGATGCGTAGTTGGATTTGATTCCCTTGTTGCTGGGAAGCTCCGCTACGCCCCACTCGAGATCCTTGACGGCATTGAGGGTGGCGACGCGGAATGAACCATCGATATTCATCGCGGCCTTTCCGGCTTTAAAGGCGGTGACATCATCGGTGGCGAAGTTAGGATAACCTACTTTATCCTTCGTGATGAGGTCGGTGTACCACTTCAACGCTTCGGCGCCTTTAGCATCGGCGTAGGTCACCTTGCGGTAATCGCTGCTGTAAGGCACATTGCCGAATTGGCGCGTGAGGACTTCACGTATCCACGAATGTCCCTGCCCGGTAGGCTGCATGGCGAGGCCGGCCTGGATCAGGTTGCCCTGGTTGTCGTATTTTGAGAGTTTTCGCCCATAGGAGGCCAATTCGTCGAGCGTCTTAGGCGCCACGTTGGGGTCCAACCCGGCTTCCCTGAACAGCTTCTTGTTCCAGATGAGCGCCAGCGTACGCACCGCCGTGGGAGCGGAATAATATTTACCGCCGAAATCTACCGACTCGGCCACGAAGGGATAATACGTTTTATCGAAATAGGCTTTGTTGAAATCGGTTTTGGGAAGCTCCTGTAGATAGCCCGCTTTGACATACATGGGCAGCCAACCGTAGAAGAGGGTGATTACATCCGGACCATCGCCGGCTGGGATGGAGGCGGCGACCTTCTGGTTGAACGATTCGTAAGGGAAGGTCACCTGCTCAACCTTGATTCCGGGGTTGGCTTTTTCAAAATTCTTGATGAGTTCATCGACGAGCTTGACTTTTGATTCGTAGAAATACTGCCAATACGTGATGGTGACGGTCTCCGCGCCAATGCCCGCGACAGCTGCCAGCAAAGCGATGAGCAGAATCGCCGATCTAATTCGCTTCATAGTCCCTCCTTGAGTAAGGCTCCCACTCTAGGCGGCCGGAACCCCTGGCCCGCCGGGGTGAGACAAGGCTGATTATAGTATGGGCCCACTGCGCAAGCAAGTTTTATATGCAGAAATACATATTATCATGCCTTTGTCTCATGAGGACTCGTGCCCATTGCCCACGAAGGCGTCGGCGCTGTATTTTAGCTTTATGTCAATACCGACCGTCACGCTGAAGCCGCGGGAAGAAGTACGAATTCGCCGCGGGCATCCCTGGATTTACGATAACGAAATAGCCCTGGTGGAAGGCAATCCGGAAGCCGGTGGGGAAGTCCGGGCCTTGGATTCCCGGGGGAAACCGTTGGGATTTGGATTCTACAATCCCGCTTCCAAGATTCGGGTGCGCCTGTTTTCAAAAAGCGCGGCAAAGGCGGACAAGGAATTCTTCGTCGAAACTTTCAAGACGGCGCTGGCTTGGCGCGCCCAGTTCTTCGATACGGAAAAACAGAGCTTTCGCGCCGTCTTCGGGGAAGCGGATTCGGCGCCGGGATTGATCGTGGATCTTTTCGCCGGCACCGCCGCCGGCGAGCCTTTGTCTGGCGGCGCCGTCCCTGACGCGCCAGCGCCAGGTAAACCGGGGCGCTGGCTTTCAACGCAGTTCTTGAGCCTTGGCGTTGAGCGACGCAAGACAGAGATCGTCGCCGCGCTGCAAGCGGTATTTTCTCCCGATGGCATAGCGGAACGTTCCGACGCTCCCGTGAGAGCTCTTGAAGGTCTCGCGCCATCGTCGGGCTTGCTCGCGGGCTGGGTGCCTGAATCGATAATAATGAATGAGAACGGGGCTAAGTTTTCGGTGGATATAGCGGGAGGGCAGAAAACCGGCTGGTTCTTGGACCAGAGGGCAAACCGCGCCGCGGCCGCCCGCTTCGCCTCGGGTAAAAATGTCCTCGACGTCTTCTGCAACCAGGGTGGCTTCGGCATCCTCTGTGCTCTGTCAGGCGCGGTGAGCGTCACCGCGGTCGACTCCTCGGCGGGAGCCCTGGCGGCCGCGGCGCTCAACGCCTCTCTCAACGGTGTCGCCTCCACCTATGTCACGGTCGAGGCCAACGCCTTCGATCATCTTAGGGCGCTCGAAAAAGACGGATCGAAATACGATCTCGTCATACTGGACCCGCCGGCATTCGCGAAGAGCCATTCGGCCGTGGAAGCCGCCTACCGGGGCTACAAGGAAATAAACGTGCGAGCGATGCATCTTCTACGCCACGGCGGCATCCTCGTCACCTGTTCCTGCTCCCACTGGTTCGACGAGGCTCGTTTTGATTCGATGCTTTCCGACGCCGCGTTCGACTGCGGACGCCGGTTCCGCGTCATCGATGTGCGAGCTCAGGACTTGGACCACCCGATCATCTCGGGTTATGGCGAGTCGCGTTATCTGAAATGCAGGATACTCGAGGTTCTGTAGAAAAATCGGGACGCCCAGAGCAGTCCGACTATCGCTGAGGCGTCCCGGCGCCCATCTAGAGCAGCATTGTCTTTGTCACTTCCTCGAGATAGACCCCGAAGAGGCGAGAAAGCTGCGAGGCTTCTTGGTACTTTGTGCCGGCCTTAGCGTTGAAATAGTCGATGAAAGCTTTCATTTCATCGTTTTTTTTTGCGTAGAGGGCGGAGGAAAAAGCGGCCCTGTAGAGCCCTTTTTCGGCGAGCTCCATCGTACTCAGCTTGCCAAACTCCTTTTTCGCCCTGCCATCGACGACGGCGACAGCCCCCTCGAAACCTATCGCGAATATGAAATCTTCCCTTGTGATCAAAGTGGCATCTCCTCGAGCGCTCGCAGCCTTTCGGAACGGCCGGGCGCGACGACCATCGAAACAATAAAAATGGGAGCCTTCAAGGCCCCCATCAGTATACCGCGACGCTCGATGATTAGTCAGCGGGGGAGAAGGAATCCTTCCCTGCTCCGCACATCGGACAAACCCAATCGTCGGGGAGGCTCTCAAAGGAAGTGCCGGCCGGAATCTTGCCGTCCGCATCGCCTTCAACCGGATCGTAGATGTAACCGCATACCTCGCATACATACTTCTTCATATTGTTCTCCTTAATTGGGGCTTGATGAGTCTCATGCCTTCCAGAGGCCGTGAAGATTGCAGTATTCCCGCGCCGCGACTTTTTCGGCTTTGATGGGAAAGAAGGCTCGGGGCTGATCTCCGGGTTTGAGTTCCGCCCTGCAGACTTTGCCATCCGCGATGAGTTCTATCCACTGGATATAGTGCTTCTCTTCCATGGGATGGAGCACGGTCCCCACGGTTACCCACCAGCCTTCAGCGGATTTCTCCAGAACCGGAATGTGCTTTTCCTTGGAAGCGTCGATGGTGTTCTCCGCCGCGAGCTTCATCGGTTTTCCGCAGCAGACGAGTTCGCCTCCGCCGGCATAGAGCACTCCCACGATATTGCCGCACTCTTCGCATTTGTAGATCTGTCTCTTTTCGATCATCACATCCTCCAACGATAGGCCAGGGACGATTCGGCGGTACCTGGATTACCAGTTTTCGCCGAGCACTTCGAAATACGACTGGGGATGAGCGCAGGCCGGGCAGGCTTTGGGCGCGCTCTCGCCTTCATAGAGGAATCCGCAGTTAATGCACCTCCAGACGGTCGGCTTGTCCTTCTTGAACACGGTTCCCGCGTCGATGTTGGCGGCGAGAGCCTCATAGCGTTTCGCGTGCTGTTTCTCGGCGACGGCGATCGATTCGAACACCGTGGCGATGGCGTCAAAACCTTCCTCTCGGGCGATCTTGGCGAAACCGGGATACATCTCCTTCCACTCGTAGTTTTCGCCGCCCGCGGCTTCTTCGAGGTTCTGCCGCGTTGTTCCTATGATTCCGGAAGGGAAGGTGCCGGTGATCGTGGAGGTTCCCCCTTCCATGAACTTGAAGAGGCGTTTCGCGTGCTCTTTTTCCTGGTTCGCGGTTTCATCGAAGATCAGGGAGATCTGGATATAGCCTTCTTCCTTGGCTTTTGACGCGAAATATGTATATCTGTTTCTCGCTTGGGATTCACCCGCAAATCCCGCCATCAAATTGATTTCGGTCTTTGAACCTTTGATACTCTTCATTTCCGACCTCCTAGATCAGTTTTGGATAGGCATGGCAGCCAGAAATCAACGTTCCGGCAAAGAATTCAATATAAGGCATTATATCCGCTTTGTACTATAATCGCAATAAATTTTACCATATTTAGGAGAATCGCAATCACGCGATCAATCGATGAGCGTAGTGGGGATGGAGAGTGTCAATGGAAGTCCACTATGCTCTGGAAAAGAGGCCCTTATCGATGAGAG
The DNA here is from genome assembly GCA_035560555.1 of Rectinemataceae bacterium. Classification (GTDB taxonomy): domain Bacteria; phylum Spirochaetota; class Spirochaetia; order Treponematales; family Rectinemataceae; genus UBA11090. Next base: position 12,009 of record DATMZF010000012.1, read on the forward strand.
GGAAACAGGATCCAGATGTCCGCGAGCGGATCCTGCGCGACGGACCGCGATCGCTGGCCGACCAGGAGCTTCTCGCCGCCGTGCTTGGTTCGGGCTGCGCCGGCAAATCCGTCACCGCGCTCGCCCATGAAGTCATGAACATAATCGACACGGGAAGCCCTGAATTGGATATCGATGCTCTCAAGAAAGTATCGGGCATGGGCGATGCGAAGATATGCGCGATCGCGGCCGCCATAGAATTGGGAAGGCGTTTCTATGCGATTCGGGACAAGCGCATCGCCGCCCCCAAGGATATCTACCCGCTTATTTCGCACTTCGCCGACAGGAAACAGGAACACTTTCTCTGCATCTCATTGAACGGCGCGCATGAAGTCATTTCGGCGCGGCGGATCACTTCCGGCCTCGTCAACAAGACGGTCGTGCATCCAAGGGAAATTTTCGCCGACCCCATCATGGATAGAGCCTGCGCCATCGTCGTGGCGCACAATCATCCCTCGGGAAACGTGGATCCTTCCAAGGAGGATATCGATATCACAAAGCGCTTGAGGGAAGCGGGCGATGTTCTAGGCATTCCGCTTCTCGATCATTTGGTTTTCTGCTCGAACGCGTACTACAGCTTTGTCGAGCATGGGCTGATCGCGCCCTTCGTCGGGGAATGAGGCGCCGCGGCGAGCAAAAAAAGAGCCGCCGGATTCCCCGGTCGGCTCCACTCCATTCATGTGCCGGACGAACCCCGGCGCCCCAGGATCAGATGATCCCTAGCTTTTTCCCGGCTTTCTCGAATACGCCGAGGACCGTCTCGAGCTGATCGCGCGTATGCGTCGCCATGTAGGAAGTCCTCAGGAGCGCCATGCCCTGGGGTACGGCTGGGGAAATGACGGGGTTGCAGTATACGCCGTTGTCGAAAAGCTCCTTCCAGAGCAGGAAGCAGGTCTCGTCATCTCCGACGATTATCGGAATGATGGGGGTTTGCGTAGCCCCGATATTGAAGCCGAGTTCGCGGTAGCCCTTCAGCATGAAGGCGGCATTCTCCCAGAGTTTTTCGAGATGCCAGGGCTCGGTCTCCATCACTTCGAGAGCGGCCGCGGCGGCCATCGCGTTGGGTGCGGGAAGGGATGCCGAGAAGATGAATGAACGGGCATTGTGCTTGATGTAGTTGATGACATCCTTGTCTCCCGTCACAAAGCCGCCGAGTGAGGCGAAGCTCTTGGAGAAGGTGCCCATGGTCACGTCCACATCCTTGGTCAGGCCAAAATGCCAGGCCGTTCCATGGCCGCCGCCGAGAACGCCGAGCGAATGGGCATCGTCCACATAGATCCTCGTGCCGTGCTTCTTGCAGATCGACACGAGCTTCGGCAAGTCGACGATATCTCCGCCCATGGAGAAGACGCCATCCACCACGACCATGCTGCCGCTCTCCGCGGGAATCTTGTCGAGTATTCTGTCGAGCTGGTCCAGGTCGCCGTGCACGAAGCGCTTGATTTCGCCCATACCCAACCTGCAGGCATCGACGATGGAAGCGTGGTCATCCTTGTCGGTGATGACGATATCGTTTCGTCCTATAAGTGAGGAGATCGCACCCAGATTCGTCTGCATGCCAGTGGAGAAGACCAGAGCGGAATCCTTGCCCATAAAATTCGCTAGCCTTTCCTCGAGTTCAATGTGAAGCTTCAACGTGCCATTGAGGAAACGGCTGCCCGTGCACGAAGGGCCAAACTCCTGAAGCCCCTTCATGGCCGCGGCTTTTACCTTGGGGTGTGTCGTAAGCCCGAGATAGTTGTTCGAGCCGATCATGATGATCTTGCGGCCCTGGTAGGAAACGATGGTTCCCTCCATGCCATCCAGCGCCTGGAAATAGGGGTAGATGCCCTTTTCCATGGCTTTCTTGTCAAGATCGTACGCAAAACATTTTTGGAAGATGTCCATCTAGGACCTCCGGGACCGCGCTAGAGTTGATCCCCGCGCGGAAAATTTGCCGTCACCGGATGATGCCGGAACGGCACAGCGCACCGGCCGTTTTTCGTCGCCATTGTGCGTTCCCTATTCTACCGGGGATATTGTATCAGGGTCAATTATGTATCGTGGAACGAATTGACGCCGCTTAGCCGCCGTAAATCCTCTCGGCTAATGAATTTTCCGAAGCGGTTTGATGACCGTTTTCAAGATACTGGTTATGGTCGAGGTTTTCTGCTTCTGCGTTGGGGAGAGGGGAACGCCCGAAAAGGCGAAGACTTCTTTCTCATTTCCCGCGACGAGGAGGACGTCGTGGTTGACGAGTCTGTAATCGCGATCAAAATTGCGGTAGATGCTGGAACTCTCCGTTCGAATCGCCACAATATTGATGCCGTTGTTACGTCGCAGGTCGGCTTCTATGAGAGTTTTTCCCGTCAGGGACTCGGGAACCTTCACTTCCGCCATTACAAGCTCTCCGCCTATGGGCATGAAGTTGTAGAGCGCGGTGGACAAGACAAGCGGAACGATACGCGCCGCGGCTTCGCGGTCGGAATTTACGACCTTCGTCGCTCCGACTATAGCGAGAATTTCACTGTGCATATCCGACTCAGCCTTTACGATTATCTCCGCGACACCCATCTTTTTTAAAGTATGTGTTACGAGAAGCGTCGTCTCCAGGTTATTCGATACATCCACGATGGCGACATCCAAGTATTCAGGAAGAATTCTGGATAGCGTCGCTTCATCCATTGCATCGGCGACATAGGCCGTCTTGACCATGTCTTTCACCCTTTCAATCAGGGCTGGATTCTGATCCACCACGACGATTTGATCGGTCACTTTCGAAATGCTTTCCAACATACTCATGGCCAGCGTGCCCAAACCGATGAACACATATTGCCGCATAGATTTCTCCCGGGGCCTTCACCCCATAATACTGTCAGTATAAGCTAAAAGCCTTCAACCAATCATCAGATCGGCGCCCGGCATATTAGCGTACCCTTCTATGTTTCGTCCAACTTTCGGAAGCGCCATGGCGAAAAGCCCAACTCGACCGATAAACATAGTAGAAATTAGTATCATCTTGGAAAGATCGCCCAACCCTGGGGTAATCCCAAGCGAAAGTCCCACGGTTCCAAACCCTGAGACGACCTCATATAGTACATCGACCATCGATAAAGGATTGCCTCTCGCCTTTTCGGCTATTTCGATTATAATCACCGCCGCGAGGACGATACATATTCCTTTCACGACCACCCCGACAGCTTTGAATATCGTATGGCCGCTGATTTTCCGACCTTGGTAATCGACGGAATCAGCGCCATCCCGGTATCGAAACGCGGTCATGACCAGTATGAAAAAAGTCGTCGTCTTGATGCCGCCGCCGGTGGACGCGGGCGAGGCTCCGATGAACATGAGCAGAATCGTGACGAGTACCGACCCTGTGTTGAACGTATTCGGCAGGATGGTATCGAAGCCGGCGGTGCGGGGAGTCACCGACGCGAACATTGAGGCCATTATTTTTTGCCCCAACGTCATGCCGGAAAGCGCTGAGCGATACTCAAGGGCAAGAATAGCGACCGTTCCGGCTATGATCAGCGCCGCGGATGTCTTTAATACGATAGAAGAATGATAGCTTAAATGAGTTCGTTCCCTCGATATCACTTTTCCGATGTCTCTCATTACGATGAAGCCTATTCCACCCATCGTTATCAGTCCCATGATCGTAAAGTTCACGAGGGGATCCAAGACGAAACTTTCCAGGTTATCCGGAAAGGTTGAAAATCCCGCGTTACAGAAAGCCGAAACCGCATGAAAAGCGGACACGAAAAAGGGGTAGCCCATTGTGCCGAACCGCATATTGAGGACCAACATCCCCAACCCTTCGATCGCCAGGGTAAGCCCTAAAATGGAACTGATTATTTTTTTAGGTTGGTATTCGACTTCGGATAGCGTGTAGTCGCTGATGAGTCCACGCGACACTATCGATATTTTCCGTCTTGGAAGGGCGATGTACAGCGTCGCGAAGGTTATTAGTCCGAGTCCTCCCATCTGGATGAGGCACATGATCACCGTCTGGCCGAATCGCGAATAATCGGCCGTATTGACGGTGATCAGGCCAGTCACACAGACAGCGCTGGTCGAGGTGAAAAGCGCATCTATATATCTGAGGTTCCCTTCGCCATTCCATGCCACCGGAATGAACAAAAGGAGAGAGCCAAGGATAATTGTCCCCAGGAAATACCCCAGTAACAGCAGCCTGTCTCTGCCTATTTTTATGTTCAAGTTCTATGCTCCGGAGCGAGATGCTATCACTTTATTTTTCTTTTTACAATGGAACTGAGGCTCTGCATTTCAAGGATAACGGCTCATCGGCTATTTCAAGAGAGGGAAGCGGATGGGAGATGAATAGGGAACAAAAGAAAGATGAAAGAATAAAAAAAGCCTGGCGACGACCTACTCTCCCACCCAAAGGCAGTACCATCGGCGTTGAAGAGCTTAACTTCCGTGTTCGGAATGGGAACGGGTGTGGCCTCTTCACCATAGTCACCAGGCATAATTACCTGAAAAAAGGGAA
>DATMZF010000013.1:0-121487 GCA_035560555.1 Rectinemataceae bacterium
ATGATAAGTAATCCTGTAATTAATAGATACGTTGAATCCTTCTCTCGGTACATCGCGGAATGGCGGCCAAGCGAGGACCGGCTCATCGGGCCTAATGCCACCGCCTTATCGCGCGCGAATGGCCGCGATCATCGACTCGTAGATGGAAAATGAAAAAGGTCGACCACGATAATCGGAGAGGCAAGAAATATCTCCCTCGCCATAGTGGGCACTCCAGTCATCGGTGGATCCGAGGCCGTCTGTGACGCTGGAACCAACGGCCGCCATGGAGCTATCGGGGCCGCCGGAAGAAATCGCCGCGATCAGGCCCTTCTCGACGCGGACGGCAAAGCCCTCCCCCGGACCTGTCAGCCGAACCGAAAAAGGGGCCGTCGACGAATAGATCCATTCGAAGGATGATAGTTTCCGTTTTTCCTGTTCCTCTCGCGTCGGATCGACGACCGTGGCGGGCAGGCTTTGGGTTGGGGCTCCCGACAGGCGCTGGGAAAGCCCGTCGATGAGGGAATCCATTGCTACCGCGGGATTCAAGGCGGAAAGGTTGATCGGCGAGGCGGAAACCGATCGCAGCGACAAATCGTCGAAGGTCGCGATACCACCCAGGCTCGCGTGGAGGCGGTCCATGTCGGCGTTGACGAGGAGCGTTCCGTGGTGAAGCACGTTCCGGATGCCGAAGCGCCTCGCGGTACCGGAAAGCTTCCTGCCTTCGTGAGGTGACGCGGTGCCGCAGTAGAGGCCGCCGCGCGGCCCCGGCACCGCATCGACTCCCTGCGCGGAAATCGCGGCGGCCACCATTGCCAGCTCAGCGTCCTGCGAATGCAGGGCGCGCGGCACGATCAGCGCCCAGTTCAGGTTGCCCTCGTCATGATACACGGCGCCGCCTCCCGAACAGCGCCTGAACAGGGGAAGCCCTGTGCCGGGGGCGGCTTCGCGCCAGGGATTCTGGTTGCGCCCGATGACGACGGAAGGACCATTTATATAGAAAAGAAGCGCGGCTTCCCTACCTTCCCAGGTTTCGAGGATGAGGTTCTCGATGGCCATATGGTCGAGAGGACACAGCCCACCGAGCATATATGACACGATTCGCATAATTACACGAGTATAGACGATATGGTCGGGATTGCCAGCCTGCGGCGCTTTCCTAAAACCGTAATCCATTAAAAAACCGACCTGGCGCGAAGGGCTTCACGGGAAAAATGGGTCCGAACTAATACTCCTCCGTCGCCCTTCGGGCCAGGCGTTTGTATTCCGCGTCCAGTCGTTCCTGGATGATGCCGATATCCCCATCGGAGAGGTGGCGGAAACGGCTCTGCGAACGCAGGTAATCCTTGACGGGCTTATCCCCCGCCTGGTTGATGGTGTATTTTAGCCCGTCTTCGACCTCGTAGAGGGGAAAGGCTTTGGATTGGACGGCCATACGCGCTGCTTTTATGGAGTTTTCAGGCGCCATGCCCCAGCCCGTCGGGCAGGTGGAGAAGATGTGGATAAAACGCAGCCCGCTCCTGATGGACATCGCCTTTTTCATCTTCCGCTCGAGATCCTCGGGGTAGGCTATGCTCGCCGTGGCGGCATAGGGTATCCGATGCGCGGCCATTATCTCGACGATATTCTTCTTCTCGGTGCGTTTCCAGTTCGCCCCGGGCGTCGTCATCGTCCTGGCTCCCCAGGGGGTGGACGAACTCCGCTGAACGCCCGTGTTCATGTAGGCTTCGTTGTCGTAGCAGACATAGATGAAATCCTCGCCGCGCTCGGCGGCGGCGGATAGGGCCTGGAAGCCGATGTCAAAGGTGCCGCCGTCGCCGGCCCAACCGACGACGGTGGTTTCGGTATCGCCGCGGAGGTCGAGGGCCGCGCGGAGGCCGGATGCGGCGGCCGCCGTCGTCGCGAATCCCGTGTTAAAAACCGGCACCTTGAGGGAAGATTGGGGATAGTTGCCGCTTATGATCGCCCAGCAGGAGGCGGGAATGACCAGCATCGTTTTTTCGCCCAAGGCGCGCAGGGCTAATTTCATGGCGACGACGCCGCCGCAACCGGGACAGCCGACATGGCCGGAATTCAAATATTCAATGCCGGAATAGAGTTCGGTTTTCATGATTTCAGCATCTCCTCGTTGAGTCCGAGCCAGAGGCTTTCGGAGGCCGGCTCTTCCCTGTCCCGCGTCATCGCGTACATGGTCCTGACTATGTCGACCGTGACGTCTCGGCCGCCCATTCCCGTTATGTAGCTGTAGAGTCTGGGAGGCCTGGGGCTGGAACCGTAGAGAGCGGCCTTCAATTCCTGGGCGAAGATGCCGCCCGCCCCGAAGGAACAGTTCCTGTCGAGGACGGCGACTTTTTTCGCTCCGGCGAGACCTTTTCTGAAGGCATCCACGGGGAAGGGACGGAACATCCTGATCCGTAGGAGGCCCACTCTCTCGCCTTCGGCGCGCAGGCTGTCGATGGCGACGCGCGCGGTGCCGGCGGCGGTCCCCGCCATGACGAGGATGGTATCCGCGTCCTCGCAGCGATATTCCTCCGCGAGGCCGTAGCGGCGCCCGAACCGCTCGTGGAATTCATCCTCTACTTTTTCGTAGACTTCGGGCGCCGCCTCCATGGCCATCTGAATGCTCCGGCGCATTTCCATGTACACATTGGGCGGGGCCACCGTATTCAGCGTGCAAGCGTTCCCCGTGTCCATGAGGAACTTAGGCTCGTAGGGGGGAAGGAACTCGTCCACTTCCTCCTGGCTGGGAACATCGACTGGTTCGTAAGTGTGGGAAAGGAAGAAGGCGTCAAGCACCACCATGACGGGAAGGTTCACGATCTCCGCCAATCTATAGGCGAGAATGGTCGTATCCAGGGCTTCCTGGCCGTCGGCGCAGTAGAGCTGGAGCCAGCCGGTATCGCGTTGCGCGAGACTGTCGGTCTGGTCCATCCAGAGGTTCCATCCGGGACCGAGGGCGCGGTTCACTTCCGCCATGACGATAGGAAGACGGGCCGCCGAAGCCCAGTGCAACATTTCGTGCATGAGGGCGAGGCCGTGGGAGGAACTGGCCGTAAAGGACCGGACGCCTCCCGACTGGGCGCCGATCACCGAGGCCATCGCGGAATGTTCGCTCTCCACGCATATGAATTTGCCGTCCAGACTCCCGTCCGAGCAGAACTTGGCGAGTTCTTCGACGATATGCGTCTGGGGCGTGATAGGATAGGCGGAAACGACCTTGACCCTGGCCAGCCGCGCGGCTTCGGCGACGGCCTGGCTGCCTTCAAGCACTTCTCTCATGGTTGCTGCTCCTCGATGCTCATGGCGCAGCGTGGGCATTCCGTCACGCATACGCCGCAGCCTTTGCAGTAGTCCGCGTTCACTTCGCGGTCCACCCCGGCTTCCGTCTGCCAGTCACCGGCTTTTGCCGCGCGGGCAGCCACTACGGCCGCCTCGGGGCAGTAGGTCCGGCAATTGTCGCAGTCGTTGCAGATGCCGCAGTTGAAGCAGCGCTCGGCCTGCTCGATCGCCACTGTCTCGTTCAGACAGGATTCGATTTCCGCGAAGGACCGGATGGAATCGGCCGACGGAACCGAAGCCCCACGCCTTTGTTCCGATAGGGAGAAATAATCGGCGTTGATGTCCTCGAACCGGACGACCTTTTTTGCCCTCTCGCCCCTCTCTCCGCCGAGATACGTCTCCATGGAAAGGGAGGTTCCGTCGCCCAGCCCGCAGCGGGCGATCTCCGCCTCGACCGAAGCTAGCCCTTTCGAGAAGAAAACGTCGAGCGCGATGGCCGCCTGTTTTCCCGAAGCGATGGCGTCTGCCACGCTCTCGTCCTCGTTGATGGGATCACCGCCGTAGAGGAGGGGAATCCCGGCGGGGGATTCCCACAGGGCCGCGCTGTGGCTCAATCGAAGGACTTCCGGGTTTTCGGGAGGAAGGATCCATGGTTCGGCGGGATAAGCGCCGATAGCCGAGTATATGGCGTCGGCCGCGATGAGTTCGGTCTGCCCGACGAGGGGAGAGACGCGCATTCTGCCGTCCGCGCCGATCCCTTCCGGCCGCATCTTCTGAACGTTCAGCTCGATGCCATTGCCTTTTCGGGCTATCGACAGCGGGGCGCGCAACTCCACGATTCGCGCGCCTTCTTCGACGGCGCGCGCGACCTCCCGGCCGAAGGCTGGCATGTCTTCCCGTCGCCGTCTGTAAACGATGATCGGCGCGATCCCGGCGCGAAGAAGGGATCGCGAGACGTCGATGGCGCCGTTGCCGCCGCCTATGACGAGGGCGGCGCGAACCTGGTCGGCGGATCCGGCCATCTTTTTATCCTCGTTCTTGCTTCCTCTGAGGAAGTCGAGGCCGTCGATCGCGAGTTCTTCCCCGGGGACGCCCAGGCCAAGCGATCTTCCATGGCCGCAGCCCAGGAAGACGGCATCGAAACGCCTTTTAGCCGTCGCGATGAAGTCTGGATCGATGGCCGTGGAACAATGCACGGCGACACCGAGGCCTTCGATCCTCCGGATCTCGCGGTCAAGGACCGCGTTCGGAAGTCTGTAGGAGGGGATGCCGCCGCGCAAGATGCCGCCCGGCGCGCGGTCCGCCTCAAAAATCTCGCATTCATAGCCCAGTCTCGCCAGGAAATACGCGGCGGAGAGCCCGGCCGGACCGGAGCCGGCGATCGCGACGCGTCTGCCTTTGGACGGCGCGACAGTCGTACTTTCTTGAACCGATTCCGCGCGCGCCCTGTCGTCGAGGAAGCGTTCGAGCGCGTTGATAGAGACGGCCTCGTCGAATTCCCCCCGGTTGCAGGCTTCCTCGCAAGGGTGGAAGCAGACGCGCCCGCAGGTTCCGGGTAAAGGGTTTTCGGCGAGTATAGTCCGCCACGCGGCTTCGTAGCGCCCGCGCGACGTCAACATTTCTATGCGAGGAATATCCTGACCGCAGGGACAACGGACCGAACAGGGCGCCGTCTTTTCCTGATAGCGCGGGCGCATGTCGCTCCAGGAGCCCGTTCTGTTGGCCGACGTGGAGGCGCTGGACATGGGGATCAGGAGGGAAATGCGCATGGCGGTGAATGGTTCGTATTTCACGACGCTGCCTCCGCCGATGCCGCCGATTTAAGAAAAGCGCCGTCGATCAGCCCGAATTTCGAGACCTCGGCGTACGCCGCCCTGGCCGCGGCCACGTTCTCCGCTATTTTTGCCGGCATTTCATGTTCGATCGCGGCGGCCACCGTTTCAAGAGGTGGCGTTCCGAACAGTTGGGCAAAGGCGCCCATCATCGCCGTATTGGTGATAGGCTGGGTCTTTCCGCCGAGGCCATGCTCGAGCGCGATGCGCGAAGCGTCGACACAGGCAAGCTTGAAGCCTTCGAACCGCTCCAGTCCCTCGGGAAGGCCGGGCGAATTGAGGAGGATCCACCCGCCTTTTTTCAGGCCTTTCGTCACGTCGACGAGCTGCAGAAGCCGCGAATCCTGAACAACGACATGGTCGGGTTCGTACAGGTTGCTCCGAATGTAGATCTTGGATGTGTCGAGGCGCAGGTAGGCTTCGACAGGGGCGCCCCTGCGTTCCGAGCCGAAGACGGGGAAGGTCTGCACCCAGAAACCCGCCTGAAAAAAGGCTTTCGCCAGCGCGATGGAAGCGAGCACCGTGCCCTGCCCTCCTCTTCCGTGAAATCTGATTTCCTGCATTTCTCCGCCCTATCGAGACGATTTGAGTTTCTTATTTAGAAAGGAGCGATGGAGACAGAAGCGAAGGACCGTTTCGGCCCGCGCAACTCCATTTCAGAAATTATAGCATCGCCTTTTAGGCTCCGCAAGATATTTCTATCCACATGGACAGTTTTATGGCCTAAAGTCGGTTCGCCAGCGCCGTCACTCCGAGTATCCCCTATATCTCATATAGAAGAAGAGCGTGGCCGTCATGAGGGCGTGCCCGTAATCCTCGGCTCCGATCATGTCGATGGCATCGCGTTCGGGAACGAGGAGGACTTCGATCTCCTCATTTTCATCCAGGGCCTGCGTTCTATCGAGATAGCAGCCTTCGGCGATGAAGGCGTGAAAGGTATTCGTCATGAAGGCCGGATTGGGAGAAAGGTCGCCGAGGGGAAGAATCATCTCGGCGCGATAGCCAGTCTCCTCCAGAAGCTCCCTGGCCACGGCCCTGCCGGGATCCTCGCCCGGATCTATCGCGCCGCCGGGGAATTCCACGGAAACTCTGCCCGTCCCATGACGGAACTGCCTGATCATCACGAAGCTCCGTCCCTCCGGCGTATCCACGACGGGAATCACCCCTGCCCAATCGGGGGCGTTCACAAGATAGAAGGCGCCGCGCTTTTTGCAGTCGCATGTTTCCCGGTCGCTCTCCGACAGGTTGAAAATATGACAGTCGGCGATCAGCTTCGAGTCCACTTCTTTCCAGTCATTGGGCTTCTTCACGCTTTTTCTCCCCTTGGATCGATCATATCGTTTTGCATGGACCGCGTGAAGCCGGGAATTGGCATCGGGAGCGAGGCAAGCGTTTCCCTATGCCGAAGGGAATCGTAAAACTGACACTATTAGTACCTTTCCTCTGGACTATTGAAATCATAATTGACACCTTCGGAAAGCCATGCGAGCATTTTGCATGGGTCAGTCGTTCTTTCAGGAACGCGAAGACGGCTTGCCTCGCGCAGATTTATCAAGGAGGTCCCGGCATGAAAAAATTCATAGTGATGACCATGATGGTCGTCATGGTTATCGCAGGCGCTTCAGCCCAATCCGGCGGGAAGGTGAAACTCAAGATGATCCTCTGGGACCTGAACCAGACCACCTACATGCAGCCGATGGTCGACGCGTACATCGCCCAACATCCCAATGTTTCCATAGAGTACATCAATATCCCGGCCAATGATTACGGGCAAAAATTGGCTGTCATGCTCGCCGGCGGCGACGCCAGCGACATCATTTCGGTGAAGGATATTCCGATGTACGCCTCGATGGTGGCGAAGAAGCAGATAGAGCCGCTCAACGCCTACATCGCGCGCGACAAAGTCGATCTCGAGCAGTACAGCGGCGTGACGGATGAGATCTCCGTCGACAAATCCATCTACGCCCTCCCCTTCCGCAGCGACATTTGGATTCTCTATTACAATAAGGATATCTTCGACAAGGCGAAGGTCCCCTACCCCACGAACGACATGACCTGGGATCAGTACGCGGCCCTCGCTCGCCAGGTGGCTTCAGGACAAGGCGTGGACAGGGTCTATGGCTCGCATTACCACACATGGCGCTCGACCATCGAGCTTCCGACCGTCCAGGACGGCAAGCATTCCATAATCGCGACCGATTATTCCTACATGAAACCATACTATGAAATGGTTCTTGGGATGCAGAAAGATAAAACGGTGATGGATTTCGCTTCCCTGAAAGTCGGCAACATGCACTACTCGGGCCTGTTCTACAACGAACAGATCGCCATGATGCCCATGGGTTCATGGTTTATCGGCACGCTGATCAGCAAGATCAAGGACGGCACCGCCGACATGAAGTGGGGCATCGCCCGTTATCCGCACCCGGCGGGAGTGCCCGCGGGCACGACAGCCGGAACCATCACATCGTTGTCGGTCAACGCCAAATCGGCGAACAAGGACACCGCGTGGGATTTCGTGCGGTTCTTCTGCGGTCCCGAAGGCGCCGATATTCTCGCCAAGCTGGGATCCTTGCCGGCCATCCGCAACCAGCAAGTGCTCGATTCCATCAAGAAAATCGATGGATATCCGCAGGATAAAACAAGCGCCGAGGCGCTCGTCACAAAAACGGTCAGGCTGGAGTTGCCCATGCACGCCAAAGTGGCCGTCATCGAGAAGATTCTCAACGAACAGCACGAGCTGATCATGACAGGATCCGTTTCCATAGATCAGGGGCTCGCCGATATGGGAAGACGCGTCAAAGAAGTCTTGGCCCAGTAATTTACCCCGCCATCGCGGATCCGGGCTTTCCCTCGCCTGAGGAGTCGGTCCGGATCCGCGTTTCCACGCGCCCGCAGTTCCAGAAAGGAGTACGACAATGACCGCTTCCGCGCGAAGGACGCTCAAGAAGAATGCCGTAGCGTACTCCTTCATTCTTCCCAACTTTATGGGCTTCGCGGTCTTCACGCTCGCGCCGATGCTTTTCGCCATGGTCCTTTCGTTCATGTCCTGGGATGGGGCCAATCCCATAACCTTCGTCGGCCTGAAGAATTTCGAGAAGATGCTCCACGACGAAACCTTCAGGATATCCACTTTCAACACGCTCTATTACGTGATAGGCACCGTCTTTCCGACGCTCGCCTTCTCTCTTCTTCTCGCCGTCCTGCTGAATCGCGATTTCAAGGGGCGCAATTTTTTCCGAGCGGTCTTTTTCTTTCCCTACGTCGGCTCGCTGGTCGCCGTATCGGTCGTGTGGAACATGATGTTCCATCCCTCGATGGGTCCCATCAACAACCTTCTCGGCGCCCTAGGGATGCGGAACCCGCCTGCGTGGTCGGCGTCGACGAAGTGGGCGATGCCCACCGTCATCATGGCGAGCATCTGGAGAAACGCCGGCTACTACATGATCATCTATCTGGCCGCCCTCCAAGGCATTCCCCGCGAACTGTACGAAGCGGCTAAGATAGACGGCGCATCGTCCTGGCAGGCGTTCCGGAAAATCACCGTTCCGCTGCTCACGCCCGCCACCTTCTTCGTGACCATGATGCTGACCATCACCAGCTTCAAGGTATTCGATCTCATCTACGTGATGACGGGAGGCGGACCCGGAAGGGCGACAAACGTCCTCGTCTTCACCATCTACGACAGCGCTTTCATCTCCTTCGAATACGGCTATTCGAGCGCCATCGCCATGGTGCTTTTCGCGATAGTCCTCGCGATCACGCTCATGCAGTTCAGGATGGAAAAGAAATGGGTAAGTTACCTCTGACGCTTGGCGACGGCCGCCACGATGTCAGAAGGATATCGACCGGCACGCTGCTTCTGTACTTCATCCTCATCCTCTTCGCCATAACCATGCTCCTTCCTTTTTTCTGGATGGCTTCGGCATCCCTTCAGATGGACAAGGACGTGTTCCGCTTTCCTTTTCAGTGGATTCCCAAACAGCCTCGCTGGAAGAACTACCTGCTCATATGGAAGAGGATTCCCTTCCTGACCTTCTTTCTCAATACGGCGAAGCTCGCGGTGATCATCACCGCGTTACAGCTTTTCACGAGCAGCCTCGCCGCCTACGCCTTCGCGCGCCTTGAGTTCAGGGGTAAGGATCTGCTCTTTCTTGGATACATTGGAACCATCGCCATTCCATGGCAGGTCTATATGGTGCCACAGTTCATCATGATGAGAAAGCTGGGGCTCAACGATTCGCACACGGCGCTGGTACTCCTCCAGACATTCTCGGCTTTCGGCGTCTTCCTGATGCGGCAATTCTTCATAGGAATACCGAAGGAACTGAGCGACGCCGCGCGCATAGACGGGTTGGGCGATTACGCCATCTTCGCGCGGATCGTCATCCCCCTCTCCAAGCCAGCCCTCGCTACCCTCACGATCTTCAGTTTCGTGACGGTGTGGAACGATTTCATGGGGCCGCTCATCTATCTTTCGACCGAAAGGCTGAAGACGATCCAGTTGGGACTCCGCATGTTTATCGCCGAATATTCGGCCGAATATTCGCTCATCATGGCCGCTTCCCTCGTCTCCGTTCTGCCAATAATGATACTCTTCCTCTTCCTGCAGAGGTTCTACATCGAAGGAGTGGCCTCGAGTGGAATCAAAGGTTAATCGGAACATTTTCAAGAATGCCTTGATAATCGGCGGCGAAGCGAGGAATCCAGCCATAGTCCGCGATATTCTGTCGACGCCATCTCTCTGTTCTTACCTGGAAGAAATCGCCGGGAAAACCGCCGAGTATCGCGCAACGCCCATCCCGAACCTTCCTTTCGGCCTTTTTCGGCTTTTCGACGAAACAGGAGACAGGCTCGGCTTTGAAGCCCCTTATTTCGAAAGGAGACGCAGACTTGTAGCGACTGGCCTCGCCGCATGGCTATGGAAAAAACCTGAAGACATCGCGTCGCTCGAGGATCTGATCTGGGCGATATGCGACGAATACACGTGGGCGCTTCCCGCCCATCTCGAAGGTGGAAGCCTCGATAGTCGGGCCTTGCCGGACCGCGATGCCCTCCTGCGTGAGGCAGTGTGGCCGCACAACGCTTTCCTCGACCTCTTCTCCTGCGAGACGGGATTCGCCCTCGCCGAGCTCGTGACCATACTCGAAGGTTCCCTGACTCCCATCGTGGCGAACAGGGCCGCGGGGGAGGTTCGAAGCCGGGTGATCGCTCCCTTCCTCGCGAGGAAAGAGCCCTGGCGATGGGAACTCATGCGCAACAACTGGTGCGCCGTTTGCGCTGGCTCCGTGGGCGCCGCCGCCCTCTATCTGGAACGGGACGGTGACAGGCTCGCAACAATCATCAGCCGTGTCCTGCCGACAATGGATCGTTTCCTCTCAAGCTTCGCCGACGACGGAGCCTGCCTCGAGGGCTCGGGGTACTGGACCTACGGCGTGGGGTTCTTCGTCTCTTTTGCAGAAATGCTCGAGAAGGCGACTGGCGGCTCGCTCAACCTCATGGCCGGAGAGAGATTCAAGCGCATCGCGGCCTTTCAGAGATACTGCTATCTCAACGATTCCCTGGCGCTCAGTTTCGCCGACGGCTCCTCGCGCGAGCGTTTCAGAAGGGGAATCACGCATTATCTCGCGCAGAAATTCCCTGACCTGCCAGCGCCTGACGCTTCGCTCGCCGCCAGCTTCGCTCACGACTTTTACGGCCGATGCTGCCTTTCCTTCCGCGATCTCTTGTGGACGCGCGGGACGGCAAAAGAGGGGGGCTCTCGAGCTTCAGCCGAACCGGTCTGGCTGCCCGATGCCCAGTGGCTCGTATGTCCCGCGCGCCATATGGGGAGCCTCGCTTTCGCCGCGAAAGGCGGGCGCAACGATGAGCCGCACAACCACAACGATATCGGCTCATTCGAACTGGTTTGGGGCGATAGGGAATTCCTCGCCGATCTTGGCTGCGGCGAATATACGCGCGAGTATTTCGGCGAAGGACGTTATTCGATATTCTGCAATTCTTCTTTCGGTCACAGCCTTCCCATCATCGATGGACGCGGCCAATCGCCTGGCGCGGCGCATAAGGCGAAAAATCCGGAGTTTCGCCGCGACGGGGCGTATATAACGCTGCGTATGGACATCGCCGACGCGTACGATTGCGGCGAACTCGTCAGCCTCGTCAGAATCTTCCAGTTCGACGGCGGAAGCTGTCTTTCCGTCAGGGACGAGTTCAGGTTTTCGCGGCCAGGCATCCAGATCGTCGAACGCTTCGTGACGCGGTCTGCCGAGTTCCTCAGGGTAAAAGCCAATCCGGGAGAAGCGGTCCAGAAGCCTTTCGGGAATCCCGCGCGGGATGCTTCGCCTTCCGCTTCCTCTCTCTCCATATCCTGCTCTGTCGACGGAATAGTCCCAAAAATCCTTCTTCACGATCATCGCGAACACGACGGAAGAAACAACCGCGTGACCAGCCTCGACTATGGTTTCAGGCCGCAAACGGCCGATTTCACGGTGAGCTTCGAATTCCGTCTCCAAGGACTCGAGAAAACCTCAGCCTAATACCCTAGGGCTTCGGCGAGCAAAATGACATGTATCCTGTCCTTTTCTTTCAGTCCATCGTGGATTATGCCCGTATAGTTGCACATGCGCTGGGGCGTCATGCAGTCGGCGCAGATTCCGGTTTCGGCGCAAGGCGTTTTGTGTCCGAGCCTGCGGCAGTTGAGGGGGGCTATCGTCCTTATGCGCGCGAAAGCTTCATCCAAATCTTCGACGATTTTATTGATGCCCGCCACCACGATGACACGGGTTGGCCCGAAGATCATCGCCGCCACCCTATTGCCTGAAGAATCGGTGCAGACGAGTTCGCCCTTTCTCGTGATCGCGTTCACGCCCGTGATGAAAACGTCGGCGAGCAGCGCTTCACGATAGGCCGCCATGGTCGCGTCCCAATCGGGCGCCGCGTACCGGTCTATGAGCCGCCATGGTCCTGAACGCAGTTTTTCCACGACACCAAGCTCGGTCAACGTCATGGACCCGCCCAGCCCCACCGTGGAACCTTCCGGCGCGAGCCCGAAGAGATGATTGAGCGCTTTGTCTCGGTTTTCAAAGGCGCGGGCCGCGAAGCCTCTGCTCCGCAAGGTTTTCGCCATATCGGAGGCTATCCGCATAGGGAGCGGGGCGCTCTTCGGCGGAGCGCTCTTCGGCGCGACGCTTTTTTCGACCGCTTTCATCGAAGACCTCCAAAATCATCAGCCTTTATGGCGATGCGCAGCCCATCGGCTTCGATGATCGCCGTCCCTGCCTGTCGGTCGAGGAAAAATCGCGGAGGATCATTCCATGCTGTTTCCCACGCATGGCCTCCCGCTGGTTCGCCGGCAAGCGCGGCGCAGGCGAGCAGGTTCCGGCCAAGGGCGATCCGGCCACGCAGAATCGGGATGAGCACTTTGGGATGGAGGATGTTCAGGTTCGGTTCGGGCTTGTGGAGTTCGGCGGCCCGCCGCCCGCACAGATCGGTGATGCCCCCAAAAGCCCAGGGAAATGACGCGGCGAGCGCGCCTTGGGAGGGCCGGGAGATTTCGGGTTTCACGGGACCGCAAAAACCGTCGTCGTCGGGCAGCGAGAATCCGCCCTCGACCGATTCTAATTCGCGGTTCGCGTCGACCGCGTGAACGCGAACGTGCCAAAGCCCGACGGGGATCAGCCAGGTCTTGACCGTCACGTCCGGCCAGGGCTTCCACGTCGAAAAAACATACCGCTCACAGGAAAAGCGGTCCCCGCTCTGCCTGCGCTCGCGCCAGTAGCCATCTCCCTCTGAAAGGACAAGGCTGGAATCACATCCAGTCTTGGAAAGGTCGAAAGAGCCATGGGAAACGCAGAAGCCAAACTGGTTCGAATAGGCGAACTTCGCATATTTCGCCGCGGCATGAACGGATTCCCAGCACGGATACTGGCCCGCGTTGAGAAGGTAGCGATGCTTTCCGGCGGGACCTTCGAACGCGCAGACGAGGAGATGAGGGAGCGCGTTATGCGACACTTCTCGCGCCCGCGGCAGACTCTCCTCCGCCGCCGTCCAGAAGGGGTGGGAATCGGGCAAAGCCAAGACGAGATAGGTTTTAAGCGCCCAGTAGGGCGAACCCGGTGAGTTGTACTGCTCCGCCATGATCAGGTTCGGATAACCGTAGCCTATGGTGAGAAGACCTTCGTGGTCGAAGATGGGTTTGCTGAACCACCAGCGGAGGTTGCGCAGCACAATGCCCTTGAGGACTCCCCAAGGAAGGATTTCCTCGTCCGCGAAGGCGCAGGCCGAAAAAAAGGCCGCCGCCGCGAAGCGGTAGCACAGCGAACGTCCGAAGGGTACGCAGGATCCATCGGCGGCGAACCATGGCAGATACTGCGCCGCGAACAGCCTGGCCCTCTCCCGGAAAAGGCCCGCGCGCCGGGGATCGTCCCCGCCCTCGAACCGGGCGTAGATGAGCCCATAGAAATGGAAGGCGAAGGGATTGTAGAGATCGTAGTTCGTCTCGTCGATGTACCAGCCGTCCTCGCGGTAGAGCGCGTCGATAGCCTCCAGCCCCTTTTTCAGACGATCCCCGCTAAAGGGTTGGCAGAGGTGCTTCAGCGCCACGTTCACGAGAACCCGGAAGAACTCCCAGTTTGTCGGAGGGAGTTCGACGTCGTTTATGGTCGCCAGCCAAGCGGCGAAGTTCTCTTTTCCAGCTTTGGAGAGGGGATCCCAGAATATTTTCGGAGCGATGAGGAGGGAAAGGGCCATGGCCGCCATTTCGACATAGCGCTGGTCGCGATCGCCGCCGATACCCCAGAAATGGGGACTCGAGGGATCGGACCCAAGCTCGATTCCGCGGAGGATCTTCCGTATGGCCGCGGCCGACGAGGCGCCGCTCGGCCCGACCGCGCCCCGCCGATTCTCTGGCAAATCAGGGCCGTCGCTCGTTTCGAGGTCGGCGGCGAAGGGCCCCAGTCCCCAGAGCAGACGGCTTTCCCCCTCGAGAGCCGCGGCCGCTTCATCATAGTGGGCGGCGCTGTTGCCGACATGGAGACCGGCATCTCCCCTTATGAAACGGCCGAGAAGCGGTTCCATAAGCTCGTCCAGGCTCCTGATAAGGTCTGCCTTATCCTTGAGCGGATTTTCGGCTACGGGAAGCGCCCAACGTTTCATGCCGACATCACCAGTATGGCTTCCAGGAAAGCTGGAGACGGGCCAATAGCTCAAGGTAGAAATAGTCACCCCAGATACAGCACTCATCGATGCCTTCCGCGGCGGGCTTGCTGTAGACGGCGTGCAGGAGAAGACCGTTCGAGCCATCGCCGGGACGGGCGGCATAGGAACTCACCAGGGACGCGGCGATATGCGCCGCCGCGTTCTCAAATCGCCGCTTGCGCGCGTCGGCCACGGAAAGATGCCCCGCCAGCTCCAAAAGACCGCAGGCGGCGATGGCCGCCGCCGACGAATCGCGCTCTTCCTCTCCCTCCGTGAACGCCAAGTCCCAGTAGCAAACCCAATCTGAAGGAGTGCGGTTGAGGAAGTAGTGGGCCAGGCGGGAAGCGAGTCCGAGAAGCTCGGGATCGCGAAGGTAACGGAATCCCAACGAAAGGCCATAGATACCCCATGCCTGCCCGCGAGCCCAGCAGGATGAATCGGAAGAACCTTGGGCCGTGCTGCCGCGCAAGCCTTCCCCATTTTCGATGTCGAAGTGATAAGTGTGATAGCTCGAACCATCCTCGCGGAGGAGATGTTCGTTGGCCGCCGAGAGGTGACGTTTGGCAGCCTCTCTATAGCGTGGGTCGCCCGTCTGCTCGCTCGCCCAAAAAAGGAGGGGAAGATTCATGGCGCAATCGATGATTATCCTTCCGCGCTGGGAGGGATCATCGAGATCGCCCCATGCCTGGATGATGCCCGCCTTTTCATAATATCGTCCCATGAGAAGCGTGGCGGCTTTCAGCGCCGTCTTCCGCGCCTCCTTGGCGCCGAGAAGGCGCCAGGGAGCCACGCAGGAAAGCGTGTAGAGAAATCCGAGGTCGTGCGTCTCAATCGCCACGCCCCCATCCAGCCTTCGCAGGAAATCGGGAATCTGCGCGAACGCCGCATCGCGAAAACGCCCGTCACCCGACAGCTCCCACGAAAGCCATAGAATCCCCGTCCAGAAACTCGTCGTCCACTCCACGTTCGCTATGGCCGGATAGCGTAGCGCCACGCTCGCCGGCGCGGGATAATACCCCGTTGGATAGAGGGCGAGATTCGCGATCGTTCGGGACAAGGTTTCCGCCGTCGCGGCTTTCCAGATTTCCCCGTCCACATAGGGCCAAGCATCATAGCGAGCAGGCGACTCAAGACCTTCGTCCCGTATGCTTTTCATGGGGCGCTCACCTTCTTTTTGCCCGAACTCGATTCGCGCGCAATGAGAGTGTGTCCAAGCACTATCCGTATCGTATGCTCAATAGGTCTCTCAATCAGGCGCGTCAGGACATCGACGGCGGTCCACCCCGCCTCGAAGAACGGAATCCTGACGCTGGACAGCGAAGGCCGGGATATGCTCGCCGTCTCTATATCGTTCATCCCGATGACGGCAAGATCCTCGGGAACGCGCAGCCCTAAATCGTGGGCCGCCCTGATAACGCGCATCGCCGCCCTGTCATCCATGGCGAACCATCCGTCCGGACGGCGCGGAGATGAAAGAATGCGCGAGGCTTCGTCCTCGAGTTCCCCATTCTCTTTGCTCGTGATCAGTTCCCTTGGAGGCGCGACGCCGGCCTCCTCGAAAGCCGAACAATAACCGGCTCGCTTTTCGCGTTGGACTCGTGAAACCGCGGATCCGTCATCCCACAAAGCGATTCTTCTCCGCCCAAGCGAGAAGAGGTGCTCGGTCGCCTCTTTCGCGGCCATCCTGAAATCGGCCGACACATAGCTCGAACTAAAATCGTTCATTACGCGGTTCACGAAGACGAAAGGACGATTCTGCGAAAGGAGCTCCCGCGCTTCCTTTTCCTCCTCGTCGATGGATTTGCCAAGGATAATGACGCCGCATTGCCTCGAGGCGTCGATCGACGAGGAAGCGAGGCTTTCTTCCATGTTCGGGCCATGGCCGAGGCTCACGTGGATGCCCATCTCCACGGCTCTCGCCACAATGCCTTCCACGACTTCGGCATAGCCCCTGAAGCTTCCGAAAGCCGAAGAAGTCGAGATGAGCAGGTCGAATGAAGGCGAGCCCGCCTCGCCGGCCGCCTCGTATCCCAGGCGATGCATGGCCGTTTCTATGGCGGCCA
Organism: Rectinemataceae bacterium; assembly: GCA_035560555.1. Taxonomy (GTDB): domain Bacteria; phylum Spirochaetota; class Spirochaetia; order Treponematales; family Rectinemataceae; genus UBA11090. The sequence goes on from DATMZF010000013.1 coordinate 16,349, forward strand.
TGAGAGCTGGACGCAGGCTCTTGCCGCCGAGATAGCGGAAGACCGAGCTTCGCGAAACACCGGAAAGACGAACGATGTCCTCGACCGTCGCCCTTCGGCGGACAGTTGGCTGATCCATGAGGAATGCTCTCACGGCTTGCGGGAGGTGTCAATTATGATTTCAATAGTCCAATGGTAAAGAAACCAATAGTCTCAGTTCGCGGGATCGATCAACAATGGTATCTGACCCTGCCGGAGGAGACTTCGCAGCCGAGGCGTCGTAGAAGAGCTTCGGTTCTACGCCCGTACTCGACATAGTTGTCGAATCTGGCCGCGGCGCTGGAGGTAACCTTGTCGTTGTGGAAAACCACGGCCATATGCGGCTCTATGGAGAGCCCGCCCTCGTAGCCCATGGAAAGAAGATCGGCCAGGACCCTTTCCACCTGACAATCGCCTTCCCCCGGAAAGAAATAGATTTCCTCGCCCGTGGCCTGGTCTCGTTTTCCGTCCTTTATATGCATGTACACGGTATAGGGCCGCAAGTGCTCCCAGGCTTCCCAACCATCCTGGTTCGGATAGGGATAGGGTTGGCGGAAGTCGGGGGTAAGGCCAGGGTTTCCCGTATCGTAGACCAGCCTGAGCCCGGGCACTTCCTCCAACAGGCGAAGCGTGTGCTCCCAGCTCATGCCTCCGTAATTGAGGCAGTTTTCGTGGACGGGGGTGATCCCCGCGTCGAGAAAACGGGCGCATATCTCGCGGAGCCGGGCAAAACGCTCCGCTTCCTTCTGGTCGCTGAAGGCGCGCCCGGAGGCATCGCGGAAGATGGCGTAGCTCATCAGACGGATCTGTCGCACTCTTAGTCTCTTCATCCTCGACAACGCCCTGTCCACGGTGCGCAGCGCGGCGGCGAAATCCTCGTCCACGCTCTTGCCCCAGTTGGCTATGGTCGAGCCAAAACAGCTGACCTGGATGTCGGCCTCCTCGAGCGCCGCTACACAGCGCTCAAAGGAAGCGTCATCCAGATCGTGTATGTTGACCTTGTCCACGGCGCGGGTTTCAATATGTGACCAGCCCAGAGCCTTCGTCGCCTCGATCTGCCCCAAGATGTCGTCGGCGGCTTCGTCGGCGAAACCGCTCAAGTACATCTCAAGGGCTCTCCGCTCGCTCACGGCTCCATGACCTTCACCGGCGCGCCGGTTTCGGCGCTTCGGTAGATCGCTTCGATGATCGCCACCGCCTTTGCGGCTTCCCTGCCATCGATCGAGGGCCGCGCGCCTTCCTTTATGGCGTCGATGACATCTATGAACTGCAGCTTGTGGCCGTGGTAGCCGATGGCCGCGGGATCGGAAGCGCCGCCGCCCGTGCTCGTGGCGCCAGCAAAACGGGCGCGTATCTCGTCATCCTGGGACGACTCGGCGCGGAATTTCCAGAAGGGAATATTCTCCTCCTCCATCACTATGCTTCCATCCATACCCGAAACTTCGAGCCGCTTCAAGAAACCGGGCCACACCGAGGTGGAACCCTGTATTGCGCCGAGCGCGCCGTTGGCGAAGCGGACAGCCGCGATGGCATTGTCTTCCACGTCAATGCCCGAATGCCCCGCGGCGCCCGTGAAAGCGCGAACTTCCTCGATGGGGCCCATGAACCAGCGAAGGAGATCGATCGCGTGGATGGACTGATTTATCAGAGCCCCACCGCCATCCAGAGCCTTCTTGCCTTTCCAGCCTCCCTTGTCGTAGTAGCTCTGCTCGCGCCACCATTTTACGTAGGCGTTGCCCATGGTGAGCCTTCCGAAGCGCCCATCCGTGAGCGCCGACTTTATCGCGCGGGACGAGTCATGGAATCTGGAGGGAAAGATTCCGGAGAGCGTCACGCCTGCCGCCTCGCAGGCATCGATCATCCTGCCGCAGCGTTCCGAATTTATTTCCAGCGGTTTTTCGACGATGAGATGCTTTCCAGCGGCAGCCGCCGGCAAGGCCGCGTCCAGATGCAGGCCCGAGGGAGTGCAGACGTTCACGATATCCAGATCGGGATGGCGAAGGAAACTCGACATATCCGAATACGCGGCGCAACCGAATTTGGCCGCGAAAGAAGCGGCCCTTTCAGGCACCACATCGACACAAGCCACGAGGTTGGCTTCGGGGATCTCGGCCAAGGCCTTCGCGTGGAACTCGGCGATGAGGCCGGTACCTACTATTCCGAAATTCATGGTCGCTCCTTGTATTATTTTTCTTTTCCACCGGCCGCAAAGCGTTTGGAAAATATAAAAGAGAACTTCCCTTTGATCGCGTTCATCAGACGCTTTCCCGTTTTTGTAGCGCCGAATACGGAGAAGAAGAGAAGAAGGAAAAGCGCGAAGGAAATGGGGCGGGTAAAGAAGGGAGAGGGACTGCCGCCCGTAATCATCAGACCGCGGCGGAGATTATCTTCGGCCATGGGGCCAAGGATGAATCCCAGGACCAAAGGCGCCACGGGATAATCCAACTCTTTCATTATCACGCCGAACAATCCGAATGCGAACATTACGTAGATGTCAAAGAGCCTTCCGGAAAGAGCGTAGGCGCCTGTCACGCAGATGATGAAGACCGCTGGCATGAGGACGTTGCGGGGAATGAGAAGCAGTTTCACCATCTGTTTCACCATGAGGAGGCTAAGTATGAAGACAGCGACGGTGGCCACCATCGAAATAGCGATGATCTGGCCGACGACCTCGGGCTGCTCGACTACGAGCATAGGTCCCGGGCGCAAGTTGTGAATGGTGAGCGCGGCGAGAAGGACGGCGGCTGGGGCGCTACCTGGGATGCCGAGCGTCAACGTGGGAATTATATCCCCTCCTACGCAGGCGTTATCGCCTGTTTCAGCCGCGATGAACCCGTCTATCGCGCCATGACCAAACAGTTCGGGATGCTTGCTGGATTTTTTCGCCGCGAAGTAGGAAAGCCAGGAAGCCGTATCGCTCCCTACGCCAGGAATAATCCCTATGATGAGGCCGATCAGGGAAGAGCGCAATATCAGCCATTTGTATTTGAACACTTCGCCGAAGCGGGGCACAACCCTGCCGACCTTCGTCTGAACGACAATCTGCTGACGCTGCCTCACCGCGTCAAGGACCTCGGGTATTCCATATGCGCCTATCATGACGGGAATCAGGGCGAAACCACCTCTCAAGGGATTATACCCAAAAGTGAAGCGCTCGATGGCATGGATATTGTCTTCGCCCACTGTCATCAGGACAAGACCAAGGAAGCCCATTATCCACCCCTTGATCGGATCCTTGGGCGAACAGAGGCTTCCGGCGATGACGACGCCGATGATGGCGAGCCAGAAGAACTCATAGGTTCCAAAGCTCATGGCCGCCGCGCCGAGCAGAGGGGTAAAGAGAGCGAGGCATATGAAACCGAGGAGCGTGCCGATCGTCGATGCCGTCACCGACAAGCCGATAGCTTCCGCGGCCCGTCCCTGTAAGGCTAAAGGATATCCATCCAGGCAAACCGCGGCTTGCGCCGGGGTTCCGGGGATGTTGACCAGGATCGCCGATCGGCTGCCGCCCGTCACCGATCCTACATATGCCCCAAGGACAACCGCAATCGCCCTTTCGGGGGGGAGAGTGAAGGTCAGCCCCGTAAGCAGGCTCATCGCCGTGGTCGTGGTGAGCCCGGGCATCATGCCGAAGATAATGCCCGCCTGCCCCCCAATGAAAATATAGAGAATCGTGACGGGATCCAGGAGTAGCTTCCAAAACCCGCTGAAAATGCTGAGAATATTCATGGTTTACGCCCCCGGGAACACTATGCCGAAAACCCTGCTTATGATGAACAGGAAGATGGCCACCACGGCCGAGGTGATCAGAGAAGACTTGATGGCTTTCCTCAACGTTCCGAGCCTGAATGCCAACCCGAAGATGTTGATCATGACCACAGAAAGCAGATAGAAGTTGATCTTACCCAAGAAAAACAGGAAGACGACGATAATTCCCGCGCCGCCCAGGAAGCGGCCCATTCCCCAGCGTTTCATGTCTTCGATCGGATGGATCGGCTCAATGCTGTCTTTCTGGTTATGCCATTCCCTTATCCCCCGTACCAAGACCGAGATACTGGTCGCCCCGAGCAGAATGGCCATGAAGAGGGGAAAGATCGTCGGGGATGTGTAGAATTCCCAAAGAGTATCCTTGAAGGGCGTTTTGAAGGATTCGACGCCGAAAAGGATTGCGACGGCCAGGAGACCGAGCGCGCCAATGACTTCGCGTCTCGGTTTCCTGGCTATGATTTCATCAGTCAATTCTGGAGGAAGAGAAGGCGTGGCCTCCTCTTCCTTCATTATTTCAGTGGACATCAAAAATCACCTCGGAATATTGAATACAGAGGGGGATTTGGCCGCCGCGCCCGCATCGTACAAAAGCCATGCCTCGGTGCTGGCGAGTTTCTCGGTAAGCGCCGTGGCTTCCTTGCCATAAATGGCGGAGGGGATGGCGCCTTTGATTTTGGCGTAGTCTTTGACTCCCTGTGCGGCCGCCGCTTTCACGAACGCAGCGTCAAGCGCGGCGATGACGTTCGCGGGAAGATCGGCCGGAGCCATGATGCCGAAATACGAACCATAATTGGGGAAATTGGGAATCGTCTTCTGCGCCGAGGGGATCGTTCCATATCCGTCGACGACCAGATCATCGGCCGAGGTTACGGCGAGGGCGCGGAGTTTTCCGCCGCGGAGAAGCTCGGCGACTTCGACGGACAGCTGCATGACGACTTCCGCTTCGCCCTGGGCAACTGCCATGACGGCGGGGGCCCCACCGGCATAAGGAACATGCCTGTAGGTAAGCCCGGTCGCTTTCTTGAAAAGCTCGGCGGCGTAATAACCAGAACTGCCGACGCCTGCCGATGACAGAATCGTGGCGCCCGGCTTGGATTTCATGTAATCCATCAGCTGCGCGAGCGTCTTGATGGGGGAATCGCCTTTCACGACAATGACGTTTGGTGTAAAGATTGGCAGATAGTAGATCCAGTCTCTGTGTGTCTGATCCATTTTCCCGAGGACGGCATAGCTTACGACGGAAGCCACGGCGTTGGCGGTGAGGGTGTAGCCATCATGCGGCTTGTCCCAGACTTCCTGCGTACCAATAGCGCCCGAGCCGCCGGCAGTATTCACGATCACCATACGTTGTCCAATGAACTGTTCCATTTGTCCGGCGAGCATTCGTCCTACCGTATCCGAAGCTCCTCCGGCTGGCCAAGGCACGACAACCTGGATCGGATGCGTCGGTTTCCAGAGAGACTGTGCCACAAGATTCCCGCTGACGGCGACAAGCGAGAAAGCTACGATCGCAAAAAGAACCGCAATGCTTCTTCTTTTCATAATGCGCTCCTTTCAGAAAGTGTGGTTTCATTATTTGAGCAGGTCCATGAACCTGTCAAGGTTTTTTGTAAAGAAAGTGAACAAATTAAAACGTACTGATTTACATAGAAATACCGCAAGAACAAGTACCTTTACTCCTTGAATCCGTCTTCCTGCAGAACTATCGCTCGATCATGTCTGGCTAAAAAGCGCAAAGCTCGCTCAACGACCGCCCCCGGATCAGCGGGCTTTTCGAATATCTCCATGCTGATCCAGCCCTTGTAGCCGATATCCCGGAGAGCTTCGAAGGCGGGACCATAATCCGATGTTCCCGTACCAGGCGCGCGCCCATCCATCTCATTGATGTGGATGTGAGCGATTCTCTCGCCCTGTGCCCGGATCAAGGTATCCCAAGGCTCGGTCTCGTCACCGACGTTGTGGAAATCGAACATCTCTCCTATTCCGGGCGATCCTATCGCCTCGACGAGGTCATGAGCCTCCGCCAGGGTATTCACCACATCGGTCTGACCCGAGTCGAGCGCCTCCAGAAGGATGCGCGACCCGCATGAGATGGCATGGTCGCCCAGGCCGGCGAGACCTTCGGAGAGCTTTCTGACGGCGGTCGCTCTGTCTGAACCCGCCACGGAGGATCGCTGTTTTGGGGAACCCAGGATGAGCGCGCCGCCGCCCAGTTCGCCGGCCGCGTCCAGGAGCCGCCGAAGATGACCCAGAGAGCGCTGGCGGAGGCTTTCGTCGGTCGTGGTGAGATGCAATGGCTCCGGACCCACCATCAGCCAGTGGAATCCCACGAACTCGAGCCCCTCGCCCGCCAGCGCCTCGGCGATACGGGCCAAGCCGTTGCGGATCATCGCGGGGGAAAAGTCGCCGAACACGGTATAGGGTGCGAACTCGATGCCGCCGAAGCCGGCCGCTTTCAGCGTCGCCGCCGCTTTCCTCAATTCCAAGTCGCCGAACAGTTCGTTGCAGACCGCGTATTTCACGTTATTCTCCCTTGGGGTTGGTGATGGAAGTCTAGGCGCGCTCCCCCTGCCCGTCAAGATAAATGCGCCGACGAGAGAACTCCCGCTGAAACAAGGCTTTGGATAAGCGAATGAAATCCGCTTATCCAAGCCTCGCGCTTCGCGGATTTCAGGTATATACTTTAGGCCGTATCCAGAATCCAGGAGGTTCGCTGTATGAGAAAACTGAAGTTTGCGCTGCTGGCATTCATGGCCTTCGGCGCCGCCCTCGTGCCCCTTTTCGCCGCGGGAGACTTTCACATTGGCGTCGTGACCGGCACGGTTTCCCAGGGAGAAGACGTGATCAGGGGGGCCGAGGCGCTGATAAGCCTTTACGGAAGCGCCCAGAAAGGCGGCATGATCCAGCACATCACCTATCCGGATAATTTCAGCTCGGAAATGGAAACGGTCATATCGCAGATCGTCGGCCTCAGCGACGATCCCCTCATGAAAGCTATCGTCGTCGTGGAAGCGGTGCCCGGCACGGCCGAAGCCTTCCGCAGGGTCAAGCAGAAGCGCCCCGACATCCTCTGCTTCGCCGGAGAGCCGCAGGAAGACCCCGCCGTCATCGCCGCGGTAACCGATCTCTGCGTCAATTCGGACACGCTCTCCATGGGCTACATCATGCCCCTGGCGGCCAAGAAGCTGGGCGCCGATACCTACGTGCACATCTCTTTCCCCCGTCATATGAGCTACGAGCTCCTCGGACGCAGGCGCATGATAATGGAGCAGGCCTGCAAGGATCTCGGTCTCAAGTTCGCCTTCGAGACCGCCCCCGATCCGACCAGCGAGGTGGGCGTACCCGGCGCCCAGCAGTTCATCCTGGAGAAAGTCCCGATGTGGCTCGAAAAATACGGCAAGAAGACGGCGTTCTTCAGCACCAATAACGCCCATGTTGAGCCGCTCCTCAAGCGCATCGCCGAACTCGGCGGCCTCTATGTCCAAACCGACTCCCCCCTCCAGGGCTACGCGGGAGCCTTCGGCGTCGACCTGAGCAAGGAAAAGGGCAACTGGAAAGCCATTCTCGCCAAGATCGAACAGACCGTCGTGGCCAAGGGCGCCAGCGGTCGCCTCGTCACCTGGCCTTATCCATCGGGCTACTGCATCGTGGCTGGTCTCGGCGAGTTCGCGAAGAGAACGGTCGAGAAGAAAGCAAGGCTCGGCAACAACACCGATATCATGAGTTCACTCGCCACATTCTCCCCCGGCGTGGACTGGAACAGCACGGCCTACAAGGACGCTTCCACGCAGGTGCGCATGCGCAACTTCCTCCTCGTGTATCAGGACAGCTACGCCTTCGGCAAAGGCGCCATGGGCATGAATCAGGTGGCGATTCCCCCAAAGTACATGACGATAAAATAAAGCGCATTTTCGAGAATAAAGACAGTATGAAAAAAGGGCTGGCCACGATCGTGGTCAGCCCTTTTTCTATGTTGTCCGCGCCAAGTGTCCCGTGCCGAGAGCTCCGCGCCAAGCTTTCCGCTTTCCGCCTATTCGTTCCGGGCGGAAATCAGCTGCCGCTATTGCGCCATTCGCGAATGAAATCGGCCGAGGCGTAGAGGGCCTTCGCGAGCCACTTCTTTCCCTTTTCGGCGGAGACGGTATCCCTAACCTCGCCCCAGGCTCCCGTCACGCAATAATCCTTGAAATCCCCATAGGCCACGAAAGCCGAGCCGAGGGGATGAGCGGCCACCTGAGCCAGACCGGGCAGGGAAGACTCGTCTTCCGCGCTGTCCAGATCCATCAGTTCGGGGGCCAGGGCCATCATTATGGAACTGATCACTTCCCCGCCGTGGCCGAATGGCTCGGTCGAAGCGGTGCCGCCCCTGGCCGCGTCGCCAGCCGCCTTCCACCAGTCTATCGCGCAGACGCCATGGCCTTCCCGATGCAGGCGACGGCAGAGTAGGTCCACCGTCTTCATGTTGAGGGAATGACAGCTGAGAAAAACGATATTCGCGAATCCCTGCTTGAGGAAGGAGCGCGCGACGGCCTCCAGGTAGGAGCCCAGCACGGGCGATTCCACATGGACGGTTCCAGGCCAGAAATCCAGCTCGAAGGTGTCGCCGTAAGGGATGGGGGCTGTCGTGAGGCAGTCGGCCTTTCCCGCCAGGAGCTCCGAAACGGCTTCGGCCACGAATAGGTCGGTGCCGAGGGGGCAATGCTTTCCGGTCTGCTCCACCGATCCCAGGGGAAGTATGAGGGTGTCGCAGCGTTCCAGCGCTTCCGCGAAGCGCGGCGACGTCATCCTGTCTATGCGGCGCCCGACAGGCGCGGGAAAATTCTCCATGGCATCCTGCATGTCCTCAGCTCCGCGCAATCTTGACGGACTTCCCCGTCGCCGCCGATTCCGTCACGGCGAGCGCCACCTCCATCGACTTGCAGGCGTCTTCGACATCGGAGAGGACGGGAGCGCCCGTCTCGATGCATTCGACGAGATTGTCGATCTCCTGCTTGAACGGATGGTGTTCCACCGAGCCGGAATTCGGCGTGTCGCAGGGGAGGACGACGAAATCTTTCTGCGAAGGGAAGAGTTCCCTGGAATAAATTCTGTTGTCGCGCAGCGCGCCCTTCGTGCCGAGCAGGTCGATATTGAACTGGTAGGGGAAGCAAAGGCCATCCAGCGACACCGAAAGTTTCCCCACCGACCCATCGGCGAATTTCGCGGCCGACACTATGGTGGTCGGATAATCGAAATCGTCGCGCGCCTTCGTGGAGTACGCGGACACTTCATCGATCTCGCCGTGGAGATAGCGGGCGAGATCGGCCGCGTGGCAGCCGCCCGTTATCATGGCTCCGCCCGCGAATTCCTTGCGACGTATCCAGCTATAGCTGGAAAATGTCGGCTTTATCCCGTGCCAGTAGTCGAATTCCGCGTAGTAGACGTCGCCGATGGCCGAGGCGTCGAGAAGGCTTTTCAGGTTCGCGATGAGCGGGTGCCAGCGCAGCACGAAACTCACGACGCTCTTGCGTCCCGAACGCCTGGCGGCGTCGCGGAGCGCGTTCAGCTCCTCGCGGCCGATTCCCGCCGGCTTCTCCAGTATGAGATGCTTCCCCGCGTCGAAGGCGAGGGCTCCCTCGCTCGCGTGCAGATAGTTCGGCATGCACTCGGAAACGATATCGACCCTGTCGTCGGCGAGAAGATCCTCATAGCGATCGTAGATGACGATTGGGTCGCCGCCCTTCCCCGCCGAAGCCCATTCCCGGGCGAGCTTTTCCGAGCTCGAGCGCGAACGCGAGCAGACGGCCGCCAGGCGCAGTTTCGGGTTGGCGAGAATGGCCGCGGCATGCTGGTTCGCGACCTGTCCAGCCCCCCTGATTCCTGCGCAGTATCTTCCTTCCTGATCCATCGAAAAGCCTCCTGTCAGCCGATTTCGAGGCTCTTGTAGATTTCAAGAGCGTAGGCGCCAAACTGAGGTTCGACGCGGACTTCCTGCAGGCGCGGACGTGGCAGCTGGATGTCGAGCGATTCGATCATCCTGGATGGGCGGGCCGAAAGCACGATCACCCTGTCGGAGAGGAAAACGGCTTCGTTGATGCCGTGGGTGACGAAGAGAATCGTCTTGCCGGTCTCCTGCCAGATCCTGAGCAGCTCTATGTTGAGCCTTTCCCTCGTGATGGCGTCCAGGGCTCCGAAAGGCTCGTCCATGAGCAGCATCTTGGGATCGTGGACCAGAGCGCGTGCGATCGAGACGCGCTGCTGCATACCGCCGGAAAGCTCGCCCGGATACCGATCCTCGAAACCTTCCAGCCCGACCAGCGCGAGCAGATATCGTGCCCTTTCCTCCATCGCCTTTCTGTCTTTCTTCAGGATTTCGATGGGTAAAAGGACATTGTCTATCACCTTCCTCCAATGGAGGAGGAGGGGCTTCTGGAATACAAAGCCCACCTCGCGCGTGATGTCGAAATCTTCCTTGTTCACGACGATTTCGCCCGAGGATTTCGGGAGAAGTCCGGCGATTATCTTGAGAAGGGTTGTCTTGCCGCAACCCGAAGGGCCTACGATCGAGACGAATTCCTTTGGGAAGACATCGAAGGTAACGTCGCCGAGGGCTTCCAGCTCGGTGCCGCCCGTTCTGTAGGTTTTTTTGACATTTTTCAGGGAGAGCAGAGGTTTTCGCTCGTCGCGCATCGTTTAGCCACCTTATCCGTGAATAAAAACCGAAAAACCGAGTCGGGGCGGCCAGCTATCGCTGGCCGCCCCGACTCTTTCCTTCGGCGATGAAAATCAGAAATTGAACTTGTACGGCGGGCTGGGAAGGAAAGCCGAAGAATAATAGTAATTCGGATCCGGATTCATGGCCAGGCCCTTTTCCTTGACGATGTTGATGGTATCCTGCATCCTCGACGGATCGATGTAGCCGATGCCGTTGTTCTTGTAGCGGTCGGTCTTGAAGAATTCCTTGACGGCGCTGAGATTGGCGACGAAGTCGTCGGTGTTGATGGGATGATACTTCGAAAGGATGTTGATGGCCTCAGGGATGTTGTTGAGCGTGTACTGCCATGCCCTATAGGACACCTTGAGGAATTTCCTCAGCGCCTCGGGGTTGCTCTTCATGAAGTCTTCGTTGGCGATATAGCTGTGCGCGTAAGCGTTGAAACCATAGTCGGCCCAGATGATCCATCCCAGCTGGTCGGCCGGAACCGCCTTCTCCATGAAGGGCTTGCCGGTGAAAAGCTCGAATACCACATCAGCCTGTCTCGACCCGAGGGCCGCCGGTTTAGCCGTCGGCTCGATATTGATGAATTTGACGTCGTTGGCGTTGAGGCCGATGAGTTTGGCGAAAGCCGGCCACATCACTTTATGACCGTCCGAAGCGGGCACGGCCACCGTCTTGCCCTTGAGATCCTGGGCGACCTTGATGCCTGAATCCTTCCAGAAGAACATGCAGTTGGGGTGTTTGTCGAAAATTATGCCCACGATCTTGATGTTGGCGCCCTTGGCCCTTGCCTCGATGGGAACGGGAGCGTCGGAAATGCCGATCTGGGCCTTGCCGGCGTCCACCATCTGGACGGTGAAGCCCGAACCCTGGCCGATCATGACATTCACGTCCAGACCTTCTTCCTTGAACCATCCCTTTTCCATGGCCACGTAGTAGGGGGCGTGGTCGCCCGAGATTTTCCAGTTCAGCTGGAAATTGATCTTGGTCGTCTGGGCCGATGCCCCCGCCAGGACCAGGAAGGCAATGGCGATTGTCGCGACGAAACGTTTCCTCATCGTAATCCTCCTAGATTCGAAAACTTGAGATACTGAGGGACCGCTTACGCGATCCTGAGCGAAGTTCCGACTTCAGTCACTATTCCTACCCCTGAATTGCCAGGGCATGCAGAGCCTTTCCAAAGCCGACACGATGCCGAACAACGCGACGCCGAACAGCGACACGAGCATGAGCCCGGCGAAAATCGGCGGCGAATCCATGGTGTACTGCGAATTGATGATGATGTAGCCCAAGCCTCTGTCCGAGGCGACGAACTCGCCGACGATCGCCCCCACGACGCACATCGTGGAGCTTATCTTGAGTCCCGTGAAAATGTAGGGAAGCGAATTGGGTATTCTCAGCTTGAGGAATATCTGGAGTTTCGTACCGTTCAGGTACTTCACGAGATCCAGAAGATCGTCGTCTATCTCGGACAGCCCCACCGTCGTGTTGATCACGATGGGGAAGAAGGATACGAGAAAAGCGATCAGGATGTTCGTCTTCAGGCCGTAGCCGAACCAGAGGACGAGGAGCGGCGCGATCGCGACGATGGGCAGCGAATTGAGGAACACGAAGGCAGGCATGACGATTTTCTTGACGGTCGCGTTCCACGCGAGGCCTATCGCGATCGCGATGCCGAGGATGGAGGTGACGACGAAGGATATGGCGAGCTCCATCAACGTTATGCGAATATGGACGATCCAGCTGTAGTTCGCGTCGGGCTGCGGAAGGAAAAGGTGCCTCAGCGCCACGATGGGCGATGGAAGGATATATTCCTTGACCTTGAAAATCCTCACGCAGAGTTCCCATATCACGAGAAGGGCGACGATGACCGCCGGGGTCTTGAGCCGCGCCCAGATTGATTTCAGCTTCGCCGAATTGGGGCTTTTCATGCCTTGCCCTCCGTCCGCTCCATATTCCAGGGCATAAGCGCGCGTTCCAGAAAACCGATGAAGGCGAAAAGGCCGAGACCTATTCCCGATATGAGGAAGAGAGCCGCGAACATGGGCGGCGTATTCATCATGGCCTGGGAGTCTTTGATCAGGAAGCCCAACCCCTGGCTGGAAGCCACGAACTCGCCCACGATCACGCCCACGACCGTCATCGTGGCGCTCACCTTGAGACCGGAAAAAACATAGGGAAGCGAATTCGGGATCCTTATCTTGAGAAAGACCTGCAGCTTGGAAGCGTTCAGATAGCGGACAAGGTCGAGCAGATCCTCGTCCACGGAATCGAGCCCCACGGTCGTGTTGAGCACGATGGGAAAGAAGGCGCAAATGATCGCTATGGTCACGTTGGCCTTAAAACCATAACCGAGCCAGATGAGAAAAAGGGGCGCAAGAGCGATCTTGGGCAGGGAGTTCAAAACGGCGATGACCGGCATGAGAATGCCGCGCAGGATTCTGGACCAGCAAATGACGAGGGCGAGAAGGAATCCCACGACCGTCGTAAGGAAGAAACTGACCGCTATTTCCGTAAGCGTCGTCCTGATGTGCGCGCCCCAGGTATTCTCGGCGATCAGCTCTCCGGAAAACAGGCTCTTGAACACCGCGATCGGCGAGGGAACGACGAATTCCTTCACCTTGAAGATCATGACGAGCGCCTGCCAGAGGGCTATGGCCAGGACGATATAGAGCAGCCTCGGCAGGACTTTCGTCGCGAAGGATCCGGAATTCTTCATGCCCTGCCGCCTTCCCAGGCCGCGTCGGGCAGTATTCTCGCGATTTCGTCGATTCGATAGCCGAACCCCGTCGGTCCGATCGAATCGAGTCGCACACGTCCGCCCACCCTCGAGAACAAGCCGGGATGGACAGCGGCCTCGGGCTTCGACGCATCTGGGTAGAACTGCATCGAATTCGTCTCGACGCCCATGATCGTTCCGGCATGAGCGGCCAGCTGGATATGAGGAAGCTGGGCGAGCATGGGATTGGTCAGGTCCTGAACCATGAGCGTCATGCCCGCCGTCTTGGCCCAGCAGAGACTGAGGAGGGCGCCGGTAAAGGTTTTGCAGGTCTTCAGGGCGACGCCTGTCCATCCGAGCGTCCTGCCCAAGGCGAGGTATTTCCAGTCATGGGCGCTTTCGTCCATGAAAAGGGGTTTGCGCGCGCTTACCGAATGCGCGTCGATACGATTGCGTTCGAGATCGTAGGGGAAAGGCTGCTCGATATAGAGAATCATCGCGAATATTCTCGGCTCTTCGGCGAGAAGTCTGTCGAGAATCCGGCATACGTAGGCCGGATCGAGCACCGTGCAGTTGAAATCGGTGCTGAGCCAGTCGACGCCGTAGCGGATAGCCATGCGCCCCACATCGAGGATGCGCGCGTAGTCCCATTCGGCGTCGGTGCCGGTGAGCTTGATTTTCAGGCATTTGAGCCCGTCCCGCAGGATCCAATCCGAAAGGATGACGGGGTATCCGTCCTCCGGTTCCGAACCCTTGAGTCCTTCGACCGTGAGGATATCCTTGCCGCCGACAAGGTGCCAGGCGGGAAGCGAAAGCGGCGCGGGCCGGACAAGAAAATCTTCCGGGTATTTGTCCTTGAAAAGCGACGCGTATTCGGGACCGTAAAACCACGAGAGTTCGCGATTCATGAACTCGGGGCCGAGGGTGTCGAAGGCCGAAAGGCCATGGAGGTTCCCATAGGCGTCGAAGAGGGCCAGATCGAAGGAGGCCGAACACACGAGGGCGGCCAGCCAGGGCATTTCCGGTAGCCGCCGGGCTGTTCTGCGCGCGTTGAACTCGCCGAATATGGCTGGCAGGCTATCCTGGAGGAATGCGTGCCCGAGTTCCATCGGATGACCCCAGAGGGGAAAATCCTTCCAGGCGCCGGCGAGAAGCAGACAGAATTCCTGCATCGCGGCGAGGCGGGAATCATAGGAGAGTTCGCAGGGCCAGACCCAGGCGACGCTGAGCGGAGTCTCGCCCCAGCCCACGGCATGAACGCCCTGCCTTGAGAAAACATCGATCCGGACCCGCGCGCAGGTCGAATGCGTCGTCGTCTCGGGGCCGAACTTGAGGGGAATCCTGGTCTTCACGGGCAGATAGAAAAGAGAAAGCCCCTCTACTCGTATATCCCGATTGAATGCCATAGCTTCACGATACCACGAGTCTGTAATTTGTCAAGTTTCTTTACAAATATCTGTACAAATTTAATTTTCATAGTATTATAGACGCAACGATGAAAAATCGCGCCGAAACCGAGAACAACAACGCCTTGCCCGAAGGCGAGTACACGGTCGCCGTCCTGAAGGCGATAGAAAACCGCACCGCGGAATCGCGGGCATCGATCGCCCGGCATCTGGGCTTGAGCCGCACCACAGCCTCCACGATCGTGTCGAGGCTGATAAGTCTCAATCTGCTCGTGGAAAAAAACCTGCTGCGCGAAGGCAGGGGAAGACCGGGCATTCTCCTCGACCTGGAAGATTCGGTGTGGCGGGCGATCGGCGCCGAATACCATTCGGGGCACTGGTCCTTCGTCGAAACCGACCTGAAGGGGCGTATCCTGAGGAGCGCTTCGCTCAAGGTCGCCGGCGCCGACCCCGACTCCTTCCTCGACAGCCTCGTGCGGGGCTTGAGCGATTTTAAGGAAGGCGTCGGCGGCGAGCTGCTGCCGGCCTTCGGGGTCGGCGCCCCCGGCCTCGTCGACTGTGACCGCGGCCTCATTATCAGAGCCGACGACCTGGGCTGGCGAAATGTCCGCGTAGCCGATCTCGTGGAAAAGAAGCTTAAGACCAAGGTTCTCCTCATCAACAGAAACAGAGGCGCCGGGCTGGCCGAGGCCCGTTTCGGCGGAGGAAGGGCCGTCCACCAGATGGTGTACATCGGCATAGGCACGGGGATCAGCGCCGCGATCATGATAGACGGCGAGCTAGTCCACGGGTCTTTCTTCAGCGCGGGTGAAATTGGCCATGTCACCGTGAACACGGAGGGTCCGGTCTGCGCCTGCGGAAAACGCGGCTGCCTCCATGTCTACGCGTCGGGAAGCGCCCTGTCGCGGAGGGCGATCGCGCTCATCGCCGAGGGGGGAAAGTCGCAGTTGACGGCTGGCGGGAAAGCCGGCGAATCGATCAGCGGCGAAGATGTCTGCCTCGCCGCGGGCGCGGGGGACCAGCTTGCCCTCCAATGCGTCCGCGAAGCGGCCGCCCAGCTCGGCCTCGCCGTCGCGAATATCATCACCACGTACAATCCCGACAAGGTTATAATCGGTGGACCGATCGGGCTAATCGAGAGTCCGCTTATAGAATGCGCGCGCAAGGTCGCCGCGCGTTGGGCGATGCCGCATGCCTTCAACGCGGTGAAGATCGAACGCGGCGCCCTCGGCGAATCGGTCGGCGCTTTGGGCGGCGCCTGCCTTGTTCTCGACCGCAAGCTCGCCCTCGCCTCTCTGGTGCGCCGCAGATGACAGGTATGCCGAAACGCATCATCGCTACCTTCCCCGGAATCGTCCTCGCCCTTGGATTGGCGCTTCCCTCCTGGTTCCTCGGGAAAATCGTTCCCGTCATCGGGGCTCCTGCCTTCGCGATCATTTTCGGCATGGCCCTCTCCTTCCTCAAACGCCCCGCTTTTCTCGAGGAAGGCATCGGCTTCACCGGAAAGAAAATGCTTCAGTATTCGATCATCTTTCTCGGCTTCAGTCTCGACCTTTCGGTCGTGCTCAAAACAGGAAGCGAATCGCTTGCCGTCATGGCCTTCACGCTCGCGGCGGCATTTCTCACCGCGAGCTTCGTCGGCGAATGGCTGGGGATCGATCCAAAGGTGAAAACGCTCATCGGTGTAGGGACGGCCATATGCGGCGGTTCGGCCATCGCGGCGACCGCTCCCGTAATCGAAGCCAGCGAGGAAGAAGTAGCCTATTCCATCTCGACGATCTTCATCTTCAACATACTCGCGGTATTCATTTTCCCGGCGTTGGGACACTTGATGAACATGGACCAGCATGCTTTCGGCCTCTGGGCGGGCACGGCGGTCAACGATACCTCATCGGTGGTAGCCGCCGCGTTTTCCTATGGCGACGAGGCCGGACGTTACGCCACGATCGTAAAGCTCACGCGCACCCTCATGATCATTCCCATCACGCTCTTTCTCGCCCTGAACCGATTGCGCGGCGCGGAGGGCAGGCGTGGCGCCTTCGATTTCGTGAAGATATTCCCCTGGTTCGTGCTCGGCTTCCTGGCCGCATCCCTTTGCCGGACGCTTGGCGCTTTTTCCCTGGAGGCGGGCTACTCCCTCGCCCAGCTCGGAAAGTTCGGCATCTGCATGGCGATGGCCGCCATCGGTCTGCGCTCCAATCCCCTGAAGCTCGTCCGCAACGGCATACGCCCCATACTGCTTGGACTGGCGTGCTGGATTTCGGTGGCTCTGGTATCGCTCATCGTGCAGGCCACCGGGATTTAATGAGCGCGCTCAACGCTCCGTAAATACTCCATGCCGGCAAGCAATTCCGGGAAGATGCCTATCAGGGTTTTTCTCGGCACGGCGCCGGCATTTTTGGGCAGGAATTCTTCCATCAGACGGAAATAATAATAGGGGCTTCCCTTGAAGGTGCGGTTCGCCATCGATTCGCGAAGCATCGCGATGATCGCGGCCTTTATGTCGGAACCTGATTTGAAGATTTCGGCGATCTTGCCTTCATCTTCATTTTTCCTCTCCACTATGACGGAGGCCAGCCCGCCATAGGTATACGATTCCACGCGGGGAACCTCCAGGATCGAAGCGGCGCATTCGAGATACTTCAGGAGAAGATTTCTGTCATGAAGCATTTCATTCGGGAAGACAGGCGCCGTCTTCCCCAGCTTTTCCGCGAATGCCGCTTCGGCTTCCTCATCAGGTTCGATGAAATATGAATACCCCCGCAGCCGGCCGAAGACGCGCAACGTGTCGAGATAGCCAAGGCGTTCGAAATCCTTCATGAAATCGCGGTCGAAATCCAGGACCCCGCCCATATTGATGGAATTCTTGATATAGATCGTGACGCTTCCCTCGATCTCCGGGCGCCTATTCATGCCCAATCCGGAGATGTCCGAGACGATGATGCGCCGATAGCCCCGCTGTCTTGCCATCGCGTAGGGTATGTTGTCGACGATGCCGCCGTCCATATATTTTTTGCCTTCTATGACCGGCTGGCGGAATCCGGGAAATGCGGCGCTCGCCATCAGGTAATCGATGATCGTGCCCTCGCCCATCTCCTCGATGAACATCTCGCGGGGCTTAAGGTCGCTCAGGTTTATGGTGACGACGCCGAGATCCTTTCCCGATTTCCTGATTCTGCCTTCGTCGATGCGCGATACCAGAAGCTGGCGCAGGGGGCTGGTATCGAGGCCTTTGTTCTCTATGAGGGAACGAAAAAGCTCCTGCGCCTCGGACAGGGCTTCTTTGTTTACATTGAATCTTCCCGCATCGACGAAGGCGTCGGGCAAGGAAATGATGGAATTCACCGTGATGGAAGCGCCCAGATCATCGAGCGAATCGTCGCTGTCCTGGGCCAGAAGGCCGGCGATCACGGCCCCGATGGACGTGCCCACGAAGGCATCGATCTGGATGCCCAATTCCTTGAGCGCCTTCCAGACCCCGAGGTGGTAGACACCTTTCGCCCCGCCGCCCGAAAGGACGAGGCAGTAGCCATTCTTCATGTTATCCATATGTGTACCTTTCATAGAATCCTTTCACCGAGAATCGGCGATGCGTTGACTGATTTTCACGATAAAATCCGTCATATACTTCGAAACATGCTTTTTCTGTCCAAAATCCCACTCTTTCCATGGCTGATAGATGGATTCGGGAATAAAGCCATCATCGACTTTCTTGGCATTAATGACATTGAGCATCTCCAGAAACCTTCGGTCGCTCCCGCATCCTTTAACCTGGCTCAGGACATTGGCCACATGGAGGATATCGTACCAGATGGTGGGCAATTTCAATTTTCTAAAATCCGTGCCCATGTAGAATATATAAGGGTGTTTCACCGCGCTGTCCTCCCAGAGATCCAGGAGGCACTCCGCGCAGGCGGCTATTTCCTCGGCGTACTCGTCGCGGTACAGGATGAGCAGCTTGAGCATTACCAAGGTAGCGTATGGGCATGGATCGCGTTTCTTTCCCGGACCTCGCCATTCTCCTAGCGCCTCCGATACCGCGCATCCATAGCCACCGGCGCGGGGAAGTTTCGCCAGATACCGGACAGCGGCGTCCAACCTTGGATCGATCACGCCCATCGCTTTCAGGGCATACAGGGTGGTGGGAGCATCGCACAGCGCCCAGGCTTTCATGATTGTTCCGGCACCTCCGTGGGCGGCCGATATATCCATCGACAGGCAGGGGACGCCGTGTTCGTCCAGGGCGCTCAATATTCTGTCGACAATGCCCGCGATTCCTGGATCGTCGCGCTTCAATCCGATATCGGCGAGGAAAGCCAGCTTATGAAAGAATTGACTGGCGCTTCTATGACTGCTGATATGAGGCCCCGGCCATCCCCGCAGTTCCTGAATCAGCGCGGCGACTCTGGGATCGCCTGAAGACGAAGCCGTGGAATTCATGGCCTCATCACGCCTTCACCACATTGACCGGCTTGCCGTCAGAAAAAGCCTTCAGGTTTTCCAGGGCGATATCCATGAGGCGCTGCCGCGATTCCCTCGGGGCCCAGGCGATATGCGGCGTTATGAGGCAGTTTTGTGCCTTCAGGAGAGGGTTGTCGGCCTTGATCGGCTCGCTCGAGACGACGTCCAGGGCCGCGGCTCCCACCTTGCCGGACAGGAGGGCTTCGCGGAGATCCTCCTCGACGATGAGCGGCCCTCGCGACGTATTCACGATGAAGACCCCGTCCTTCATTTTCGATAT
The DNA here is from genome assembly GCA_035560555.1 of Rectinemataceae bacterium. GTDB lineage: Bacteria > Spirochaetota > Spirochaetia > Treponematales > Rectinemataceae > UBA11090. The sequence goes on from DATMZF010000013.1 coordinate 35,698, forward strand.
GCTGTGTTTGTCGATAATTCCCTGCGTCGAAGGAAGGAGCGGGCAGTGAAGCGAGATGACATCCGAATGCGCGAACAGGACATCAAGATCGACATAGCGGCAGGTTTCCGATTCGAGCTCGGGAATTCTGCGCTCGTCGTTGGCCAAGATCTTCATTCCAAAGGCCTGCGCTATCCGCGCCGTCGCCTGCCCTATCCTGCCGAAGCCGATGACGCCCATCGTCTTGTCCGCGAGTTCCACGAGCGGGTATTTCCAGTAGCTCCAGTCGGCGCTCTTCGTCCACTCGCCCGCGAAGACCGATTCGGAATGCGCGCCGACGTGGTGGCAAAGCTCCAGAAGCAGCGCGAACGTCATCTGGGCGACAGCGTTCGTGCCGTAGGTGGGAATGTTCGATACGACGACGCCCTTTTCGGCGCAGGCCTCCACATCGATTATATTGTAGCCCGTGGCGAGCACGCCGATATACCTGACCCGCGGACAGGCATCTAGCGTCGCCCTGGCGATCGGGACCTTGTTGGTTATGACCGCTTCGGCGTCGCCGATTCTTTGGACTATTCTATCGGAAGCCGTCCGCTCGTACACGGTGAGAGGGCCGATTTCCGCGAAGCCCGCCCAGCTCAGGTCGCCTGGATTTTCAGTGTAGCCGTCCAATATCACTATCCTCATGCGTCAAGCATAGTGGCAGAACCTCGGATAATGCAAGGTTGGCGGCCCGGATATCGAGCGCGAAGAGGGAAGCTATTTCGATCCCGGATCCTTTTCCGCAAGCGGTACCTGAATTTCCGTGAGCCAGTCCTCCGAGCTATCCTTGTTCCATATTCCGTCAATGAAAGATTCGCGTGGATTTTCCGCGGGGACAAAACCGTTCGCTTCGATCCATTCGTATACGGCTTTGTAAGCGAACGACAGGGTCGAATACGGCCCTTTGTGCATCACGCAAGCCGCCTGGGGCACCCGATCGATCAGCTTGAACTTTATGGTGTCGGTTTCCTTTCCGTTGCCTCGGCTTGTCACGGCTTCGCAGAATTCCATATCCATGTCGTGTTCGCGATATTCGCCGTCGTGGTAGATGATGAAACAGTAGAACGGATCTTCCGCGCAACGGAGCTCGGGATTCGCCGCGGTCATCTCCGCGCCTATCCTGGGTATTTCGGTAAAATAACTGTCATAGGACTCGACGATCATCCTTGTGCCGTACACGAGGACGCGCGGAAGTTCCTTGATCACGACTTCATAACTCATATATTCTTCCCTTCCAAGATTATCGAGATAGTGGGTGATGGACGCGAGCTGGGTAGAGGTCTCGCGGACCTGCTTTTCCAGCTCGCGCTTGCGATCGGACAGGAGAGCGCCGACATTATTCCCCGCGAGGATTTGATGGATTTCGGAGATAGGAAATCCGCATTGACGAAGGGCCACTATCTTGTGCGTCAGAGCCAGCTGACCGGTGGAATAGTAGCGGTAGCCATTGATCGGATCGATCCAGTCCGGCTCGAGCAGCCCTTCAGACTCATAGAAGCGGAGAGCTTTTATCGTTACCTTGGTAAAGCGCGAAAACTGTCCGATCCGGTACATCATCTACTCCCATTTAAACGCCCTGAGCGACACAAGGTATGATACAACAGCCAATGTCGCCAGGACAACGATCTTTACGGCGTCAGCCGAGAGTTCCGTGCCGAGAATGGCGCCCTTCAGAAGCTTGATCCCCAAGGTGAGCGGAAATATGTCTGAGAAAAACCGCAGGCCTTTCGGCATGATTTCGTAAGGCAGCGTCGCTCCCGAAAGAAATAGCATCGGGAAGTAGAGAACCGTGCAGACGATGTTCGCGGTTTTTACGTTAGGGACGACGCTCGCTACAAGGTAGCCGATGCCGAAAATGGAACACTCCACAAAAAGAAAGGTGAGGATATATCGTAAGGCCGATCCGCGTATTTCCATTCCGAAGACTAACCTGGCGACAAGGTAGACTGCCAGTCCTGAAACGATGGCCAAGGCGGCCTGCACGGCCGACACCGCGAGAAGAAGCTGGAATGGACTGACCGGCGTGACCTTGAATTTCTTCAATATCTTGGCATGGCGGTAGCTCGCTAGGGTGAGGGGAAGTCCCATCAAGCCGGCGGCGCAGATGCCGATCGACGCGATTCCCCCAAACCCGAGTCTGATCGCTTCGGGGCTGGAGATAAAACCTAAGAGGAACATGACGCCGATGGGAAAAAGTATGCCGAAAAAGAGCATATCGAGGCCACGAAAGGCCAGTTTCATTTCGGTCTTGAGCAGAACCAGGAATGACTTCATACGGCGACCTCCCCACCTTCCGCTTCATCATCGGCCAGATAGAGAAGGAAGACTTCTTCCAGGTTCTTGAGCCCCTGTTCCGCGACGAGTTCGGCGGGACGCCCGCGCGCCACGACTTTTCCCTTCTTCAGTATTAAGATCCGGTCGCAGAGGCGCTCAACTTCGTCCATGTAGTGGGAGGTGAGGATGATGGTTACGCCGGATTTCCTGAGGGCGTCAAGGCAGTCCCAGATATCGCGGCGCGCCTTCGGATCCAATCCCGTGGTGAGTTCGTCGAGAAAAAGAATTTCCGGTTCGGGGATCAGCGCGAGTAGCACTGAAAGCTTCTGTCTTTCCCCGCCAGAAAGTTCGCTGATCAACGTCTTCCCCTTGTCCTTGAGCCCGAAACTATCCAGGAGAAGTGTCCAGTCGCCTCGGTGGGGATAGAGCGCCGCCGCGACCTCGCAGGCTTCATTCACCTTGAGTTTGTCCTGATAGGCGCTGTCCTGGAACTGTACGGTGACGCGGGCGAAAAGTTGTCTGCGGTTCAGGATTGGATCGAGGCCAAGGATCCGCACGGAACCCGCATCGGCCTTTTTCGTGCCGAGGATGCACTCGATTGTCGTCGTCTTCCCCGCGCCGTTGTGGCCTAGCAGTCCGAAGATCTCCCCTCGCTCCACGCTGATGTCGATCCCATCGATCGCCTTTATGCCCCCATAGCTTTTTTCTAGTCCCGCAACATTGAGTATGGCATTCATTGTCAACCTCCGATCTGTCGAAGGCTAAAATCTCCCGTTAGGGGAGGGTCAAGAGGAAAAGCGCTCATGTCGGCGTATTTATCTTTTTTAGCGTTTTTCTCAAGAAGGGACGATCAGGGCGATAACTAATTTTTAAAAAGAGACTCCCGGCGATTGCCGAAGCCACCGCCATCGACCGTGGGCAGCTGTTTCGCGAAATCATGGCACAGCGCGAAGGCGAGCCCGACAGAAAGCGTATCGACGATGGGCTGGACAAAAAAATGGACGCGTCGCGAAATAACTCTATTTTCTGATTTTCCGTACCGTACGCTCTTTTGAAGCTTTTTTCCCCGCCAGCAGGAAAAGCGCTTCACCATGATACAGAAAAACGCGATTCCTGTAAATAAAAGCGGACGACGCACGAGGAACATCGATCTATGCTTTACGGACGGTTGGAGTCTTTGACGTGATTTTGTAGTTCGGAGCGCCGTATTGGTATGGTCATTTACGGCAGCCGTATTGATAAGCTCTTTCGAAGGCCTGTACTATAGCAGCAAATTGAGCCACTCAGACGCTCATCCAGGTGACGGAAGCGCTGATCCGCGGGGGAAATCGTATGAACTATCGCAAGCTTGGCCGTACGGGTATCGATGTCTCAGCGCTTGGCTTCGGATGCATGCGCCTGCCAACCCTGGGCAGCGCCGACAGAATAGACGAAATCGCTTCGACAAGCCTGCTGCATGAGGCGATCGAGTCGGGCATCAACTATATCGATACAGCGTGGTTCTATCACTCGACGAGCATGTCCCAACCAGGAAGCAGCGAACCTTTCGTGGGCCAGGCCCTCAAGGGCGGCTGGCGGGAACGCATTCTGCTCGCCACGAAACTGCCGCAGCAACTCGTCGTTGCGCGCGACGATATGGACAACTTCCTCGAGCGGCAGCTCGAAAGACTTCAGACGGAGCGACTGGATTTCTATCTCGTGCACGCGCTCAACGGAGACGCCTGGAACCGCATGAGGGATCTCGGCCTGAGGGAGTTCCTCGACAAAGCGCGCGAACGGGGCCTCATTCGCTTTCCTGCTTTTTCGTTCCATGGAAAGAAGGAAGACTTCACTCGGATCATCGACGAGTATGATGGTTGGGCATTCGGACAGATACAGTACAATTACATAGACGCGGATTATCAGGCAGGGTATTCGGGACTCCGTTACGCTGCCGAAAAAGGACTCGGTGTGGTAGTGATGGAACCTCTGAAAGGCGGACGCCTCGCCGGGAACCTGCCCCCAGGAATGAAAGAGGTTTTCGAAAAGCGTCCCGAGGCCTGGAGTCCCGCGGAATGGGGGCTGCGCTACGTATGGAACGAACCCGGAGTGAGCCTGCTTCTGTCGGGGATGGGAGATGTCGCGCAACTTCGTGAAAATCTGCGAACGGCCGAGGCGTCCGAGGTGAATACGCTGACGCCTGGACAGCATGCCGTGTACGAAGAGGCGCGCAACACGATGCGCGCGCGGATGAAGGCCGACTGCAGCGCCTGCCGTTACTGCCAGCCCTGTCCCATGGGCGTGCAGATTCCCGAATTGCTCGCCGCGTACAACAAAGCTTCGGTCTGGGATACGAAAGACCCGATGTTCACCGGCTATGGGCAGATAAAGGGCAAACCCGAGGCCTGCGTGGACTGTGGTCAATGCGAGTCCATGTGCCCGCAGGACCTCCCGATTCGCGGCTTGCTTAAAGAGGTTGCGGGCACCTTCGGCGCCTGATTATCGATCAGTACGCATACGTGACGAAACCGGAATAATCGTTCTTGACGCCCTGAATATCCAGCATCGCCGAAACCTCTCCGCGATGGTGAATGCTGTGGGTCAGGACATGGAGAATAGTCTGATAATTTGGCTTCTCGAACACATCGCCCCTTATATTTTTGTATTGGACCGTCTTCATCAGCTCTTCGTCGCCCAGTTCTTCGATATAATCGATGAGCAAGGCATCTAACTCATCTAAGAGCGAGGATGACTCATCGACATTGCCGGCAAGCCTGGCCCTTATGGCGTCCATCTCCGAAGCGATCGTTTTGCTGCTCTCCAGCGATGCGTAAGCGCCGAAGGAGGCGAAGCGCTTGAGCCATATAGCCTCGGCCGACGCGATGTGACCCAAGCCGGCGATAGCGGTATGGTAAAAAGTCCCGCAGTCCTTCGCGATCTTTTCCCTGTCCGCGCCCTTCATGATCCCGCACATGGCCTGGTTGGCCTGTCTGTTGTATTTGGCCATAGCGATAAGGCAATCTTTCATATCTGGCTCCTTATGACGGAATTTTAATGCCGATGCGAATATATAGCCAGCCAATTCTCACGCATCGCGTATGTGCGCTGCCGAACAGACCACTCCGCGCTTTAGTCGTATTCTCAAACCGTATAGAGAATTCAGATAAGGAGGCGATAATGAAAAAAATGATCTCTGTTCTCGCGCTCGCGATTTTGGCCAGCGGCGCCGCATACGCCCAAATTCCCGTCAATATGGACAAAGGCGACCTGGCGGCCGCCGTGGGCTTCAACTTCGGATGGGATTACGGCATCGGGGGAAGCGTCGAGTATATGTTCGCGCGTGTCGATCTCGCGGATTCCGTGCCGATCACCTTCGGCCTCGCGGCCAGGGGCGGCGTTGGTTTCATCTACGGAACCAACTTCACACTCGTCGGTCTCGTCACCGCCCACTTCGGGCTCGGGTTCATCGCCGACCTTCCCTATTGGCTCAAAAAATTCGACTTTTACTATGGCTTGGGTCTGGGATTCGGCTTCGATCCCGCCTTCAACATAGGGATAGGCAATGGCGGAGGGATATCCTACTTCCTCTACCCCAATCTCGCGATCTATTCTTCCGTCATCTACGCTCGTTTTTTCGACGTGAACGCAGGAGGCAGCGGCTTCGGGAGCATAGGTCTGATCTTCAAGATCTGAGAGGGACGATACAGCGGCCCTTCAGCCGCTGTATCCCATAACGGTGTAAAAAGCCATATTCTGCTGGCGCGTATCGAGCCTTCCGTACTGCGCGACTACGGGAATGTCGGCATTGACGCGTAGAGCGTACTGCGTTTCACGGGGAATTCTGATGCCGACATCGTCGACATTATCGAGCCTGAAACAACGGACTCGGCGGGCCGCGACTATCACGGGAGCGAGCACGATCGGTTCCTTGTCGGTAAAATAGAGACAAAAGACAATAGAAGCGTCGGCATCATTCATGTTGAGGACAATGAGCGATTCATGACCTTTCAGCGGGGAATCCCCCGGCGGCGGCAGTTCGAGATCGGGATAGACCCATTGCTTTTTCCCCATATCGTCCTTCATTTTTCCTCCTACTCACGCGGAGCGAAGATTCATCTCGCGCCCTCGATATGCGCGTCTTCCAGCCTGTCGCAGAATCCGCAAGCGTACCGCAGGGTTATTCCGCCGCCGGGCGGAAGATGCTTGATATTGCCCAGGGCCTTTTCGTTCTCGAATCCCGTGGGACCGGCTGTCGAGGGAAGCTGGAACCCGCAGGCCCCGCGGTCCGCTGTATGGGTAATCCACAGCACATGATGATCGAGCCCGGATGTTTCCTGGCTCACCCAGCGGCAGGTGCCGTCCGCGTATGCCATTATGGACCCCGCCGAGTCCCTCGCCGCGTTCCTGTCGTCCATTATGGCGACCAGCTCAGGTTCATAGTTGGCTGCCTGATCTATACGCTTCAGCAAGCCGGGATCCGCGGACAGGCCGGGGAACAACTCATTCCTGACGCCGACGTGCGCGGGATCGAAAGGCGTCGTCGAAAGCAGCTGTTTAGCGCTGGCGAATGAAAAGTTTATATGCGCCAGATACATGTAATCCATGACCTTGGCCGTCGGGTTTTCAAGGCGCAGTTCGGCGCGCAGCGACAACCCATCGGGCGGAATGCGCAGGCTTGGAACGCAGTAATACTCGGCGATAAAGGGAACATGCCAGTGGATGCGACCGCCCAGGGACAGCATCTCTCGCCCATCGTCGTTCGCCACTTCGATCCATGCTTCATCGAACCTGGAAACGGGCAGCTCCCCGTGGTGCGGATGCGAATCCACGGCGCCAGGATTGCCCATCGCCGTCATCCCGCAATGGATCAAGAATCCGCCGTAATTCTGGAGAAAATTCTTGCCGTACGAGGGTTCCGCCACGAAACCTTCGAACTTCTGACTTTTTCCATCGACGCTCCAATCCCATATCTGCTGCCCCAGATACGGAAGCCACACGAACTCGCCACGTCCGGATCGGATACGGACGGCTTCCACGCCCGACCGATAACGGAACAGACTCGCCGCATAGGAGGAAGATTCTAGAAACTCATGTTCTTTTTCCGAGAACATCGAAGGATTCAGGGTACATATCACGGGAGCGCCTCGCTTTATAGCCATAGCCAGCCCAACGCCTCGATCCCCGAACATATGATCGCGTCATCGGGGCTTTCCGGATACCGTATATTGTGAATGATGCGTTTTATTTCGTGATACGGGTACATGCAGCTTTTCACGCCGGTTTCGCAGACGGGGTTGATGTCGAAGAACATTTCCTTCACAAGATCGAAGTCCTTCTCGTTGTGGAAAAGTATCTCATCCAGGCAGCGTTCTTTTTCTTCTGTCGAGAGAGCGTCCTGATAGCGGAGCGACGCGAGCATCATGTCGTATATCGCCGCGTTCCTGCGCTCGGCATTCTCGATCTTCGCGAAATGGGGAATATAGTGCGCCAGATCGGGGCGTCTCTCGATCTCGCGCTGGATATCGTGAATTTCATCCAGAAGGCCGGGATGGCGCAGTTTCGCCCGCATTATTTCCGGAATGTCCGCGACCGTGATCTTGTTCTTCTGGAAGGGAAACGGAGTCGTATAGAGCGGCATCTGGCTCTCGTGTATCGTGAGAATGTTCTTTAGAACGACGAGCACCCTCCGTCCCAGTTCCGCGCCGAAGGCGATCTCGCACGACAGCTCGAAAAACTTGTCCCTGTCCATCGTCGAGCCCCAGCCGTAATTGCCATGCGCCCTTTGGAACATGAACAGACCGTACCACTCGAACATGAAGCCGTTAATCCCGCTTACGCCTTCCCGCGCGCTCGTGATGTGCTGCTCGATATCGCGCTCGATCACCTGGACGTTAGGCTCGTCCTTGTACCGTATCATGTTGGATTCGAATATCCTGAATAGTCTGCCCATCGTCGAGGTGATGGCGTTCGCCTCGGTGTCCCTGCCCCATATGCGATCCCTTCCGAAGGCCGCGATCCATTTCTTGAATTCAGACGGGGAAACATACAGCGCCGGCGCCCAGAACAGAGCGATGTCTTTGGGCATGTTCTCCACGCATTCCCGCAAAAATCCGGGATCTTTCTCCAAAGGCGGCTGCCTGAAAGCCCTGATTCCGATGACGGCATCCGGGTTCACCTCGCGCACTTCCCTGTAGATTTTATCCAAAAGCCACATGTTGGCTTTATGTTTCGCGTCCACAGGGGAATTCGATCCCCTGCCCCACCGCTCCTCGCATCGGTCGCAATTGCAGAACCAGAACCCTTCCTCGCTCTCCTCGAGCGTGAAACCGTCGAATCCAAGTTGCGCGATTCCTCTCATGCTCGCGAGGATATAGCGAATATTCTCTTCGTCGCTCAGGCAAACCGAATCGAAATCATTCATAAAGCCGGAGCCTGCCGGCTTGACCATGCGCTTTTCAGGATGTTTTATGCTGTACGCGCCGTTATACGAATTGAGCCCGACATAGGCGAATATGCTAAAATCGAATCTGTGCGCCAGCGCGATGAAATCCGCCAGGAATGGCCTCTCGATATTCGGGTGCGTGTAACGAACGGTCAGCCATTTCCGGTTTTCGCGGTTCCATATTTTTATCGGCACATCCCTAAAGACCGTCTCGGGGTACTCCTCGAGCCCAAAGGGCCAATAGCCGTACATGACCATATTCATCTGGTTGAGCTTATCGTCGAGACAGACATTCAGGTATTCCATCCACTCGTCATAGCCCCAGAGCTGCATGTCGAAGCCTATCCTGCCGTATCCCGCGTACCAAGAAAAAGTGGGAGCGACCGCGCGATGCTCGACGGTCGGCCAATCGGTTATTTCGCATAATGGCAAGGCAAACCCATCGCTTTTTTCGGTGAGCAGCTGTTTCAGCGTTGTCGCGGCGTTTACGAAACCAGCCTTCTTCTGGAATTTCAGGACAATCCTATCCTGCTCTATCTTCAGGCTATAGCCTTGCTTCAGGAACAAGTCCTCGTCGTCGGCCCAAATGCCCTCGAGGCTTGGCACGACGAAGACTGTCATCGAATCCTTTGAACCGCCTCCCGCGGATATTCGAAGATTTTTTCGGTTCCGGAACCTCATCGCCGCTATTTCAAGATATTCGCCCTTCTCGGAATCCAAGCGTTGATCGAAATCGAAAGCCATATTTCCGAATTCTTTCGTGCATCCATCGAATTCCCTGACTCTCTTTGGCTCCGGCAAAAGTTTCAGCATGGCTCTCCCCCGCTTTCTCGTCAGATTGAATATGGTATGCCTACTATGCAAATATACCGGTGAGTTCGCGCGCCGTCGCGAACCGCACGCCTCTTTCCAGAAGACCGTCTATCTGTTTTCCAAGTTCGCGAACCGCGACTTCGCCGCAGTTTTTCGTGATGAACTCGTCCGGAATGACCGTCGCTTCGCCGAAGTGGTAGCTCGCCTTCATGGGCCAGAATTCCCAGGGGTGGATATAGTACGCGAGCACGCAGGGAATTCCCCTGTCGTCGCAGAACTTTATATAGGCATCGGTTCTCCCGAGTATGTAATCCGCGCCCCGCGTCCTGAATAGCGGCCACTGGTCCCGATCGCGCTCGAGCCCGGGGTCCTTGCTCTCCATCGCCATGTCGGCGAAGTTGGGAACTTCCAATAGCGCGCTATCGCCTTTCTTCGTCCAGTCCTCGCGGCTGGGATGATAGGGGGCGAACTGCTCGCGGTAAAAATACATGGGATAGGAAACATCGCAGGTGAAGCCCAGTTCCTCGAGCGCGTTGACGACCGTCGTCGAGCCCCAGAGCCTGGGGCAGCGAAACGAGGTCGTCCGGACGCCCGCGGCTCTTTCGACCCACTCTTTGCACAAGGTCAATCGAGGTTTCACCTCATGGGGCAGCAGCGGTTTCAGGCCGGGGATAGGGAACAGCTCATCGCCCACCGTTTCGTGGTACAGCGAATGACAGCCAACTTCATTGCCGCTTTCAGCCACCATTCGCGCAACCTCGGGATTTTCGGCGGCGCATTCTCCCGTGAAGAAAAATGTGCCAAAGACGCCTTTTTTTCTGAAGAGGTCGAGGAGGAGAGGCGTGCCATGTTTCGCGCCCTCGTAAAAAGGCGTAAAACTGCCGACATCGGTCTCCATGTCCACGCCCAACAACGCATAGATCGGTTTCATACGTAGCTCCCTGACGACGGCTCTAGAATTCGAGCTCGTAGAGCTTGCCGATCGGGGCGGACATGACTTCCACGCCGCCTTCCTTTATGGCGACGCCTTTTTCCCAGCGAACGCCGAAAGTATCCGTCGAGATGAAAGTGTCTATCTGGAATGTCATGTTGGGCTTAAACGTATAGTCCGAGATCGATTCCACCCAGGGCGCCTCGACTTCGATAAGGCCCGTGCCGTGCATGGGGCCGTACACGAAATTGTCCTTGAACCCATTGTCCATGTAGAACTTGTAGAAACCCTTCGCTATATCGGCCGCGACGATGCCCGCTTTCAGCTGTCTCTGCGTCCAGTTGTGCGCCTCAAGGGCGAAGAGAACGATCTCCCGGCGTCTGCCCTCCAGCTTTCCGAGGATCACGGGATAGCCGATCGACGCGGAGTAGCCGTCGATCTTGGCCGATAGATTTAGCTGCACGATATCGCCCTTCTCGAATTTGCGGTATGAAGAGCGCGAAATCGCGTGCCTCGTGGAGGCTTCGGAGAATACGTACATCGGCAAGCCTTCATATTCAGCGCCGTTCTCGTATATCACACGTTGGGCGACACCAACCATCTGCAGCTCGGTCATGCCCGGCTTGATCTCCTTGATCACCTGCTGGCTGGCGAGCTCCGCCAGACGATAGCCTTCCTTCAGACAGGCGATTTCATGATCGGACTTGATGGAGCGGAGTTCAACCATGACAGCGTCTGCCCTCACGATCTCGGCTTCCGGAAACGCTTTCTTGATGCCATCCATGATGACGACCGTGGTATCCAGATAGCTGGCGACGCCAATCCTCAATTTCCTGCCCGCGATGCCCAGGCCCCTGAACACATCGCTGAACGTATCGGCCTTGAGTTCCGGATAAGCCGGATCGGCTCCTTCGCGATAATCTTTAAGCACGAAGAGTTTATCCAGCTTATTGCGGTCGCCACCGAAAGCCCGGCTCTCCGGTCCCACCAGAAGCGCGGCGTCGCCGGCCGCGCTGATCGCCACGCCGCAGCGCTCGAACAGAGGCCAAAACCCCGAAAAATATCTCGTGTTCGCGTAATCGGCCTCGTTGCCGTTGACGATCAGCGCGTCGAGTCTTTCGCGGCGCAGAATTTCGGCCGCTCGCTGGACACGCTCCTTGTACTCGTATTCCGGGATGCAGATATCACCGTGCATATTATTTCTCCTCGATGGCTGTTTGTTGGGCCTTATGCTTCGTCTTCGCTATGTCTCGTTTTGTGTTGGAATCGATGAGCACCACAACGATCAGGATCGCGCCTTTCACGACCCACTGCCAGTAAGTGTTGATGCTCAGGAGCACCATCGCGTTGCCGATCACCTGGAGGAACAGGGCTCCGATGACGACGCCGAAAATCCTTCCGCGTCCGCCAGTAAGCGACGTGCCTCCCAGCACGACGATGGTCATGACATCGAACAACAGCTCGTCGCCGAGCGTCACGTTGCCGGCCAACGTCTTCGCCGTCAGCCCGAGCGCGCCGATGCCCGTAAGGACAGCGCAGAGCACGAAGGCCAGGATGCCGATGAATTTAACGTTGATGCCCGAAAGCTTGCTCGCCTCGAGGTTGCCTCCCACCGCGAAGAGGCTGCGCCCGACGGAGGTGTGCGCGGTGAGGACGTAGAGTATTGTCGCCACTATGAACATCAGGATAACGGGAACGGGAACAATCCCCACATATCCCGAACCCAGGAAATTGAAGCCTTCGGGAAGGCCGGAAATGGGGAGGCCCTTGGAATAGAGGAATATGATGCCTCTCACGATGTTCATGACAACCAGCGTCGCGATGAACGATGGTATTTTTCCGTACACTACCAGGACGCCGTTGACTATCCCGACCACTACGGCGATGGCCAGCACCGCCAGTATCGCCAGCCAAATGGGCAAACCCATTTTCACGACGAATCCCGCGAAGAAAATGGATATCATGCCTATGACCGAGGAGACGGACATATCCATCTGCCCCGTCAATATGACGAAGAATTCGCCCATCGCGATTATGGCGGTGAAAGATGCCTGACGGAGGATGTTCATGATGTTGTTGGTGGTCCTGAATCTCTCCAGCAGCAGGCTGCATGCCAGGACTAACACCAACAGAAGTATCAGTATCACCCACTCCTTCAGGAAGAGGGCCAATCCCCCGTTGTTGCGTTTCTCTTTATCCTCGGTTCTATTCATGTGCGTTCACCCCTAGCAGGCTGTTGATGATGACCTCTTGCGTTTTCCTTTTTCCTTCGACGATATCCATGATCGAGCCTTCGAACATGATATACACCCTGTTGCACAGCCCTATCAGCTCTTCGAGTTCGGGAGACACGAGAACGACGCTCTTGCCCTGTTTCGTGAGCTCGTTGATCAGCTTGTAGATTTCGAACTTGGCGCCGACATCGATGCCTCGCGTCGGTTCGTCCAGCAAAATTATCTCGGAATTCCTGAGCATCCATTTGGCGATGACTATCTTCTGCTGGTTGCCGCCGGAAAGATTTTTGACATTCTGCCACAGAGAATAGTAGCTCAATTCCAGTTTCTCGTTTATGTCGAAAGCGGCCTTTTCCTCCGCCCTATGGTCCTGGAAAACCCTGAACTTCCTGAACTTATCCATGGATGGCAGCGTCGTGTTGTCCTTTATGTCGAACTGCATGTTCAGACCCAAGGTCCTTCTTTCGTCGGGGACGAGCCCAATGCCTAAGCGTATCGCCTGCCGCGGGGTCTTTATCTCCGCTTTCTTTCCCTTGACGAAAATGCTGCCTTCGATGACCTTGTGGTTGCCGAATACGGCGTGCACGAGTTCGGTCTTGCCGGCGCCTAGGAGGCCAGCCAGGCCGATGACCTCGCCGGCCCTCACTTTAAACGAAATGTCCCTGAATGCTTTCGGGGCGGTCAATCCCCTCACTTCCAGCATCGTTTCCCCGAAACGCTCGTTTATCGGAGGGAAAGCCTGCGTCATTTCGCGGCCGATTATCATTTTGATCAGCTGCGCCTTGTCTATGTCGGCGACGCGGCCGCTGTTCACGTGGCGTCCATCGCAGAGCACGGTGTAGGAATCGCAGCACTCGAATATCTCGTTGAGTCTGTGGGAAATGTAGATAATGCCCATTCCCTTTTTTTTGAGAATTTCTATTATCCTGTAAATATTCAGGATATCCTTTTCCTGAAGCACGGCGGTGAGTTCGTCCAAAATCAGTACTTTCGACTCGGACAGCACCGCCTTGGCCAGCTGAATGATCTGCTTCTCGGCGGTGCGCAGATACTTTACGGGAATGTGGATATTCACATCGCACTGCAGGAAATCCATCAATTCCCTGGCTTTTCTGTTGAGCGCTTTCCAGCTGATTATGCCGGATCTCGTCTTGTAGTGACCGATGAAAATATTCTCGAGGCCGCTCATGTCGTTCATGAGCTGGAATTCCTGATGGACGGCCTGTATGCCCAGTCTCTGCGATTCTTTTATAGAGTATCCGGGAATTCTTATCTTCTTGCCCTCAACGTACAACTCTCCGCTGGTCATGTGATTTTCGCCGATGACGCATTTCGACAAGGTCGATTTTCCGGCGCCGTTCTCGCCGACCAGGCCATGACATTCGCCTGGCATGAGCGTAAAGCTCACGTCGTCCAAGGCTCTCACGCCAGGGAATTCCATCGTGCAACTCACGACCTGTATTAACGGCGATTTTTCATGGCGGCTCTCTTCGCCCGCCTGAAGACTTCTTATCATGTTGATTGTCTCCGCCTTGCGCTGATTACGGTTCTTTCCAATCGCCCCCGCACGAATTGCGGGATTCGCGGCGGGCGAGGATGGCGATCCTCGCCCGCCGCGCCATCGCTTAATGCATGAAAGTTATTTTCAACTTACAGCCAAGCCCATGTCTGCCACTTATAATTCTTGATATTGGCGGGCGTAATTCCCTCAGGCTGGGGAAGCTCGTACGCGGGAGGCAGCTTCTCGCCTTTGATCAGGGATCGGTAGATCGCGTCGGTGGCCTGATAGCCCAGCACGACGGGGTCCTGTAGCACTTCGCCAATCCACGCCAGGTTGCCCTTGGAGATGAAGGTCAGGACATCCTTGTCTCCGGCGATTCCGATGAACTTTATGTTGTTCCTTTTCTGCGAAACCGCGGCGTTGTAGGCGCCTACGACTTCGGCATCGTTGTGGCCGCAGACGACATCGATGACAGGCTCGCGCTGAAGAACGTTCTCGACCAAGTCCTGGGAAGATGCCCTGCTGCCGGCGCCGGCGTCGCCCTCTTCAATGACTCTCGCCTTCGGGAATGTCGCGATAACCGTATCCCTGAATCCCTCAAACCTATCCTTGGAAACCTGGCCGGAGGTCGGGCGCGACACGAAGAGGCAGACCGGATTGGCCTTGCCCAGGGTCTTCAGATATTCTACCGCCACTTTGCCGGCAGTTACGCCCAAGGCTCTCATGTCGTGGCCGACGAAGGTCGCCCAGACGGCGTCGGAGGGCTTGTTCGGCTGCTGCTTGTAGTCGCCGATGACAAAGGGGATGCCTTTCGCCACGTTCTGCTTGATCGTGGGGATGGCGGAGGACGCGTCGGCGGGGAAGAGTATGATTCCCTTTGCGTTCGCCGCGAGAAGATTGTCGATGTTGTTCAGCATCGTCTGAACATCCGAATGGGAATCCTCAAACTGGAACGTGAAGTTCGCCGCGGGATTATCGGCCGCCCACTGTTTGCAGCCGTCTATCACGCCCAGGTACCAGGTGTAAGCCGTCAGTTCCATGATGCTCACGCCGATGAGCGTCTGCTTGGGTTTCGCCTGTGCCCACGCGCTCGTCGAGGCGAGAAGCAAAAGCGCCAGCACCACTGCTCCAATCCTTTTCATAGACACCTCCATTGAAATCTGCATTGTCGACTTACTGATTGCCAACGTTGTCGGCAACGATTACTATCGTATATCGATCCTAGGATTTGTCAAGTTTTTTTTCATCGCGCCCAGAAAAATTGCCGAGGCAAGAAGCTCTTGACAATCGTCAACGTTGTCGGCAACGATACCGCGAAGGAGAATCCAACCATTACCACACTAAAGGACATCGCGCGCGAAACTGGTTTTTCCATCAAGACGGTATCCCGCGCGATCCATAACCACCCGGATATCAAGGGCGAAACGAAAGACATCATCATGGAAGTGGTGCGCCGGCTGGGTTTCACGCCCAACTGGGCCGCGCAGAGCCTCAGAAGTCAGCGCACGAACACGGTCGGCTTCATCATACCGAACATCACGAATGGATTCTTCGGCGAAATAGGCATGGCCGTCGACGCCCATTTCCGCGCCCACGGCTACTCGACGCTCATCTGCTTCACCTCGGATTCCAGGGACAATGAAATCGCGTCCATCCAGTCCCTTATCGCCAAGAATATCGACGGCATAATTCTCGCGCCCATAGGCAACGAGGGCGCCTACATCGATCACTTGCCGAACCTGGCCGACACGCCTCTGGTTCTCATCGACAACCGCCTGAGCGGACCGCCGCGCAACTATGTCCTCCAGGACAACGAAGACAATTCGTATCGCCTCGCTACACATATTCTCGGACACCATCACCGGCATATCGGATTCGTCACGGGCCCCCTCGCCGAGTCCTCATCGCGCGAACGCCTGGCGGGTTTCCGAAAGGCGCTCGAAGAGGTTGGCATGGTCTTCGACGAAACACTCGTGCGCAGCGTCGACTGGGAAATACGCAGCGGCTACCAGGCCACCATGGACCTCCTCGACCGGAGCGGTGCATCGAGACCGAGCGCCATTATCTATGCGAACTCTCAGCTGCTTCTCGGCGGCTACAAGGCGATACGCGAGGTCGGACTCTCCATACCCGCCGACATCGCGGTCGCCTCATTCGAGCACCCCGATGTCATAGACGCTCTCTCCCCCCGCCCCACGACTCTCGAAAAAGCCGAGGCGCGGATTGGCACGGCCGCTGCGGAAATGCTTCAGTCGCTCATCGAGTCCAAGGGAGGCCTCCCCCCCCGCGAGATATTGATACCAAGCGCCCTCGTCACGGGAGAATCCTGCGGCTGCAAAGCGCGGAACTGAGCCCGGGGCGGACGCTTCCGCCCGCCGCTCCGAATCGCCGGGCGGGCTAATAGACCACTGGTCCGGGACGCTTCAGCACATCGAATTGCGCGTTTCTGAAAGGGCAGTACGCCGGCTCCTCATAGGGCCGGAAGGGTACGAGGGCGGCAATCTCATCGATGCGGGACACTATATCGGATGACAGGGGACCATCCCGGCAGGCTTTCAGGTTTTGCCTCAGCTGCTCGACCGTTCTCGGGCCGGTCAGAACGCTCGACGCGTCGGGATTCATCAACGCCCAGCGCAGCGCCAATTCGGGCAAGGGTATCCCCGTCTCGTCGACGAGACGATAAAGCAAGATGAGCTGGTCGCGGCGAGGTTTGTTCAGCCACCGTGAATCGGAAGAGGCCACCTGCGCGTCGTAGCGGCGAGAGAGCCATCCCTGCTGGGTCGGCGAACCGAGCAGTATTCCCATGCCCTGACGTTTCGCTTCGGGGATAAGCTCGATCTCGGCCTCTCTCCAGAGCATACTGTAATTGAACGCTGTGAGGACGACATCAAACAGGCCCGTGGCGATTATGGGCACTATTTCATAGGCTGTCGTTCCCCCCAGGCCCAAAAACCTTACCTTCCCCTCCGCTTTCAGCTCCTGGAGAATATCGACGACCGGACCCGAAAAGGCGCGCTGGTCGGTCCACCAGTCTATCTCGCCGGGTCTATCGGGCTCATGGATCATGAGAATATCGATCGTATCCCGATGGAGAGCGTCGAGGCTGCGTTTCACGCAGGCGCGCAGATCCCGCGAATCCTGTGGATCGAAGGCCTTAGTCCGGGGACCCAGCTTGGTCGAGAGGATGACCGGTCCGGTTTCGCGCCGGAGTGCCTCTCCCACGGCGGTTTCGCTGTCGCCGTAGTCGGCCGATGTGTCCAGAAGATTTATCCCGGCACGCATCGCCTCGTGGATAATCCTCCCGGCTCCGGCGAAGCCATCGCCGCTTTGGGTCACGAACGCGGCGCCGAGGGACAATTCGCTCACCTCCAATCCGGTCCGGCCCAATCCGCGTTTCTTCATAGCGTCGTCCTCGGTGTTCGAATTCAACCTATCGCCGATGAAAGGTCTTTGCCTGCCGCGACGCCGACGGCGCCGCCGGTCGAGCTTAATTCGGGCAAGAAATCGTCGTCCAGCGGGAACATCGGCCTGCGAATGCGCGTCATTCCCATATCCTGCAATCGCTCCGTGCTTCCGCCTTTCGTGAAAGCGAGAATCGCTGCCTTCGCTACCTTCGCGAGCTCGGGGTACAAGTATCCCAGTTTGACTATGACGAATCTATACGCTTCGAGGCTTAGGTTGAGGCCTTCGAAAATTCTCGGCTTCGTGAACGCGCAACGTTTAGCCGTCACGATTATGTCGATGCCGCCGGAGCGCAGCACGGCGCAGGGACCCGCGTTTTCGCCGTACCATCCCTCGATATCGCCCCAGTAGAGAAGTTGCGCGCTGACGTGGGTCCTCGCGCTTTTCGCTTCGATGGTGCCGCCAAGGTCGAGCTCCAGAAAATCGCCCACCTTCGCCTCTTCGCAGCGTTTCACGGCGGGCTCATCGGTCAGCCCCCCGAGCAGCACTCCTTCCATGCCCTTTTCCTTTGCCAAGGCGAGCAGATACGCATTGTCGCCGGATGAGCCGGCGGTCGTGTTGTCGCCGCTGTCGGTGACGAATACGGGCCTCACGCGCTGCGCGAAGGCCAGATCGAGCGCCTCCCCGGGCTCGCGCGCCTCGACGGAAAACTTGAAGTCGCGTCGCGAATCGTAAAACATCCGCGCCAGCTTCTCCGCCGCCGATTTGGCCATATCGGCATCCCGCTCATGCACGCAGACCATCGATGGCCCCATGTTCGGCGCATCCACCCATGGCTGGCCGTTGAACACGTTGCATGCCAGCATTCCGGGAATCTTCTCCAAATCCGCCGCCGCCGCCATTATTTCCCGCAAGGGATGTTCATCGGTAAGCACGCAGTCGCCAGGAACCGCGACGTCGGCCCTGGCCATTTGCGGTTCAGGCAAGATCCTTTTTTCGACGCAGCGCATAAGTAGCTCCGCCGCCCTCAACTCGGTCTCCCTCATGTCGCGATGCGGGGCGGTACGATAGCCGGAGACGGTATTCACCAACTTCATCAGCTCGAAGGTGTTATTGGCGTGAAAATCAAGGGCGAGCGCGATCGGTATCCTGAATCCAATCTTTTCGCGGATCATCCGCAGGAGGGCAACCTCGCCGCTTCCGATATTCTCCACTTCCATGGCGCCGTGAAGGTACAGCCACAGGCCATCCAGGCCGGCTTCTGGAATCATGGAGAGCATTTCATCGGCGAGGGCGCGAAAATCAGCTTCCCGAAGCCGTCCTCCGGGCACCGCGTTGGCGTAGAGAGTCGGGACGAGCTCGGCTCCCCGAGAGGAAAAGTAGTCCGATACGGCGATGTGCGACAGCATCATGTCGCTTCTGTATATCGTAAAATCCTCACGGCCGCTCATTCTCGAGGTCAGGGTGTTCGATTCCTGCTGCAGGGAACCCACGACGATTCTCATATGCCGTTCCTAGTGCCTGATCGCGCGGCGTCTTGTCATGAATAGATCGAACATCACGACCAGGATGAGCACGAGACCTTTCACCAGATTCTGATAGTAGGCCTGCAGACCTAGGTATATCAGCGCCTTGTACAGAACCACGATGACAAGCATTCCAAGCGCTGTGCGCAGGGCGCTGCCCGCGCCGCCGGAAAGTTGAGTCCCCCCGATGACGGTGGCCGCCACGCAGGTGAGCGCCAAATCCGTCCCGTACTGCGTCGAGCCCGCGCGAAGCTGAGCCACGAGCATGATGCCGCCGATGCTGCATAGTATCCCCATGATGGAGAAACCAGCGGTCTTCTGAAACGCGGTATTTATGCCAGCCAGACGCGCCACTTCCAGATTCCCTCCGGTTGAATAGAATCTCCTCCCGAAGTTCGTGTAGGCCAGCATGAGCGAGATGATAATAAGGACGGACAGATAGATGTAGAACAGGGAAGACAGGCCCAGAAATTCGGCCGAACCCAATCTCTTTATGAAAGGATTCAGCGTGCTCACCATCTTGCCGTTCGTGAACACGAGACACAGACCCCGTATCATGGTCATCGTGCCCAAGGTTGTGATGAATGAGTTGATGCGGAACCGCGTGACGATCAGGCCGTTTATCGTCCCCAGTATGAAACCGGACAAAAGCGTCAGCGCGATGGAAATGAAAGGATTGTTCGTGGCGTTGAGCAGCGTGACGAACAATATCTGCGCCCACATGTATTGCGATGACGCGCTCAAATCAAAATCCCCGCCGATGATCAGAATGGTCATCCCGCACGCGACGACGCCGTAAATGGATACATCGATCAGGATGCTCTGTATATTCCACCACGCGAGGAACGACGGCTTGACGAAGGCCATAAAGATGACGAAGCCGAATAAAAGGAACAGAACCGTCTGATCCAAAATTATTTCGAGCGGGCGAGCCTTGATCGTCGAATTTCTCTTCATGTCGCCGACTCCCTCATCGCGGAATTTTTGTTCAGCATATCGAGCCCTACCGCGACGATGATTATCGCGCCGCGGACGAGAAGCTGGGCGTTGGCGTTCACGCCGATAACGTTGAGCGCGTTGCTCAGCACGCTGAGCACGAGCACTCCTAGAATCGTGTTGATTATTCCTCCCGTACCGCCCGTCTGGCTGGTTCCGCCGACGACGACCGCGGCTATGGCGTCGAGCTCATACCCGCTCCCCTGCAATGGAGACGCCGAGTAGACTCGCGACGTCACGATTATCGAAGCGAAACCGGCGCACATGCCTCCGATCCCATAGGTAATCATTCTCAGCTTCCCCACTTTTATGCCGGACATGCGGGCGCAATCGATATTGGCCCCGATGAAGCTCATCTGTTTACCGAAACGCGTATGGGCCAGGATCACATGCATTATCGCGGCCAAAGCGAGGAAACAGACGATGGGGGTGAATCCCTCGCTCACTTTTTGGTAAAGCCCCGTCCCGAAGGTGCCCGCTATGAATTGCCCGCCCGTGTATAAAAGCGCCAGAGAGGCGACGACGATCTGCATCCCATAGGTGATGATGAAGGTCTCGCCTAGCCTGCCGTCGAACAGGACGATGAGCGATCCATTGACCATGCCGATCAGGAAGCCGAGCGCCATAACCACAAGGATCGCTATCAACGCTACGCCATTGGCCCCCTCGGCCTGAGCGTATCCGTTCATTATGCTCACGGCGACCAGGGAACAGAGCGATACGATCGCGCCTACCGACAAATCCATGCCGCCGGTCATCATGACGAAGGTAACCCCCAGCGACAGGATCCCGATCGCGGAAGCCTGCCGCAGAATGTTGAGAATGTTGCTCGCGGTCATGAAAGAGCGCTCTACGATCGACGCGATTATGATGATAAGCACGAGCCCGATCAGGACCCCCTGGCTTTTGAGAATCTTGACGACTTTGTCCCTGAGATATCGGGCTTCAAGTTTTTTTGACATCGTTGTTTTCCTCAATATCTCATTGTAAAGCCATGCTCATAACCGCTTCGGGAGTCATCTGGGCGCCGCGCAGTTCGCCTTTCTTTCTGCCCTCATTGATCACGAGGATCCTATCGCTCATTCCGATCACCTCGGGAAGCTCCGAAGAAATCATTATAATAGATTTCCCCTGCTCAACTAGCGAATTCATCAGCAGATAGATCTCATATTTCGCGCCCACATCGATGCCGCGAGTGGGCTCGTCCATTATGAGTATTTCCACATCTGAAAACAGCCATTTCGCCAGCACGGCTTTCTGCTGATTTCCGCCGGAAAGGTTCATCACCGCTTGCCTGGCGGAAGGCGTCTTTATGCCCAATTCATCGATGTAACGGCTCACGCTCAGCTGCGTGAGCTTCTTGCTGACGAGCAGGTTCTTGACTACTCTCCGGAGATTCGTGATGACGATATTGTCGGTGAGGCTGTAGTTCAGCGCGAGGCCGGTTTCCTTCCGGTCCTCCGTCACGAGGCCGATGGAATAGCTCTTGCCGTCGGAAGTGCTCCTGATCCTCGCTTTTCTCCCATGGACGAACACCTCGCCCGCGTGAAGACGGCGCGCCCCGAATATAGCTTCCACGAGTTCCGTCCGGCCCGAACCCACGAGGCCCGCTATGCCAAGGATCTCGCCCTTGTGCAGCGAAAAAGAAATATTCCTGACAAAACCGGCGCAGGCGAGATCTCGAACCTCGAGCGTCACATCAGGCCGGACGGCTGATGAGCGCTTGGGATAACTCATTTCCACCGGCCTGCCAACCATCTTCGAAATGATCTCGGCGCTGTTTGTCTCGCTCATCGGCTTTGTATCTATGATATGCCCGTCGCGCAGCACCGTGACCCTATCGCATATTGCGAAAATCTCGTCGAGTTTGTGGGAAATATAGATGACCGTGATTCCGCTCGCCTTGAGATTCCTGATAATCGTGAACAGTTTTTCGACTTCATTTTTCGTGAGCGATGAAGTGGGTTCATCCATCGCTATGATACGCGCGTTCACGGATAGAGCCTTCGCTATTTCCACGAGCTGCTTCTCCGCGACGCTGAGATTCTGAACCTTTTCCTTAACGTTGAAATCGAATCCAAGACGCTCGATCAAGTTGGACGCTTCCTGGCGGACATTTTTCCAGTCCACCAGCCCGATTTTTCCGGTCCGCAGAAATCCAAGATAGATATTCTCGGCGACGCTCAACGTATTGACGAGGTTGAATTCTTGGTAGATCAAGCTGATGCCGCAAGCCTGCGCCTGTTTTGTCTGCTTGAAGGCTACCGGCGCGCCATCGACGAGAATCGTGCCCGAGTCGGGCTCGAGCACTCCGTTCAGGATCTTCATGAGCGTCGATTTTCCCGCTCCGTTTTCGCCGACCAACGCGTGAACTTCGCCCGGCATGACCGAGAAGGATACTCTGTCCAGCGCCTTCACTCCAGGGAAGGTCTTCGTGATGTTTTGCATTTCCAAGATATGCCTATTCACCGCTCTTTCCCCTTCGTCGATCGCGCTATTCGGCGTATGACTTGTGAACCGCGAGATCTCTAAAAACTGGGAGGAGGGACGCGTTTCGGCACCCTCCCCCAATTTATAAAAACCGCTTTTCGGTTCTATGCTCAGAACCAGTTGAAATTGTCGATCGTTTCCTTCGTCGCCGGTTTGATCGGCAGCTCCACCCACTGCGGCGGCTTCTTCCCGTTGATGATGTCAATCAACGTCGATACGGCGAGAGCGCCTTCCACTCCCGGATCCTGGGTAGAAGTTCCATAGACATTGCCAGCCTTGATGGCGGTGTAGATTATCTTGTTGGATCCCGCGCAGACAATGGGTATCTTACCGAGCTTGCCCGCGGCGCGGAGCGACGCGATGATGCCCGCAAGCATTCCGCCGTCATGGGAAACGATGACATCGATCTTGTTGCCATATTTGGTGAGAAAATCGTTCATCTTATTCAGCGCCTTGTCCGCGTCGAAATCGGCGGGCTGCTTGTCCAGGAACTTGATCTGCGTGCCAGCGAAATCTTCGGCGAACGCTTCGTTGAAAGCGATCGTCTGGGCATGCCCCGCCGTTCCCTCGATGGCCACCAGGTTGCCGACGCCCTTGGGCAGCAGCTGCTTGATCAAGGTCGCCATATTGTGGCCGTGCTGCTTGACGTTGGTCCCCACATAGCAAGGAACGTTGTTCGCCTTCAATGCGTCGAGCGTGTAGTTATTCACGATTACGTAGGGAAGTTTTGCTTTGGCCAAGGCTTCCACTATGGGCAGAGACCCCGCGACATCGGCGGGGAAGTAGACAAATCCGGCCGCTTCGGCGATCGCCAGGCGCGCGTGCTCCAGCTGCTTCTGCTGATTCCCTTCTCCATCGAGGATCTGCAGCTCGTATCCGAGTTCCTTGGCTTTCGCGATCGCGGAAGGATTGAACGCGGCGCAATAGGGTGCCGTATAGTACGCGTTCGAGAGAATGATCTTTTTCAAAACCTTCGTCCCTTGCGCGAATCCCGACCCGACGATGATCGCCAATGCCAGAACCGATAGCAATACTCTCTTCATCCTGTCCCTCCTTCCTGAATCTCCTGCCATGAATAACTCACGGCAAATTATATAAAGGGATCCGAGATGGCACCGGAGCCCTATCCGACGTTATTGGGCGTACGGCGCCACCGGATAATACGCCATGTTCTCCCTGCGATCGAGCCGCCCGAATACGGCGACGACCGGGACATCGCTTTCCACGATTACCGCATATTGGCCGAATGGAATGACATAATCCCCGCCCCATATCGGAAGATCCATCCTGAAACAGCTCACCCGCTTCGGGGGGACTGTCAGACTCAGCCCCTGTTTTGGCTCGGTATTTTCGAACAGCAGCGTGATCGAAAGGTTCGCCTGCCGCTCATTGTTGTTCACGACCATGAGCGCTTCATGCGCCTTGGGGTCAGCGGCGCCGCTGGGATGCGGGGGAAGATCTCCATCGGCGAATACCCAGACTTTCTTTCCTATTGTCATCGCTTCACTCCTCATTCAACATCTTTGGACAAGAAAACATCCATCTCGGGGCATAATGGCTCGCAGCCGGTCTCGGTGATTTCATAGCCCGTCTCAATCCTTGCGCCATGGAATTCCGGGTGCCCGAAGAAACTGACATCCACGCACACCGTCATGCCGGGAACGAGCGTGTCATCGCTATTGGGGCCAAAGAATGGCGCTTCCGCTTCCATGAGCCCGATCGTGTGCGCGAAGGGACAGACGAGATATTGGATGAGGTCATGGTCGATGAAGTATTTCCTGGCGGGCACGTCTATCTCGCGGCCCTTCATTCCGGGCTTCAGCATCGCCCTGGTGAGCCTGAAAGCCTCGCGCAGATGATTCACGCTTTCTTTCTGCCGTTTCGTGTAAATCCCGTTCACTGGCAGCGTGTCGCCAATCACTCCCGCGTACCCATTGGTTCTGGGCGCTATGCCGACCATGACAAGTTCCCCGTCTTTCATTTCTTTGTTGAGCGCGGTGGGCACGACGGCCTTGGCTCGCTCGCCGCTTCCTACGATGCACGAAAACGCGAAGTTGTTGGCGCCAGCCTTTCGGCAGATATATTCGCCCTCAGCCGCCACTTCATATTCCTTTACGCCAGGGGCTATTTTTCGTTTCATGGCTTCGTAGGCTTTGTAGGTCAACCCAAAGGAGTTTCTGATGTTGCCTATCTCCCAGACCGACTTGTGAGCGCGCAGCCGCTCGTAGTCGTCGGTGATATCGACGAGCTGGATTCCAGAAAACCCAGCCTCGAACTGCTGGTAGACATTATGCGGCAACGAGGCTGTGCCGACGATGCCGATCGTCCTCATGGGAAGTTTTTTGCCCTTGAGTTCCGCCGCGAGCATCTCAAAAGTGCTGATCGTAGCGTTCGGGTATTCTTCATCCGGCACCATGAAGGGCGGGAAATTCCTCGTTTCCCCGATCGCGCTGCTCATCTTCGCGAAAGGCTCGCTTTCCGGCCCGCCCAGAAGGAGGGGCTCGCCATTCAGCGGAAGCAATACGCAGCCTTTCTCGAACTGCGGACACCAGCCAGTGAGATACCAGCCATTGGCGATATTCAGTTCGTCATAATAAATGAGCGCCGCGTCCAGATGTTTCTCTCGGAGGATATTTCGGACTTTACCGAGCCTCGACTTCGTTTCCCCTAAATCAAAATACGACATCAGATTCCCCCTTTCCGGTATTTCAAACCATCGCGCGCGATCACTGTCAAATTCATGAAATTACAACGTTGTAATTCAGTCACATGCTTTTACATCGTTGTAATTCCGTTTCATTATACATCGCGCCGCAAGCCTGTCAAGTTTTTTTTCAACTATTTTTGGCGGCCAAAAATCGCGAAACCCTCGTCATTTTACAGGGTTCACACAAAAAAACGGCGCGTTTTTGGTCAAGGATTGACAACGTTGTAAAGCATGCTTTAGACTTGTTTTACAATTTTTATTCTTGGAAGACTATGAAGCCAAAGAGTATTACCATCAAGTTCATCGCCGAACAGGCGAACATGTCTTTTTCCACGGTGGCAAAAGCCCTGCACGACGATCCCGTCATCAATGAAAAGACCAGGGAGAAGATCCAATCCATCGCCAAGCGCTATAACTACAGGCCCAACATGCTCGCGAAAGGACTCCGGAACAGGAAGACGAAATTCATCGGCATGATCCTGAACGATCTCCAAAGCCCCTTCTATCTGGAAATATTCAAGGCGGTCGGCAACGTGCTCAATAAAAAGGGCTACACGATGCTTCTGTCCGATTCCAGCTACGATGAAAAACTGGAAATGAACAATATATCGACCATGATTTCCCAAGGAGTCGAGGGGATAATCATCTCCCCCGTGAGCAAAAACTCGGACAGCATGCGTTTGCTTATGGAAGCCGATGTCAAGACGGTTTTCATAGACAACCGCCCATTGAGCGACGACTATAACTGCGTTTACGTCGATCACGAGAAAGCCGCCCGCTTGGCCGCGGAATACCTGATCCGGAACGGCCATCGAGACATTTTGCTGTTGAACGGTCCTTCGGAGCTGCCTTCTTCGCAGGACTTCAGGAATGGTTTCGTAAAAACGCTGGCCGAAAACGGTATCCCTGTCCGCGAAACGATGATCAAGAACAACCTGATTACCGTTGAAAACACCTGCGAGCAGCTCGACGCGATCTACTCGGGAAAAGACCAAATCGGGCGCGACGATTTCAGCGCCATTCTTTCCCTTAGCGATGTAATCGCCATCGGCGTATATGAATCCGCCCAGCAGCACGGATTCAGCATCCCGGGAAAATACAGCGTTGTCGGATACGACAACATTCTCGCGACAAAATACCTGAATCCGCCCTTGACCACAGTCCAGCAGCCCAAAGAGCAAACGGGCTTCCTTTCTATCACGATGCTTCTGGATCAGATAGAAAACGGCCACAATGAGCATAGGCAGATTATCTTGAGCCCGGAACTGATCGTACGGTCGTCGGTGAAGAATATTTCCGAGTAAATAAACGCGCGGGCTATAGAAAGCTGGTTTTTATTCGGAAAACTTAAGGCCAGCCAGCCGCTCATAATGCTTCGCAATGGCGCTGTGGTCGCAGGAACCTTCCCCCTCGGCTGAAAGACATTTCAGCACTTCATAGATCCCTTTCGTCAGGGGCAGCGGCGAACCGAAAGCGTTCCCGGTCTCTATGGCGTTTCCAAGATCTTTGATATGCAGATCAATCTTGAAGCCGGGCTTGAAATTATCGGCCAGGATCATCGGCGTCTTGGCCTCCATCACGGTCGAGCCAGCCAGCCCCGCGCGGATAGCGTCAAAAACGCGTTGAGGATCGGTGCCGGCTTTCTTCGCAAGCATCAAGCCTTCGCTGAGCGCCGCGATATTCAACGCCACGATAATCTGGTTTGTCAATTTGCATGTATTGCCGCTTCCGACAGGACCGACAAGCGTAGCTGTATGTCCTAAAGCGGCGAACAGGGGCTTGGCGTCCTCAAAATCCTTTTCATCCCCACCTGCCATGATGGCAAGGGACCCATCAATGGCCTTCGGTTCGCCGCCCGAAACCGGGGCATCGATCATTCGTATCCCTTTCTTCCGCAGCTCGCGATGCATTTCGATGGACGCTGAGGGCGCTATCGAGCTCATATCGATCACCAAGGCACCTTTCGACGCGTAATGGACGATGCCTCCATCTTCGAGAACGACCGCCTTCACATGAGGGCTGTTCGGCAGCATCGTGATGATTGTCTCACATCGTTCCGCCACCTCTTTTACGGAAGCGCATTTTATGGCTCCATGCGAGACTAATTCCTCGACCGCCGCGGGCACGAGATCAAATACATAGAGATCATAGCCAGCCTTTATCAGGTTTTTTGCCATGGGACGGCCCATTATGCCCAAACCGATAAAACCTATTTTCTTCATACCGCGTTCTCCTTCATCTTTGGCAATGTGGAACCTCCGTAGGGCATGGCGAGCACGCTCGCGCCGTCGCCAAGTTTATGAAAAGCGGCCGAAAGAGCTTCCTGAGCTGTCGGGTAAGGCGTCAGGAAGATGCGTTTTACGAAATCAGGGGCCAATTCGGAAACCAAAAACACATCGGCATCATTCAGCACCATGGCTATGGCCGCCGCCTTATGCCCCCCCAACTGAAAGTCACGGCCTATCCTTTCAATCATCGAGGCGGACGATGGCGATTTTGTCATCCATTCCTCGAAAGTCCGCTCACCGAGGCCCTCTTTGCATGAACCGATCACAATAATGATTCCTCCCTTCCTCACCGCATGTTTCGCATTATCCAGGGCTTTCTGTGTCTGATATAGGTTCGCGTCCTTGGGAGCGCCTCCCTGCGATACGAGGACTATGTCCGCCAAGGCGGGAATCTCTTTCAGGTACATCGCGTCCAGGAAACGGCAACCTTCCCTGTGCGCTTTCGTGACATCGCCCGCTACGGCCCTCACGATTCTCTTATGCTCATCCAACACAACATTGAGCAGGAAATCCACGCCACATAGCTCGGCGGCTTCTTCAATATCCTCGCGCACTGGATTCCCCTCTATTTTCCCCGCATGAGCGGAAGCTTCCACCATGTAACCGTGGTTTTTCTGAATGGCGGCTCTTGTGGAAACGCCGGGCATGATGGCCTTTGCCCCGCCGCTGTATCCGGCGAAGTAATGATACTCGATATTGCCGAGGCAGATTCTCCTGTCCGCCTCAGCCACGATGCGGACGATGTCGACCGGCGTACCTCGCTTCGTAAAGCCTAAATGGACGAAATCGCCGACATCGCCATCCACGCAGGCGATTTCGGAAAAGGCCCGATCCCCCGCTAGATACCTTCTCTCTTCTTCCGTATGTTTCCGGTGACTTCCTAAGGCAAACACCAGCGCGATATCGCTCGGGCATGCGCCCGCCGCATACAATTCGTCCAACAGCGCGGGCATTACCGACTTCGTCGGCATGGGACGGGTGATATCGCTCGTCACGATCGCTATGCGCTCCCCCCGTTTCACGATGTCTCGCAGCCGCTTGGATCCTATCGGTGACTCCAGCGCGCGCATGACCTCAGCCTCTCCCGTCAGGCCATATTCCAGGGGATTCGGAAGCAGTGTCCCCAGAAGATTGGAATCAGGCACATCGACGGCTTGAACCGTTTCGCCGAACCCGAATTCCAGCTTCATATGCAGCGCCTCCTTTTCTAGGCTAATCGCTCGGGAAAAGCAGTAGCCGCACGCCGAAGCGCCTTGACCACCGGCAATTCCTCGCCGGTGAGAAAGCGAATCAGGGCTCCGCCGCCGGTGCAAATGTATGAGATATCGTCCGTTTTTCGGTATTTCGTGGTCGCCGTGATGCTGTCGCCGCCGCCTAACACCGTATAAGCGCCGGTATCGCCGAGCGCGTCCCATACCGCTTTCGTTCCGTACTCCGTTTCGGCTTTCTCAAAGACACCCATGGGGCCATTGACAAATACCGTCTTGGAATTTCTGATGATTTCCGAATAAGCCGCCGCCGTCTTTTTCCCGATGTCCAGAAGACAGGCGCCGATGGGGATGTTTCCGATAACAGCTTCCTGGCGTTCGTGTCCATCGAGGTATGCCGCATCCAGAGGCAACAAGATCTTGTCCGCATAACGTTCATAGATTTGTTTCGACGCGCCGATATACTCTTCGTAATTCGACTTTCTGATGAAGTCCATGCTTCCGGCGCCTATTTCCTCTCCCTTGGCCGCCAAAAGGATATTCGCTACGAGTCCTCCCGTGAGCACATGATCGGCTATTCCGGCTTTGAGTACCGTTTCCATCATCAAAAACGCGTCGGCTATCTTCGCTCCGCCTAGAACGAAGGCGCAAGGATGTTTCGGAGCTTCCATGATGCCGGAAATAACGCAATATTCCTTTTCGAACAGCCTGCCCATGGCCGATGGCAGGACTTGTTCGAAACCGCAAAGAGAGGGCTGATCACGGTGAGCCGCCGCGAATGCGTCGCAGACATACAGATCGCCGAGCGGCGCGAGCTTTCGAACCAGCAAGGTCTGCGCCTGTTGTTCATGGGTGAGGCATAGCTTCATCTCGAAGAGCGTCTGCTCCTCGGAAACGAATCTGACATTGTCCAGAAGCAGGATTTCGCCGTTTTTCAGGGATCCGATCTTTTCTCTCGCCGCCGGGCCGCACACATCATCGATGAATTGCACGTCGCGCCCTAGTAGTCTTGCCAGCACTTTCGCATGCGGAGCGGTGGTATAGAAGTTGCTGTACTCGATATCGCTGCCTTGATGGGCCATGAGCACGAGCCTAGCCCCTTTGTCCGACAGTTCTTTTATAGTCGGCACGCAGGCCTCTATGCGCGCCGTGCTTTTTAACGTTCCCTTTTCCCTGTCTATCGGTTGGTTTATATCGATACGGCAGAGAACCGTCTTCCCCGTCACCTCGAACTCATCCAATGTGCGAATTCCAAAGCGCATACATTCCCCCACTTCTCTCATACAGGGAGGGAAGGATCGATGAGCGATCCCACGCGACCCTTCCCTTAAAATGCCGTCACTTACCTGTTTTCCATTTGCCGATGCCAAGATATTTATTGGTCGCCGAGGTGCCTTCCTGGCATGTGCCCTGCATCTTCATCGCGGCGCGGATGCCATCGATCGTCTCAGGGATGGTCACGCTCTCCTGGGGAATGTTGATGGCATACATGATGTCGTCGCCGCTCTCCACGATGGAGTCTTCCCATAACCCGATCTCGTACATGTCGCCCCTGGGATTGCCGAGGTCGCGCGCGTACTTGAAGAACGAAGCGTTGCCACGAAAGCCCTCATCGATATTCACGACGCGGATGCGCGGGTGCTCCAAGAAGACCTTCAGCGCCATATCCTTGGTAATCTTCCGCTTTCCTTTGGCGAGCACGGTGATGATATGCCCGTGGGTCACGGGCGTATGCACCAGAATGCCCGTGGCGTCTATATGGGGCATGATGGTCATGAGGTCGACGGCCTGATGGCTCGGGGCCTTGTCGATCTCCAGCGCGTTCGTCAAACCGCGATGGTAATCGCCTGGATCGGCGACTCTGCGGATGATGGTGATGGCCACCTTTTCCATGCCATAGGCCCGATCAAGAGCATCCACCGAACGGATCAATCCCGTGGTGTTGCAGCTCGTGAGCTTGAGATAATCGACGCCTACGCCCTTCTCATAATTCGCGTAGCCATGGAAGAAGACATCGGCGACGCTATTCTTCTCTCCCCCCTGAAAAATAGCCTTTACCCCCATCTTCAGGTAGAGTTCCTTGTTTTTAGCGCCGACTCCGCCGGGCGAAGAATCCAACATGATATCCACCTTGCCGACGAGCTCCTCGAAGGTGCCGGTCACGGGGATTCCAAGCTTTTCGAACGCCTCTTTGTTGGCTCCCTGAACAAGATAGAGATCATAGGGCATCCCCTTCTCCTTGAGCGCGCGGATTGCCAGTGTCGGGGCCAGATCCGCCACACCGACAAGCTCCATATCTCCCTGCGACGCCACGCCATCGGCGAGGCGCTGCCCTATCGTGCCATATCCGGCGACACCAACCCTCACTTTGCTCATGTTTCTTTCCTCCATTCCTCAATTCTGGCCGTTGAGTTTCAACACATCGCGGATCTGGGCGACGCCCGATTCCAGGCTAGTCAACACCGGCACTCTCACATCGGAGAGCAGGGGCATGAGGTGATACATGCTTCCCTGGGCCAGAACGACAACGTCGTGCGTATTCGCTTCCTTCCTGATCCTCTCGATGACCATTTCATTATGCTTCCGCTTGTCTCCTGTCTTGAGAAGGAACTCATACGCGCCTTCCACGAAACAGCGATCCACGATCACTTTCTTCCCGAGCGCGGCGGCCTTGCCCTCCACTAATCGGCAGGAAGGACCGACCGTGGAAATCGCCGTGGCGATCACCGCGATTCTGTTTCCCAGTTCGACCGCTTTTTGCGCCATGGGTCCGTCGATCTTGACGATGGGAATGTCTATGAGCTTCCCTGCGATATCGGATGCTTCCCCTACCGAAGAACACTGATTGAGAACACAGGCGCAGCCAAGGTTCTGCATGTTGGAATAGTAATCGCACAACCTGCTGACGAGCGCCGGCGTCACGCCCTTATTGGCGAGGGCCTCCTCGAGCAAAGAGTCGTCGATGATGTTGATCATTTCTACTTCAGGCAGATATTTCCTGAACTGCGCCTTGATGTCCTCGACCGAATACAAAAAAGTATGGACGACGCCCACTCTCGTTTTCATCGCTAAAACCTCCCGATTCCAATTTTAAAATTCACCCATGCACCAGGGTCAGCCCGCCGTCGACGAATAGGGTCTGACCGGTGATATAGGAAGCAAAATCCGACGCGAGAAAAAGAGTCGCATCGGCGACCTCATCCGTCGTGCCTCTTCTCCCGAGAGGGATTTTCTCCTCCATCGCCATTTCCACGGCGCGGTCTTTATAGATATCAGCATTGATCAAAGTGGGAATGCTTCCGGGCCCAACGCAGTTGACCCGGATGCCAGCTTTGCCCCATTCGCGCGCGAGACTTTTCGTCATCTGCGAAATGCTGGCTTTCGTGGTCGCGTATACAGCTTGACCCACGACCACTGTTACCGCGTTTACCGAGCCAATATTGACGATGACGCCCTTCGCGCCGCGGCCGAGCATGTCCTTGGCGGCGAACTGGGCGGCGAAGAAATATCCTCGAAGGTTGGTATTGAGGGTATCATCCCAGTTTTCTTCCGTCACTTCGACCGATGGTTTTGGGAACTGCACGCCGGCGTTGTTCACGAGGATATCGATCCTCCCAAAGCGATCGATCGCCGCCTGAAGGAAGGCTTTCGTCTCCGCGATGCGCGAAGTATCGGCCGCCATCGCGAAAATCCGGGCAGGATCGGCGGCGCCGATCTCTCTCGCGGTCTTGTCTATGCGCTCTTTCGAGCGGCTGCAGATGCAGACGCTGGCCCCCGCGTCGAAAAAGCGATATGCGATTTGTTTGCCGATTCCTCCCGACGCGCCGGTCACCGCCACGATTTTCCGATTAAAGTCGAACATCTATCCCTCCTACCTTCCCATCACGAGATTTGGCAGCCACGTTGAAATTTCCGGAATATAAGTGATCAACATCAAGCAGATGATCAACATAATCAGAAATGGCGCTATGGCTTTCAGGAAGGCTTTGGTTGTTATATTGGCGATTTTACAGGTGAGAAACATGACCATGCCGACCGGCGGAGTGATGAGAGCTATGGTCACGTTGAAGACCACCATCACGCCGAAGGCCACTGGATCGACGCCAAGTTTTATCGCGAGCAAACTGAGGATTGGGGTGAGGATGACGAATATGGCGGTGGTTTCCATGACGCAGCCTAGGACGAGCAACAGAAGATTTACCGCGAAAAGTATTATCGCCGGATTGCTGGAGAGGCCAATGAAAAACTCGGTCAATTTCTGAGGAACCTGCTGCTGAGTGAGCACGAGGCCTAATATCGCGGCGGCTGAGATTATAAACATCGTCGTGGAACAAAGGCTCGAACAATTCTCGGCAATCTTGAAAAGCTTTTTGAAGCTCATATTCCTATAGAAAACCATTCCCAGAAATATCGAATACAATACAGCCACCCCGGCCGATTCGGTGGG
This sequence comes from Rectinemataceae bacterium, assembly GCA_035560555.1. GTDB lineage: Bacteria > Spirochaetota > Spirochaetia > Treponematales > Rectinemataceae > UBA11090. The sequence continues at coordinate 68,957 of DATMZF010000013.1, forward strand.
GGTCATGAAGCCATTCAGCATTCCGCCCATAAGTATGAGAGGCATTATCAGGGCCGGAACGCTTTTCACGAATGTGATCGCTAATTCCTTAATGTGCGCTCTCTTGCCGATGGGATAGTGGCGCTTTTTGGCGACGATATAGACGACGATCATCATGCCTATCGCCATCATTATCCCAGGGAACAACCCGCCTATCAGCAGGCGGCCAATGGATACGCCGGATATCGATCCGTACAGCACCATGGGAATACTGGGCGGTATGATAGGGCCTATAGTCGAGGAAGCCGCCGTAACCGCCGCTGAAAAGTCGGTGTCGAAACCGTCCTTTTCCATGGCGGTGATTTCCAGTCTGCCCATGCCCGTGATGTCGGACACGGCGGAGCCAGACATTCCAGCCTGGATCACGCTGCTTATGATGTTGACATGGCCCAGACCGCCGGGGATATGTCGCACCAAGGCGCTGGCAAAATCGAATATTTTCTCGCCGACGCCGGTCTCCGACATGATCGCCGCCGAGAGCATGAAGAAAGGTATCGCCAAGATAGTGAAGGAATCCAAGCCATTTATCGCTTTCTGGGCGATGACGACGGCGTTCCCCGCGTCGCTGGCGAGGAGCATGAGAATGGAAGACAATCCCATGGAGAACGCGACGGGGACGCCAATGACCATGAGGACCAAGAACAAGAGCCAAAGCGCTACAGTCATATTGCGTCGCCCTCCTTTTTCTCTGTCGCTTTGCCGAAAATATCGTAGTTTTGGGGCGACGTAGCCTTGTCGTTCTTTGAGTTGATCTTGGGTGCGTCCTTATTTTTTTCAGACCATGCTTGGATCGAAATAATCAGATCATATATAGAGTACGCCAGCATAATCGCCATAGTTATCGGCAGGATGACATAAAGACAAACCCTCGGTATCTGCATGGCCGGAGTCAAGGATCGCCATATAATTGGATTTGCGCAGAGCTTGATCCCATAGGCGAATAGAAACGCGGAAAAGCAGATGACCACGATATCGTTCAAGATGCGCGAATATTTTTTCACGCGCGGGGAATAATTAGTGGATAGAATATCCACCAACATGTGATCTCCCTTGATAAGCGCTCCGACAGCTCCAATGAAAGAAAGCCAGATCAACATGAACTTGGATACTTCCTCGGTCCATGCCGTGGATATATGAAAAATCAGTCGCGCCACTATCTGAATGGTCACGACGCCGACCATTCCCAACAGCAGCGAAGCCGTAATCTTCTTCTGCAATATGACAATTGTATCGAATATTTTTTTCACCCTGATGCCTCCTCGCGGTAATTGATGGGAGGGGAACCCCCTCCCATCATTCTCATTTTCAAGATAGACAGAGGCTATTTTGTATTCTTTATCGCCTGATACAAATCTTCCGTGAAGTAATGCTTAGTCTGAGAGAAATACTTGTAGACATTGGCGCAGGAAGCCCTGAAAGCGTCCATATCGATCTGATCGGCGCGAAGAATCTTTACGCCCTTCTGCTCGAAGACTTTCCATGCGTTTTCGATCTCGGCCTGAAGTCCCGCGAACCTAAACGCCGTCGTTTCTTCCCCGGCCTTGATGAGCGCATCTTGCTGGTCCTTGGGAAGCTTCTGGAACCACGCGTCGCTGATGACGAGGGGGATGGGCGCGGGCAAGTGATTCGTTTCGGAGACGAATTTCAGGGTTTCGTAGAGCTTGATCGAATAGAGTTCGGTAATCGCGTTCTCTACGCCGTGGCATACGCCCAGCGAAAGCGAAGTGAAGACTTCCGCCCAGGAAATCGTTACGGGCATGGCGCCCATCGCTTCGATGGTCTTGACGTTTGCGGCGGCTTCCGGGCTCCGGATGGTCATCCCTTTCATGTCCGCGGGAGACCTGACGGCGTTTCGCGTATTGCCCAGCACGCGCATGGGGCGGTACAGGACGCCGATGATCTTCATATTCGCGTTTTTCTTGAGGCTGGCCTTCACCATATTGCCGGCCGGATTGTCCGTTTCGAGGACAAGCCGCTGATGGGCAAGGTCTCGGAACATATATGGCATGGCCATGACGTTCATCGCGGGATCCAGATTGCCGATGATGTCAAAACCAAAGATCCCAGCCTCGATCGTTCCCAGGGAAACGCCTTCGGCCAGCTCGGCTGTCGTTCCAAGTTGATTGGCGGGATAGACTTCGCAAAGCATAGAGCCATTGGAATGCTGCTTTACCAGCTCGGCGAATTTGAGCATGGCGGCGTACTCTCCCAAAGCGGGATTTGCGACCGTAGTCCCGACCAGTTTCATCTTTGTGACCTTCTGAGCGAAGGCTGTCGCGCTCGCGCCTCCCATAAGGATGCAGAGCGCCAGCAAAGCGCAGGTCATCGATCTAGACATTCGTTTCATAGCCCGTCTCCTTTGAACCAGAAATATTGATTGGAGGGTGTCACCCACCGACTCCACAAGAGCCAAAATGATTCCGGATACAGCTTTCCACCGCTGGATATTGCCCGCGCAGCTTGGTCAAATGCGACAGTACCGTTACGCAGGCTCCCGCGCCGACGCATTTCCCTTCGGCCATGCACACTCGGCTCACCACATCGCCTAGCCGCATTTCTTCCCGATCACGGTTTTGCATGACATAATCCCGCACTTCCGCGTCTATCCGGCTGACGCAGGCTATGCTGCGTTCCGCTTTTTCGGCTAAAAGCTCGCCCGGCGCCGGATCGTTGTGCGCGCTATATAGAGTGGAGGCCTTAAGGTTCATCAGCTTGTTCATCGAAGCGACATAGGCATCGGGATCGGTGTATTGAGGGATCCCGGTAAAAAAGCCATCCTCCATGAGGGAATCGCCGGTAAACAGAAGGCCATTAGTCATCTCGAGAAAACATAGGCTCCCATCGGAATGTCCCGGCGTATGGATGGTTTGAAAGCATAGATCATCAAACGTGAGAAGCTGCCCGTCCACAAGTGTCCTGTCGATGGATACGGGTTTCCCAATCTCCATTCTGAAGGTTTCTTCGCGAGCGGCCGGTAAATCGAAATCGTCAATAAATCGCTTGAAAAGGATATCCCAATGCCAAAGATGGTCATGATAAAATCGCTCATCGCCAAAATGAGCCATGACCGTCGCGCCGCGGTCCTGAAGATAGCGATGAGCCCCAATATGATCCCAGTGGCCATGCGTGCTGAGAATGGAGGACGCGCCGGTCATCAACGCGCCCAAGGCTGCGCGATTTCCAAATAATCCGCTGTCGATATAGATGCTCTGCGTCGCTGTCGTGCATACGAAACTATTCACATTGATGCCGAGGTATGCATGCCTGACGAGACTCACTTTACGCATTCGCTTCTTTCCTCGTCGAATTATTTTCTTGAGACGCCTGCGGATTCTCTATTTTCAGGATATTGAGCAACGTATCGATGCTGACGATCAGATTGTTGGCATCCGCGATGTTTTTACCGGCGATGTCCAGCGCGCTGCCATGTCCCACGGATACGATATGACCAGGAATCTTGGTGTAGATCAAAACCCCTGCGCCGAAGAAGCTACTCTTCATAGCGATATTGCCTTGATCGTGGTAAAGATAGACGATGCCACCGACTTCCCCGCTGCGCGCCTTCAGAAAAACCGTGTCCGCCGGACAGGGACCTATCACCTGATATCCGGCCTTCAGAAGACTCTCGACGGCGGGCGCTATGATTTCGGCTTCCTCGCTCCCGAATAAACCATCCTCACCCGCGTGGGGATTCAGGGCCGCTATGGCGATTTTGCATTCCTGAATCGGCATGAACATCCGCATCACGGCGAGAAGGTCGTTGGCGGTGTCTATTATCGCTCCGGTGTTCAATTTTCCTACTATTTCAATAAATGGGCAGTGCCCCACTACGGTAGAGCGGAATATTCCCTCGCATTTTATGACGGATTTGACCGACGGCACGGCGTACAGATCGGCGAAGATTTCAAACTCGGAGCTGAATTTTATCCCCGCCGCGTACAGCGCATGCTTGGTGATTGGCGCCATGACCAGACCTTCAGTCTGGCCGGCCCTGTGGTATCGTATGGCGGCGGCGATACTGTCGTAGATGAGCTTCCCGCTGTCACCGCTCACACGCCCGATGCTGATATCGGGCCCCGCGGGCACATCGACGAAATAGCCAGCCGCTCCATCGGAAAAATCGGCATGCACCGTGTCCGCAGGAACGGTTTTCAACTTTGCGCAGTATGGGTACTGTTTGATGATCTGCTCAAAGAGGGCTCGATTTCCGAAGAGCACAGGAAGATATCTTCCCTCGTTGTGCGCTATCGCTTTTGCCACGACTTCCGGACCTATGCCCGCCTGATCGCCAAGTATGATGCCGACAACCGGTACCTTTGCCACAATCATTCAGTCTACCTCAATGCTTATTGTATGAAAGGCGCTCACGCAAAGCCCTCGACTAATTATTGTAGCAATCCCCATGCCAAGAATCTTATTTATTAAAATTTTTTCTGTTTTTCTGAAAAAGCCGCTTTCTTGCGCCTTTATGGGGTTTTGACGATGAATAAAGGGTATTCTTGTCATCAATACATATGGCATCTGGCTTAAGCGGCTCAATAGCGCGATACGTTTTGTATCATTTTTGATACAAAACTCAAAAATGATACAGGCGATTACTCCGAGTACTTGATATCAAGCTTTTTTATCAGACGATGGAGCGTTGAAGGGTCCTGCTGCAAAGCCGATGCGGCCTTTCGAATCGTGCCATGTTCGCGAAGCGCGCTTGAAATGTATTTGCGCTGCAGATCATCGACCGCTGCCTGCATTGTCCTGTTGCCATAGTTGTCCGACGCCAAATTGCCGCCGAATATGGTCATGCGCGAGGGCAGATCATCCAGGCCAACTTCCGCATCCATCGATGAGACGACGAGGTTTTCCACCATGTTGCGAAGCTCCCTTATATTTCCCGGCCAGTTGTACCTCAAGAAACACTCTATGACTTCCGGGGTGAAACCGCGCTCCAGCCGATACTTCTCGCAGAACTGCTGCAGGAAAAAAGCCGCCAGGGGTATGATGTCCTCGCGTCTGTCCCTCAGGGCGGGTATGCGCAGCTCGACGACATTCAGCCTGTAGTACAGAGCGTCCAGGAATGTGCCTTCGGCGATCATTTTCTTGAGATCGCGGTTGGTCGATGAGATGACGCGCAAATCCAGCTTTATCGGTTTCTGCCCACCCAGGCGCATGATTTCTCCTTCCTGGAGCGCTCGCAGCAGTTTTGCCTGCAACGAGGGATTCATATCGCCGATTTCGTCGAGAAGTATGGTGCCATGGTTGGCCAACTCAAAAAGCCCCGCCTTCCCCTTCGTCTTGGCTCCCGTGAACGCGCCGCTTTCATAGCCAAACAGCTCAGATTCAAGTAGCTGTTCCGGAATCGCGCTGCAATTGACATTGATGAGCGGCTTCAGCGCCCTGTCGCTGTTGCGGTGGATGAAGGTGGTCACGACTTCCTTGCCGACGCCCGTCTCGCCAACCAGCAGCACGGTCGTAGGATATTGCGCGATCTTCTTCGCCTTTTCAAATACATGGATCATGCTTGCGCTGTTGGCGATGCAGTCCTTCAGAGCGATCTTGCCCAGCTTTTCCCCAAAATCCTCCCTACGTTTTTCGCTGTCCTCCAGCTCCTTCTTGAGAACCACGATATTGGCGACATCGCTGATCTGTGTCAGGAAAAGCGTTTCCTCCGGACCGGTCGCTTTAATCGGCAACGTCGTTATGAGGAGGTGTCCGGCATCCTTGAGGACATGCCCGCCAAGAAGCGCGGCTTCCTTGATCGCCTGTTCGATCGATGGAGAAAGACGCGCCATAGCTTTGGCCAGAAGATCATATCGTTTATTCGTATAAAGAGTCTTGGCGCAACTATCAGTGATGATTATCGCGTTGTCGAGGCTTTCCAGAAGTTCATGAGTACTGATTCGGCAAATGCAATCCGCCATTCCGCGCTACCCCTCTTAGCTTTTCATCGCTCTTTTTCTTCGAAACGAAAGATCAAGCTTTCTGAAGCCGATGCTGGAACATTTCGGCCAATGTGCTGATGACATAGGTTAAGTTCGTCGGATTCGCGATTCCAAGGTCGGCGATATCCAGGGCGCTTCCATGCCCTGTCGACAAGACGAAATATGGCAGATTCGTATAGATGATGGCCGTCGATTCGAACATCTGCGTCTTCATCGCGATATTGCCCTGGTCGTGGTAAAGGTGTATGACGCCGTTCACTTCAGCCTTCATCGCCCTATTGAATATCGTGTCGGCGGGATACGGCCCGAGCGCCATGATTCCCATTCCCCGCAACCTCTCGATCGCCGGTTGGATGATCACCGCTTCCTCCACCCCCATGGTCCCACCTTCTCCCCCATGCGGATTGAGTGCCGATATCGCGATCTTTGGTTTCTCATAGCCAAATGACTGAAGAACACGGTTTAAGCCAATCGTCGTCTTCACTATTTTTTCGGTGGAAAGCCGTTCAAGAATCTCGCGAAATGGCACATGGCCGATTACCGAGGAACGGAAAATATTTCCGCCCTTGACCACCGACTGCACTTCGGGCACACCAGCGAGATCGGCGAACAATTCGTATTCGGAATGATACCCGCAGCCCGACTTCGAAAGCGCTTCTTTATTGATCGGGGCCATTATGACGCCGTCTATGTATTTCCTTTCCAACAGCGAGAAAGCCTGGATGATCGAATGATAGGAAATCAACCCGCTTTCTCCCGTCACCGTTCCGATCGTCACCTTGGAAAGATCGGCCGGGACATCGACGACCGGTATCATGCCGTGAGAGAACATCGCTGCCTTATCCTCGGGCAGTTCGTTCTTTGAATAGCGCAGCAAGAAAAGTTCAGGGATTGTCTTGTCTGCCATGCCGCAGAGCAGGTCGTAGTTGCCTATCAGAACCGGCTGACACTGCTTGTAGAGTTTCGGTCTCTTCAGCACCTTGAGAACAATTTCCGGCCCTATGCCGGCCGGATCGCCCAGAATGAAGCCTACTGTCGGTTTCGCGTTTTGTAATGCCATAAACCTTCCTAAGAGTATCTCTATGATGCCGTCAGATTGAGGATTGTCAACATTTTTTTGGGACATCCGAAGGGAAAGCGAGCGTAGCCAGCCTAATTGGAAGTGTGAAAAAGGTTCTCGCGCCATAAAATGGCGCCCTCAGCATACTTTTAAGGACAACTATTTACAGATTGGGAGATCAAACGATCAAGATGTCGGGTGTACAAGAAAAAGAGGCTTTCCAAAGAAAGCCTCTTTTTTAGCAGGGACAGGACTCGAACCTGTGACCTCCGGGTTATGAGCCCGACGAGCTGCCAACTGCTCTACCCTGCGTCGTGTTGACAATACTTTACAGAAAACTGCAGGAAATGTCAATAGACGGGTAAAATACGAAGCGAAAAAGGCGGAAAATAAAGAAAATCGAAGACTCCGGTTGAGCTCTTTGACCGCCTAAAGCTTGAAAAGCCTGTGGAGATTCGTCGTCTTGGCGACGCGGTAATGCAGATAAATGAGAAAACCGGCGATGGGGACGAGCGCGATGGCTGTGATGGCCGACCAGCCCAGATGGATATGCCCTCCGACGAAAAGATCGACGAAAATTTCGACCCCAATGCAGCTGATGGCCACGCCGACGAGGAGAAAAGCGAAGATATTGAGGCCTTTCCGCTTGGCATTCAATATCTGGAGGACGACTCCGGCAGCCACGAGTTCGACAAAAACAGCGATGGGAACAGCCAGCTTCCAGGCCCAGGACATGTCACCGGTGAATATCCCGAGGGCGAGAAGAAAGAGCGGCGGATCGAGGGCGGCAAGCGTGTATCGCAGACGAAAGGTGCCGTTTATGACGAGGAAGGCGGTGGCCATGACCCAGATGAAGACAAAGGAGGAGACTGGGAAAAGGGACCAGCTGAGCCGCCCGGCCACGAGAATGTTGATCGCCGTGATAACCAGGCTGGCGATCGAAAAAGCTACCGATATGACTTCCCAGGCTATCTTGCGCTTTTCCATGGGAGTGAGGGCTTCCGCGCCTTCCACCTCGCCGAAGAAATGCGAATGCGGGGCGTCCTGCGCATCGCCGTATACGGGCTCGGGCTGAGAAGCGGCATTGGGGTTCTTCGCGCCGCAGAGTGGGCAGGTAGCGGCGTTTCCGATTTCTACGCCGCAATCGGGGCAATAGGACATGGTTTACTCCTCATCGTCGCGGCAGCGCACGCTTACCGCGAGACCTAAGCTGCGCAGACGCCGGAAAAAAAGCTTCTCCAGCTCGCGCGAATGGGCCAGGCTTCCAAAGGTCACAATAAGATCGTCCTTCCATGAAATGACCGACGCGTTGGTCAGCGTGGTCTTGCTGGGCGCCGGTATGAACGTGAAGCTGTCGATGTGGGGCATGAGGCCAGGAGGCAGGCGCTGCGGTCCAAGGTTCGAAATAAAACCGCTCAGCATGTTTTCGCCCAGCTTGGCAAATAGTATGCGCGCCGCGACGTTCTTGATGAAGAGCGGCGTGATTCTCACGAAGAAATTGCGCGTGCCGCCCGCATTGCGGGAAATTTGCCGGGCGATAGAGCGCGGATCGTTTTCGAGCCTCATCTGATAGTGCGCCCTCTTCACGAGTTCATCGAAGCCGCGGATGCCCAGTTGCATGTTTTCCCTTAAGAGAATGAAAAGGGAAAAGTTCCTGTTCGTCCTCGTCCTGAAGAAATTCCTGAGGTTGACGGGAATTTCGACGCTTATGAAGTGCTCCCGCGGCTTTCGGGGTTCGGAAAGCCAGAGGCTTTGCAGGGCATCGAGATAGACGGCGCCCAGAAGCTCGGTGATCGTCACGTTTCGTCGTTTCGCCTCGTTGAGGACCTCGCTCAGCTTGAGATTGGCGGTGATTATTCTATACTTGCCGACGGCCAGGCGGGGCTTGGACATATGCCAGGCCCGAGGATTGGGTTCGGGAAGCGGCAGCTTCCCAGGGAAATATTTCTGGTACCCATCCTCATATTCCTCGCGATCGGGTTGATCCTCCACCGACAGTACGTCGGCGTAATCGCCCTCGCCAATCGCGGCGCCGGGTTCAATGCCTTTAAGGGCGAAGTACCTGACGAGAAGCGTTTTCATGAACGACATTCCCCCGGAGCCATCGGTGAGACTGTGGGAGAATTCGGTGGCTATACGGCGCCCAGAACTCCGGACGCGAAACATGCGTGTGCCCTGTTGATTGGTATCGCAGTGCTGACAAGGGCTAGAATCGTCCTCGCAGGCCAAGGGGCTTGTCTTGCACTGGTCGAAGTAATACCAGAAGAAGCCGCGCTTCAGAATCACGTTGAAATAGGGAAACCGGTTGGAAGTGTCCGCGAGCGCTCGATTGAGGAGGGTTTCGTCGACGGGTTCGACGAGCGTGACTTCTATCCTGAAGAGACCGGAGGATATCGCGTCGGTGACGGCGGGCATGATGACGCCCGCGTTGTCGAGGCTGTACCATGCCCCCGACTCATCGACTTGCTTCGTATGGATGAAGTGTTGGCTCCTGTCTATTGCCATGCTCAATTATAGGAAGGGTACATAGGGAAAGGCAAGGACGAGAAGGACGGTGACGATGATGGCGGGAAGAAAGTCGCCCGTCTTCAGCTTCTTTATATCGAGAAGGCCAAGGCCTATCATGAGGACAAGGGCTCCGCCGATGCCGGTCAGTTCGGCGAGCATGATCTCGGTGACGAAGGGCTTCACCCACACCGAAATGAGGGTGAGGAAGCCTTGGTAGACGAGGACGGATATGGCGGAAAAAGCCACGCCCGGTCCCATGGCGCCGGCAAAGATGATGGACATGAAACCATCGAGGACACTCTTTGTTAGGATTATTGAATAATCGCCTTCGGTGCCGGCCTTGAACGACCCTATGATGGCCATGGCGCCGGAACAGTAGAGCACCGAGGCGTTGAGGAATCCCAGGGCGAAAGTGGAACCTTCGGATTTTTTGTCAAAGCGTTCCTTGAGCCGCTCGCCGAGACGCATGATGCCGCCTTCGACATCGAGCCACGTGCCGACGAGGCCGCCAATAATCAGGGCCAGGGCGAAGGCAAGAAGATGGCCGGTCTTGAGCACCATCTGGATGCCTATGGTGAGCGAGGTGATGCCCGAGGCCGCGAATATTATTTTCTGATAACGTTCCTTGATGCCTTTGCGCAGGATGAGACCTATTATGGAGCCCACGATGATGGAGAGAGCGTTGATGACGGCAGCGAGCATTGTAGCGACCTTCCGCAGTGGTCTTATATAAAAAACCTTCTGGTTGACCCTGGTCGCAGAAGTATAGCATAATCGAAATGTCTAAGGGGAGCCTATGCAGATCAAATTCAATGTTTATCCACGCGGCATGAAAAATTCACGCGCACTCGGCGTTTTGGCGGCGTTCCTGCTGCTGACAGTTTCTCTTTCCGTTTCCTGCGCGACGAAACTTCCCCCTATCCCCGAAGACATCAGCTCGGCGGAGATTATCCAGAAGGCGCAAGAGCGCTCGGACCTCTATGACTGGAAGGGTGCCCAGTATTACTACAAGGCTCTTCTCGAAAAATTCCCCAACGACCAGGCTCTCGTCGTATCCGCCATGTACGAGCTGGCGTTCATCGAATACAAGCAGGGACATTACGACGCGGCCCGGGTGGGACTCACCGCCGTTCTCGATAAATATGCGACCACCGAGGGCGCCTCGCTCCCCGCGACATGGAAAATCCTCGCCGAGAAGGTGATGGCCAAGCTTCCCGCAGCGCCGAGCGCGGCGGCTAACACGACGGCGGGCGCGGTGGTTGCCGGAACGCCGGCGGCAACGACGAAATAGCGGCTTATTCGAAGGCCGACAGTTCGTCGGCGATTTCGATCCATTCCTCGTTCAGCGCCGAAGCTTCGGTTTCGAAATCGGCGATGGAAGCGAGAATTTTTTTTACCTTGGCGCCGTCCGAATAATTGTCCGGCTGGGCCATGGCGTTCTCGAGTTTCTTCTTTTCCGCCGAAACGATCTCAAGCCTCGCCAGGAGCTCCTCCTCCCTCTTTATCAGCTTGCGGTAGCGCGCCTTCCTGCTCTTCTCTTCTTCCCAGGAGGGCGCCTGTTGGGCAGCGGCTACGGAACCCGCTTTGGATGCCGCGCTGAGGCCGGCTTTGGATGCCGCGCCTGGGCTGGCGCCGAGGGCGACGTTCAAGGCGGGGGGGGCGGATACTGGAGCCACGGCGATGGCGGCCGCCGCGTTTCGGGCGGGGCCGTTAGGGTCCTGGGCGGCGCCGGCGGCGGCCGCTGCCAGGGCCGCTTTCTTCTCGAGGTAGTAGGCGTAATCGCCGTAGTAAAGGCGCGGCGTGGTACCCGCCTCGAGCTCGAGCACCATGTCCGCCAAATCGGCTATGAAACCGCGATCGTGCGAGACGAAGAGCACGGTGCCCTCGAAAGACCTCAGCGCCTCGAGAAGTACATCCTTGGACGTGAGGTCCAGGTGATTGGTCGGCTCGTCGAGGATGAGGAGATTGGCCGGATGGAGCAGCATCTTCAGAAGCGCGAGGCGCGAACGCTCGCCGCCCGAAAGCACGGACACCGACTTTTCCACATCGTCGCCGCGGAAAAGAAAGGCTCCTAACATATTCCTCAACTTGGGGTTCAGCTCGTTGGGACAGACCGTCTCGGCTTCTTCCTCGACCGTGCGGTTCGAAGACATCTTCTCGGCGGAATCCTGGGCGAAATAGCCTATCTCTATGCCCGAGCCCAGGCTGATGCTTCCTTCGAAATCCTTGTCGGTGCCGGCCAGGAGTCGCATGAGCGTCGATTTGCCCGCCCCGTTCGGCCCCACGAAGGCCATCTTCCTTCCCCTCTCTATCTCCAGGGAAAAATTGTCTATGACGCGCAGCGCCCCATAGGATTTGCCTATATTTTCAAGCCGCACGGCGATCTTGCCCGAATGGGGCGCCTGCGGAAACTTGAAATGTATGTGCTTCATGCCCTCGGGAATCTCGATGGGAACGATCTTCTCCAGCACCTTGATGCGGCTCTGCACCTGGGTGGCCTTGGTCGCCTTGTACCGAAACCGCCGGATGAAGTCCTCCAGTTTCTGGATTTCTTCCTGCTGGCGTTCCCATTGCTCGAAAATGGCGTCGAGTTCCTTGGCGCGACGATCCTCGTAGCCCGAGAAGGTGCCCGGATATCGGCTTAGCTTGCCGTTGAAAAGCTCATAGACCTCGTTGACGGTCACATCGAGGAAATAGCGGTCGTGCGAGACGAGGAGGACGCCGCCCCTGTAGGCGCGCAGGAAGCCTTCGAGCCAGGTGCGGGCTTCGAGGTCCAGGTAGTTCGTCGGCTCGTCGAGGAGCATGATGTCTGGATCCTCGAGAAGCACCTTGGAGAGGGCGAGACGCATCTGCCAGCCGCCCGAAAGCTCCGTCGTCATCTTCCCGAAATCCTTGTCGGCGAAGCCCAGACCGCGGAGGACCTCGGCGATGCGCTCGGCCCGCCGGAAGTAGCCGCTGGATTCGACCGCCCGTCCGATGTCGTCGAACTCCTCGAGGAGTCGGCTCGTCAGCCTTTCGTCGAGATCCTTGGCCTGAAGCTGCCGACCCAGCTCTTCCTGGCGTTTCAGCATCTCGGCTATGTGTGAGAAAGCCAATTCGGCTTCCTCGAGCACGCTGCCGCGGCCGAGCGTGACGTTGGTCTGGGGCAGGTAACTGATCCTCGCGCCCTTGGTTATGGCTATATCGCCCGTATCGGGCTTGAACTGGCCTACGGCGATCTTCATGAGCGTGGACTTGCCCGCCCCATTCGGCCCCGCCAGGGCGGCCCTAGAGCCTTCCATGAGGGTGAGCGTCGCCGATTTTATGAGGTCGCGCGCCCCGAAGGCTACGCTTATGTTGCTCAGTTGTACGAAGGCCATTTTATCCCGCCGTAAATTACTGCTTGCCCGAGAAGCCTAGCGTCGCTATGCCGAGCCTGTTTTCGATTTCGCTCAAGGGAAGCCCCGGAGCGGAGCTGATAGCTTTCGCCAGAACAAGTCCCTTTGGTTCCAGCCGATACACATAGTCCGATCTTTGTCCCGTGGCGTCAGCATAAAGGGAAAATCCGCCCTGCCATTGTTGGGCGAGTTCGTCGGACAGTCTCAGGCCGAAGGCGGCGGTTCCCTTCTGTTCGGCGGCGGCATCGTCCGCCGCGGGAGTGAAACCCGCGGGCAAAAAAAGTGTATCCTTCCATGAATAGAGACCGCTCGGCCACAACTCAAAGGCGCCTGCGGCCGGAGAGGAAAACTCCAGCATTCCCGCCCTGTCGCCCTTCCCGCCTCCGATGGCCGAGACGGCGCTGAAAAAGCCGCGCAGGATTTCGGCGCGGCGCGCCTCTTCGGCGCGAACGGCTTCACGGATATCCTTGTCGACGACGACGAAGCGGACAAAGCTGTCGCCCGCTTTCCATCCCGCCGTATCCTCGGGCTCCCCTTCCGAAGTCGGCCCCCAGGAGGCAAGAAGGCTAGTGGGGCTGTCGAGCCTTATCTTCAGATCGGAAGATTCGAATATCAGCCACTCCTTGTCCTGGGAAATGGCCGAATACTGAAACACTCTGGAGTTCGCGGGCAACTCGACGCGGATCTGCTTATTGATCGCGTCGCCGAAAAGCCCGAAACGCAGGGCGAAATAGTCCAGGTCGACCATGCCTTCCTCGAGCATCGAAGAATACCAGGCAGGACGCCAGGTCTTCGAGAAGATGGTGTTTATGGCATCGATGTCGGTCTGCGCGTCTTTCTGCTCGGGAGCTTCGCCCGTACTCTCGTCGAACATTCGCATCGTATAGCTGAAGACAAAACCTCTGGTTCCATCCATGGTGAGGACTTCGTACCAGTCGCCCGGCAGCTTCGTCGAACCGGTGTAGAGGGCCTCGCCATCGACGCGCTTGAGCGCCTTGACCATTTCGTTTTCCCTGAGCCTGTACACACGCTTGACGGTGTTGGCGTTGGATGGCGATTCCCTCACGGGAAGCCCGTCCCGGGCGGCGATCAAGTAGACGGCGGCGAGATCGGCCATCTGCGCCGTACGTTTTCTGGCCGCGCTTCTCGACCTGAACATTTCGATTTGCCATAAGGGCACTTCAAGCCTTTCCGCCCTGTCTTCCTCGACGCCTATGACGTAAACCTTGGTGATATTCGATTTGAGGTAGACTGGCACGATGGTCCCGGCCTTGGCGCTCGTGCCTTTGACCGTCCACAGGACGACGCCCCATCCGATGCGGGGCGAGCAGGAGGCGAAAAGGCCGAGAAGAATCGCGGCCAGGATCAATACCAGCGTCCGGCGTCGCGCCGTAAGCGTAAATGGATACTTTGTGCCTGTGTTCATGCGGAGGAAAGTGTACACCGCGAGGCTCTTTTTGGTAAAGGCGCAGTTGGCGCGGTCACAAAGTGAAGTATATGTGGTATCATGTCCGAATCGACCAGCCAAGGAGTAAGGCACGTGAAGGAAGCGAAAGCCATCCCCGCCGCGAATCCGGTAGCCGCCATGGAAATTGGATCCACGGGGATACGTCTGCTTATCGCCTCGATAGAGGCCACAGGCGGCATCAAGGTTCTCGACAGGGCGGGCAAGCCCAGCAGGATAGGCCGCGACGTGTTCACGCAGGGCAATATCGGCAGGGAAGCCATCCGCGAGAGCATAGCCGTCCTGGCATCGTATCGCGAGCTTCTCCACGGCTACGGCATTTCCCCCGACGAGACTAAGGTGATAGCGACGAGCGCCCTCAGGGAGGCATCGAACAGGGATACCTTCATCGACAGAGTGGCCCTCCAGACAGGCTTCAAGATAAGGATCGTCGAGGATATCGAGGAAAACCACCTTATGTATCTGGCCGTCCAGCAAGCCCTCCAGGACGAGAGAAAGATACTGTCCCGCTCGAATTCGATGATTCTGGAAGTGGGCGGGGGCACGACGGAGATAATGCTCCTCAAGCACGGAAAGATGATGTCCAGCCACAGTCTCCATATCGGGACCCTGAGGCTGGATGAGCAGATGCGCGAGGCGGGCGCCTCGAAAAACTATCTCCAGGAGTTCCTGGAAGGCAACATCCGTACGGCCTGCGACCTGATGGCCGAGTACATGCCGCTCGAGTCGATCAATTCCTTCATCGTTATCGGTTCCGACGCGCGGTTCGCGGCATACTGCGTCTCGGGGCAAAATCTCGGCGCTTATTCCATATTGGGCAGGGAAGATTTCATCGCCTTCGCCGAATCCATATCGAAACTATCAATAGAAGAATGCATAGCCACGTATCATCTGCCTTGGGCGGAGGCTGAAGGGCTCTCCTCGGGGCTCGCCATCGAGTCGCTTTTCCTCGCCAGGACGGGGGCCAGCCAGGTGATAGTCCCCAACGTGTCCATCAGGGAGGGGCTCCTCCTCGCCGAGGTGCGCGGTCTGGACCCGGCAGTGGAAGCGGAACTGAAGCAGCAGGTTCTGGCCTCGGCGCGCGCTCTCGGCAAGCGCTTCCGTTACGACGAAGCCCATGCCCGAAGCGTGGGCGTTCTCTGCCTCGCCATTTTCGATTCGCTCTCGAACGAACACGGGCTGGGCTACCACGAAAGGCTTCTCCTGGAAACCGCGGCCATCCTGCACGATATCGGGACCTACATAAGAGCCTCCGGCCATAACAAGCACGGGGAATATATCGTATCCAATTCGGAAATCTTCGGTCTTAACCGGAGCGACATCAATATCATATCCAATGTGGTGCGCTATCACAGGCGCTCGCCCCCCGCCCCCACCCATGTGAACTACATCTCCCTCCCCAGGGAGGACAGGATCGTCGTGATGAAGCTTTCGGCAATACTGCGCGTGGCCGACGCGCTAGACAGGAATCATTCGGGAAGAATGATCGACGCTTCCTTCGAGAAGGGCAGCGACAAATTCCTGATCCGTTCGACTCGAAACCTCGACTTCTCGCTCGAAAGACTATCGCTTGCCGACAAGGGAGATTTGTTCGAGGATGTTTTCGGTCTGGTACCGACAGTGATATGAGGCGGCCATGAGCGATTATCCCGTACTGAACCGCGAACTTTCGTGGATCGATTTCAACGCCCGAGTCCTCCAGGTGGCGCTGAAGGATTCGGTGCCCCTCCTCGAGCGCCTCAAGTTTCTCGGCATCGTGACTTCCAACTTCGACGAGTTCTTCATGGTCCGGGTGGCCGGCCTCAAGGCGGCGATCGGCCGGGGAGATCACAGCCTGGACGCATCGGGCGCCACCCCCGAGCAGCTGCTCGCCATGGTTTCCGCCCGCGTGAAGGAGCTGGTCGGCATCCAGTACAAGTGCCTGGCCGACCATGTCCTGCCGGGACTCGCCGCGGCGGGGATGGAGATCGTGCCTCCCAGGCGTTGGAGTCTGGGCGAGAAGCGCTATCTCGAAGGCTATTTCAACGAACAGGTATTCTCCCTCATCACACCCTTGCGCATCGAGGAGGACGTTTTTCCCTCGACGGGCAATCTCCAGCTCCAATGCGCCTTCGAGCTCGAGAAGGAGAACGGCGAGAAGGTCTACGCCATAGCCCAGGTGCCCAAGAACTCTGGCCGCTTTATCCCTCTTCCCAAACAGGACGAGGACAATCCGGATATATTCCGCTATACGCTCATCGAAGACCTCATCACGAGCTACGCGTCCAGGCTTTTCCCCGGACACAAGGTCAACGGCTCCCTTGTCTTCAAGGTGACGAGGGACGCCGATTCGGGCGTCGACGAGGATAGGCAGGAGGATTTCCTGGCCGCCATGGAGGAAGTCCTGGCCGGGCGCCAGAACTCCACGCCGGTGAGGCTCAGCGTCACGGGCAAGGCGGCCGCCCTCGTCGCGATTCTCCAGAAAGGTCTTGGGCTTGGCGAAATAGACACCTACCGACTGAACGGTCCCATCGATCTTTCAGGATTCTACGATCTGGCCTCCATCGAGGAGAAGAGCCATCGAAGAGCCAACTCCAGGCTGAGAGACAAGGTTTGGCCCCCGGTAGTCCTTCCAGGTCCGGAAGGGGCCAGCGTCTGGGACGAGATCGACAGCGGCGACAGGCTCGTCAGCGTTCCCTACGAATCGTTCGGGGCGATCCAGCGTTTCCTCGACGAGGCTGCCGACGATCCCACCATTCTCGCCATAAAAATGACGCTGTACAGGACCTCGGGCGATTCTCCCGTCGTAAAGGCATTGATAAGGGCGGCGCGGAACGGAAAACAAGTGGCCGTCGTCGTGGAGCTCAAGGCGCGTTTCGACGAAGAGAGGAATATAACCTGGGCCTCCACGCTCGAGCAGGCCGGCGCCATCGTCACCTATGGGGTGGCGAGGCTAAAGGTGCATGCCAAGGTAGCCCTCGCGATCCGCAGGACCAAGGACGGAGCGATCCACAAGTATCTCCATCTCTCGACCGGCAACTATAACGAAAAGACCGCCAGGGGTTACTCCGACCTCTCGATTTTCACCGCCAACGATGATCTCTGCAGGGAAGCCTCGGCGCTTTTCAACATGCTCACCGGCTATTCCACCATCCAGCCCCTCACCCATCTGGCCGTGGCGCCTTTTGATCTGAAAAAGCGGATACTTTCCCTGATCGATAGGGAAATCCAGCGCTCCTCACCCGAGTCTCCCGGCCTCATCGAGGCTAAGCTGAACGCCCTGGCGGACACCGACGTTATCGAGGCTTTTTATAAAGCCTCCCGCGCGGGCGTGATCGTCAGGCTGAACGTCAGGGGAGCCTGCACTCTCCTGCCCGGCATCCCGGGTCTCTCGGAAACCATCGAGGTCAGAAGCATTCTAGGACGTTACCTCGAGCATTCGCGCATCTTCCATTTCCGCAACGGCGGCCTCGACGAAGTCTATCTTTCCAGCGCCGACTGCCTGCCGAGAAATCTGGAGCGGAGGATCGAATTGATGTTCCCGGTGATCGACGAACGCCTGCAGCGCGTTTGCGTGGGAATCCTGGATACCTATTTCAAGGATACGGACCATGCTTTCAGGATGCTTCCCGACGGTTCCTGGGAAGGGGTAAAGCCCATGGAAGGCGAAAAACCAGTTTCGGCGCAGGAACAGCTCTACAAGAGGGTAAAGCGCATGGCCGAAATAGCCGAGGCGCCGCCCGAGCAGCTCCAGGTGCGCCGGAGATTCAAATCAACCTGAGCGCCTTTTCGATCGCGCGGCCGAGCGCTTCTTCCCATACGGTGAGGCCGCTCTGCGCGTCCCTGTTCGTATCCGGGTTGGCCCCCGTCCCGCCGATCATGTATACGTAGCCCGAACGGCCGCTCCGATCGACAAACATGCCGCCGAGGAATCCGTAGGCGTTGCCGCGGTGTCCCCACAGGCCAGGCCGCCCCCCTGGGCCCGTCGGACGCATCAATCCTATGCCAGTCGCGTAAGTATGGCTGAATTCTTCCTCGCAGTTGGAGCCGTCTTCGCGTCGCCGCCAGCCGGGGGTCATCATCGCGTCCACGCTCATTTCGGAAAGCAGACGGATGCCGCCCGATCGCGGTTCCGCGGCTTCCGTCCCGCCCTCGAGACCAAATCCCGCATCTACCTTGCCGCCGTCAATGAGGCACTGCGCGATTTTCGCGAGATCGCGCGCGCGGATGCGCATGCCGCCCTGAGGCGAAAACAGCGAACCGTTCTCCCCCAGCCGATAATCCTCAAGCGAGGGCGGCGCCGAAGAATTCCGGACGTCCTGGTTTTCCGCGCCGATCGCGGGTGGGATTCGGACCGGAAGCTTCGGACGAAGTCCGCGGTAGTCGTCAATCTGCGGATACCAAGGGCCCATCGCGTTCCAGGAATCATCCGACTCTTTATCGGCCGGGCATTTTCTATAGATGGGCGAAAGGTTGGCAAACCCCTCATCCGAGAGCAGATTGACATTGAATCCGCCGTCGATGCCCAGTGGCTCGAAGACGGTTTCCCGCATGTAGAGGTCGAAGCGTATACCCGCGACCTTCTCCACGATGCTTCCGAGGAGGGCATATCCCAGGTTGCAGTAGCAATAAAACGAAGCGGGCGACTTGTCGACACGGGGGTCTTTCGGGGCAAAATGCTTTCCCCCATCGAAATATCTGCCGTCGGGGGCGAAAAGCTCCTCCAGCCTATGCCCGAGCGGGGGATAATAGAAACCGGCATCGCGGAGGCTGGACGTATGGCCGAGAAGCATTCTTGTCGTGACCTTCTTGTCGGGAAAGGATGGATTGCGCAGCCCGAATCCCAGATAATCCGAAATGTCGCGATCGAGATCGAGGAGGCCTTTTTCGACGAGGCGCATGGCGCCTATCGTCGCCGTGGGCTTGGAAATCGAGGCGACGCGCCACCGCGTGCGCTCATCGACGGGCAGATCCGGCTCGCCCCACCGCCTCTCCATCCGCTCCTTCCCTTCACCCGCGGCAAAGCGTCTCGCGCCGAAGTACCCCTCCCAGGCTATGCGGCCGCCCCGAAGCAGGACGACGGCGAGGCCAGAAAGAGGCTTCCCCGGCGATTCCATCACCCGAGCGCAGGCCTCGCCGAGCTCCCGCGAGGCGTCGACCGATTTCCCCTCCCCTCTTTCCATTGTCTTCCTCTCGCCTCCATTTTTTGGTTTCGCCGCGTTGACAAGAAGATTTCGAGTCTCCACAATGCCTTCAATGAATCGAAAAACAATCGAAAACGGAGCGCGCCTAAAGCCTCCGCGATTGAAGGACGCGGCCATGGGGCTGGGCCTGGGAATCTTGAGCCTGGCCGCCTGTTTTCTCGCCGGTCTCAAGCTTATGGGCAAGCCGTACTATGTGGAATGGCTCGCCGTCTCCGTGATGGGCTTCTATCTTCTCGTCGCCTGGCTTCTCTATCTCCGCGACGACGCGTTCATGAAGCGCCGCGGGCAGGATACCCCGCCGCCCAACGTTTCATCCGGCCGAAGCCGCCGCGTCCTGCTGGCCGCCTCCGTCTTCCTCGCCCTGGCCTCTATTGTCCTCTATTTCGGCTTCGGGATAGGCGCGAAATTCTAATCCCTCACCCGTAGCGTCTCGTCCAGTCCTCAATCTCTTCCCCGTTCCCGTACACGAAATGCCCGGGCAGGGCTTCCCTCCACGAAGGTTGTTCGACGCTGTAGTCGTGGCAGGACTGGTCGTAGGGCGTCGATTTCTTGCCTTTCTCGCGCCGGGGATCAGGCAAGGGGACGGCCGAGAGCAGCGCCTTCGTGTAGGGGTGGAGCGGCTTGGAGAATATTTCCTCCGTCTCGCCGAGTTCCACGATCTTGCCCAGATGGATGACGGCTATCCTGTCCGTTATAAATCGCACAACCGAGAGATCGTGCGCTATGAACATAAGGGACAGCCCCTTGGTTTTCTGGATCTGGGAAAGGAGGTTGAGCACCTGGGCCCTGATCGAGACGTCCAGCGCGGAGATGGGTTCGTCGGCGATGATGAACTCAGGCGACATGATGAGGGCGCGGGCGATCCCGATCCTCTGCCGTTGGCCGCCCGAGAACTCATGGGGAAAGCGGCTGGCGAACTCGGGCAGAAGCCCCACTTCGAGGAGAGCCTTCTGGACGAGCTCCATTCTTTCCTTTTCGCTCGAAAATCCGTGGATATTGTAAAGGCCTTCCGAAACGATATAATCTATCTTCGCTCTCTCGTTGAGCGACGCCATCGGATCCTGGAAAATCATCTGTATTTTCTGGACCACCTCACGGTCCAGTTCAGGCGTTATGCGGCCATTGATATTCCTTCCCTTGAAGAGTATTTCCCCGCCGCTCGCCTCGTTTATCCGCACAATCGCCCGGCCTATGGTCGTCTTTCCGGATCCCGATTCCCCGACAAGACCGAAGGTTTCGCCCTTGTATATGAAAAAATTGACCTTATCGACGGCGCGGAAGCTTCCGCCCTTCACCTTGAAATCGACCGACAGGTCTTTCACTTCCAGTATTTTCTCGCGTTCCATCGTGTCTTTCCTCGTTTGCGCGCTCAGGCCTTGGAACCCGAAAGCCACGCGTTCTGAACCTGCCAGGATTCCTGCAGCTGTTTGATGATTTCGGGGGGGTCCACCTTGGGCGCGCGGGGATCGAGCAGCCAACTGGAAGCCCAGTGGCTGGGGCTCACTTCGAACCGGGGCGGTTCCTGCACGAAATCGATCTTGAGCGCATAAGGATTGCGCGCCGCGAAAGCGTCGCCTTTTATTTCCTTGAAGAGGCTCGGAGGAGTGCCCTTGATGGAAAAGAGAGGTTTCCCCTTGATACCCAGCTGGGGCAGCGACGACAGGAGAGCCCATGTGTAAGGATGGCGCGGATCGTAGAAGACTTCCTCCGCCTGCCCGCATTCCACGATTTTCCCGGCGTACATTACCGCTACCCTGTCGGCGACGTTGGCCACCACACCCAGGTCGTGGGTGATATAGATGGTCGTGAAGCCGAACTCGGATTGAAGGGAACGGATTAAGTCCAGTATCTGGGCCTGGATGGTAACATCGAGGGCCGTCGTAGGCTCGTCGCAGATGAGAATGCGCGGTTCGCATGCCATGGCGATGGCGATGACGACGCGCTGCCGCATGCCGCCCGAGAACTCGTGCGGAAACTGCTTGTGGCGCTTGTCAGCGTCGGGAATGCCCACCCGATTAAGCATATCCACTGCCGCCGCCTCGGCTTTTTTGGCGCTGAACCCGCGGTGCAGGGCGTAGACTTCGCCGATCTGCGAGCCCACCGTCCGGAGCGGGTTGAGCGAGGTCATCGGATCCTGAAAGACCATGGATATCTTCTTGCCGCGGATGGCAAGCCAGGGCTTTTCGCCGCTGAACTTCGCGAGATCTTCGCCTTCGAAAAGTATGGATCCTGAATCCACCCAGCCGTTCTTATCCAGCATGCCGATGAAGGATTTCGTGAGCACGGATTTTCCAGAACCGGATTCGCCGACGATGGCGATGGTCTCGCCCTTCCTGACATCGAGACTGGTTCCGCGGATCGCGGTGAGAACCTGTCCCCTCAGGTTGAATTTTATGACGATATCTTTCACGTCGAGGATTTTTTCCGCCAGTATTTTTTCCATCACCAGCCCCTACACATGGTTGCGCGGATCGGACGCGTCGGCGAAGGCGTTGCCGAGAACGTAGAAGGATATCGTGATGATTGACAGCACGATCGTGGGGAATATCAGCTGGTACCTGAGCTCCGGCGACATCATTATGAGCCTGCCCTCGTTGACCAGGTTCCCGAGGGAGGGGATGCTCACCGGCAGTCCGAGACCGATGTAGGTGAGGAAAACTTCCCAGCCGATGGTTCCGGGAATGGAAAGCGCCGTCTGCAGCATTATCACCGACACGAGGTAGGGCAGAAGGTTCCTTCCAATAACCCTGCCCGTCGGGGTGCCGAGACAGCGCGACGCGAGGTTGTATTCCCTGTCCCTGATGATGACGATCTGGTTTCGCACGAAGCGGGCAAGGCCAAGCCAGCCCGTTATGCACATCGCGATGATCATGGTCCTGAATCCGGGCCGGAGAATATAGGCCATCAAAAGCAGGATGATCGTCGTGGGTATGTTGTTGAGGACGTTGTACACTTCCGTCATCACCCTGTCGAGCTTCCGCACATAGCCCCAGAGGGCTCCGTACGTGATGCCCACCAGCATCTCGAAGAATCCCACGACGAGGCCGATGAGGAGGCTCGTTCTCGTGCCGCTCCAGATGCGCGCCCAAAGATCCTGGCCTATGGAGTTGGTCCCGAACCAGAAGGTGGAATCCGGCGGGCGGTTGCGCATCTGGACATTTGTGGCGGGATCGATGTTGATCTTCGTCGGCGAATGCTGTCCCGGGATGAGTGGCTGGACGAAGGTGAACAGAAGAACAACAAAAAGCACGACCAAGAGGATGAAGGCCATCCTGTTCTTGAGAAAAACCTTTACGGTGGACCGCCAATACGAGTAATCGGAATATCCGATGCGTTCCGAGGCGTTTTCATCGAAGTCGGCGAATTCGAAAAGCGGGTCGCTCATCGCGAACCCTCCCCTTTTACGAGTTTTATCCTCGGATCGAACATAGCCATGAGAATATCGCCGAGGAAAAGGCCGATAATTCCAACCGACGAAAAGATGAGGACGAGAGCCTGAACCATGGGGTTGTCCTGACGTTGAATGACATCGACAAGGAGTCCGCCCATGCCAGGAATGGAATAAAGCGATTCGATATAGATCGATCCGGCGATAGTCGAAAGTATCGCGGCGGGCAGATACTGCGCCATGGGGACGAAGGCGTTTCGCATAACGTGGCGCACCATGATGAGCTTTTCGGGCAGCCCCTTCGCCCTGGCGAGCTTTATGTAATCTTTGTTGAGTTCGTCGACCATATAGCGCCGTATCCACATCGCGTAGCCCGCTATGCCGCCCAACGACAATGAAATGGCCGGCAGTATCCAGCTTTTTACGCGGTATTTGTCGAAAAGAATGGGAAGATTGAAGAGACTGGTGCCGTACAGCTGAATGAAGAGGAGATAGACGGCCGAAGGCATCGCGTTGATCAGCACGATATAGGCCGTGCCCGCCTTGTCCAGGGTCCGCCCTTTCTTCCTCGCCATGAATACGCCCAGGGAAAGGCCCGCGACCAGCGCCAGGAGGGTGGCGAAAATTCCGAAAAACATCGAATAGGGGATTCTGGGGGCGATGACTTCGGTGACGGGCACGTCCCGACGGTAGATGATGGAAGTGCCTAAATCGCCCCGCGAGAGTTTTGCGTAAAAATTGCCCAGCTGGGCATACCAGGGATCGAGCAGGCCCATACGGTCGAGGGCGGCGACCTTCTGCTCTTCGGAAAGCTTGTCGTAACCCTCGGCGAAATATCCTTCCAGGGGGAGAAGGCGCATCAGCAGAAATACGAGCGACACGACGATGAAGAGCGTGACGAGCGACTGAGAAAACCGCTTAAGGATATATCGGATCATTGAATCTCCGCGATCTTCAATCGGAGAAGGGCGGGGATCACCCCGCCCTTCTCTCGATCATGACGTAAAAACCATGCTGCTCAGTATTTGGATTTCTTGAGGGCTTCTTCGCGCTCCGCGTCCCATGCGGCCTTCATCTTGTTGTAGGCCTCGGTGGAGAGCGGTTTCTGCATGACAGTCTGTCCCTTGAATTTCAGGGTGGAAGTGCCGAAAGGCGCGAAGGGATAGGAGAAGGGTTCGAGCTTGGATGCCGTGAAACCGCCGCCGCCGATCGCGTAAGGTATGACGAAAGCTTCGTCGATGAAATAGGCTTCGGCCTTGGCGAAGAGTTCGTAGCGCTTCGCGATATTGACGACTTCGGCCTTAGCCGCGTCCACCATGTTCTCATAGACCGATTTGCCGTTAGCCTGGGCGTATCCGACCGCTTTCTCAGGCCAGTTATAGTTGGATCCGGTGATGAAGGGATCGGTGTAGGTCTCCGGATCGGCATAGTCCGGACCCCAGTTGCATTCAAGAATCGCGTAGTTACCTTTGCGTCGGGTGGCGCCGAGGAAGCCCGTGGCGGGGAAGGAGACGGGAATCACGTCGATGAAATCATTGCCGAGAAGATTTTCCAGCTGCTGTTCGACGACCTGGGCGCGATTCGTCCAGTCCGACATGCCGGCGTTGTAGGGCATCATGATCTTGACGGGGAATTTCGCCGTGCCGGCCAATTCCGCCATAGCCTTGGCCTTGAACCCGGCGGCCAGGATTTTATTGAAGGAATCGGCTTTCGCGACCTTGGCCAGATCGGCCATATCGACATAGTCCTTTCCGGAAGCGTTGACGAAGTTGCGCGGGGTGATCGTGTTCTGGAGCCTGCGTTCCGGCGCGTAAGGCTCCGAGGTGAGCATGGCCGCGCGCTTGTCCAGCGCGTGGAAAAGGGCTTTCCTGAAATTCTTGTTGTTGACGGCGACCTTCCAGTTGTCGGGGTCGTACTGCGCGTCGAAGGTGGCGTTGAAGTTGAGCGCGTAGAAGTAGGTGTAGGAGTTGGTCACCAAAGGCCTAATTATGGCTTTCTTGGCCGGGTCCTTCATCCAGGAATCGATGAGAGAGCTCGGAATCGAAATGATGGAAGATATTTCGCCTCTGAGGAAAAGCTCGGGACCGAGGGTTCCCGATTCCTTGTTGTACTTGTAAATCAAGCGGCGGATGTACACGTGCTCCTTGTCCCAGTACTTGTCATTGCGCACGAGGGTGCGGCCTACCTGGGGCTCGAAGGTTTCGATGATGTACGCGCCATTGTACAGGATAGTCTTGTTGTCGGTGCCGAAGCGGGTTCCGGCTTTCTCGATGAATTGGCCGTTCGCGGGCAGGAAGCAGACATAGGTGAGCATGCTGAGGAAATAGGGAACCGGCTTCTCGAGCGTGTACTGGAGCGTATATTTGTCGAGAGCCTTGACGCCGACCTGGCTGAAATCCGTCACTTTCCCTTCGAAAAACGCCTTGCCGTTCTTGATCACCGTATAAGCGATATTGGCGGTGAGGGAAGCGTTCTTCTTATCGAAAAGATATCGCGCGGCGTCGACCCAGTCCTGGGCGACGACTTCGGCGTAATCCTTGCCCTTGTTGTCGACCCATTTCACGCCCTTGCGCAGGGTAAAGGTCCATGTCTTGCCGTCGGCTGAATTCGTCCAATCGGTGGCGAGAGAGGGGACGAGAACCCCATACTTGTCGTATTCAACGAGGCCATCCAGGACGTTCGCGATCATCTCGTGCTCGTTCGTACCGGCGGTGACGAGGTAATTCAAGGTCGTGAGTTCGCCCGAATACACCTGATAGTAATCCTCGGACTTTGGTGCCGCGCCCGCGACTGTTGCGGCGAGAAGCAGTGCTGCGGCAAGACAGAAAGAAAATGATCGTTTCATCCGCCTATCTCCATATGCCTCGTGATGTCGAAAAACCGCCAGCGACGCTGGTAATTTTATTATTCCACCGATTGGGGGCAGAGTCAAACACAGATTCTTGGCTATAGAAACATTTTTCAGGGGGCCGGCCAGCGGGCTCGCGAATGAAAATTAGGCGCCGCACTTCCTTATGATCACGGGGAGCGAGTCGTATTTCCTGCTTTTCTGCAACAGGGCGCCCAGAGCCAGCGTCACGGCAAACGAGACGCCCGCGCATATGACCGCGGGAGCCTCCGTCGTTGTTGGGAAAAAGAGGCGGCCGAGGCCGTAGCCCGCGAAGAGAGCCACCAGCGGCAGGCCGAGGATCCAGAAAGCGCCTTTGGCCTGTTCGGATCCGGAAATCTCGATCTCCACCTCGTCGCCTTCGATCACATCGATGCCATGGGCATTGTAGCTCTGGAGGTCGCTGCGTCCATTCTTGCAACTGTTGTTGACGCAGGACGCGCAGCCGTCGTGCATCGCGATGGCCACGTTGACTAACTTACCGTTTATTTTCTTGACTGTCGCCGTCTCTCTCATCGATCATCTCCTTGCAGGGTATCCGGAAGCTTTCCATGCATTCGGCCATGCCTGAATCGCCTATCCGGAAAAAGCAGCCCTGAACCTCCAGTCCCAGCGTCCCATCGCCTTCCCAGACGCGGACGGCCGTCATGAATTCCTTCACGCGGGCATCGGGGTTCATGCCTCCCACCGATAATATACTGCCGGTACGCCCGCAATCGGTAAGGGCGGCCGTGCCATTTTTCATCACGCGGGCGTCCGCGGTGAGCGCCTTGCAGTGACTCCCCACGATAGCGGAAACCCGCCCATCGATATAGCTCGAAAGCGTGAGCTTTTCCGCCGTCGTGGAGGCGTGAAAATCCACAACGATGGCCTTCGTGTCGGAACCTATCCTCTCGAGGATGTGATCTATGACGGGAAAGGGATTTTCCGCGTGCACTCGTGGAAATCCTGCTTGTCCAAGCAGGGACAGAACCGCGATCTTTCCGGCCGGGGTCTGGAAAATTCTCCAGCCCCTGCCTGGATTCTCGTAGGGATAATTCGCCGGGCGCAGCACCCAGCCAGCCTTCGGATAGAATTCGGTCATATCTATCTTGTAGTAGGCGCAGTCGCCAACCGTGAGGCAATCGATGCCCAGCTTGCGTAGGTAGACGGCATGCTGAACGCCGAGGCCGGCGCCGCCGGTCGCCGAATCGGCGTCGGCTATCATGAAATCGGGCTTAAATCGGGCTTTGATCTCGGACAAGGTGGACTTGAGGGCGAAGACGCCGCTCTTGCCAACGATCTCGCCGATGAAAACTACATTGATGCTCACGTTTTTACTCTACAGGGAAGCGAAGGTTTTATGCAATCAGGAGATCGGCGCTCAAGGCAAGCCGATCTCCCGCGACTGAGGTCATTGGTTGTTGTACTTCTGTACTTCGTCGAACACATATTCCAGAGCGATACCGGCCGTCCCGAACATTTCCTCGCTCTCGGCCCCGTCATGGTAACGCCGTTCGCAGATGACCCTGACAATTCCGCAGTTGATGATCATCATGGCGCAGGTCCGACAGGGGGTCATGCGGCAATAGAGAGTGGCACCTTGTATCGCGACACCCCTGCGGGCGGCCTGGCAGATGGCGTTCTGCTCGGCGTGGACGGTCCGAACGCAGTGCTGCGTGACCGTTCCATCCTCATGGATGAGTTTCTTGAGCTGATGGCCTACCTCGTCGCAATGAGGCAGGCCGCTGGGGGCGCCGACATAGCCGGTGGCCAGTATCTGGTTATCCTTGGCGATGACGCAGCCCGATCTTCCCCTGTCGCAGGTCGCCCTCTTGGCGATGGCGTTGCAGACTTCCATGAAGTATTCATCCCAGGTGGGTCTCTTGTATTCCATTTCGGTCATTCAATTCCCTCGCTTTTCGTCTTGGCATCATTGCCCGCAAAGATCACCCAGTCAAGGCCTGGCAAAAACGTGTCGGGAGATACTGTGGATCTTTCATCGGCCTTCTTTTTCTGATATGGTAACCCTGCTTTATCGCGGAGGTAATAATGAAAAGATTCCACAGACTGATAGTCGCGCTGGCTCTCCTGTCCACCGCTTCAAGCTTGGCTTCCTGCCAGACCAAGGACAGGCCCGACGGGCTCTACGCCATCCTCGAGACCACAAAGGGCGATATCGTGCTTTCACTCGAGTACGAAAAAACCCCGCTCACAGTCGGCAATTTCGTCGGTCTCGCCGAAGGCAAGCTCAACGCGACCAAGGGGAAACCTTTTTACGACGGCATCGTCTTCCATAGAGTGGAGCCCGGCTTCGTCATCCAGGGCGGCGACCCTCTCGGCAACGGCACGGGAGGCCCGGGCTACAAGTTCCCCGATGAATTCTCCCCCGAACTCAAGCATGAGGGCCCAGGCATAATCTCCATGGCCAACGCCGGCCCCAACACAAACGGAAGCCAGTTCTTCATCACCCTCGGCGCCGCCGCGTGGCTCGATGGAAAACACTCCGTGTTCGGAAAAGTCGTGGAAGGGATGGATGTCGTGAATTCCATCGCCGTGGGCGACGCCATAAAAAAAGTGCGCGTCGAGCGGGTAGGCGCCGGAGCGAAAGCCTTCGATGTATCGCAGAAAGCGTGGGATGAGAGGCTTAGCGCCTCCTATGCGGCTCTACGGTCGGCGGCCCAGGCGAAACAGGAATCGGACGCGGCAACCATTTCCGCAAAATGGCCCGACATGGTCAAGGACGAAAACGGCATTTTCCAGAAAATGGTCCGAAAGGGTTTTGGCGAAGTGCCGGCCAAAGGAGACAGCGTTTCGGTGATCTACAAAGGCATGCTGCTCGATGGAACGGTTTTCGACCAATCGGCCCTCTCGGGTGGCCCCTTCAAGTTCCGCGTCGGAACCGGCGAAATTATCGAAGGCTGGGACAAGGTCGTTTCCACCATGCGCAAGGGAGAAAAACGGCTTGTCGTAATCCCTCCCGAACTCGCCTACGGCTCCTCCGGCATCAGCGGCGTCATTCCCGCCGACGCCTACCTCGTCTTCGAGATGGAGCTGACCTCCATATCGAAGTGACATTCACGGCGCGGCTCGATCCGCGCCGTTTTTATGTCCCCCTTCGTTTTGATACGCGAATCCGCCATTAGAGTTTTTAGAGATTTTGGTCTAAATTACATTACCTCCCCCATAACTACGCCGATTGGAGATATTGGAGAAAAACACCCGCAATTCATCCAATAAACTCATGGCCCATCATCGATCCAAGCCTTAAAACAGAACCTCAAACCATACATCAGACTCCCTCCTCGTATATTATTTAAGTATAGGATAGACGAGGAGAGAGAATGAAAAGATTTTTGAGACTGGCAGTCTTCACGGCACTCGCCCTGGCGACGCTGACTGGAACCTACGCCCAACAAGCGTCCACCAGTAAAAGCGTTTCCATCCAGCTTGTGGCCGTGGTCCCCGCCATGCTCAAACTCTCCCTCGATTTCTCGACCGACACGACAATCCAACTCAGTGGCTATATCCCCGGCAATGAAACCTACAGCGGCAACATTCGATCCGCCAGATCCGAAGGTTCAAGGTTCGAGATAAAGTCAGGCTCAACCATCGACCTGGGCAACGCGCGGCTTTTCTCCAACCTGCGGTCTTCTTACTCGGTCAACGTGTACTCAGCCAACGGCGGTTCGCTCCGCGACCCCAGCGGCGCCGATAGCGCGGCCATTCCCTACCAGGTCTGCCTCGGGAACACGACCACCTCCGCTCGGGGCGGCACTTTCTCCTTCGCCGGCCCCGGAATGTCCACCACGATGGAGGGTTCATCGCTCAGAGTCGCCCTGGTCATCAATAACGTTCCCCAGACCGCGTCGAGCGGTTTCTACTCGGACCAGCTCATGTTCTCCGTTTCCGCAAATTAAGCGTCAGCCGATCATAGGCCTCCTTGGAGCAGACAAAGCGTTGTCTGCTCTTTTTTTATGGGTTCAGGGCGACAGCTTTTCCGGACCAAGGCGCGAAAACAAGGCGAATCGGGGACATCCATTGGCTGCGGCGCGAATCTTTGTTATTCTTTAGCGAGAATATTTGGCTGGCGCGGCGTGCGCGGGGAGGCATCCGGTGAAAAGCGAAGTAAGGACAACATGGAATGGCGGAATGGCATTTGAGGCCGACGTGAATGGCCACAAAGTGCTCATGGACTCGGCGGCGACCGATGGCGGACAGGATAGCGGCGCCAGGCCAAAACCCCTCCTTCTCGCCGCGCTTTCAGGATGCTCGGGCATGGATGTCGTCTCGATCCTCAAAAAGATGCGAGAGCCCTGCACATGGTTCGAGATGAGGGTGGAAGCCGACGGCAGGGAAGAACATCCGAGAAAGTACACGCGCGTCAAACTGACCTACCAATTCAAGAAAAACGACAACCTCAACCCCGACAACGTGAGGAAAGCCTGCGAACTCTCTCAGGATAAATACTGCGGCGTGAGCGCCATGCTCAGGGATAGCGCTCCTGTCGAATGGGAAATCGAATATATCTGAAGGGAAAAAGCGCGGGGAATAAAACCCGCGAGCTGGCCATTTTTGCCCGGGGTTCGTAATGTCGCGCGCGGGTATTGAAAAAATGTGCCTTCTCCACTATACTGTAAGCAGGTAGCTGATTTTCTAATAAATGGGAACAAACCGCAGTTTTTTCTACAATCTCCCGCATCGTTATCAACAATGCTGCCAGGTACCGCTTCGAAACGCGAACGGCGCTTTGTGGCGCCCGCCATTCTATTGCAATGAGGTGAAGGCTCAAGATGTCCAATGACATTCACAAGATGCGAAACATCGGAATTTCCGCGCATATCGACTCGGGCAAGACAACCTTGTCCGAGCGTATTCTCTTCTACTGCCAGAAGATCTATGCCATACACGAAGTAAGGGGCAAGGATGGCGCCGGCGCCACCATGGATTCCATGGACCTCGAACGCGAACGAGGCATAACGATCCAATCGGCCGCCACTAATGTTCAGTGGAAGGGCTACGATATCAACCTCATCGACACGCCCGGACACGTTGATTTCACCATCGAGGTCGAACGCAGCTTGCGCGTCCTCGACGGAGCCATACTCGTGCTCTGCGCGGTAGCGGGCGTACAGTCACAGTCCATCACAGTGGACCGCCAGCTCAAACGCTATCATGTTCCCCGGCTCGCCTTCGTCAACAAGTGCGACCGCACCGGCGCCAACCCCTTCAAGGTCAAGGCGCAGCTCCAGGAAAAGCTTGGTCTCAATCCGGCCTTCGTCACGATCCCCATCGGGCTTGAGGACAAGCTGGAAGGCGTCATAGACCTCGTAACGATGCGCGCCGTGTATTTTGACGGCCCCAGCGGCGAGGATATTCGCTACGCCGACATTCCCGCCCATCTCCAGGCCGACGCCGAGCGCTACCGCGAGGAACTCGCCGAAGCGGCTTCCATGTTCTCCGACGAACTCGCGGAGGCTTTTCTCGACGGCGAATACACGAACGAGATGCTCATGGCGGCCATCCGCACGGGTGTCATCGCCGAGAAATTCGTCCCCGTCTTCGTCGGCTCCGCTTACAAGAACAAGGGCGTCCAGCTGCTTCTCGACGCCGTCGTCAGCTACCTCCCCGATCCCACCGAAGTCCGCAACGTCGCGCTCGACCTCGACAACGGCGAGAAAGAAGTCGAACTCATCTCCGACCCAGACCAGAAACCCGTGGCTCTCGGCTTCAAGCTCGAAGACGGACAGTACGGTCAGCTCACCTATGTGCGCATCTATCAAGGCGAACTCAAGAAGGGCGATGAACTCTACAACACCAGGTCGCGCAAGCGCTTTAAGGTAGGAAGGCTCGTCCGCATGCACGCCAACTCCATGGAAGACATCACCGAAGGCTATTGCGGCGACATCGTCGCCCTCTTCGGCGTCGAGTGCGCTTCCGGCGACACCTTCTGCCATCCGGATCTCAACTACGCCATGTCCTCGATGTATATTCCCGAACCGGTCATCTCCCTGGCCATCGAGCCCAAGGACAAGAAATCCTCGGACCAGATGGGCAAGGCGCTCAACCGCTTCACAAAGGAAGACCCGACCTTCCAGACCTTCGTCGATCCCGAGTCCAACCAGACCATCATCAAGGGAATGGGCGAACTCCATCTCGAAGTCTATGTGGAGCGCATGCGCCGCGAATATAAGTGCGAGGTGGAGATCGGCAGGCCGCAAGTCGCCTACCGCGAAGCCATCACGCAGCGGGCAGATTTCAACTATACCCACAAAAAGCAGACGGGCGGCTCCGGCCAGTACGGCCGCGTCGCGGGCTACATCGAACCCATCACCGAGCAGAACTACGAATTCGTCAACCAGGTGAAGGGCGGGGCGATTCCCCTCGAGTTCATCCCCTCCTGCGACAAGGGCTTCAAGGCCGCGACGCTGAAGGGCAGTCTCATCGGCTTCCCCATTGTCAACGTGCGCTGTCTCGTCAACGACGGCCAGAGCCATGCCGTAGACTCCTCCGATATCGCCTTCCAGCTTGCGGCCATAGGCGCTTTCAGGGAAGCATATGAAAAGGCCAAGCCCGCCATCCTCGAGCCCATCATGAAGGTGAGCGTCGAGGGCCCGAACGAATTCCAGGGCAACATTTTCGCTTCGCTGAACCAGAGGCGCGGCATCATCACCGCAAGCACCGAGGACGGATTGTTCTGCCGCGTCGAGGCGGAGGTTCCCCTCGCCGAGATGTTCGGCTATTCCACGGTCATAAGGTCGCTCACACAGGGCAAGGCCGAGTTCACCATGGAATTCGAGAAGTACGGAAAGGTTCCCACTTCCATCTCGGAAAAGCTCAGGGAAGACTACCTCGAGAAGAGGAAGAAAGAACATCAAAAATAATATTTTTGAATTTATCTTTTGCCCGCCCGCCGGAAATGCGGGTATACTAAGGGTTGAGCATGCACCCCGGTGCACCAACACCAGCGCGAATGCCAGGGGATTACCCCGCAATCGTCGAAAGGAGACCACATGCTGAAGGAAGAATTCATCTCGAAAAGCAGCGTGCGCATACTGGAGCAAGCGATCGAAGGCGGCCTTGGGGCCGGCAATATTGGAATAGTCTCCAGCAGAAAGGGCATAGGCAAGACCTCCGTTCTCGTCCAGATGGCGCTCGATAAGCTCATCCAGGGAGAAAAGGTCATCCATGTCTCCTTCAATGCGCACACGAGTTATGTTATTTCCTGGTACGAGAATATTTTCGATGAAATCGCCAAGCGCAAGAATTTGGAAGACATCGGCAACCTGAAAGACCAACTGGTGCGCAACCGCGTCATCATGAACTTTACCCAGGAAGGCGTATCGGTCGACCAGATCACCCGCTCCCTCAAGGCGATGATCGTGGATGGCGGCTTCGACGCGAAGACGGTCATCGTCGACGGCTTCGATTTCTCGCGCGGAACGGTCGAGCGTTTCGAAAAGGTCAAGAAGTTCATAGCGGAGATGGGCCTCGAAGTCTGGTACTCCTGCACCCTGTCGGGCGCGGATCCCCTCTTCGACAAGAACAATGTGCCTATCCTGCTCAGGGAGCTGTTGCCCCTGATTTCAGTCCTCATCGTCCTGGAACCCATGCACGATTACATCCACTTCAAGGTCGTCAAGGATCACGAGAGGCTGAATCCCAGGGACCTGAGCCTGAAGCTAGACACGAAATCCCTGCTCATAGCGGAGAATTGATAGAGGCGTCGCTGGAAAGCGACATGGTTTAGGGCGAGGCGCCTAGTGGCGGCATTGCCCAGTGCCGGGCGCCATGAGGCGCGCGATGAGAACGGGAGCCGTTCACGAGAGGATCGTGGGCGGCTCCTATTTTTTTGCCGGAATGAATTCGAAGGAGTCTATGGTGACGGCAAGAGAGCCGCGGCCGGAGGGCGGAACGTCGCCGTGGGCGAGGTAGAGGTTGATATGGACCTGGCTCGAGGGCTTGGGGACCGCCTTGGGGTCGGAGAAGCCCCAGGAAGAGATGATGGAGGGGGAGCCGTCCTCCGGCCGCGATCCGTAGCCCTCCCAGGAAACGAAATCTATTCTTCCTTCGAGCCAGGTAAACGAATAGGTCGCAGGACCGTCAATTTTCGAAATATCGAAGGTCATCATATGGCCGGGATTGGCGTAGGGCTGGATCACGTACTGCCCCAGTACGGGTTCTCCGCTCTGCCCCCAGGCTGAGAATTCGATGTCGATTTCCCGATGGCTGTAGGCGCTCGCCCTCGAATAGGTGAAAAGTCCGAGCACGACATTCGGATCCAGGTCGGCTGGAGGGGTCCTGATCTTGAAAACATAGGTGCCATAACCCATGAACTTCTGCGAGGTCACCTCGCCCGCGTGCCAGACGCCTTCCTCAGGCGATATTTTCAAGGTCAGCGATCCATCGTCGT
The DNA here is from genome assembly GCA_035560555.1 of Rectinemataceae bacterium. Lineage (GTDB taxonomy): Bacteria > Spirochaetota > Spirochaetia > Treponematales > Rectinemataceae > UBA11090. The sequence goes on from DATMZF010000013.1 coordinate 103,192, forward strand.
TCAGGAAAACGGAAAGATCGCGGCCTCCGAAGTAGTTGTCCATCGGGCCCTCGGGCTGCGTGGTCTGGCGAACCATCCATTTGTAGTTGGAAAAGGTCAACGTCTGAGGCTGGGGATTTTCCTGGGAATGCGACGTCGCGGGAACCAGTATCAAAAGGAAAAAGGCAGGAAGGAGTCTTCTGGCTGTCGATCCTGGATTCATGGTGGTCTCCGTTTCGTTCAGGCTTCGAGATAATAGATCGTGGCGGGGGATCCGGCCGCCATATTCAGGGGGAAGCGGTCATCTTTCAGGACTTTGTCCAACATCGCCTTTTTTTCGCGTCCGCGAACGAGAACCATGGTGTGCCGCGACCGCTTGAGGAGAGCGGCGCTCATCGTCATCCGCGATACGGGATGGGAAGGGGCTTCGGTGGTGACCGTAAGGGATTCGGCCATCGTATCGGCCAGGGAAAAGAGACCGGCGGTATGGCCATCGGCGCCCATCCCGAGAACGGAGAGGTCGAAGGCCGGCCTTGCGCCGATGGCTTTCTCGATTTCTTCGGTATAGGCCACGCATGCTTTTTCCCGGTCGCCCTCGGGCCAGAGATGGACGACGGGAGGATGTTTCCAGGACGCGACAGATGGCGCTCCAGCGGCGCGCGGCGCCGGGGCCGCCCCCTCCCCGAAAACCGAGGCTATCATCTTTCCGTTGCGCGAAGGGCTATCGGCCGGTACTTCCCTTTCGTCGCCGACCCAGAGATGGATACGGATTTTGCCGCTCAGGGCGGCGAGGGAGGGGGCGGCGGCAAGCGCCCTGTACGCGGGCTCCGGAGTGTTCCCTCCGGCCAGACTCGCGTGGAATACAGCCTGCCGGCGGCCTGCGGCCGCCTCTACGGCGCCTGCAAAATCCAGGACAATCCGGCCTATCCAGGCACCCTCGTCCTCGAATCGGCAAAGGGCGAACTTCAAGCGGGGAACTCCGGAACCGCCGAACCGGCGGGATACAGAAGCAAGCCACCCTGCTCCGGCGCGGCATGGGCATCCATCGATGCCCATGCCGCCTCCAGCGCGTCGACAATGCGCCAGGCATGCTCGGATTCGTCGGCGCGGATAAAGAGCGTGGAATCCCCGGCGAGGGCGTCGGCGATAAGCCGCTCGTAGGCCTCGGGCAGATAGTCGGCCACTTCCCTGTACGAAAAGCGGAGCTCGCTCGCCTTGATGGCGGGAATGCCCGGCACCTTGGCGTTGAACCTCAGCCAGACACCCTCGTCGGGCTGTATCCTGATGGTGAGCGTGTTATGCATGAGCGTGTCGCCGCATTGGGCGGCGAAAAGCGCGACGGGCGGCCGCCTGAAATGGATGACGATCTGGCTGAATTTCGACGCGAAAGCCTTGCCGGTCGACAGCCTGATCGGAACGCCGGAAAAGCGCCAGTTGTCCAGCTCGACCCGCAGAGAGACGAAAGTCTCCGTGGTCGAATCGGGCCGCACCCTGGACTCATCCCTGTAGGCGCGAACCTGTCCGCCTTCGGAATCCCTTCCCGCGACGTACTGACCCCGCCTCGACCGCGAAAGGATATCCCGCGGCAGAAGGCGCGAAACCGACTGCAGGACCTTCACCTTCTCGTCGCGGATGCTCTCCGGGTCGAGACTCGCCGGCGGCTCCATCGTCGTCAGGCACATGAGCTGGATAAGGTGATTCTGGAGCATGTCGCGCGCGGCGCCCGCGGAATCGTAGTATCCGCCCCTCTCCCCGATGCCCTCCGTCTCGAATACGGAAATATCGATCGACTCGATGTGGTTCCTGTTCCAGACCGGCTCGAAAACCGAGTTCGCGAACCTGAGATAGAGAAGGTTCTGCACCGTTTCCTTGCCGAGGTAATGGTCTATCCGGTAGATGTCTTTTTCGGCGAAGCCGTTGTGGAGAGCCGCTGTCAGTGCCAGGGCGCTTTTCCCGTCCCGCCCGTAGGGTTTTTCCACGACGAGCCGGCGCCAGCCCTTCCGGCCTTCCCAGCCCGCGTCGCCGCCGGCCGCGCCCGATCCCGCTGAACCCAAGCCGGCCTCGCTCAGCCTTCCGGCGATGGTGCCGAAATGCTCCGGGCCGACGGCGAGGTAGAACAGCGCGTTGGCGGGACAGCTTCGACCCTTTGCCCTGGCCTTGAAACCGGCGTCGCGGCCGGCGATGATGTCGGCGAGAAGACTATAGCCCGCGGGGGCGTCCAGATCGGAGGCGAGATAGAAGATCCTGTTTGAAAAGGATTCCCACTGCCTGTCGGAAAACTTTCCGCGTCTCGCGTATTTCACGCAGCTTCGCTTAAGGTCCTCGCGATATGACGCGTCGTCCAGCGGCTTGCGCGCGAAACCGACGATGATGAGATCGCGGGGCAGGATGTCGCCCGCGAAGAGGTCGAAAAGAGCGGGGAATATCTTCCTGTGGGCGAGATCCCCGGTGGCGCCGAAAACGACGAAGAGGGCCGCCTCGGGCGCGAAGGCGCCATTGTCCAGGTTGCAGAGCGGGTAGCTCTCCGACTTTTCGTTCATGCCTCAGCGCTCCCGATCGGGTTCAGCCCTTGGCCGGGAACCAATGAAACCACTGTTCCTCCGCTCCGTTCACGATATGGTGGGAGGCGTCCGGAAGCATTCCGAACACGTCGCCGAAATCGTCCTTGTCGGTTATGAAGCCCATCGCCCAGTTGCCCGTGGAGAACCTGTCCCTCATCTCGGCCAGTCTTTCGTAGAGCTCCTTGGCTTCTTCCTGGGTTCCCAGCCTGTTGCCGTAGGGCGGGTTGGCCAAGAGATGCCCCTTGGGGGCGAAGGGCGCCGCGTCCTCGGCCTTTCTCTGCTCGAAGGTGATCCAATCCAGCACGCCCGCGTCGTCGGCGTTTCCGCGCGCGGCGTTCAGCGCGTCCGGATCGGTGTCCGATGCCCTGATATCCACCTCGACATCGTTTCGGATCTTCGCCTCGAATTCCGACCTCACCTCATCGACGACCTTGGGCGAAACGCCGGGCATCAGCTCGAAGGAGAAGCGGCGCATGAGGCCGGGCGCGAAATCGAGGGCGTAGAGGGCCGCCTCGATGGCTATGGTGCCAGATCCGCAGAAGGGGTCGAGAAGAGCGTATTTCCTGTTCCATCCGGAGAAGAAAAGGAGGGAAGCGGCGATCGTCTCCTTGAGCGGCGCCAAGACGACACGCTTTCGGTATCCTCTCTTGTGCAGGGGATCGCCCGAGGTGTCGATGCCGACCGAGCACTCGTCGTTGTCCAGATAGACGCGCGCGCCGACGATATTGCCCGTTTCGGGCATCTGGCTCATCTTGTAGATTTCCATGAGCCGGGAATAAGCGGCTTTCTGCGTCATGGACTGGAGGCTCGTCTGCGCCGCCAGCTTGGACGCGTGCGATCGCACTCTCTCGATGTGGAGTTTCGAATCCTTGAAGCAGCAGAGTTCCCAGGGAAGAGCCCGTATGCCCTCGAAAAAGGCGTCGAAATCCCCCGCGTTGAAGCGTCCGAGCTCAAGCAGCACCCTTTCGACCGTTCGAAGGCCTATATTGGCCGTGGCCAGATCCCTGGCCAGGGTGATCTCATCCAATTTAAAGTAGATTCTGCCCGGCCTTCGTTCGAGGACGGAAAGACCGAGTCGAGTGATTTCCTGCGCGGCGATTTTTTCGAGGCCGACGGCGCAAAGCGCGATGCCCCTCATTTGAGTTCCCATGGATTCAGTATGCTGGAAAGAGGTCGATTTTACAAGGCCGAGGAGGCGGCTCCCGATTGACCTAACTCCATATCATCCATATTCTTCTCGCAATGACAATTTCAGACGGCAAAAGCAGTTCGGCCATCCACGCCTTCAAGGCGAGCATACCCGTCCTTCTCGGCTATGTGACCATCGGTTTCGGCTTCGGCCTGCTCGCGGTTAATTCCGGATATCCCTGGTGGTTCGCCCTGCTCATGAGCGTCTTCGTCTACGCCGGCGCGGCGCAATACATCGGCATCGGCCTTTTCGCGGCGGGCGCCTCCCTGGCGGAAATCGCCCTCGTCACCCTCATCGTCAACCTTCGGCACGCGGCCTACGGGCTTTCCCTCATCAAAACCTTCGGTGCGCATCCGCGCGTGCGCCCCTACCTCGTCTTCGCCCTCACCGACGAAACCTACGCCCTCCTGAGTTCGGCAAGCGAAGAGGACAGGGCCGACGGCGGCTTCCTTCTCATGGTTTCGGGCTTCAACCAGCTCTATTGGGTGCTGGGCACAGCCATCGGCGCCCTGGCGGGCGCCCTCATTCCCTACAAGATCGAAGGGCTCAATTTCGCCCTGACCGCGATGTTCATCGTCCTGGCCGTGGAGCAGGCGCTCAAGCTGAGGAAAGCCCTGCCCTTCCTGGTGGCTGGCCTCTCCACCATCGCGGCGAAGTTCCTCGTCGGGGACAGGGGAACCATCATCGTCGGGCTGCTCATGGCGACGATAATCCTGGTGGCGGGCGACCGCAAGGGAGCATCCGATGCTGAGCGTCGCTGAAGCCCTCATCGCCGCCGCGGCGATGACGTTGATCATCGTGTTCTGCCGCGCCCTGCCCTTCCTCTTCTTCGCGGGCAGAAAACCTCCCGCCTTTCTCTCCTTCGTCGAAGTCTATATGCCCGCGATCGCCATGACCGTCCTGGCTCTGTCTTCCTACACTTCGATCGACTGGGCGGCCCCCACCGCTGGAGCCGCTTCGGCCGTCGCGGGCGCGGCCGTCGTCGCTCTCCATCTCTGGAAACGGAACGCCCTCCTCAGCATCCTGGGAGGCACGCTCCTCTACATGTTCCTCAATTTTCTCCTGGTTCGAGTATGAGCTCGTCGATCGGCTTGCCGGCCGGCACCATCGGCAGAACCTTCTCGTCGATATCCAGCACGCACTCAATGAGCGCGGGCCCCCTGTGGGAGAGCGCGGCGTCCAGGCAGGCACGGAACTCTTCGGGCTCGCGGGCTCTGTAGCTGGGCAAACCATAGGCGTCCGCCAGCTTCACGAAGTCGGGCGGTCTGTCGAGAGTCGTCTGGCAGTAACGTTTGTCATAGAACATCGTCTGCCATTGCCTCACCATGCCCAGGGTCCCGTTGTTGAACACGATGATGAGTATGGGCAGGTTGTAGTTGACGATGGTCGCCAATTCGGCGCAATTCATCCGGAAAGAACCATCCCCGGCTATATGGACCACCTGCGCCTCGGGATGGGCTATCTGGACGCCCATGGCCGCTCCCGTGCCGAAACCCATTGTGCCTAGACCTCCCGAGGTTATGAAGGTCCGCGGTTTCGAGAAGGGATAGAACTGGGCGGTCCACATCTGATGCTGGCCGACCTCTGTGGTGATGAAGGCTTCGTCGCCCACCTTTTCGTGGATGGTTTCGAGAATGAAGCGAGGGTGGAGCGCCTTCTTCGTCTCGTGCGAGGATGGGCGTTCCCGTTTCCACGCCGCGATGTCGCCGTTCCATGCCGACATCGTTTTCGGCGCGATGCGGGCGTTGAGATCGGTCAGGATTTCCTTGACATCGCCCACGAGGGAGGTATAGCTCTTCACGTTCTTGTTGATCTCCGCCGGGTCGATGTCGATGTGGAGAATCTTCGCCTTCTTCGCGAATACCGAGATTTTGCTCACGACGCGGTCGGAGAAACGGGCGCCCACCGCGATGAGGAGGTCGGCCGCGCCGGCGGCCATGTTGGAGGCCTTGGTACCGTGCATCCCTATCATGCCCGTGAAGAGGGGGTGGTCGGCGGGCATGGCGCCGTGGCCCATGAGGCTGAGCGCGCAGGGAGCGTTGAGTCGCTCGGCGAATTCGCGAAGCTGGCTGGCCGCGTCGGCTATGATGACGCCGCCGCCCGCGTAGATGAAGGGTTTTTCGGCGGCCGCGATGAGGGCGGCGGCGTCGTCGAGTTCCGATGCCGTCACGGAACGGTTCGACTTGACCGTGAAGCGATGGTTTGGGGCGGTTTTCGCCCGCGAGGCCGCGCTTCCTTCGGCCGAGACCCATTCGGTCCAAGCCGCGGTCACGTCCTTGGTGATATCGACGAGGACTGGACCCGGCCTTCCCGTTGTCGCGATCTCAAAGGCTAGTCTTATCGTGTCGGCCAACTCGCGCACATCCTTCACGATGAAGTTGTGCTTCGTGATGGGCATCGTGACGCCCGCGATATCCACTTCCTGAAAACTATCCTTTCCAAGAAGCGAAAGCGGGACATTTCCCGTGATCGCTACGAGAGGGACGGAATCCATGTAAGCCGTCGCGATGCCTGTGACGAGGTTGGTAGCGCCTGGTCCGCTCGTGGCGATCACGACGCCGGGTTTGCCGGTCGAGCGGGCGTAGCCGTCCGCCGCGTGGGAAGCACCCTGTTCGTGCGCCGTCAGGATGTGCCTGATTCTGTCGGCGTTTCTGTACAACTCGTCGTAGATGTTGAGAACGGTGCCGCCAGGATAGCCGAAGACGACGTCCACGCCCCGCTCGACGAGACATTCTATGATGATTCTTGAACCGGTCATCTGCATTATATGCTCCATCGCTCCAATTTCACGTCGCCATTTGCCTAATCGCCGCGCTGACCGCCTCTCCCATCTCCCTTGTTCCCACGACCCGCTCTCCTGAGGCGCCGGAAGCGATGTCCGCGCAGCGGTACCCCGCGTCCAGAACGGAGGAGACGGCCGACTCGATTATCTTCGCCTCTGCCTCGAGGCCGAGCGAGTGGCGGAGAAGAAGAGCCGCGGAGAGTATCGTGGCCAAGGGGTTGGCCTTGTCCATCCCGGCGATATCGGGGGCCGAGCCATGGATGGGTTCGTAGAGCCCCGGGCCCGCGTAGCCGACGCTCGCGCTGGCTAGCATCCCGATAGAGCCGGTGAGCATGCTCGCCTCGTCCGAAAGGATGTCCCCGAACATATTGCTCGTGGCGATGACATCGAACTGCCGCGGGTTTCTTATGAGCTGCATGGCGCAGTTGTCGACGTACATGAAACTCAGTTCGACATTGGGCCAGTGGGGAGCCATGGCTTCCACGGTCTCTCTCCAGAGGCGGCTGGACTCGAGTATGTTGGCCTTGTCCACCACGCAAAGCTTCCGGCGCCGACCCTTGGCCGCGTCGAAGGCCACATGGACGAGGCGCTCTATCTCCGCGCGCGAGTAGCGCTCGGTGTCCCAGGCCGACTCGCCGTCGGGACTCCTTCCGCGATCCCCGAAGTAGATGCCTCCGGTGAGTTCCCTCACGATGAGGATGTCCAGGCCGGCGCCCGCGATGTCCGCTTTAAGGGGACAGGCCGAGGCGAGCTGGGGAAACATGACGGCAGGTCTCAGGTTGGCGTAGACACCGAGCCCAGCCCTGAGGCCGAGGAGGGCGGCTTCAGGCCTTTTCTTGCCCGGCAGCTTGTCCCATTTCGGACCGCCAACGGCCCCAAGGAGAACCGCGTCGCTTCGCTTGCACGTGAAGAGAGTTTCGGGGGGGAGGGGTTCTCCGGTCGCGTCTATCGCCGCCCCGCCCATGAGCAGCTGCGTAAACTCGAACCTGTGTCCGCATCGATCGCCCATCGCTACAAGAGCGCCCAACGCTTCCGCAACGACGTCGGGGCCGATTCCGTCCCCGGGGATAACCGCTATTTTATGCAACATTGTGATTTTTCTCCTTCCCATCGGATGCCTCGTGGCTTTTTTCCATATCCCTGATGAGCTTGAATTCGATCGAATCGACGAGGGCGATCCAGCTCGCCTCGATGATGTCCGTCGAGACGCCGACGGTCGTCCAGGAATCCACGGTGTCGGAGCTTTCGATGAAGACGCGCACCGTGGCGGCCGCCGCGCTCGCGCTGTCCAGGACGCGCACCTTGTAATCGGTGAGGCGCATGCCCGACAGACTCGGGTAGAAGCGTTCCAGAGCCTTGCGCAAGGCCTGGTCGAGGGCGTGGACAGGTCCGTCGCCTTCGGCCACGCTCACTTCCTCCACTCCCCCGACATCGATCTTCACCGTTGCCTGCGCGCAGCGCGCAGCGTCGCCAGAGGGCTGCTCGCCTATGGTTCTGTATTTGCTCAGGCGGAAGAAAGGCTTGTAGGTGCCTGCCGACTTCATCATGAGAAGATCGAGGCTCGCGTCGGCTCCCTCGAACTGATAGCCGAAACGCTCCATCTCCTTGAGCTTGGAGAGGACTTCAACCACCAGAGGTGAATCCTTGGTGGCCTCGGGGTAGACGCGCCTCACCCTATCGAGGATGGCCGAGCGCCCTCCCACTTCGGAGGCGAGGATTCGGCGTTCGTTGCCCACGACCGAAGGATCCACATGTTCGAAGGAACGAGGATTCTTCACGACGGCGTCGACATGCATCCCCGCTTTGTGGGCGAAGGCGTGGTGTCCCACGAAGGGCATGCTCTCATCGAAGACTAGGTTGGCGATCTCTGCCACGCTGCGCGCGGTGAGGGAAAGTCGGGAAAGGGAGTCGGGCAGGAGACAATCGACGCCCATCTTGAGCTTGAGATCAGCGATGATCGTCGACAGATTCGCGTTCCCGCAACGTTCCCCGAAACCGACCAGACAGCCTTGAACATGGCGCGCGCCCGCGGCGACGGCGGCCAGGGAGTTCGCGACCGCGAGCCCCGAATCGTTGTGCGCGTGGATGCCCACGGTCGCGCCGGGGCTAAAGTGGCGCTCGACGATCGCGGTGAGCTCGCCCACCCTTCCAGGCAGGCTGCCGCCGTTGGTGTCGCAGAGAACGACGCAGCCCGCTCCTCCCTCTATCGCCGCGTCCAGCGTGCGCATCGCGTAGTCAGGATTCGATGCGTAGCCGTCGAAAAAATGTTCGGCGTCATAGATCACCTGGCGTCCAGCGGTCGCGGCGTGGGCGCAGGATTCGGCTATCATGGCGAGATTCTCGTCGGGGCTCGCCCTGAGCACGTGGCTCACGTGAAAATCCCAGCTCTTGCCGAAGATGACGACGGTTTCCGTTCCCACGCCGAGGAGGCTCTTCAAGCCTTCGTCCCGGGAGGCATCGATGCCCACGCGGCGGGTCGGCCCAAAGGCAGCGAGCTTCGCCCTCCCGAGGGAGAGATGAGACGCTTCCCTGAAGAACTCCATATCCTTGGGGTTGGAGCCGGGGTTGCCCGCCTCCACGTAGTCGACGCCCAGTGAATCCAGGAGCCGCACGATGTTCAGCTTGTCCTGAACGGAAAAGCTGATGCCCTCCCCCTGGGCGCCGTCGCGGAGTGTCGAATCAAGTATCGTTGCTCGGGCCATTGGCCACCTCCGTTTCGTGGACCATGGCGTTGACCGCCGTCACATAGGCTTTGATACTCGCCTCGATGATGTCGGTGGAAAGACCGCGGCCGTTGTAGCCCTTGCCCTTGTGGAGAATCCTCACCCTCGCCTCGCCCTGGGCGTCTTTGCCGCCCGTGACCGCGTCGAGGGAAAAGGACTCGAGGGAAAACGCCTTGCCCACGATCTTGTCGATAGCCTTGAAGGAAGCGTCTATGGGGCCGTCGCCCACGGCCACCTGCTCGACGAAGCCGTCGTTCGCGAGCGCGAGGCGGATGGTGCTCGTCGCCGTAATGCTGGAACCCGAGTTGATGACGAAGCGATTCAGCCTGTAAGCTTCGGGAATCTGGATTGTCTTTCCCCTGACCAGGGCCTCGATGTCCCTGTCGCTCACCGTCTTTTTCCGATCGGCCAGCGCCTTGAATTCCTCGAAGATGCCGGCGATGAGCCCCGGCTCAACGTCGAAGCCCAGTTCCTTGACCCTGTCCTCGAAAGCGTGCTTGCCCGAATGCTTGCCGAGAACCATGGAGTTCTTGGAAAGACCTATCGACTCGGGCGTCATGATCTCGTAGGTAGCCCGATTGGCGAGCATGCCGTGCTGATGTATCCCGGCCTCATGGGCGAAGGCGTTGTCGCCCACGATGGCCTTGTTGGGCTGGACCTGGACGCCGGTGACCGCCGAGACGAGCCTGCTCGTGTTGTAGATCTGCGTCGTGTCTATGCCGCAGGTGACGCCGAAGAGGTCCGGGCGGGTCCTGAGTCCCATCACTATTTCCTCGAGCGCCGCGTTGCCCGCCCGTTCCCCGAGTCCGTTGATGGTGCATTCTATCTGCCCGGCGCCCGCCGCCAGCGCCGCGAGGGAATTGGCCACGGCGAGGCCGAGGTCGTTGTGGCAATGGACCGAGATTATCGCCTTGTCGATGTTGGGGACGTTGTCCCTTACGCCGCGGATCAGCGCGGCGAATTCCTCGGGAGCCGAGTAGCCCACGGTATCCGGGATGTTGACGGTGGTCGCCCCGGCGGCTATGACCGCCTCGATGACCCTGTACAGGAATTCAGGATCGGTACGGGACGCGTCCTCCGCCGAGAATTCGACATCGGGGCAGAGCCGAAGCGCGCGGCGGACCATCGCCTCGGCCTGGGCCAGCACTTCCTCCGGCTTCATCTTGAGCTTGTACTCCATGTGTACCGGGGATGTCGCGATGAAGGTGTGGATCCTCGGCCTTTCGGCCTCCTTCAACGCTTCCCAGGCGGTGTCGATGTCCTTTTCGGTGGCCCTGGCGAGGCTCGCGATCACTGGCCCCCTGACCGTGCGGGCGATTTCCCTCACCGAGGCGAAGTCGCCCGGGCTCGCGATCGCGAAGCCCGCTTCGATGACATCGACGCCCAGGCGCGCCAGCTGGCGCGCGACATCGACTTTTTCCATGAGGTTCATGCTGCATCCGGGGGCCTGCTCGCCATCTCTCAGCGTTGTGTCGAAAATCTTTATCTGCCGCGACATACCGACTCCTTATCCCTAGCTCATCGCTGGGATGGTTTTTGCCAACTCATCATCTCGCGCAGCTCGGCGCCTACTTTGTTGACCTGATGCTCCCCTTCGATCGCGCGCATGCGATTGAAGTAGGGGCGGTTCGCCTGGTTTTCCAGTATCCAGTTGCGTGCGAAGGTGCCGTTCTGGATCTCCGTGAGCACTTTCTTCATTTCCTTCTTGGTTTCGTCCGTGATGATGCGCGGCCCGACGGTGTAATCGCCGTACTCGGCGGTGTCGGAGATCGAATAGCGCATGAAGGAGAGCCCCTTCTGCACGACGAGGTCGATGATCAGCTTCATCTCGTGCACGCATTCGAAGTAAGCGCTCTCGGGCTGGTAGCCGGCCTCGACGAGGGTTTCGAATCCCGCTTTCATGAGGGCCGAGACACCTCCGCAGAGGACGCACTGCTCGCCAAAGAGGTCGGTTTCGGTTTCCTCCTGAAAGGTCGTTTCGAGGATGCCCGCGCGGGCTCCGCCGATGCCCGCGGCGTAGGCCAGAGCCTGCTTTTTCGCGTCGCCGGTGGCGTCGTTATACACCGCCACAAGGTTGGGCACACCCTTTCCCTCGAGGAATTGGCTGCGCACCGTATGGCCAGGCCCCTTGGGCGCGATCATGACCACATTGACGTCCTTGGGGGGAAGGATTTGCTTGAAGTGGATGTTGAAGCCGTGGGCAAAAGCCAGAGTCTTTCCCGCCTTCAGCGCGGGGGCGATGCTCTCGGCGTAAAGCTTGGCTTGTTTTTCGTCGTTGATCAGGATCATGACGAAATCCGCCGCAGCGGCGGCTGCGGCCGCCACCATGACCTTGAAACCGTCGGCTTCAGCCACGGCCCAGCTCTTGGAGCCCTCATAGAGACCTATGATCACCTTGTGGCCGGAATCCCGAAGGTTCTGCGCGTGGGCGTGGCCCTGGCTCCCATAGCCGATGATGGCGATTGTCTTTCCTTCCAAAGCCTTGGGGTCACAATCTTTCTCATAGTACATCGTTGCCATATAATTATACCTCCACCGGCAATCCTTCTTGGACCGTCGGTTATTTGATGAGTGGATGCCGCCTTCGTACAGTTGGGGTACGAAGGCGGCTAAATAAGGGAGAGGATAAGGGAACCGCGTTCTAGGGCGGAGAGTCCGGTGCGGGCCAACTCCAGGATGCCGAAGGGCTTGAGGAGTTCAATGAGGCCGTCGACCTTGTTCTGGGCGCCGGTTGTTTCGACGATCAGACTTTCGGCCGCCACATCGATGATGCGCGCACGGAATATATTGGCGATTTGGATGATGTCGGGACGGGATTCGGGCGAAGCCGCCACCTTGATGAGGGCGATTTCGCGCAGGACGGAGAGGTTGGGGTCGAGCCTTTTGACCGAGGCTACCTCGATGAGTTTCTCGAGTTGCTTCTGGATCTGTTCGAGGATGGCTTCATCCCCTCGCACGACGATGGTCATGCGAGAGATGCCCGGATCGACGGTCTCGCCCACCGTGAGGCTATCGATGTTGTACCCTCTGCGGCTGAACAAGCCAGAGACGCGGCTCAATACACCCGCGTGATTCTGGACAAGGGCCGAAAGGATATAACGCTCCATGGTCTCTCCGCTTTTCGATTTCCCCACGAACCATGTTCCGGTTCTTTGGGGTTGTCGGCCACCCTACACCAGTCAAATGCCTTTGTCCAGCCGAAAAAACGCAAAAATATGTAATTTTTCACTAAAAAAAGGAGATTTTATGAAAATTTTGGTATGGCCTATTTTGTAAACCGGTTTTTGCCTCTGTTTATCGATGCCAAAAAATGGAGCCGGCCCGGCCCACCCGTTTCCTTCTAAAATTTTTGCCACCGCCGCGAAGATTTCAGTCGCGGAACGCGACGTTCGGCAACCCATTCGCGCTTGACATTTTCTCCGCCTTCACGCTATTATCCCCGTGCTGTTCGGGGGTGTAGCTCAGTTGGTAGAGCGTTTGAATGGCATTCAAGAGGTCAGGAGTTCGATTCTCCTCACCTCCACGAACAAAGTCTTTACTAGATAAGGACTTATTAGAAGACCGGAAAACCGGATTCTGTGCTAAATAGGCCACTGTACCACATTTGTACCACAAATGTGAAACGGAGGGGTTATGGCGCGGAATCCGGTTTGTGTTTCTAAGCGTACTTTCGGGGGAAAAAACCAGTTTCGGTATTACGTTCGGATATGGGACGAGGAGCGGGGGAAGTATAGTACGGCTAGGTCCGCGCAGTCCCTCGTCTTCGACCTTGAACTCGATACGAAGCGCTACCCTCCCACCTCTCGGACCGGGGCCCTCCTCATCGGTCAGGAACTTGCCCGGCGGGGCGGAAAGGCAACTCATCGGGACGATCCGCTCCTAGCCGACTACTGCGCCCAAGTTTGGGACTGGGAAACGTCCACATACATTCAAGGCAGGATCGCGCGGGGCTTAAGGATCGGCCGACAACATGCGGCCGCTTGTGCGTCCTACGTCAAGAACTATATCCGCCCGGCCTTCCCCGCCCTCACCCTAAAGACCTTGCGCCCCTACCACATCGAGACGTTCATCCTCGGCTTGAAGAAAAAGGGCAAGCTCGGCAATCGAAGCATCAATGCAATCCTTGACGCCTTGAGCACGCCCCTCAAGGAAGCAGCCCGCCTCGGCCTCATCGAGGAGAGCCCAGCCGCTACGATCCGCAAGCTTGCCACGGTCAAGCGAGAGAAGGGAATCCCTACTGAAGACGAGTTACGCGCCCTTCTCTCCCTGTCTAACATCGATCCACGGGTCCGCGCGTCGATTATCCTAGGAGCCGTGTGTGGCCTTCGGCTCGGCGAGATTCAGGCCCTCAAACTTGAGAACATTGAAGACACAAACCTTCATATTGCTCACTCGTGGGGGAAGGTGGACGGCCTCAAGGGGACGAAAACCGGCAGGGTTCGCGTCGTCCCCCTCCCCGCTATTGTTGCCGACGAGTTGCACTGCCTAGCCGACTCCAATATCCACGGAAAGGATGGATTCTTGATCTATGGCGTCCTACCCAAAACCCCACTAGATTGCCGGGCAATAGAACGCGGGTTTGACCTCGCCCTCGTCCGCCTGTCTATGGGCGAAGCCTTCGATAAAGCAACGAACGCTGAGAAGAAGGCCGCCCTTGCGCCATGGAAGGCACGGAATATCACTTTCCATAGTCTCCGACACTTCGCAAACGCCCAACTACGCGGGGCGGTACCCGATGAAACCTTGCGCAAGCTGACCGGCCACACTACGGAAGAGATGACGGACCACTACGACCACACAACCAAGGCCGACTTGAAAGCCCTGGCTGAGGCTCAAGCCACCCGGATACTCCCCTTTATAAAGACAGCATGAGCCAGGGCCGTCCTTTCGCCCCGGGCCAACTCCGGGGCCAGCTATCCTTCGACCGAAGGAAACCGGTGCATAGCGTCGGAATCTTGCATAGACAAGAGGCGTTAACTGGCTTTTTTTAAGTAGAAGAAACCTAGTGTAAAAGTGAGATTCTGAGGCTGTACTGTATGAAATTATACTGGCATAGAATGCAGCCTGTTAACTATTGCAAAGTATATAGATTTGATTTAGGTTAGCAATAAATGGAGCAAGGAAAACAGAATGAGACTTGACGAGAAACGGCGAGTATATATAACGAAGCGACATAGTTATGATCATTCCGTAAAGGCAAAATGGGCTTTCTTTGAACAATATAGGCAGGCAGAAAAAGCAGGTGCAACTCCTCGTGGATTGTTTTTCGTTTCCGATCAAGAAGTTTCGCAAGACCCAAGAAAGTTGACAAACTGCTCCCTTGATCATGATGTAGATATAGTTACATCTACTCCTGTATACTCGATTGAGTATTCGGGCAAGTGCATTACTCGCGGTCAACTTAGAAACCTTAAAAAGGTATTTAGACTCTCGATGAAAGAATTATCGGAAATCCTTGAAATACCAGGTAGAAAGCTTTTTCATTGGCTACAAAAGGATAAAAACGATTCTGACACTATCCCTATTATGCAGACTCAATATGAAAAAATAAGCAACGAACTATTAGCTACGAATAGGCTTTCCGAAAAGGAAAAGAGTAATTTAGTTGAAGAGTGGAAAAATTCAATACTGAATCATCTTCACCAAAAGAAAAGGAACTATTTAACCGAAGAGGGAAAGAAGCGTTCAAAAGAGTTACCTGTAACCATGGAGTTGTCTTTCGATGAGAAAATGAGCCACTCAGTTAAAGAGTGGGAAAAAATAGCCCTGAGTTCTCTTTCCGAAGAAGAAAAAAGCCGTTTATTCGAAGAGTGGGAAAAAACAACCCTGCATTATCTTTCTGAAGCGGAAAAGAGAAGTTCAAAAGAGTGGCCTGCAAACGTGGAGTTGTTAAGAGCGAAAATGGACAACATAACCGAAGGGTTTTCCAGACTGGAAGAATCAATCAGGAAAGTAACAACCACGGAAGGGCTTCCGAAAAGGAAAAGAGCAATTTAGAAGCCGAAAGGCTTTCGCATAACCTGGCATGATATTGTGATAACAATGGAAGCCAGGAAGAATGTCCATAGATTTACTTAGTCTTTGACAAGGTAAGTCTTTGAACATTTAGGGCACTAAGTAGGGCCCCTGCATATCCTCACCCTAGTCCCCGAGAGGGGTGGTGGGTGAAATATAGTTGCAGGGGGAACCTATGAACGGTTCAACCACAAAGTCTTTCTTATCTCGCCAAGAGGCCACCGAATTGCTCGGCGTGTCCCTCTCCACTCTGATCCGTCACCTCAATGACGGAACAATTCCCTTTACTCGCCTTGGCTCTCGAATCCTCATTCCCACCCAGTTCATCGAGAACCTCACACAGAAAGCCCTCTCCGGGCAGGGGGCGAAATAATGATCGCGCCGACGCTTACCACCGAGGCGGCGCGGTTATTCGATACGCTCGTCCCCGAACTAAAAAAACTGTGTGCGAACGCTACACCCCATTGTGACTTGCGCATGATTGTGACGCTCCACGATGGAGACATTACCCTTGTCTCGCTAGGTATTGACACAAAGCGCAAGCTCGCCCCGCACGCCGTTCGGTGAGGGGCCGGATATGAACGATACCACGTACCTAGACCATGTTCGTATTGTGCCTGAATGGATGACAAGGAAGGTAGGCAGGCTTGCTCGGGATTGGAAGAAGAGCCAAGGTCTTGATACTATAGCTGAAGCTATAGGGACCCTTGAGAACTGTACAGTGAACGTACTCAAAGGAGAGCACACTGTCCTTCCCGCCCTTGGCAACCATGTACCTGCCGACTTCCGGAAAGCACTTATTGCCGGTACGGGAAACAACCTCGCCCCACTTGAACGCGCCGCTATCGTCATCGTTGACCATGATGCGGGGGTATCTACACCGGGAAACCTTGACGACTGTTTCAGCGAATTCCTTAACCTCAAGTGGATATCCCTGGACAGTCTCCTTGAGGGGGCAGACCTATGACTGACCCCTACATGGAACAAATCGAACGTGTCGCTAAGGAACAAGATCGCAAAGAGTCACTACTCTCACGATTGCCTAAGGGCTGGAATGGCAAAGAACTTATGACGACGATCTTCCCTCCAACGAAATGGTCGGTTGTCAACCTCATTCCTACGGGGGCAATACTCCTTTCAGGCGTGTTCAAAGTCGGTAAATCATGGATGATGTTACAACTTGCCGATTGCGTCTCTAGGGGTAAACCCTTCCTTGGTCATGAAACGAATCCCGGCGCAGTCCTGTATCTTGCCTTGGAGGATGGACCCGCAAGGATTCAGCATCGAGCTTTGAGGATGGGAATTGTCCTGTCTGAGACCGTCCACGTCTTCAATTCATGGCTTCCTGGATCAGATGGTATAGATTCTCTTTCTGCATGGCTCGAGGGGACCCCTGCCCGTCTCGTCATCATTGATACGCTTTCCCGTTGGCAAGATGATTTTCACGGCTCCGATATATGGGCCCGTGATACAAAACGAATTGCCGACCTGAAGGCAATAGCTGACCTCCATGACACGACGGTCCTAATCGTCCACCATCGAAGTAAGGCAACCAGAGAGGACATTCATCAAAGCGTCGCCGGTACCAATGCCCTTCAGGGGGCGGCTGATGGAAGCCTAATCCTCGACAAGAAACGAGGCGAAAACACGGCTAAACTGTCCATAGTAGGACGCGATATTCCCGAAGGTGAATATGCCCTCGAATTCATTCCCGAATCCTGTACTTGGAAAGCCCTCGACATTGACCCCTCTGAATTGGCACTAAATACAGAACGACGGGCGATCCTTGACGCTATCCGAGAGCTGGGAGGGACGGCGAGAACGAGCCAAATTGCCCAGAAGTATGGGAAGTCTAATGCTACGGTTTCTGAAATCCTTAAAAAACTAATCGCCCAAGGAATGATCGTATCACCCCACTACGGCGAGTATGCAATCCTAAACAACACCGAAAGTACCGAAACTGCCGAAAGTGGACGAGAAACCGAAAGTCAAGTATTAAACACTTTAGGTACTTTAGGCACTTTAGGGAGTATATCGGGGGAGAAAACAGAACTGGACATTTTCTAAATCCATTGGGGCGGAGCGCTGGGCAACCGGCGCTCTACCTAGCAGAAAACGATGCGAAATGTAGTGTTGATAGCAGAATCTTACATTATGGAAATGTAGGAAAGGGGTATAAAATATGGTTGATACGAAACTTGGTAGACGGAAAAAACTTCCGCAGATACGACGACTTTCAAGCCTGGGAAGTATCCGGCGGGAAATTATCCGCGTCTATGAGGAAGCAAGAGGAAACGGCGCTGATCCGTTGAAGGTGCAGCACGCGCGGGCGCTTTGCTTTATTCTCTCAAGTGCGGCTTCAGTACTTAAAGATGAACAACTAAAAAATATTGAGGACAGGCTAGACAGCCTTGAACGAACTACGGGGGTAAAGTAATGAAGTATATAAACCGAGTAAAGCGGCTTGAGGAACACCTCAGTTCCATGCCCGTTCCATCATATTTAGAAAAACTCACTGACGAGGAGCTTCGAACCTATGGTAAAGCTATGCTCTTGGGGTATTGTGTGAAGTTGTCAACTGCGGACTATGACGCCTTTGTCTCTGACATTCAGGATTGTATAGGACGCGGCGTTGACCCTCCTGAAGTCGATGAAATCTCAAAAATGGAATGTCTGTTCATAGAACTGGCTAAGCCCGGTATTCATGATCGACGATCTATTGCCGACATACTGGCCCCCCTCGAAGAGATAAGGTCGGGAACGGAGCAAGGACATGCGTTATTGAAGGCGGCCCGGGAGGTAATGCGCCGGTACGATGAGGAAGAAGCAAAATTCATGCACAGGTAGTAGAAAAGGAATAGAATCGCCCTGGCCTGATTGCAGCCGCTTTCAGGCAGGGCGAAACTATTCTCTTGTGTGCTTTGCCTAAAAGTGCCCCAGCAAGGCGGTTTCCTGTCCCATAGCTGCGTCCATTCTTTATTGCTTGACATATCTTGATTCTATCCCGATAATTGTATTTAACATCGGGAAATGTAATACAAAATAAG
>DATMZF010000014.1:0-6467 GCA_035560555.1 Rectinemataceae bacterium
ATATTAAACGACATATAGCATATATTCGAAAACCATTGTAGAATGGTGGTGGAAAAATCAACACTATCATATTGGCGGGAGTCTCCTAATGAGTGATTCAAAGAAGATACTTATCCTTGGCGGCGGTTACGGCGGCGTCAAAGCGGCGAAGATCCTTGAAAAACATTTCAGGAAAGAGCCGAATGTCGAGATAACCCTGGTCGACATGCGCCCCTTCCACACCCTCATGACCGAACTGCATGAAGTCGCCGGATGGAGGACCGAACCGGAATCCGTCCAGGTAAGCTTCAAGAAAATCTTCGGCGCGAGGCGCATCAACGTCGCGCTGGACAAAATCGTAAAAGTGGACTTTGAGGCCAAGAAGGCCTTCGGAACCGTGGGCGAGTACGCTTTCGACTTTATCGTCGTCGGCGTCGGCGCCGAGCCCGAATATTTCGGCATTCCCGGCATCAAGGAAAACAGCTTCTCGCTCTGGTCCTTCGAGGACGCCATGAAGCTGCGCAACCACGTCGAGCACATGTACCTCGATGCATCCAAGGAACTGGACGCCGACAAGCGCAGGAAGATGCTCACCTTCGTGGTGGCCGGCGCCGGCTTTACCGGCATGGAACTGATCGGCGAACTCCTCGAGTACCGCGACGTCATGTGCCGCAAGCTCTACATCGATCCGAAGGAAGTCCGGGTCGTCAATATCGAGGCCCTGCCCACGATCCTCCCCATCCTCGAGGAACCGCTGCGCGTAAAGACCGAAACCTACCTCAAGAAGAAGAACTGCGAAATCCACCTCGGGACGGCCATCGTCGGCGCCGAACCCGGCAAGGTCCTCCTTAAAGATGGCAGCGTCTTCGAGACCGATTCCTTCATCTGGACCTGCGGCGTCAAGGGTTCCAGCTTCGCTGGCTCCCTCGCCCTGCCGATGGGCAAGCGCAACCGCATCGAATGCGACAAGGGCATGCGCTCCACCCAGTACCCCAACGTCTACGTCGTCGGCGACAACGCCGGCCTCATGATGGACAACGGCAAGCCGATGGCGCAGATCGTCGAGTCCGCGCACTTCTCCGCCGAGACGGCAGCCAAGAACATCATTGCCGACATCGAGGGCGGAGAACGCCACGAGTTCAAGCCGAACTACCACGGCTTCATGGTGTCCCTCGGCGGCCGCTACGGCGTCGCCAACGCCATGAACCTCAAGACCTCAGGCTTCATCGCCATGTTCATGAAGCACTTCATCAACATGTTCTACCTGTTCACCATCGCCGGCTTCAATCAGGTCTGGGAATACTTCAAGCATGAGTTCCTCGACATGAAGAACAAACGCTCGTTCATCGGCGAGTTCATCTCCTACAAGGTCCGCGGCTACTGGCCGCTCCTCCTCAGGATGTGGCTCGGACTCATGTGGCTCTTCGAAGGCATCAACAAGATCGGCGAAGGTTGGCTCAATTTCGCCAAGGGCTCCAGCTCTAGCTGGATGTTCTCTCCCGGCGTCGTGCAGAAGGGCGTACAGGTAGCCGAGGCGACCAGCGCGGCCAGCGCGGCTTGGGAAGGCGGGGCGGAAGCCACGGCCACCACGATAGCGGCCGCCACCAGCGCGGCCAGCGCCGTAGCCGACACGACCGCGACCACGATAGCGGCGGCCACCAGCGCGGCCTCGGGCGCCGTGACGGACGGAGCCGCGGCCGTCGCCGATACGGCGACCAAGGCTTTCAAGGCAGTATGGGATCTCACGAAACCCATTTTCGATCCCAGCTCGGGCATCGTCACCTGGTTCAGGACCACCTTCATGGACGGCATCTTCGCCTACCTGCCCTTCAGCTTCTTCCAGATCATGATCGTCGTGATGGAGATGGCCATCGGCCTCGCCCTCTTCGGCGGATGCTTCACCTGGCTCGCCGCGGTGGCCAGCATCGGGATGTGCCTCATCTTCACGATGTCGGGCATGTTCGCCTGGAACCAGCTCTGGTTCGTGTTCGCCGCCATCGTGATGATGGGCGGAGCGGGCAGGGCCTTCGGATGCGACTACTGGCTCGTCCCCCCTGTCAAGCGCTGGTGGAACGGCACGAAGTTCGCCCGCAACTGGCATTTCTACGGCGACGATCCCACGAAATAAGGGATTCGCCCGCGACGCTTGAGCGGCGACGCTTGAGCGCGGCGTTTGAGCGCGACCGCCGCCTCTGGATGGGCGGATCGCGCTCCCCGCCGCGGCACGAACATAATGACCGGACGTCCCCGATATTGGCATTCCGGACGTCCGGTTTTTTTATGAGATCCTATTGGAAGGCTTTCGAGGTTACATGACTGATATTTGGAAGGATTCCCCGATGATCGGGAAGAGGCTCGCCGACGTCGAGGCCATACTGGCAGAGACCTTGAGCGACCCCTCGTACCCGCTCGCGGCCGAAACGAAGGAAATCGTCCTGTCGGGCGGCAAGATGCTGAGACCCGCCTTTGTCCTCATGGGAGCCGGCTTCGGCAGACAGGGCAAAAAATCGGACAACCGTGACAGGATAAATCACATAGCCGCCTCCATCGAGATGATCCACGCCGCCAGCCTCATCCACGACGATGTCCTCGACCGGGCCGATATCAGAAGGGGCGTGCCAACCCTCCATACGCGCTTCGGCGTCACGAACGCCATTCTGGCCGGCGACTGGCTCTTCTCCAGGAGCTTCAGGCTCGTGGCCGATTACGCCGACAATAAAAGCGCGAGGGCGCTCGCCCGATTCATTGGCAGCGTCTGCTCCGCCGAAATCCACCAGGATCTTTCCAAATTCCGCTACGCCACATCGCGCCGCGGCTATCTGCGGACGATAGCGGGGAAAACGGCGGCCCTGTTTTCCCTGTCGCTCCATGTGGGAGCGAGCGAGGCCAAGGCCGGCGCTGCCCTGACCCAGGCGCTCAGACGCGCGGGCTACGATATCGGCATGGCCTTCCAGATCATCGACGACATCCTCGACTACGAATCCGACGACAAAACGCTCCGGAAACCCGTCGGCAACGACATAAAGGAAGGGCTCTGCACCCTTCCCCTGATTTTCGCGATGAAACGGGCCGAAGCCGCCCTGCGTCCCCTTCTCGGAAAAGAGGGCATGGACGACGAGAACGTCGCCCGCATACTGAAGATCGTCTCCGACACCGGCGCCCTGGAGCAGGCTAGGAGCGTCGCCCGCCATTTCACCGCCAGGGCGCTCAAGGAAATAGACATGCTTCCCCCCTGCGCCGCGAGGGACGACCTGCTTTCCATCACCCAAAAACTTCTCACGCGGACCTACTGAGGAGGCCGCGCACTAGGGGCTTTTCGTGCTTACGAATTTTCTGATCGGACTCGCGCTTTCCATGGACGCTTTCGCCGTTTCAGTGTCGGCGTCGATATGCACCACCGCCATCCCGATGGCGATAGGGCTCAGGGCGGCCTTCTTTTTCGGATTTTTCCAGTTCGCCATGCCCATAGCGGGCTGGCTCCTCGGCGGCACCTTCAAGCGACTGATCCAGGGCTACGACCACTGGATCGCCTTCGTCCTCCTCGCCTTCGTCGGCGGAAAGATGATCTACGAAGGCATCCGCGCCCGGAACCCCAAGAACTGTCCCGACCCCGACGAGGAAAAAAGCCACGGCATCATGAAGCTGAACACCCTCATCCTGCTTTCGGTGGCCACTAGCATCGACGCCCTCGCCGTGGGACTATCCTACAGCGTGATCGGCTCGCCCATCATGGCGCCATCTATCGTCATAGGCGCGACCACCTTTGTCACCTGCGCCTTGGGCATCCAGTTCGGAAGAAAGCTGAAGAACATCCTCGAAGAGTGGGCAGAAATCGTCGGCGGCTCCGTCCTCGTCCTCATCGGACTCAAGATCGCGATAGAGCATTTAATAAAGCATGTTTGAGGAAATTGGCCCGATCAAGGCATTCGGTTGTTTTTCGGCGGCGAAGGACAACCAGCCGCCGGCTTCTATTTCTTCTTCGTGCTGATTTTAAAGGGAATATAAAGCGGGCAGGTACCGATGGCGCTCGTGGTGAGGAATACCAGCGCCAAGATTCCCAGGATGACGGCCGCGGTTCCGACAAGATTCCCGGTTATGATCAGGATGCCCACGACGAGCGCCAATACGAGCCTGATCACCTTATCCACCTTTCCCATATTCTTAATCATGATAGCCCCCAGAAAACTAATCCTGATCAGAACATAACGACAGGCTCCAGATAAGTCAAAGACCGCGGCCTCGCAGACCCACGGCCTTGCCGTCGATGTTATAGATTGCCGCGTCTCAGTACTTCTCGGCGGCGAAGGACACCCAGCCACCGGCCTTGACCATAGCGATCTCGAAATCCCCCAGGACGAAGGGCACGGTGATCTTCTCCCCGGATGAGGAGGAAAAGCTCATCGTCCTGCCCTCGATATCGAAGGACATTTCCGTGGGTTGGCCCGCGAAGCGCTCGAAAAGCGCGCCGATGGCCGCGGCAGGCAATTCGACGGCCACCATCCCGCAGTTGAACATGTTCCGCCGGTAGATGCGGGCGAAGCTTTCAGCGATGACCACGTTGATGCCGTTGGCCTCGAGGGCCCAGGGCGCGTGCTCGCGCGAACTGCCGCAGCCGAAGTTGGCCCTCGAGACGATGGCGCCCTTGCCCGGAATGTCGCGGAGCCTGTCGAAGCCCGGCAAGGCCAGGTCCTCGAAGCAGTACGGTCCCAGCGCCTCCCTGGAATCTTCGTTCAGATATCGGGCCGGGATGATCTCGTCGGTGTTTATGTCGTTTCTGTCGAGGAAAAGTACCGTGCCGCCCAACTGTTTCATGGTGAATATCCTCCCTATCGGTTTGTGTGAATTTCGCGGCGCCGGCGCGCGGCCCCCGGGGCCCTCATCTTTGCGATGGGAACCCCGGAGGGGGCCGCGCGCACGCGTCGTCGGGGCAGCCTTACTGCGCCGTGGCGATATGGCCGGCGATGGCCGTGGCCGCCGCGGTGGCCGGGCTCATCAGATGAATCATGCCGCCCTTGCCCATGCGCCCGTTGAAATTACGGTTCGTGGTCGAGGCGCAGACTTCCCCCGAGGCCAGGACGCCGTTGGACATGCCGAGGCAGGCGCCGCAGGTCGGATTCGTCACGCAGAAACCAGCCTCGAGGAAAATCTCGATGATGCCTTCCTTCAGGGCCTGCGCGTAAACGGCCGGTGTCGCGGGAGAGACGATCCCCCTGACTTCGGGCGCGATCTTCCGGCCTTTGAGCACCTTGGCCGCCGCGCGGAGATCCTCGATCCTGCCGTTCGTGCAGGACCCGATGTAGACCTGGTCCACCTTCACCGCCGACATGTTTCTGGCCAGCGCCACCTGATCGGGCTTGAAGCCCGTCGTGACGAGGGGCTCGATATAGGAGCAGTCTATGTCCATGGTGGAAGCGTAGACCGCGTCCTCGTCGCTGCGCCATTGGGCGTAGTCGGCGAGTGCTTCCTGTTCAGTATCGTAGAGTTTTTCGCCCTCGGGGCCGATGAAGGGCCAGAGGTACGCGACCGTTTTCGCGTCGGGCATGCAGACGCCGCTCGTGCCGCCGGCCTCGACGGCCATGTTGCAGAGCGTCATGCGGCCTTCCATGGACATCTGGTCGACGACGGGTCCGCGGAACTCGATCACCTTATCGGTGGCGCCGGCCACGCCCAGCCGGGAAATCGCGTACAGGATGACGTCCTTGGCGTAGACGCCGAGCTTCAGCGTCCCGTTCAGGTTCAGCCTGAGGGTTTCGGGCTTCCTGAAGGCGCAGACGCCCCGCAGCACCGCGATCTCCAGGTCCGTGGTCCCGACGCCCGCGGCGAAAGCCCCGAAGGCGCCGTGCGTGCAGGTGTGGCTGTCGCCCATGACGAGGGCGTAGCCCGGCCTCACGAACCCCTTTTCGGGAAAGAGGGCATGGCATACGCCGTTCCTGCCGATATCGAAGAAGTCCCCGATGCTCTGCCTTCGGGCCCAGTCGCGCAGCGTCTTGCCCTGTTCGGCCGTCTTCGAGTCCTTGGCGGGGGATACATGGTCGATGACAACCTTGATCCTCGACGGATCAAAAACGTTGTCCATCCCCTTCTCCACGAGGTCGTCGATGGCGATGGGCGTCGTGATCTCGTGGCAGAAGACGGAGTCGAGCCTGAGCACCCAAATATCAGGAAAGGGCTTCTCCACGAGATGGGTCTCGAAAATCTTTTCGGCGAGAGTCTTGCCCATAATCAGCTCCTTGTTGTCGTCATTTCGTTTTTCGGCGGCGTGACCACCCAGAAGACGCGCAGCCTGCCTTCCCCCGCGTTGGCCAGGATATGGGGAAAATCCGAGGCGAAGCTCGCCGAATCTCCCCGTTCCAGCGTGTACAGGCAATTCCCGACGCTCAGTTCGGCCCGCCCTTCCATGACAAGTCCCAATTCCGAGCCCTTGTGCCCGTATTCGTCGTTTCCCGTTTTCGCTCCGGGCTCTAGGTCGACCTGGTAGACTTCAATTC
>DATMZF010000015.1:0-11277 GCA_035560555.1 Rectinemataceae bacterium
GGGGCTGTCCAAAAAGTTGGGCAGCCCCTTATTATATATATCGAGTAACTACAGGAACCATGATAAAATAGGACATGCCGAAAGGGAAAAGTGACAAGCTAGTCTTTAAGCCCTACGAACAGAAACAACCATGGCTCGTTCCACCTAGCGCCGATGAGCTCATTGCCATGGACCACCTCGTGCGGGTCGTCAACAGCACCATAGACGAGATGAACCTCGAACCACTGCTTTTAAAGTATACAAAAGGCGGAGGAGCAAGCCGATTTCATCCGCTCATGCTATTCAAGGTAGTCGTGTATGGGTATATGACGGGAGTGTATTCTTCGCGAAAACTGGCACGAGCAGTTCGAGAGAACATCCTGTTCATGTGGTTGGCAGGGAACCAGAAACCTGACTTCAGAACGATCAATAGTTTCCGAAGCTCGCGGTTGAAAGGGATCATGGATGAAGTGTTCATGGCAACGGTGAAGCTGCTGGCTGCGAAGGGGTATGTGAAGCTTGAGAATTATTTTGTGGACGGCACGAAGATAGAATCTGCATCGGGGAGATACACCTTTGTGTGGAAGAGGGCCGTGATGACGAATGAAAAGAAACTCGACGACAAGCTGAAAGCGTATATCAGGCAGGCGGAGCGGGTGAGTGAAGAAGAGAACAAAGAATACGGCGATAGAGATCTGGAGGAAGTGGGGGAAGGGATAGTCTTTAGTGCAGAGGACGTAAAAGCCCTGGCGGAAACACTGAATGAAAAGATACGGGCATTGGGAGAAGACGGGGAAGCGAAGAACGATAAAAAAAAACTGAAACGGGAAGTACGCACGATAGAGAGAGAGTTGCAGCCCCGAAAAGAAAAGTACGAGGAATACCGAGCAGTGGCGGGCGACAGGAAGAGTTTTTCAAAGACTGATCACGACGCGACCTTCATGAGAATGAAAGAAGACCACATGAGGAATGGGCAACTCAAGCCTGGATATAATGTGCAGATTGGCACGGAGAACGGGTTTGTGCTTGGCTATGACATCTATTCGAACCCTACGGACACCAAGACCTTAACGCCACATCTTGAGAAGGTAGAGGCATTATGGGGGAAGGTTCCTGAACGAGTGATAGCGGACGCAGGCTATGGGAGTCATGAAAACTACGAGATGCTGGCGGAAAAGAAGATCGAAGCGTATGTAAAGTACGGGATGTTTGACAAGGACAGAAAGTATCGGAAAAGTGCATCGAGAAAGTATCGTTCTGACACCTGGGAGTATGTAAAGGAGAAGGATTGCTATATCTGTCCTGAGGGAGAGGAACTGAAATACTTTGGCAGTGCGACGAACAAAACGGAAGCAGGCTATGAGCAGACGCTGCGCATGTATAAATGCACTTTCTGTGAAGCCTGTTCGCAACGGATGCTCTGTGCGAAAGGGAGAAGAGAGCGGCAGGTGCAACGGAACGAGAAACTTTTGGAGCTGCAACGAATGGCTCGAGAGCGGCTTATGTCGGAGCAAGGTGTTCGGTTGAGGAAACGACGGGCACATGAGAATGAAACCGTGTTTGGACAGATAAAGAGCAACAAAGGATTCCGCAGATTTCAGCTTCGTGGGATGGAGAAGGTGAAGATTGAATGGGGCCTCCTTGCGATTGGCTACAATTTGGAGAAACTGGGAAAGAAAATGGTCAAGGGCTAGTCCCCTTTTTCTGTTTTCTGCATGGATTGGAAAAACTACACAGATCCAATGCTGTAATGCAGGTTTGGAAATAAGAAAGGGGCTGTCTACTTGAACTTAGTAGACAGCCCCTTTTTAGTCTCGTCGCCCTATCCGACCTATTCTTTTTTCAGCACCGTGACGCAGTTGGTCGCCGCGCTTCCTCCCACGTTGAACGCCACCGCGATCTCCGGCTGGCCTTTCGCCGGCGCGGCGCCGATAGGTTCGCCCACGAGTTGCTTGTACAAGAGCGCGTGCATGGAAACCCCGGTGGCCCCCACGGGATGCCCTTTGGCCTTGAGCCCGCCCGAAAGGTTGACGCAGCACTTCCGATCTTCCCTGCCGAAGCGGCCGTCCATATAGTCGAAGCCGGCGCGTCCGTCCGCGGAAAGTCCCAAAGCCTCGGTGCTTAACACCTGGTTTATCGTGAAGCAGTCGTGGACCTCGGCGATGTCCACGTCAACGCTCAGGATGCCCGCTTCGGCGTAAGCCCTGCGCGCCGCTTCCTTGCCGGCGACCAGTTCGTGCATATTGCCGCGCATGGAAATGGGCATGTATTCGTTGGTGTGGCCGATGCCGGCGATTTTCACCAGCTTCCCGCCTCTCGCCGCGGCGTCTTCCGATCTCATGATCACGAGGGCCGCCGCCCCGTCGGTGACGAGCGAACAGTCATGGAGGCGCAGAGGTTCCGCGATGAGGGGATTCTTCTCCGGAGGGAGATTCAGGATGGCTTCGGCCGTCGTCAGCCCAAGACGGTCGGAGGGGCCGCCCTTGCCGAAATGGGCGAGAGGATTATCGAGGCCGTTCCGGTAACAGAGCGCCGAAACGGAGGCGAGCATCTTCGCCAGGGTCTGGGAGGAATAACCGTAATGAGCCATATAGCCCTTGGCGTATTCGGCGAAGAGTCCGGGGAAAGTCATCCCCATGGCTCCTTCCTCCGGCCAGTAAGAACAGGTCGCCAGGGCGTGGGTGACGTCCTTCGTGCCCAGGAGGTTCATCTTTTCGACGCCGAGGACGAGGGCGATACGCGCCCTTCCCGCCTCCACGGCGTAGATCGCGTCATAGAGAGCCACCGAGCCCGAGGCGCAGGCGTCCTCGCAGCGCGTCATGGACTTGAAACGCAGACCCTCGGGGTCGATCGCGAGGGCAGCGGCGGCCAGATGTTCCTGGTTCGCGAAGAGTCCGGGGGCGCAGCTGCCTACCCAGACCGCGTCCACATCGGCGGCGCCTATGCCGGCGTCGGCTAACGCTCCCCTGCCGGCTTCCATCATCAATTCGTAGATGCTCTTGAGGTCGGTGACAGCGCCCGTTTCCTTGTCTTTCTTCACCAGATTGCCGAAGGCCGTATTATAAGCCCCGATGATGCTAACTTTTGACATTGCCCTTTCCTCCTTATCTATCTCTTCCCGACTCTTCCGGTAAAAGCCGCTAAAATCTCCAGGAATTCGCCCGGGTTTTCCGCGATGACCGAATGTCCGACATCCTCTACGATCGCAAGCTCGGCATCGGGATAGGCTCTCGCGGTATCCTTTGCCATCGCTTCCGTTATTATGAAATCCTGCCTTCCCCATATAACGAGGACCGGTTCCCTGAAACCTGAAGTCTCCGTCGATACGTCGAAACGCGATAAGGCCTCGGCGTTGCCTATCCATGCTTTTTCGGCCATCCGGGCCGCGTCGTCGACGAGGGCTTCGAAGAAAGGCGGATCACGCAGAGTAGGTACGATTGCCGCGAGCGCCTTGGAGAGGATATTCCTGTCCTTTCGCATCATCTCGACAAAGGGATAGCGTTCCCGAGGCGTCAGAAGGCCTTGGGGCGAGGAGGAATCCACGAGGACGAGGGCCTTGACGGTCCCCGGATGCCGTAGCGCCAAAGACTGCGCCACGGCGCCGCCGAGCGAGTGGCCGACAACGATAGGCGATTTCAAACCCAGGGCTTCGATAAATTCCTGGACGCGGTCGGCGTAGGCATGGAGGTCGACATCCCCCGATAGCGCCGAGGAGCGGCCGAAATTCGGCAGATCCAGCGCGAAGGTCTGGAAACCGGGGATCTCCATGACTTTCGAAAACCAGAGACTGGAGCCCGTATTGCCGTGGATGTACACGAGAGGTTGGCCGCTTCCGGTCGTGGCGTAGAAAATATGCATGCCGCCGATGAGAAGCAAGGCGTTCGTCATGATTTTTCCCCCATGGTGAAAGCGGCGATCTCGGCCGCCACCAGGGCCGGCCGCTCGATGACGGCCGCGTGGCCCACCCCCGGCAGCGCCTTGAGGATGGAACCCGCTATATTGGCCGCAATGATGGAAGCGAAGCCTCTGTGCTTCAAAATATCCCGCTCCCCGACAAGCACAAGGGTTCGGCAGGTTACGCGATGCAGCTTGGGCGTCAAGTCTATGGAGAGGAAGGCGCGGCAGAGCCCAGCGAAGGCCTCGAACCATTCTTTCGGCAGCGACGCCACCGAGTCTTCCCTGGTCTTGAGTATGCCGGAATTCGCCGCGATATAGTCCGAAGAGTAATTCCAGGGTAGGATGGTCCTGTAGAAAACCCTTGCGTCGCAGAGCGCCGCGGCCATCCATGATTCGACCGTCGCCCTGAGGAGGGCATCCAGCTCGCTCACCCCGTCGATGATCGTTAGCGATAGGCATTTTTCAGGATGGGCGATGGCGAAAGCCATCGCCACCTCAGCGCCATAGGAAGTTCCGACGATGTGCGCCTCATGTATGGACAGTCCCTCCATGAGAGCCGCCAGGTCTTCGGCGTGGCCTTCGAGGCTGTAGGGAGATGTCGGCTTATCGCTCAACGTCTGGCCGCGCATATCGTGGCAGAGGGCGCGGCAACTGCCGCCGAGGGCTTCCAGAACGGGTTTCCAGTGTCCTATAGACATGGCGATGCCGTTGAGAAAGACCAAGACCGGACCCTCGGTTCCGAACAGCTCATAGCGGAGTCTCGCGCCGTTGGCGGTGAAATCCGGCATAAGGTATCTCCTAAAGCCCCAGATAGGACTTGAGCACGTATGGATTCGTGCGCAGGCCCTCGGCGCTGTCCTCGATGACAATTTTCCCGTTCTCCAGCACATAGCCGCGGTCTATGGACCTGAGGCTCTCGCGGACATTCTGTTCGGTCACGAGAATGGAAACCGATTTTTTCAGCGTCTTGAGCACCTCGAAAACCTCGGCGACGATCGATGGCTGAAGACCGAGCGAGGGTTCGTCGAGAATGAGAAGTTTGGGATCCGACATGAGGGCCCTGGCGATGGCGACCATGCGCTGCTGCCCGCCCGACATCGTCCCCGCGAGCTGCTTTCGCCTTTCCTTGAGAATCGGGAACATCGCGAACACCTTGTCGATGTGATCCTTGGTCTTGGCCTTGGCGTGGGGAATATAGGCGGCTCCCAGGAGGAGATTGTCCTCCACCGACATGCCGGGGAAGAGCTCCCGTTCCTGGGGAACGAGAGCTACGCCCATCCTGGCCATGATATGCGTCTCCGTCCCCTCGACTCGTTTGCCTTCCAATTCGATGCCGCCAGCCCAGACCTTGTTCATGCCCATGACCGCGTTTATAAGGGTAGTCTTGCCGGCCCCGTTGGGACCGAAGAGGCCCACCGATTCGGCCCCCACTTCCAGGTTCACGCCCTGGATCACCTTCATCCGGCCGTAGCCGCATTCCAGACCTAGTATTTTGAGCATCAGGCGGCTCCTCCGAGATAGGCTTCGATGACGCGGGGATTCTTGGACACTTCCTCGTAAGGACCCTGGGCGATGAGTTCCCCGGCCTCTAGGACGATGACGCGGTGCGTCAGCTCGCGGATGACGCCCATGACGTGCTCCACAACGCCCACCGCCAATCCGCGCTCCTTGGCGACTTTCTGGACCGTGGCGATCAGGTCTTTCGTTTCGTCGGAGTTGAGGCCGGCCATCACCTCGTCGAGGAAAAGCACCTCGGGTTCGTTGGCAAGGGCCCTGGCGATCTCCATCTTCTTCACCTCGAGAATCGTGAGACGGCTGGTGTCCCTCTCTATATCCTTGAGTCCGAGTTCGGCGCAGAGGTCCTCGGCCTTGCGTCTGGCCGCCCTGAGCCCGTTGCCGCGGGCGAAGATCGAACCCACCATGATGTTCTCCACGAGGCTCAAGTTTTCGAGGGGGTGGATGAGCTGGTAGGTTCTCGCTATGCCCATGCGCGCCCTCTCGTGGGCGGGCGTGTAGGTGATGTCCTGCCCTTTGTATTCAACTTTCCCCTCGCTCGGCATGATGATGCCCGACACGAGGTTGATGAAGGTCGTCTTTCCGGCGCCGTTCGGCCCGATGATGCCGAGGATTTCACCCGAGTCCATGGAGAAGGACACCTTGTTCACGGCCACGAGACCCAGGAAGCGCCTTGTGAGGTCGGTAGTCTTGAGTTTGGTCACTTTGTCTTCCTCCCGGTTTTGCCCATCGCTTTCCGAGCGACCCCGAGCAGGCCCTGAGGCATGAATAGGATCACGAATATGATCATGATTCCGTAGACGACGAGATGGCCGTAGGGAATCTTCAGCTTGAGCCACTCCGCCACCAGGCCGAGGAGAAGGCCTCCGAGGATCGGGCCGACCGTGCTGTGGATGCCTCCGAGCAGGGCCATCGCGAGGGGTAGGAGGGTGAAGTCGGCGCTGAACACGGTGTCGGGCGAGGCGAAGCCGTAGGACATCGCGAAGATGCCGCCGATCATGCCCTGGATGGCCGATGTCACCACGAAGGTGACGAGGAGCCAGCGGAAAATGTCCACGCCGGAAGACCTGGCCGAAATTTCGTTGTTCCTGATGGCGGTGAGCGCGAAACGCACGCGGCTTTTCTCGAACCAGTAGGAAGCGCCCAACGCCACGGCGAGGCCGGCGAGGGTGAGAAAATAGAGGCTGCTGGATTTGCCGCCGAAGATGATGCCTTCCTGGACGACGATGCCCTCGGGACCGCCCGAGAATTCCTTCATGTTTTGTATGATGATGCGGAATATCTCGCCCAGCGCGAGGGTGACGATCGAGAAGTAGGTATGCCTCAGCCTTAGGATGAGGAAACCGATGAGGAAGGCCGCGATGCCCGAGAAGAGACCGGCGAAGGGAATCGAAAGCCATCCGGGCATTCCGCCCCTCACGACGCCGAGTATCGACGCGTAGGCTCCCAGGCCCACGAGGCCGGCGATGCCGAAGGATATCTGTCCCGAGCGCAGGAGCATATCCCAGGTGATGGCGAGGGCCATATACATCATGACGTTGCGCGCTACCTGAAGAGGGTAGTCGCCCGCGAAAGCGGGCAATGTCAGCGCGAGCACGGCGGCTATCGCGGCGAAAGTCCGGGCTACGTTGCGGTTCACGACTTCCTCCCTTTCAGGGAACGGCTCAGGATGACGACGATGATGAGGACGAAGAACACGATGTCGGCCCATTCGCGGGTTCCACGGAAGGCGCGCAGGAAACTCTCGGAAATGCCGAGGAGGATGCTCGCGCTCAGGATGCCGGGAATGTTGCCGACGCCGGCCATGGCCACGAGGCAGAAACTCTTCATGGTGAAGGGCGACCCGACGCTCGGGAAGATGGCGGATTTAGTGAGGAAGAGAGCGCCCATCGCGCCGAGGAGCGCGGTGGCTATCGCGAACACGAGGCCGTAGATCCGGTTGACGTCGATGCCCACGATCGCGGCGCCGCGAGGATTCTGGCCCACGGCGAGGGCGGCCTTGCCGGTCGTCGTTTTCGTGAGGAAGAAGGTCAGCCCATAGGTAAAAAGGATGGCGGCGGCGACGAAGACGAAGGACCAGACGCCGAAGGTGATATCGCCGATATCCATCGAGGCCGACACGTAATCGAGCGACATTTTGAAGGTCTGCGAGGTGAAGGCCAGGTTGATGGCCTGGCTGAAGACGATCGAGATGCCGAAGGTGAGGATGAGCTGGTTGAGTTCTGGTGCCTTGAGCGCCCGCCGGATCGTCAATTGGAAAATGACCCAGCCGAAGAGGGCGGTGACGAGGGCCGTCGGGACGATGGCGAGGAGAGGATCCATGCCCAGAGCCTTGCAGGCGAAATAGGTAGCGTAGGAGGCCATCATCATGAATTCGCCGTGGGCGAGGTTCACGATGTGGACGATTCCGAGCACGAGTCCCATGGGGATCGCGATCGCCGCGTAGAGCCCCGCGGACTGTAGCCCGTAGATGAGGACGGTCGGCTTCCACAGGACGATAGCGATCACGGCTACCGTACCCAGAGCCAGGAGGATAGCTGTTCGTTTTTTCAGTGCCATCTTGACTGCCTTTTTACCGGAATAAAATGCCGTGGGGCGGCGCGGGCGATCTTCGGGAGACCGCCCACGAAACCCCGCGGTGATACATTAAAAACGCGGAACCGTTCTCACTTCCACGCGGGGAAGGGATACACGGGCTCAGAGGTGGCCGCTTCGAAGGGCCAGATCACTTCCTGGAAACCGTTCTGCCACTGCAGGATTTTCTGCCTGGTGATTCCCTGGTGCTTGATGACGTTGGACGGCTTGAAGGTGATGGTCTCGCCGAGGGCCGACGCGTACTTCGTGGCCTCGAGAGCCTTGACGAGAGGTCCGGTTTCGGTGGTGCCGGCGGCCTTGATGCCGTTGGCCAGGATATGGACGGCGTCATAGGCCAGAAGGGCGAAATAGGTGGCTGGTTCTTCCCTGAATTTCTTGACGTAGGCATCGTAGAATTTCTTGCTCGTGACGTTGCCTTCGTTCATGGCCGTCGACCACATTCCGTAGAGCATGACGTTGCGCGAAAGCTTGGACGATCCGAAACCGATGGGCCATCCGGGAGGCGCTCCGAGATAGATGCCGGGGCTGAACTTCATGGCCTTGGACTGCTCGAGCAGGGGAAGGGCGTCGGCGTCGTAGCCGGCCCATATGAAGAGGTCGGGTTTGTAGCTCTTGGCCGCCTCGAGGACGGCGGTGTAGTCGCCGCCGCCGAGAGCCGCGCTCTTGAAGGGCGCGCCGTCGATCGTGAAGCGGCTGCCGCTTCCGCCGAACAGGGTCTTCGTCGCGGTCCAGGAGGACTGGCCGAAGGCGCCTTCCTCGTAGGCGAGGAAGATTTTCTTGACCTGGACGTTCGGGTACTTCGCCATGATGGCATTCCAGCCCTCAAGGTAGGAAGCGCCCTGATTGTAATCCCATGGATGCAGATGGAAATAGAAATCGGATTCGGGCGATGGGCCGAGCGCCTTCTCGACGGTGGAGCTCGCGGCCGCGCCGGTGGACATGACGACCTTGCCGTATTTCTTGAAGACGGGGATCTTGCCGAGTTCGGCGCCGGAAGCCATGCCGCCAAGGAACACGTCGACCTTGTCCACGGTGGCGAGTTTCTCGACCTGGGCCGCGGCCTTGTCGGCCTTGCCCTCATCGTCGGCGACGATGAGTTCGAGTTTCTTGCCGAGAACGCCGCCGGCCGCGTTGATTTCATCGACGGCGATCTGGGCGGCCTTGCTGCCCTGGTTTCCGGTGATGTCGGCGAGCATCCAGATACCGCCGATCTTGATGGTGCCCTGCGCGAAAACGCCGCCCGACACAAGGGCCAGCGCCGCAAGAACCAAAAGGATTCGTTTCATTCAAGCCTCCCTGGGACCGCCTGACTCGGCTGCCCCTTTTTCTATCCGGTCCGGAATGCCCGGCCGGCATTGACCAACATTAAGGGCGCGGCGAAGCGCCCCCGGCGTCTTTAGAGCACCAATCCGCCGTCCACGCGCAGAACCTGCCCCGTGATGAAAACCGATTCCTCCGAGCAGAGGAATAGCACGGCGTTGGCGATGTCGATAGGCATGGCCAGCCGCCCGAGCGGCGTCTTCGCGATGATGGGCTCGAGGACCTTTTCGGGAACGGATTCGATCATCGGTGTCCTGCAGTAGCCCGGCGATACGGAGTTGACCCTGATCTTCGCGCCCTTGCGGGCGAATTCCTTGGCCCAGCCCTTGGTCATGGCCACGACGCCGCCCTTGGTGGCCGCGTAGTTGGACTGGCCGATGTTGCCGTCGAGCCCGACGACCGAGGCGATGGAGACGATGGCGCCGCTTCCGCCTGCCATCATCTGGGGAGCGACCGCACGCGTCATCTTGAAGACGCCGGTGAGGTTGACGTTGATGACAGCCGCCCAGTCCTCGTCGCTCATCTTCTGGATGAGGGCGTCGCGCGTTATGCCCGCGTTGTTGACGAGGGCGTCTATGCGGCCGAATTCAGCCTGGACCTTCTCGACGAAAGCCTGGATCTGCGCGGTGTCGGTGACGTTGAGCACGGCGCCCCTCACATTGCTCCTGCCGGCTTCGAGTTCGGGGAAGGCCGCGTCGTTGACGTCGACGGCGAAAACCATGGCGGCTCCCTCTTCG
This sequence comes from Rectinemataceae bacterium, assembly GCA_035560555.1. GTDB lineage: Bacteria > Spirochaetota > Spirochaetia > Treponematales > Rectinemataceae > UBA11090. Next base: position 10,044 of record DATMZF010000015.1, read on the forward strand.
GCGAAGCGGTCGACGATCGCGCGGCCTATGCCGCGGGCGCCGCCCGTCACTATGCAAACCTTGTCCTTCATTCTCATATTATTCCTCCCAATACTAATTGCTTCCGTCGCGACGTCATTCCTTGACGATTCCCCATCGAACGATCGTGCTCGCCCACACAAAGCCGAGGCCAGCGCCCACGAGGACGATGTTCGCGCCTTCCTTGATCTTTCCGAACTCGAGCCCCAGCTTCATGGACAGAAGCTGGTCGTTCTGTCCTATATGGCCGTAATCCTCGAGGTAGGTGGACTGCCCGGCCTCGAGACCGAGTTCCGCGAGAACCGCCTCGTGCGCGCTGCGCTTGAAGTGGAGGATGGCGAGATAGTCGATGTCGGCCTGATCGAGCCCCGATTTCGCGAGCGCGTCGCGGATGACGCCGTAAAAATTGGGCATCGTCACCTCGCCCAGCTTGGCCTTGAAGGCCGCCTCGTCGGGCACGACGAAAAATGGCCTCGCGGCGTCCTCGGGCTTGGGGGGCCATGCCTTGGAACCCAGCACCGGCACCACGCACATCTCGGAAAGCGAGCCATCGCCCCTGAAAGCGGATGAAAGGATGGCGTTTTTCCCCAGATCTTTCACGAGCACACAGGCCGAGCCGCCCGATCCTATGTCCATCATGAATCGCGTGGGCGGATAGGAAAGGTCGATGAGATCGTTATTGCGATAGCCCGAAACGAGAAGGACGGTCTTGAGGTCGTCCCTGGCGAGCATGAGGGACTTGGCCACGTCGAGCGCCGCCATCATCGAGCCGCACATGGCTTCCATGTCGAAACTCCAGGCGCGGCTGGCGCCCAGCCGGTTGGCGACATTGAGCCCTGCGAGCCAGCATGGATAATCCTTGTGCTGGGCGCCGCACCAAATGACGAGGTCCAGTTCCCGGGCTTCGACGCCCGCGTCGCCAAGCGCTTCCAGCGCGGCCTTGTAGCCCATGTCGGAGGTTCTGTTGTCGGGGCCGGCCACCGGCTTCCGGTTTATTCCGAATTTCCTGGCTATGACATCTTCAGGTACGCCGCTCGCCTGGGCCAGATCGGCGGCGGTGGTATAGGTATCGGGTAAAAAGACCCCAATACCGGCGATTCCTATATGCATCCCAAACTCCATGAAGAGTGAATCATCTCTCACTATCATATCCATCGGTTTCCACAATCCGTCAAGGGCAAATTTGTGATATTTTTAACAATTATGGATCAACAGA
>DATMZF010000016.1:0-46364 GCA_035560555.1 Rectinemataceae bacterium
ATTTTGTAAAAACATTATTTGATACAATTTTCAAGTCTGGAGCCAATTCCGAGCCATGTGTATTAGGTTTAAAAGTCCTCGTGCCCGCTGATAAATTTTCATGCCTTATATAAATAACATGAATATTGTTTTTGACAGCCCAATCAATGGCTTTGTTGATATTGCCAATAACATCCTTGTAGTTCTTTGTTATGTCATTTTGAATATCGATTATTACCAAGGCCTTTTTCCGCATCGTGTTTCCTCCTGATAGGCAGATTGATTTGTTTACTTTGTCATAATATCTGGCAATTGTTGACAACTATATGGCAACAATCTATAAAGACAACAAAATATTTTGATAGGCGGCTATCAGATGAAAATTGACAGGCTTGTTAGCATTATCATGATACTCCTCGATAAAAAGCGTATAAGCGCGCAGGAGTTGGCGGGCATGTTTGAAGTTTCATCCCGCACAATTTACCGCGACATAGACAGTATCAACATGGCGGGTATTCCTGTTCGCGGGGCATCGGGAGTGGGCGGCGGCTTTGAAATCATGGAGGAATATAAGATCGATAGAAAGGTTTTTTCGACCGCCGACCTTTCCGCTATCTTGATGGGGCTTTCCAGTCTTTCCAACATGATACGAGGCGATGAACTGGTAAACGCCCTCGCGAAAGTCAAAAGTTTTATCCCCGCCGACAAAGCGAAAGACATTGAATTAAAAGCGAATCAAATATATATAGATTTAAGTCCGTGGATGGGCAATAGGAACATACAATCATATTTAGAAATTATTAAAACAGCTGTACAGGAACGCAGGTTGCTTTCGTTTGACTATGCAGACCGCTATGGAAATAAAACCGCAAGGACAGCCGAGCCTTATCGGCTTGTATTGAAAGGTAGTCATTGGTATTGGCAAGGGTATTGCCATAAAAGAAATGATTTTCGCTTATTTAAGCTATCCCGCACATCAAACCTGCAAATACGAAAGGAATTTTTTACGCCACGGGAGTATCAAAAACCACAGCTAGATTTCACGGATATTTTGGCGACTATGCAAACAACAATCAAAATCCGTATTCATAAATCTGTCATGGACAGGGTACTTGATTATTGCGCTTATGAACACTTTTCGCCAGACGGTGATGAGCATTGGATTGTCAGTTTTCCTTTCATAGAGAACGAATACCACTACAATATTCTTCTCAGTTTTGGGGATAAATGCGAGTGTTTAGAGCCACCGCATATTCGCAGGGAAATGAAACGCAGAATCCATGATATAGCTACCATATACGAATGAAAAACTGAGGAAGGGTCTTCCTACTATCGAATAACCGATCAAGCCTTCGCCGTCGACGAAAGGTCGATATCTTCCAGCATCATGCGTATGAAATCGCGCGAATCTCTCTCGACGAGAGAGGCCTCGCCGCGCATGAAGGCGGGAAAAAACTCCTTTTCCAGATGCGTCCAGCTCTCCTCTTCCTTCTCGGGCATGACGGGATAGAACCGCGCGCCCACAGCCTGCGCGGCTTGCCAAGCGATGCTTGTGGTTCCCACGACGAGGATGGGATCGGTATCATAGCCATTCTTCAGGGCGGTTCGGAGATAGCCCGCGAAGTCCCCGCGCTCGGCGCCGGCGATCCTCAGGAAGCAGTCGCCCAGACCGGCCATTTCCCACTGATTCAAGGCCACGGCCTCGGGCAGGCTGCTGTAGACCAGAATCCGCGCCCCGGGCGCGAGGGACTTCATGGTTTTCAGGAAAGCGGAGGCCGTCGGGAATTCGGGGGCGTAGCCCTCTTCGTCGAGAAGGGAGTCGGACATGGAAATCCAGTCCAGGATGAGACGCTCGGGACTGCCCTTGGGCGACGAGGCGAAGCCCAGAGGATCTCTTGTCGGGGCGGCGAGGTAGCTGTCCAGCACCCTGATGACGGCGGCCCTCCGTATGGACGGGGCGCTTCTGTTGAGAAGCCGCAGGGCGGAAAGAAGGATGAGAAGCGGTTCCTGTCCGCGCAGCTTGGAAGACAGGGCGAGGCGGCGCCAGAGCTCCGAGCAGGCCGCGGCGTCGAAGCCCCAGGAAAAACAGCCAGCGAAGGCGGGAAGATAGGCTCTTTCGTGGTTCCGGGAAAGGGAATCGAAGACCGCGCCTTCCGATTCGACGACGATGAGCGCCCGTTTGGTGAAGAGTTCGGGTGAGGATGCCGGTTTTCCCTCTTCCCTGGCATTAGTCGAAACCCTTGCCGAGGCATTTACCGAAGCTTTAGCCGAAGTCTCGGCCTTGGGGTGGCCGCGCGAAACCGAAGGGCGGGCCCTCTTTCTCGCGGGGCTTCGCTCCCGGTATATGTTGTCCAGCAGATGAACCATTCTCACGCGACCACTTCCATGAGCCAAATATCGGCAGTCCGCCCAAGCTACTTGATAGACCGAAACGGATTCCCGCCAAAGTCGCACAAACCGCAAATTTGCAGAGTCGCCGAACGCTAAATACAAGGCGGGGATTGACGATGCCCTCCCCTTAACATCATGCTTGCCCCATGCTGAAATCTCGCTTCGCCACGTCGGACGATGTCTTCGAATATCTGATGGGCTATGTCAATGTCGAAAAAGGGCAGAAGACGGAGTTCAAGCTGGACAGGATGCTCTTCCTCGCCGCCAAGCTGGGCGATCCCCATTCGGGAAGGCTCACGATCCACGTGGCCGGATCGAAGGGCAAAGGCTCCGTGTCCACCATGTGCGCCAACATTCTCCAGTCGGCGGGCATGAAGGTCGGCCTCTACACCTCGCCGCACATTCTCAGGTGGAAGGAACGCGTCGCCTATCCCGACAGGGAAATGCCCGAAGAAGCCCTGATCTCGGCCATGGAAGAAGTCCTGCCCTTTATCGAGGACAAAAGCCCCGGCTATTTTCCCGGCGACGAAATGCCGACCTATTTCGAACTCACCACGCTCGTGGCTTTCTGCGCCTTCAGGGCCTTGGGCTGCGGCGCGCAGGTCATCGAGACGGGTTTGGGGGGAAGGCTGGATTCCACGAATATCGTCGATCCCGAGGTTTCGGTGATCACGCCGATAGAGCTCGAACACACGCAGTTTTTAGGCGACACGATAGGAAAAATCGCCTTCGAGAAGGCGGGAATCATCAAGCCGGGCAAGCCGGCATGCGTCGCGCGCCAGAAGGACGAGGCGCTCCGGGTCTTCGAATCCGCGGCGGCGGAAAGAGGATGCGAGCTCCTGCGTCTCGGCGCCGATATCGACGCGAGGGAAATCCGGATCGACCCGGAGGGAACGAGTTGCGTTCTGGATGCGGTGGAGGGCTCGAAATCGAGGATGGCGGCCATCCTCGGCGGCGGAAGCCTAAGCGTCCACTGCCCCATGATCGGCGCCATACAGGCCCAGAACATGGCCCTGGCGACCCTGGCGACGGCCACCGCCCTACCGGGAATCGGCGCGGAGGCCATCGTCGGCGGACTGTCCCGGTCCAGGCTTCCCGCGCGCTTCGAACTCGCCCAACTGTCGCCCGCCATCGTGCTGGACGGAGCCCACACCCCCGAATCCATACACCTGACGATGGAGAGCATGGCCTCGCTCTTTCCGGGCCCCAAGGTTCTCCTCTTCGCCTGCGCCTACGACAAGCGGCACGCCGAGATGGCGGCCATCCTCGCCCCGCATTTCGACGCGATCATCGTGACGAAGCCTGGGACCTTCAAGGTGAGCGATCCCGAGTCGGTATTCGACAGTTTCAGGGCTTTGAGGTCCGACGCGGCGCTCGAGGAAGACACCGTGAAGGCTCTCCAAAAGGCCTTCGCGGAAGCAGAAAAGCGCGGCGCCGCCCTCCTCGTCACGGGTTCATTCTATCTCTGCGCCGAAGCCAAGAATTTCCTGTCTAGAGCAACGTGAAGAGGCTCTGGAACACGCCGATAACGGCGCCCAAGACTCCTCCCAGCACGGTAATCCATACGAGTTCATCGTTGACCACCTTGAGGATGATGCGCTCTATGTCGATCATTTCCAGTTCATTGAGCTTGTCGACCACCATGGTCTGGATATCCAGAGCCTCCACGAGCCGCCCCGCCTGCGATGCCAGGGCCTGCGTGACGGCGTCTGCGATGAGGCGCGCGATCGTCCATTTTTCCTCTTCGCCGAGAAACAGCAGCTCACCGACCGTCCTGCCTTCGATTCTCTCCTCGTAGGAATGCAGAAAGTCCCTGAGGGATTGAGCGAGAAGGTCGGGGCCAATTCTAGGCCGCGAATCGCCAGCTTCGCGGTTGGCCGAGAGGCTCGTCGTCACGCCGCCGACGATGGCTTCCGAAAGCCCCGGCAGCACTTCGCTCAGGGGTTTTTCGGCTATGAAAGCGTAGCGTCGCCCCACATTCTCGGCAAAACTCGCCTTTTCGAGCTCAAGCCCTTGAAAGAAGAGTTCCAGCGCTCTTTTTAGCTCGGGAATCGGGAAGATGCCCGCCAAAGGAGCCGTCGAGTGGGAGAGCCTTGGCGTTCCAATATAGCCGAGGACGGATTCCACCACCTTGTTCTCCATGTCAGGTCCCCGCAGCAAACCGACTATCGATCCTGACACATCGCGTATCGTCTCGGGCATCGTGTCGGCCAGGGTCTTCTCGTAGTTCGCCGCCGTCACGATCAGGCGCTGGATCGGCCCCAGCCTTCCGATGATCCTCCGGATCATATCCACGCCGACGGTTTTGAGGTCGGCCTTGACGGCCTCGCTGTTGAGAATCGTCTCCACGATGGGCAGAAGACCCGCGTAGAGCGAGCGCGTCGCCGCCTCGGCGAGCGGGGAAAGCGTCCGCGACGAAACGAGGGGACCGGCGGAGGGCGAGGATTCCAGAAGTCTGTCCACGAAGGATTCTATCATTTTTTTCTTGTCGCGTTCCCCCCACTCCCCCGCGAAGCGTTCCGCCAAATCGCGGACGCGGTCGACGGGAAGGAGGCTTGAGAGAGGAATCTTACCGGCCTCGGCGATAGCGCGGCCGGAGGCGTGGGCGAGCGACATCCTGAATTCGGGCGATCCGATGACCGAGCCGAGCGAAGACGCGATGAGGCTTCCGGCTCCGGTCATTCCGGCCGCGCCTCCCTCCTCTAGCCCCTTCAGCAGGGTGGAAGCGTCGCGCTTCAGAAGTTCGTCGATGATAGCGTACACGGACTGTTCGATCTTGCCCTTCAGGGCCGGCTCGACGAGGCGAGCCTTAAAAACCTCGGGGGTCAGGAGCTCGCGAGACACCGTCTCCCCGACGCTATCGGAGAGACGAAGGCGTTCCCTCGGAAGGATTCCGGGGGTGAAAGGAAGCTTCAGCTTTCCGAGATAAATGGGCTTCAAAGGCCTGAAAAGCATTTTTATGGCGAGCCAGTTGGTGAAATAGCCAATAATCGCGCCCATAAGCGGGGGCATAATCCATGTTTTGAAAAATTCCATCGGCCTTCCTCGGCTTTTGCTTTATTGAAGAGAACCAACCGCGACGCGCGCCTGCTCTTCGGATGAGAAGATACTCAGATCGCTCGAATGAATCCATCCGGCCACGCCGCCGTCGATGTATCGGTACCACAGCCCGCCGATATCCTGCCCCTCGGGATCGATCTTGCGCTCGGTGCAGAGGAAGACAGTGCCCCTCCGGACGACGGATATGTCGTCGGATGTCGCGACGGGCAGCTTCTTGACGTGGGTGTAGGCCGAGGTGACCGCGGCCCAGCCCAATCCAGATCCAACCGATGGATCGGATGGCAGTCTCATGAAGCGGGAGTACCCTTTGGAGCAGCCTGAAAGAAAGACCACCGCCACGACGATCGCGATTAAAAGGGGAAAAGAGCCGCGCTTTTCGCGCAACCTATGCTCGCTGCGCTTACTATATTGTATATTGATCATGTGTAACCCTGATTGAATCTACACCTTTTTAGCGGTAAATAGAAGGTAACAATGATGAATGACCGTTGGCTAACCATGCTTCGCAAAAAACCCCGGATAATCGGAATTTCCGGCTCGAAAAAAGAATCTGGCCCAGATAGATCGAAGTTTCGCGCCTCGCCGCGGATACTGTTTTTCATCGCGGCGGCCTTCATCGCCACATCGCCCATCGCGGCCGACCCGTGGGATTCCACTGTCGCGGAATCCCCGAGGACCGCCGCCCCTGCTTCTTCATGGCGAATCGACCTTTCGGGTGGGGCCAACTTCGCGCCAAGCTATAGCGCCGACGTCGCCCTCCTGTCAGCATATGGCTTCAGCGTCGGCGCAGGCGTGGAATTGGCCGCGAAAGGCTGGATCCCGATTCGGGGAGAGCTGGACGTCTATTCCATCGGCGCCTCGGCCTGGGACCCGACGCTTTTCAGATACCGCGCCTTCTGGGGCTATCGGCTCGCGGCGATGACGGGGCTGCGGATTCCTGTCGGCTCGGGGGAACTGAACTTCCTCGCGGGAGGAGCCTTATCCGCCTCCCGGTTTACGGGCCTCAGCGTCGTGACCTCCTACGCTTCGTTCGTCGGCGAAGCGCGTTTCCTCCAGCCGCTTTCCTTTCGCTTTCTCCGAGGCCATGAGTTGAACATCTTCGCCGCCGCGCCGGTGGAATACATGTTCCGCGGCACCGCGCGAACCATGTCTGTCGGGCTTGAAATCGGAATCGGGTTTCAGTTGCCCAAGGGAGCGGCGAAATGACCACCACGACAAAAAAACGATCTTCCCGTTTCTCTCAATACCGCGGTCCTGGCGCCCTGATCGTCCTCGCCCTCGTTCTTTCGCTCGTAACAATCCTCTCGGGATGCTCGATCTCCTCCGGCGGAATATCCACGCCGACGAACCGGTACGCGCTACTCATCGGAGTTCAGGATTATGAGACGATAAACGACCTTTCGTACCCAGACGACGACGCCACCGACATGAAGACGACACTCGAAGCTCAAGGCTGGACCACGGCGACGACCCTCATCAACAGCGAAGCCACTTATGCCAATATCAAAGCTCTGATAGCGGCCTTATCGACGGATCCGGACGCGACCATCCTTGTTTACTACTCCGGGCATGGTTCCGTCGACGAAGCCACGGGAACGACCTACGTCCTTCCTTACGACGTCACATTGACCATCGACGAGAAATGGATCACCCCCGCCACCATGACGGATTGGCTCGCGGCGGTTCCGGCCAAGAACAGGCTCCTCATCCTGGATTCCTGCTACTCGGGCGGCTTCGCGCTGGGCGACGGTTCCGTGGATACGTCGCCCGCAAGCTACGGAACGTACGAGGACGGCACGAGCGATCGGGGACTCATCGCCGCGGCCTTAAGCAAATTCTCTTCTCTCGTGTCGACGAACCTCTCCGCGTACGGGAACAGCGAGGTGCTCACCATAGCCGCCGCTGGTTCAGAAGAATACTCCTACGATGATGACGAGCATGAAAACGGGGCCTTTACGTATTATCTCCTTCAAGCCGCCGACAACGCCGACTCCGATTCCGACGGCTATGTGACGGCGGATGAGGCATACGTCTACGCGAAAAACAAGATAAAAACGATATGGGACGCGGATTATACGGGAAACGCCCAAAATTGGCAGTGGTATTACAATTATTATGGCTATGTTCCCGATTTCCTACCTCATATCTCGGGCGGCACCGGCGACATCGTCCTCTACGCGAACGCCGATTAATCCCTGGACCCACGTTGAATGGCATGAAAAGGGGCTATCCCGGAAGCGCTTCCGGGATAGCCCCTAAATTTTAGCGCGGAAACCGGCTACGAACCGGAAACGGTGATGCCCCTTGCCCTGATCCAGGGAAAGATGGCGTTGCCGAAATCGACGCGCTCCCGGGAAATGCCGTCGATGTCCTTGAGGAGCTTCACGATATTCCCCGACAGCATGGTCCCGGCCAGGGGCCAGACAATGCTGCCTTTCTCGATGAGGTAGCTGTTCTTGGCCACGCCCGAAAAATCCCCGTCCTCGCTGGGGCTGCCTCCGGAAAAACGGTTGAGCAGGACGCCCCGCTCTATCCCACCGATGAGCTCCGCCAGGGAGTCCGATCCGGCGTCCACTGTCAAGCAGCCGCCTCCGCTGGGACAGCGGGCGAAGCCTGTCTTGTTCGAGCCGTAGAGGCTGAGGAAGTAGTTCCGCAGTTTCCCCTTCTCGATGATCGCGCAGTCTTCCGCGACGAAGCCGTCTCCCGTGAAAAACTGGCCGTCCTGGACGACGCCGGAGACAGGCGTCGAGCGAAGGCTTAAGCGGCTCGAGGCGATCTCCTTCCCGAGAGAATTCTTGTAGGGCGAGGAGCCGCTGATGAGGCCGTAGTCCCCGAGGTAGCTCGATTCGAGGCTATACAGGAATTCGCCCAGGCAGTGCGGCGCGATGACGATGTCGCCCTCGAATTTGCCGTCCAGGGGCTTCGCCTCGAGCTGTTCGGCCGATTGGCGCATGAGTTCGCCCACTGTTCCCCAGGACAAAAGGGGGAGGTCCAGGCTGAAGCGGCTTGCTCCGGAGTAGTTGAAGCTCGAAGCCTTCGCCCCTTCCTTGGCGGTGAATATGGCGACGAAGGAGTAAATGCCCTTGGATTGGCGTAGCGACACTCCGTTCGAATTGGCGAAGAAGGATGTAGTCGCGGTAAAATCCAGGATGCACTGTTCGAGCCTCACTTTTAGGTGCTCCTTCGCGCAGCTCCCAAGAAATTCCGAGAGCCTGTCGTACATGGCGGGAAGGTCGGGGGCATCGTCCCCGGCGGAGAAAGAGGCAGGCGGCGATGACGGGGCTATGCCATTCGCCGGGTCGGCTTTGGAGGCCAGGGCCGAGGCGACGGCTTCTTTCGCCGCTGTCCATATCGAATCGGCGTCGACGCGATTGAGGACGCTCGAGCCTTTCCTCCCGCCCGAGTAGGCGGTGAGGGCGAGATTCGACTCGACCGTCGTCCGGAGGAGGCTCATCGCCCCGTTGTCGATGTTGAGCTCGGTCTTCTCGCCGCGGGACAGCGAAGCCTGCCCCATGTCGGCTCCGGCCTCGATCATGGACTTCACGGCCGCGTCGACGATGTTGTTGCCCCCCATATCACCTACCCCCTATGTTGATCGAACAGGCGATGGCCGGGCCGCCCATGCCCACCGGGATCATCTGCTTCTTGCCGCACATGCCTCCGCAGCCCCAGCTCATGTCGTCGGAAACGGCGGTGACCGTCTTCAGCATATCGAAGGCCACGCCCGACACGGTCGTGTCCCTTATGGCGCGGCCGAGCTTGCCGCCCTTGATCTCGTAGCCGAGAACGACGCCGAACATGAACTCGCTCGTGGAATCCGCCTGGCCGTTGCTCGATTTCATGAGGTAATAGCCGTCGTCGATGGAGGCGATCATGTCGGCGAGCTTCGAGGTTCCGGGGACTATGGCGGTGTTCCGCATGCGCACCAGCGGCTCGTCGGAGAAGGCGTAGGCCCTGGCGTTGCCCGTGGGTTCGGCGCCGAGCTTGGCCGCCGTCTCTTTGTTGTGCATGAAAGACTTGAGCAGGCCCTTTTCGATCAGGACGGCGTCCTTGGCCTGAGTTCCCTCATCGTCGATCCAGAGGGGTACGGGGCATGTGGAGCCAAGGGCTGTGTGCGCGAAATCCACGAGGGTGACGAGGTCGCTCGCCACCTTCTTTCCAAGGTAGGCCCCCGCCACGGAGCCGCCGAGGACGCCATCGCCTTCCACCGTGTGGCCGATGGCCTCATGCGCGAGTATGCCCGCCAGGTCGGGGCCGAGAATCACGCGGCGGAGGCCGGCGTCGGGATATACGCTCGCGGCCTTCGCGACGAGATGGCCATGGAGTTCGTCCAAGCCTTCTTCCAGGGCGAAAGGGGTCGTGAAGACGTCCTCGAATTGGCCGCGTCCACCGAAAGCGCGGTACAGTTCCACGGGATTGCCCTCGGCGTCGTTCATGGCGAGATTCACGTACAATATCGCGCGGGGTACGAGGGAATAGGCCTCTGCCCCTTCCGAGGTCAGGAGGGTCTTCTCCATGTCGAGACAACCGAGGCCCACGTTACGCGACAGAAGCGCGGGGTAGGTCGCGGCTATGTACGAATCCACGGCCCGAGCGAAATCGAGCAGGTCTTTCTGCGCGAGGCGCGTTTTTTTGGTGGATAGGTCGTGCGAGCCCGAACTCGAGCTGGCGCCCGAAGTCTGCGGAAGTTTGGCGCCAACATTCCCCGCCCTGGAAGCGAGGAAGAGCGCGTTCCGGGTGGCGAGCCGGACGGCGCCTTCTATGGACTCGTTCCCGATATCGGGGTCAGAGGCGAAGCCCCAGGCCCCGTCCTTGAAAACGCGGGCCGAGACGCCGCCCACCGTCGAGCGGTTGTTGCGCAGGATGTCGCCCTTTAAGAGGGCGATGTTGACCTGACTATTCCGCTGCACGCGAAGTTCCGTGTACTCGGTGAACAAATCGGCTTGCCCGCCGATGTTCTCATAGCGCATGCTGCCTCCCCTTTCCCCGCGATAATGAACTGTCAAGATAAAAAAGGGACCGTCTCCGGATTTCTTCCAAGACAGTCCCTTCAATTTGGGCAAAGAAAATTTCCGACTCAGCCCAGATCCACGAAATCCGATTTGTTGTTGTCGGCGAACTCGGGGAAGTAGTAGACGACGACGCCGGAGGAGCGGACGCGTACTTCGGCCACACCATTCTTGGCGAGCTTGTCCAGTTCCTTGCGCGCATCCTCCACGGAAATGTCGCCCTCGATGGCCACTTCGCCCGGCGTCACCTGTCCGCCGTTTTTCCGGGCTACCCTCAGGATGGTTTTTTCGGCCGGCTCCACGCGCCGGTACGAAAGGCCGTCGGCGTGAAGATAAGGATCCCTCGCGGTCGAGGAGCTTTGCGCCAGGAAGGCCTGGGCGTCGTTGCGCATATTGGCGTCCTGCACCTGCCGGGGCAGCGTGAAGAGGTCGTAGATACATCCCACCCCGGCCAATCCGCCCGTGAGCAGCCACACAAAGCCCGTTCCGGCTTTGCCGAGATAGAATCGGTGCAGGCCCAAGGCTCCGCATCCGGAGATGGCCCACAGCACGTAGGCGACAGGAAGGCTATACTTCAATGTGGTCCTCGTACGAGACTTAAAATAATAATCTCTCGACTATAGTACCACATCGGGGAAGCGACCGACAACATCGAGGGGAAAAAACTCCGCCATCGTATATAGATTTTATGCGTCAGACAGAGTATCATGCATAAAATTTGCATGCTCGTATGGAGATACCCATGATTCCAACCGTGAAGGAACTTTTATCATCGAAGCTCGAAGGCCAGCACGTCACCGTGAAGGGCTGGGTGCGCACGAAAAGGCAGACCAAATCCGCCGTGTTCGTGGAGATCAATGATGGTTCCTGCATGACGAATATACAGTGCGTTTTCGACGAGGAGAAGGCCGCGAAGCCAGCCCTCGCCGCCGAATTCGAGCGCACGACGACGGGCGCCAGCGTCAGCGTCGAGGGAACGCTCATCGTTTCCCCCGGCACCGGTCAGAAGCTCGAAGTGAAGGCTTCCTCCCTGAAAGTCATCGGCGAGGCCCCCGCCGACACCTACCCCCTCCAGAAAAAAGCCCATTCCATGGAATTCCTCCGCGAGATGGCCCACCTGAGGCCGCGCACGAACACCTTCGGCGCCGTGGCCCGCGTCAGGAACAGAATGGCCTTCGCCGTTCACCAGTTCTTCCAGGAGCGGGGCTTTTTCTATGTGCACACGCCCCTCATCACGGCCTCGGACGCCGAGGGCGCCGGCGCGATGTTCCAGGTGACGACCCTCGACCTCGACCGCGTCGCGGCGGCGGGCGGCCCCGTGGACTACGACAAGGACTTCTTCGGCAAGCCCGCCTTCCTCACCGTTTCGGGCCAGCTCAACGTCGAGACCTACTGCCAGTCCATGAACCGCGTCTATACCTTCGGGCCGACCTTCAGGGCCGAAAATTCCAACACGACAAGGCATCTTTCCGAGTTCTGGATGATAGAGCCCGAAATCGCCTTCGCCGAGCTGGAGGACGACATCGCCCTCGCTCGGGATTTCCTCCTCTATCTCGTCAAGGTCGCGCTCAAGGACTGCTCGGAGGATCTCGCCTTCTTCGACGCCCGGATCCAGCCCGGACTCATCGACGACCTCACGAAGGTCGCCAAGGGTTCCTTCTCGCGCATGACCTACACCGAGGCCGTCAAGGAACTGGAAAAGCACAAGGGTGTCTTCGAATTCGACCCCTACTGGGGCTGCGACCTCCAGAGCGAGCACGAAAAGTTCCTCACGGAAAAAGTGGTGGGCGGCCCCCTCGTCGTCACCGACTATCCCAAGGAGATCAAGGCCTTCTACATGAAGCAGAACGACGATGGCAAGACCGTCGCCGCCATGGATGTCCTCGTGCCGCGTTTCGGCGAGATCATGGGTGGCTCCGAGCGCGAGTGGCGCCTCGACCTGCTGCAGAAGCGCATCGTGGACGGCGGCCTCAACCCCGACGCCTACAAATGGTACCTCGACCTGCGGCGCTTTGGCTCCACGCCCCACGCGGGATTCGGCTTGGGCTTCGAACGGCTTCTGCTCTATGTCACCGGCATGACCAATATCAGGGACGTCATCCCCTTCCCGAGAGCGCCCAGACAAGCGGATTTCTGAGATTCCGGGAAACCCGATGAACAACGACACACAAGCGATGCCCGATTTCCATGCTTGCGGGATGGCCAGGACGGCGGCGGCCAAAGGCCTTATGGCCGTCGCCGTCCTGGCCTTCTTTTTAGCCATTCCCCTCAGGCTGACGGCCCAGTCCAGCCGGCTTCCGGCGACCGAATCGGCGGGCCTTTCCCAGGCGCCCTCGGTGAACGCCCGCTCGGCCGTCCTCATCGACGCCAGGACGGGGACGCTTCTCTACGCAAAAAACCCCGACCTCTCCCTGCCTCCCGCGAGCCTGACCAAACTGGTCACGCTCCACCTCGTCTACGAGGAGATAGCGGCCGGCCGCCTCTCTCCCGACGAGCTTGTCGAGATCGACCGCAGGGACTGCTCGCCCGTCATCCCTTATGGCTCATCGATAATGTACCTCCATCCCAAGATGAAGGTGTCGATACGGGACCTCATGCTCGGCGCCGCCGTGGTGTCAGGCAACGACGCCGCCTACGCCCTGGCCCGCAGGGTCTCTGGATCCAACGAGGCTTTCGCGAAACTGATGAACAAGGCGGTTCAGGACATGGGGTTCGACAGCATGAAATTCGAAGAACCCTCGGGGCTCTCGGAATTCAACCTCGTCTCAGCCCGTCAGTTCGCCCTTTTCTGTAAAAAGTACCTAGAACTACACCCTCAGGCCCTGAGTGAGCTGCACTCGGTCAAGTCCATCGAGTTTCCCCGCGCCGAACACGCGGCGCCAGGCTTCGTGCCCGAAGGCAGGATCGTCCAATACAACCGCAATCCGCTCATATTCAGCTATCCGGGAGCCGACGGACTCAAGACCGGCTACATCATCGAAGTGGGCTTCAACATGGCCGCCACAGCCGAACGGGACGGCACACGCTTCATCGCCGTGACCCTCGGCGGAACCGGCTCATCCTACGCTGGTGGAGGGCGTCAGCGCACGGCGGACACCACGCGTCTCCTCGACTGGGCCTTTGATAACTTTTCGACGATAAGTCTCGATCCGGGCATCCTACCGAGCCCCAGAACCTGGTTCGGCAACGTAAGAAGGGCTGAGCTCGTTCCCGCGAGGACGAATGCCGTCACCGTTCCGCGTTCGCAGTCCGAATCCCTGAGAATGCGCGTCGAGGCGCAGCCTTACGCCGACGCCCCTCTCGCGAAGGGCACGAAACTCGGCAGGATCGTCTACTCGCTTGGCGGTCGCGACCTGTCTTCTATCGATCTCGTGACTTCCGTCGACATCCCTCGGGGCACTGTTTTCAGGCGCGCCTGGGACGGCATCATGAAATTTTTCACGGGTATTTTCGGGAAGAAGGCCTGATCGTCTTTAGCCTGAGATTTTCAGGCTGTCGCCCTCGTAGGCGGCGAAGCCTTCTTTCACGAGGGCCGAGGCGCATCTTTCTATGGTTTCGCGCGAAAAGGGAAGACTCGCGTAGAGTTCATCGATCGGCACTTTTTTACCTTCGACGAGTCGCTTGAGGACGGCGCCCCTCACACGCCTGAACGACGTGGCGAAGGGCGCCTGTTTTTTGTAGGCCGCGCCGCGCGCCGAATGGTTGCCCTCGACGCGCTTGAGCTCGGAGCCGTAATCCATGAGGGCCGTGTACCAGAGCCGCGGCGCGGCCGCGTCGAGGACCTGGGCCGCTATGCCTTCAAGAGCCCTGTCGGAGACGCCCGTCTCTTCCGGGAAAAAATGCTTTAATAGAACGGTGCGGATATTGGTTTCCAGGAATACCGTCGGCCTGTCGAAGGCGAAGGCGAGTATCGCGCGGGAGGTATAGACGCCGATGCCGGGCAGGGAGCGAAGCGTGGTTTCATCCTGCGGAACCTCGCCGCCGAAATCGCTGACGATGATCTGTCCGCTGCGATGCAGGGCGAGCGCCCTCCTGTTGTAGCCGAGTCCGCTCCAGTACGACAGGACTTCGTCGACTGTAGCCGCGGCGAGACTCCCGATATCGGGAAACCGCCCCATCCACGAAAGGAATTTGGGCGCCACCCTCGGCACCTGCGTCTGCTGAAGCATCATCTCCGACACCATGATCGCGTATGGATCGGCGTCCCGCCTCCATGGCAGGTCGCGCCAGCAGGCGGCGGCCTTTTCATAGACGAGGCCGCGAAAAGCCGTAGCGTCGAGGGGCACAGCCGCGACGGCATCGTCCATGGCATCGCCGGCTCCTCTCATCGTTGTTTCGGTTTCGCCTGAGGCGGTTTCAGTCGACATGGTTTCGTTCAGGAATAGATGTGCGCGTACTCGTGGAGGAGCTCTTCTGCCTGAGCCTTGCAGCCGCCGCATACGGTGCCTATCTTGGTGGCTTCCTGGAGCTGGTGCCAGTCCCTGGCCCCGGCCTTCACCGCCGTCTCGATGTCCTTGTCCGTGATATTGAGACATTTGCAGACGACGACCGCGTCCTCGCCCCTGAACTCCCCCGCCCTGCCGTTCTTCTCGAGATACTGGTCGATGGCGGCGCGAAGCGCCTTGTCGCCCAGAACCGAGCAGTGGATCTTGTTGTCGGGCAGACCGCCCAGTTTGGCGGCGATATCGGCCGGTTTGATGCCGTATGCCTGCCTGAGCCCCATTCCTTTTATCGATTCCGAGAGCATGGAAGTGCTCGCGATGGCTGAGGCGCAGCCGTAGGTTTTCCAGCGCACGTCCGCGATGACGTCATCTTTTATCTTCAAGAGGAACATCATCTGGTCGCCGCATTTTATATTGCCCACGATACCCTCGGCGTCGGCCGCGAAGTTCTCGTCGGGATTGAATACATTCCTGGGATTCATGAAATGATCTTTCACCGTATCCGAATAAAGCCACTGGAAGGCGTCCATGAAATTCTCCTTATTTGCTTTTGTCGCTCGCTAGGCTGAGATCGTCGACATTCGCCTGAGCCGTTCGATGATCGGCGGCAACTTCTCTATCACGAAGCGCACTTCTTCCTCGGTCGTGTATTTGCCGAGCGAGAAGCGGATCGAACCGTGGGCCAGTTCCGGGCCGACTCCCGTCGCGAGGAGGACATGGGAAGGTTCGAGGCTTCCCGAGGCGCAGGCCGAACCGGTGGACACCTGGATGCCTTCGAGGTCGAGGGAGAGGAGTATGGACTCGCCCTCCGCGCCGGGGAAGGAAATGTTCAGGGTGTTGGGCAGCACTTCCGTCGGATGCCCGTTCACCTTCACGTGAGGTATCGCCGCCACGAGACCGTCCCTGAGCATCGCGCGGAGGGAACGCAGCCTGGCGGAAAATTCCGGCAGATCCTTGAGCGCGAGCTCCGCCGCTTTACCAAATCCGATGATGCCGAGGTTGTTGTAGGTTCCCGCCCTGACGCCGTTTTCCTGATGGCCGCCTCGGACGAGGGGTATTATGGGAGAGCGAGGCCTGACATAGAGGGCGCCGATGCCCTTCGGTCCGTAAATCTTGTGGCATGACATGGTGAGGTAATCCACGCCCCAGTCCTCGACCGAAACGGGAATCTTGCCGACAGCCTGGGTGGCGTCGGTGTGGACATAGGCACCTATCGCTTTGGCTATCTTCGCGATGGTCTTCATATCCTCGATGGTGCCGATTTCGTTGTTGGCCGCCATCACCGACACGAGAAGAGTGTCGGGAGTGAGTTCCTTCCTGTAGGCTTCCATGTCGACTCTTCCATAGGCGTCCACGGGAAGGTAGACGACGGGAAACCCCTCTTCGGCCAGGTATGCAGCGGAATTCATGACACAGGGATGCTCGATCGCCGTCGTGATGATCTTCCTTCGCGAAGGGGTCTTGCGACCGATATCGTACATCGTCTGGAACACCGTGTTGTTCGACTCGGAACCGCCCGAGGTGAAATAGACGGACGAAGGATCGGCCGCGCCGATGATCGCCGCCACGGATGCCCTGGCCTGCTCTATCTCGGCCCTGGCCCGCCGGCCCGCTTCATGCATGCTCGAGGCGTTGGCGTATACATCGAGCGCCCTGACCATGACTTCCTTGACTTCCGGCCTCAAGGGCGTTGTCGCGTTGTAATCCATGTAAACGAAATGTTGGGACATTATTCATTCTCCTTCTATTTCGCCGAGGGCGATGAAAGAATCTTCAGAGAGATCCCCTAGGGTGACCGACGAGAGATAAGCGTCGACGGTGTCCTTGAGGCCGAGCCAGAATTTGCGCGGCATGCAGATGGCGCCCATCGAACAGATTTTCCTGTCGTCCACGCATTCGACGGGACGCACTTCGCCTTCCGTCGCCCTGACGATATCGATCATTTTTATTTCGGAGGCTTCGCGCGACAGATGGTATCCGCCCGAACGCCCCCTGTCCGAAATGACGATGCCGGCAAGCTTCAGTTGGCCGAGGATTCCTTCAAGGTATTTGGGGGAGATCATCTCGGCTTCGGCGATCTTCGAGGCGCTTTCGCCGCCCTTGCTGCGGGCCAGATGGACCAGTGCCCTGATGGCGTACTGCGTTTTTACGGGGACCTGGAACATTGAGGCGGATTTCTCCTTAATTCCTATGGGAATACTAGGAATATGCCATGACAGAGGAAAACAGTCAAGCTAAAAAAGCGCGTCGCGACTCTTTTACCAAAAAGGACCATAAAAAGGCGGCGAGCCCAGGCGGAGGACCGCCGGGGCTTGCCGCCTTCCCACCTGGGGATATTTGGCCTACTTCAGAAGTTCGACGTGATCGAAGCCTCTCGTGCAGGCGAGCTCGTCGAAAACAAAACCGAAGTCCGTGCTTCCCGCGGGCCTCGAGAAGTCGCCGCCCGAGACGATCGATTCGGCGAGTATCTTGCCCAGGCCCGGCCCCATCATGAAGCCCTGGCCGCACATGCCGACCGCCTGGAGGAAGTTCCTGGCCTTTTCCGGATAGCCGATGATGGGAAGGCCGTCAGGCGTCATCGGGTACATCCCGCGCCAGGTACGCCTCACCCTGAGATTGCGAAGGCGCGGATAGAGTTCGAGCATGCGCCTGACGCAGAGCGGAAGGAAGCTCGATGTGGAGCCCTTGTCTCTTCCCCATATCTGGGGCCTCGGCGTGATGCAGAAAACCACCTGGCCGGTGCCGGCCTGATAGAAATAATAGTTTCCGGATTCGGAATCCGGCCTGATATCCACGACCATGGGCTCCATAAAGCGTTGCACGGGTTCGGTGACGCCCGCCTCATGGCAGTCGGGGTGAATCGGGATGTCCACGCCGGCCAGGCTCGCGAGGTCGGCGGCCTCGGCGCCCGCGGCGTTGATGAAGAGCGGCGCGCTCCAGATTTCGCCGCCCGCCGACAGGCTCGCGACCTTGTCGCCTTCCATATTTACGCTCTCGATCCTCGTGTTGAAGAAGAAGTCGACGCCGGAGTCCATCGCCAGTCTGTGGTAGGCGGTGCCCGCCATAAGGGGGGAGGCGAAGCCGTCCCCGGGGCTGAAGGTGCCGCCGAGCAGTCCTTCGCGGTTGATACCCGGCGAAAGGCGCTGAACTACGTCGGGACCGACCCAGTCGATGTCCAGGCCGGCTTTCTTCTGCAGCTTGAGGAGGTTCATGAAGGAAGCTCTCGTAGCCTCGTCGTAGGCCACGTAGAGATAGCCTCCCTTGTGCCACTCGATGTCGAATCCGTGCTCTTCCCTCATCGTCGAGACGATTTTGATAGCTTCGAGGCAGATCCTGATTTTGGCGGCGTCTGAATGCGTCGCGCGCAGGCCTCCTATGGCCGCCCGGTTCTGTCCCCTGCCCCAGGATGGCTCCTGATCGATGACGGCCACCTTGAGGCCGCGGATGGCGAGCTGCCAGGAAAGTGGCACTCCCACGGAGCCCGCCCCGGCTATGACGATGTCGTATGTTTTCATGGCGCCCCCCTGGATCCCGCGTCCTTGCCTCCCAGCTTGGAGAGGCCCTCGTTGACGATCTCTCCCATGGGCACTTCCATGAAGAGGGGCCGCAGGGATCCCGGTTCGACCTCGCCCGGATCGACGCCGGCGAGCCTGAATGCCCTGCCCACGAGCTGGGAGCAGGTTTTCGCGCCGCAAGCGCCCATGCCAACCCTCAGCGTCTTGAGCTGATTTATGTCGCGGACGTTGTTTTCCTTTATGAACTGGACGAGTTCGCCCAGCGTCACGCGCTCGCAGCGGCACACGTAGGCGTCGGCGTCGAGGCATTCCGCGCTGTCTATCGGCTCGCCTTCCGATACTTCCGGCCCCTGCACTCGGATTCCGGCGATGATGGAGGCGTTGCCCAGGCTAGTCCTGAAGGTGAGGAGCCAGGTGTTGTTCCTTGCGTTGCGCCTGCGCGCGACGACAGGGGCTTTCTCTACGAAAGCGCCTTCCTGCCCCACCAGGTCCATGACCGTGCCGATCGGGAATTCGGTCTGGAACTCCCAGGGCAGCACGACTTCGGCGGCGTCCTCGGCCACCCTCCGGATGAGGCTGACCGCCAGCCCCGGGCAGATGGCGACGCAGGAGAGGCAGCCGACGCATTTCTTCCCGTTGAAGTAGGGAAGATCCATGAGGTTGCCGCGTAGGGGACGGAGCTGTATCGAAGATTCGGGACAGACCGTGGCGCAGGGATTGCAGGGTATCTCTTCCGAACAGAAGAAGACGGGACGCCATTCGGCGCCGGGAACGGCTGGGCTCCGCGAGAAGCTGTCGCCGGGTTTCGACTTGAGCACGTCACGTTTGGGTATCCACGTGGGGTCCAGCTCGACGCGCTTGCCGAGCATCTTGGCCAACGTGAAGGCGGCTATCCTTCCACCGAACATCGCGCTCGAAGCCTCGGCGATTTCATCCGCGTCGCCCGCCGCGACGGCGAGGATGCCGTAGGCCCGCGCCTGCTTCAGGAATTCGTCGCAGGAGGCGAGGCCCGTGGCTATGAGAACGGTGTCGACATCGTGGGCGACGGCCGTGCCGGGAATGGATTTGTAGTTATCGTCGACCTTGGCCACGATTGCTCGGGACACCCTTCCCTCGCCTCCGCTTGAACCAGGTCCTTTGGACGAACCCGGTCCTTCGGACGAACCCGGTCCTTCGGACTCAGCCCTGAGGATGGTCGTGTTGAGATGGATGGGAACGCCCATGCGCCTGATCTTGTCGGCGTGTACCTTGTAGCCGTTGATCCTGCCCATTATCTCGACGATGCCCGCCACCGCGATCCCCGCCTGCAGGGCGTGATAGGCCGCGATGAGTCCGACGTTGCCCGATCCCACGATGAGGATGCGCTTCGAGGGCCCGACGAGATCGCGGTTGACGAGGGTCTGGAAGGCCCCGGCGCCGTAGACGCCGGGTAGATCGTTGCCCGGGAAGAGGATGCTTTTCTCGCGGGCGCCCGCCGCCACGACCAGGGCCGTGAACTCGACGAGGAGGTAGGAGGAGTAATCCTTATAGACGCCCGCTTTCCTGTCCTTGAAGATGGCGACGACGGGGGCGTTCCGCAGAATGGTGACGTTGGGCAGTTTTTTCAGTTTGTCTTCTAGTTTGCGGGCGATCTCGATGCCGCGCACGCCCGCGTAACAGTCCTCCTCCGAACCGAAGAACTTGTGGGTCTGGAGCACCAGTTTGCCGCCCAACTTTTCCTTGTCGTCGGCTATGATGACCTGGAATCCCATCTTGCCCAATTCCAGCGCGGCGGACAGGCCGGAGGGGCCACCCCCGATGACGAGGATGTCGGTGCGTATGGTGCGGCGTTCGGCTTGTTCCAGGGGCTCATCGACGGCCGGAAGCGCGGGGAGCCCTACCAAGGTGCGGACATCCATGCCCTCCACGAGGGGCGTGACGCAGGATTTTCGGGGAATGCCATCGATCAGGACCGTACACTGCGAACATTGACCGTTCGCGCAGAATAGCCCCTGGGGGGCCCCATCCTTCGGATGCAGGGAAAAGCGGGAGATTCCAAGCGCCACGAGTGACGAGGCGATGGGTTCGCCAGAGTTTCCCGCCACGGGTTTTCCGTCAAATAAAAAGCCGACCTTCTTCCTCCCCTCGGGAATGGGAAGCACGGGGTGCGAAGTAATTCTTGACATTATTCCCCTCACATGAAGACCTACCGCCCCGGCAACCTAACAGTTGATGTGAGCGTCGAGAAAAGCCCACTGCGGCGGGTTTTTTCTCGACGCGAATATCATTACTCGATTGCCGGGTCAGTAAACCGGATAACGCAGGCTATAGCCACTCCGCCAGGCTGTCAAGGAAAAAAATAGGATCGTTTTCCGCTTGCGAATTGTAATTCGCTACTATACGATAGGTTATGGAGGCACAAAGATGTCAGAAACGAGGAAGCAGGGACGGGGGGTTTTTCTCGCCACATGCCTAGCGGCAGCGATGATTCTGATTCTGGCCGGATGCACGGGGGCCAAGGCAGGAAAGACCATCAAGATCGCCCTTCAAGCGCCGATCACCGGCGATTATGCCTACGAAGGCCAGATGGCCAAACAGTCCGTCGAAGTGGCTGCCGAACTGATCAACAAGGCCGGCGGCGTTCTGGGCAAACAGGTGGAAATCGTCGTCGTGGACGACGGCTCCAACCCCAAGGATTCAGCCCTGGCCGCGCAGAAGGCCGTATCCCAGAAAGTGGTCGCCGTCATCGGCAGCTACGGTTCTTCGGTGACTGAACCGGCGGCCGATATCTATGAAAAAAACAAAATCGTGTCGGTTGGCTACGGCTGCACCGCCGTCAGACTCACCATGGACAAGGACAGGAAATTCTTCTTCAGGACCTGCGGACGCGACGACGCCCAGGGCCTGTTCTTCGGAAAATACGCCGTGGAGACGATGGGGGCCAAACGCATCGCCATAATGCACGACAACTCCACCTTCGCGAAAGGCGTGGCCGACGAAGCCAAGAAAGCCCTCGAGCCCTATATCTCCGGAGGCAAGACCGAAATCGTCTACTTCGACGCCATCACGCCCAAGGAAAAGGATTTCTCCTCGGCGGTGACCAAGTTGCGCGAAACCAACCCGGATGTCTGGTACTTCACCGGCTATTATCCCGAAGCCGGACTTCTCATCCGACAGGCCCGCGACGCGGGACTCAATTGCCCCTTCATCGGCGGCAACGCGGCCATCAACGACGACTTCGTGAAGATAGCCGGGCTAAACGTCGCCCAGGGCGCCCTCATGACCCAGGAGCCCCTCGTCACCGACGTGACGACGCCCATCGCTGAACAGTTCAAGGCACTCTACGCGGAAAAATTCAAGGAGCTTCCCTCCAGCCCATGGCCAGTCTACGCGGCCGACGGACTCTACGGCATCGTGGGCGCCATCGCCAAGGCCGGCAAGACCGACAGCGCGGCGATCGCCGACGCCATGAGGACGAAAATGGACGGCGTCGAGGGCGTCACCGGCGCGGTGCTCTTCACCGAGCGCGGCGACCGCAAGGATGTGCCTTACAAGATGTACGTCGTAAGCGGCGAAGGTAAACTCGTAGTATCGGACAAGTGACATAGGCGGTTCGCCATTACAAGAGCGCTATAACAAGCGGCGGGTACCTGAAGGACATCGACGCCCATCAGGCGCCCGCCTTTCGTAAGCGCGAAGGAGAATCGTGGACACCTTCATCGAGCAGCTCATCAATGGCCTGACTATCGGTTCCTTCTACGCTCTCGTCGCTCTGGGATATTCCATGGTGTATGGCGTCATGAAGCTCATCAATTTCGCGCACGGCGATCTCTTCGCCTTCGGCGCCTATCTCGGCTATTCGCTTCTCACGAGCGCCGCGGGCAAGGTCACCGCCACGCTCGGCATCTGGGGAGGCATCGCCTTCGCCGCCTGCATCGTGGCGGTGAGCGTCGCCCTGGCGGGCGTTCTCGTGGAGAGGATAGCCTACAGACCCGTCTATCCTTCGGGCAGACTCTCCCTCGTCGTCTCGGCGCTAGGCGTGGCCATCTTCATCCAGAACTCTATAATGGCCATCTGGGGAGCCCGGCCCCAGGCTTTCGCCGCGAGCGTCGTTCCCTCCTACCGTTTCAAGATCGCGGGCATCCCCGTCACCGAACTCCAGGTGACGATTCTCGCCATCTCCTTCGCGCTCATGTTCATCATCTGGCTCATCGTCGAAAAATCCACCTTCGGCGCCGCCGTGAGGGCTTCGGCCCTGGACAGGGAGACCGCCACCCTCGTCGGCATCGACGTCCGCAAGGTCATATTCTTCGTCTTCGCCCTCGGCCCGGGCTTGGGCGGCGTGGCAGGGCTCATGAACGGGCTTTACTACCGATCCATCAGCTTCAACATGGGATGGAACTACGGCCTCAAGGCCTTCACCGCGACGATTCTGGGCGGAATCGGCAACATCCCCGGCGCGATGCTCGGCGGCCTTCTCCTCGGTATCGTGGAATCCCTGCTCTCAGGCTATGTGAGCGGCGCGTGGAAGGATGTCTTTGTCTTCATCCTCCTCATCGTCACCCTCATTTTCCGGCCGACGGGGCTTCTGGGCGAAAAAACGGCGGAGAAAGTCTGATGAGCATAACAAAAAATATCCTGGACAGGGTTCTCTCCACCACGACGGATGGAGGCAAAAGGCGCGTAGACCGCAGGACGATCACCCTCGCCTCGATCGCCATCCTCGTTCTCTTCCCGCTGATGCCCTTCATAGACAATTACTGGATCGACGTGGGATTCTACTGCGGCATTTACGCCCTCCTGGGGCTTTCGCTCAATATCGTTCTCGGCGAGGTCGGGCTCTTCGACCTGGGCCACACGGGCTTCTACGCGATCGGCGCCTATGTCACCGCCATACTCAACACGCAGTTCCATCTTCCCATCCTCCTCCTTCTGCCGATAGCGGCCTTCGTTTCCGGCCTCTTCGCCTGGATCGTCACCGCCCCCGTCATCCACCTGAAGGGCGACTATCTCTGCATCGTGACGATAGGTTTGGGAGAGATAATCCGCCTCACGATGATCAACAACCCCTTCGGGCTCACGGGCGGCCCCAACGGCATCAACGGCATCGACGGGCCCAGCTTCATAGTCCCGATCGTCTCGTCCCGGCAGTTCTACTATCTCATATGGGGGCTCATCGCCCTCATCACCTTCGGCCTCATCAGGCTCCAGCGCTCCAGGGTCGGACGCGCGTGGAACTACATCCGCGAGGACGAGACGGCGGCCGAGGCTCTCGGCGTCGATGTGCGGCATTACAAGCTCGCGGCCTTCGTGCTCGGCGCGGCTCTGGCGGGAATAGCGGGCAACGTCTACGCGTCAAAGCAGATGTCGGTGTCGCCGGAAAGCTTCACTTTCATGGAATCCTCGCTCCTTTTCTGCATCGTCTTGTTGGGCGGCCTGGGCTCGATCCCGGGAACGATGCTCGGCGCCGTGGCCATCACGGTATTCCCGGAGATATTCAGGCCTTTCGCCAAATACAGGCTCATGTTCTTCGGTCTCGCCCTCCTTCTCATGATGATCTTCAAGCCGGCGGGCTTCCTGCCGCGCGTCAGGGATTCGGGCGAAACGCTGCGGAAGGCATTAGGCGGCAAGCGCCGCGGGCGGCCGGTTCCGGAGGCGGCCGCGGGCAGTGAATCCGGCGCGGGCGCCGCGTCCGGCGCCCCACCGGCCGCAGGGACGCAGGAACCCGCCTCGGACCTGTCCCTTCTGGAAGTGAAGGATGTCACGCTTTCGTTCGGCGGCGTGACCGCCGTCGCGGATATGGACGCCCGCGTTTCCAAGGGAAGGATCACCGCCCTCATCGGACCCAACGGCGCGGGCAAGACGACCCTGTTCAATCTCATCACGGGCATCTACAAGCCCCTGAAGGGCCAGATCAGCTTCAAGGACGAGAAGATTTCGGGCGAGCATCCCCATGAGATCGTGAAGAAGGGGATCGCCCGCACCTTTCAGAACATCAGGATATTCCCCACCCTCACCTGCCTGGAGAATGTGCTCTGCGGCCAACATTGCAGGGGAAAAGCCGGCTTTATCGGCTCCGTTTTCAGGCTGCCTTCGCAGCGGCGGGAGGAGGAATCCATGCTGGCCCGTGCCGACCGCTGCCTAGAGCGGGTCGGGCTGGCGGAATCGGCCGACAAGCTGGCTTCCTCTCTTCCCTACGGGAAACGACGCTACCTGGAAATCGCCCGAGCCCTCGCCGTCAACCCGGATCTCATCGTCCTGGACGAGCCTTCCTCGGGCCTGAACGACGCGGAGACCGAGGATTTGTCCAGGCTGCTTCTCTCGCTTCTCGCCGACGGGCTTTCGATTCTGCTCATCGAGCACGACATGAATCTTGTGGACATGGTCAGCGACCATGTCATCGTCATGCAGACGGGAAGAAAAATCGCCGAGGGCGAGATGTGCGACATCAGGCTCAACCCGCTCGTGATCGAAGCCTATCTGGGCAAGGAAGAGGACTAGAAACCATGGCAGCTCTGCTTGAAATAAAGGATTTATCCTTGGATTACGGGGCGGTGCGCGCCTTGGACGGCGTGTCGCTCACGGTGGGCGAAAACGAGATAGTGGCCGTGCTCGGCGCGAACGGCGCGGGCAAGACCAGCCTCCTGAAGGCTATCTCCTGCCTGAAAAAGCCCAGTTCCGGCCAGATGCTCTTCGGCGGCCGCGAGCTGGCGAGCATGCCCGCCTACACGCTGGCGGCGCAGGGCATAGCCCATGTGCCGGAGGGTCGTCATGTCTTCGCCACCCTGAGCGTCCGCGAGAATATCGTACTCGGCAAGTACGGCGTTCGGCACGCGAGGGAAAAATCGCGGCAGGCGGGCATGGAGGAGCGGGTCTACAACCTCTTCCCCATACTGAGGGAACGGCGCAACCAGCTGGCGGGCACCCTTTCCGGCGGCGAGCAGCAGATGCTCGCCATAGGCCGCGCCATCGTCTCCTCGCCCTCGCTTCTCCTCCTCGACGAGCCCTCGCTGGGTCTCGCCCCCATCATCGTCCAGGAAATTTTCGCCCTCATCAAGAAGATTCACGACGAGGAAAAAGTGGCCATCCTCCTCGTCGAGCAGAACGCGCGGAAGGCCCTCAAGGCCGCTTCCCGCGCCTACATCCTCGAGCTCGGCAAGATCGTGATCGAAGGCGAGTCGAAGAGCCTCGCTGTCGATCCGCGGGTCCAGGCCGCCTATCTGGGCGGAAAGGGATGCCGGGAAAGCTGATCCCCTCGATTAACGCCGCGCCGGTGGCCGTGCTATAATGCCTTCAGGCTCCGCGCGCGCGACGCGCATCCACCGGCGCGGGGCCGAAAGGGATTATATGACGATGATGCCCTCCTCCATAAAAGATATCGCCGGAATGAAGGTCACCATAATGGGCTTGGGACTGCATGGCGGAGGTCTGGCGAGCGCCAAGTTTTTCAGCGACAAGGGAGCCCTCGTCACCGTCACCGATCTGAGGGACGAAACCACGTTAGCGCCGTCTATCGAAGCGCTATCGGGGCGCGATATCCGCTACGTGCTGGGACGCCACGAGACCGAGGATTTCAGGAACGCCGACATCGTCATCAAGAACCCGGCCGTAAGGCGAACCTCCCCTTTCCTCGCCGTCGCCAAAAGCCTCGAGACCGACATTTCCGTCTTCCTTCGTTATTCGAAATCGCCCATCGTCGCCGTTACCGGCTCGAAGGGCAAGTCGTCGACGGTGAGCGCCATCCATCACGGATTCAGGGCGGCAGGCATCGAGGCGCTCCTCGGCGGCAACATTACGGTTTCGCCCCTTGGTTTCCTCGACGAAACGACCGCGGACAGGCCCGTCGTGCTCGAGCTCTCTTCCTGGCAGCTCGCCGACATGAAAGGTCTGGGTGTCCTGAAGCCCAAGGTGGCGGCGCTCACCGCGATAATGCCCGATCACATGAATTACTACGGCTCCATGGAAGAATATGTGGCCGATAAACGTCTCATCTACGCGGATCAGGACCCTTCCGACTATACGATATGCGATTTCGACTCGACATGGGGCCAAAGCTTCGCTTCCGAAACGAGGGGAAAGGTGCTCTGGTATTCGGGAAAGGAACCGCGCGGGGAAGGCGCATGGCTCGCGACGATGCCCGACGGACTGGAGCGCGGACTGCGCCGCTCGATGAAAGACGGATCGCCCAACGTCGAGGAGATACTGCCCTCCGGCCTTCTCGTTCCAGGCGCGCACATGCGGAAGAATCTCCTCGCCGCTGGACTCGCCCTGGGCGCCATGGGCATGGAGGCCGAAAAAATCGCCTCCGCGATGGCGACCTTCCCCGGCGTCGAGCACAGGCTCGAATTCTTCGCCGAATCGCGCGGCGTCAGATGGTACAACGACTCGGCGGCGACGATACCCTACGCGGTCGACGCCGCGCTCTCAAGCTTCATCGATCCCGTCGTCCTCATTACGGGCGGCACCGACAAGAACATCGATTTCGAACCCATGAAGAGGACCTACGCTAAAGCGGCATCGATCGTCCTTCTCTCCGGCACGGGCACGGACAAGCTCATGCCGCTCCTCGCTGAGCAGGGCATCGCGTGGAAGGGGCCCTTCGACAATCTCGCCGAGGCGGTCGGAGCCGCCGACGCCCTGGCCAACCCCGGTTCGGCCGTCCTTCTCTCGCCAGGCTGCGCCTCCTTCGGGATGTTCCTCCACGAATTCGACCGCGGAAAGAAGTTCAAGGAAACGGTGAGGGCTTATTTAGGAGTCTAGCGCCTTCCGGGGCTAGAACGCCTCCGGGGATTCACGGACAGATCACTCAGGATTCCGGCGCATCAATGGAAGGCTATGGCCGCGTAGCCGACGAAGGAATCGTCCTGCCTGATATCGAGACTCGTGGCATAGTCCAGCAGCTCGGCTTCCGTGGCTCCCACTTCGATCGCGAAGCTCAGCGAGGCGACCGCCGCCCCCGCAGAACAGGCCGAGCCTTTCTTTATGGCATGCGTCAAGGCCATCTCGCAGTTCATATCGAGCAAGGCATCGATGAAGGCCTTGTCATTCACCGATTTCACCCATTTTTCGGCTTTTTCGCCCATTCCGGCCGGCATGAACCCATAGGCGGGACCATAATGTGTCAGATCGGTGGAACCCACGCAAGCCACTTTTTTCCCAAGGGAAACCGACGCCCGCCCTAGGGCGGCCCCCAGTTCCTTCGCCCCGGAGTGCGGGGGGCTCCTCAGCCACAGTATCTTCGCCGCAGGCTGCAGGGAGGCGATCATCGGCAGGAGCACCTCCACGCTATTATCGATGTTCTCGTCGGGATAAGGGGAAGGGACGCCCGAATCGCGCAGTTCGTCGCCGAGAGCCTTGAGCAGCTCGGTGTCGGCGGACAACTCGCCCGCCACGGTTTCGAAGGAGGACTCGCGCGCGTAGAGGATGGGGCTATTCTGCGAAAGATGGCCTCCGACGACGACGATCGTCTCGGACGCGGCGAGGGCGCCTATCGCCAGCGCCGAAAGCCTGCCGGAAAAGGACCATCCGGCATGGGGAGAGACGACCGCCACGGCATCGTGGATCTTTAGCCCCTCGGTCCACGCTGCGATCGCGCGGGCTATCGTCTCGCGATCCCTGGGATACCAGCCGTTAGGGAGAACGGGCACGCGTTTCGTTTCGCCTGTTTCCATGGGGAGGTCCTCCTCAAACCTAGTATAGCCGCTTTCCGCTGCGGGAAAAGCCTTTAACGCGAAAATTTGTGCGCAAGAGAGCCCTCTCTCCTTCCGATAATCTAAAAGATCAGGAAGGGAACATGAGAAAAACACTTCGCGGACTCGTGGCTGTCATATCGATCATTGTCGCCGTCCTGGCGATAGTCTCCTTTGTTTACAGGCTGGGGGATTTACGGACATCGGGCGAGCGCTCCAGCGGGGCGGAATATTCCATTCTCAGGAACGCTCTCATGTCGTTGCAGACCGAGGCCGAGCTGCAGGATCGGTTCCTGCGCGAGAGGCTGATGGCCCTCTACAAGGGAAGCGACAGATTGCTGGCCGCCCAGGTTCTCGATTCATCGGGCATGGCGGTGTGGAAAATTCCATCCGGATCCTCATACTTCGCTCTTCCCAACGACACTTCGGTGCGTTCGGGCTTCTCTGCCCCCGAAGGGAGCACCGTTATATTCACGACGCCCCTCGGCGGCGGCATGAAGCTCTCCGCCATCTACGCGACCATGCGGAAGGCCGACATTTCCCAAGCCGCGAAGGTTCCCGTCATCATCAGCGCGATCTGGTGCTTGGCGGTGGCACTGGCGATTGTCCTTCTCGGCGGCGACGACGGAAAATCCTCGCCCTCAAAAAAAGGCGACATCTCCAAGCCGGAGACCGAGCCCGAACCCGCGGAGACTCCCGCGGACGCCAGCGCCGCGAACGAGGCTTCGGCGAAAGTCTCTTCATCGGCTGCGTTCGAAAGCGTGGAGGAAGATGAAGCCGACAAGGTCGAGGATGCCGAAAACGGGGACGAAAGGTTGACCGATGATTTCGCAGACGAAATACCGGATCTTCTGTTGGAAGCGGATTCGCCCGACGCGGAGGAAGATGAGAAGGCCGAGAGCGTCGATAGATCCCCGATAGCCGCTCCTCGCGCCGCCTCTCCCAGGCCGGAGGCTCAGGTCCAGCCCATTTCCGACGCGGCCCGCTCGGGGCGGAGCTTCGAGGAGAGCCTCGCCAAACTCGAGGAAGAAATCGTCGGATGGTCCAGCCGCCACGGCGACCAGCCCGGGCGCGCTGAGCGGAAGAACGAGGTACCCCCGAAAGCCGAGGAAGCCGCGGCGAGCGGCGGGCAGGAGAACGATCTCGACGCCGAAATCAACGAAGAGCTCGACGAGCTGGAAGCCCCTCCCGAGGATGAACTGGCCGCCGACAGCGAAAGCGATCTCGCCGATTCGAGGGAAACGCTCCAGGAATTCGAGGAACTCAGGGCCGAAGAAAAAACCGAAACCGCTGTTCCCACAAGCGAATCGTCAGTTCGCGCGCCGGCCTCTTCGTCCGAACGCCAGGATATCGCTTCCCTGCCCATGCCCCTGTCCTTGGGCGATTCGCAGCTCGAGGCCAGATTGAGCGAGGAGTTGGGCCGCGGCGCCTCGACCGAAGTCTCCCTCATGCTCATACACTGCACCGTCAGCTCCAGAAGCGATCCGGCGGCTGTCGCTCTCGCCGTCACCATAAAGGATTACATTGGCTCCAAGGATTTGATATTCGAACTCTACAAGGGAGCTTTCGCGGTCGTGTTGCCCTCCGTAGACCTCGGCGGAGCCCTCAAAATGTCCGAGGACCTAGCCGACGTGCTCTCGGCGACATTGAGCCTCTACAAGGATCTCGAAGGAGAGCCCCCCGTCTTCATCGGCATTTCCGCCCGCTCGGAGAGGAATGTCGACGCGTACAAGATTTACCGCGAAGCGTCGACGGCCGTGCACAAGGCCTATTCGGGCAGCCACTCGCGGATTCTGGCCTTCAGACCCAAAACCGACTGATAAAGCAGAGCCGAAGGCGCGATGAAAAAGGGCTGACCAAGATGTTGGGCAGCCTTTATTTTTTCCATAGGCAACACCAAGCGTCATGTTTGCGTACCTTTGGCGGTTCACTTCAGAAGATTCTCTTTTATTCTGCATCCTGTCAAATATGCCAGTATCTGTCAGATTTTGGGAGTCCCCAGCTTATCTGGGAGGTACTGTGTTAATTAACTATGCAAAAATCGCTAAATAATAAAATCGCATTTTTATTTGACAGATCCGATAACTCATGTTAGTCTGTCATCAGACAATCGGGAGATTTTATGATTCCAGTAAAAAAGGTTCCAATTACAGAGCAAGTTGTAAAGAAAATCATGGATTCAATCACTTCCGGCTCGTATGCGGAGGGGAGCAAGCTTCCTCCCGAGCAAGCGTTGTGTAAGGAACTCAATGTCGGGCGATCGACGATTCGAGAAGCTTTCAGGGTTCTCCAGACAATGGGGTATGTCGAATTAAAGCCGGGGAAGGGAGCTTACGTTTATTGCCGAACAGGCGATGACTCAATCTACGCCCGGAATTGGTTTAAAGAAAATGTCCTGCAGCTTAAGGATTTCATCGAAGCGCGCGAAGCAATTGAGACTTTGGCGATAAAAGTTGCCATAGAGAAAGGGACAAAAGAAGAGTTTTTACACATTGAAGCCATTCATGATGAGTTTTTGAACGCGGCAACCTCGAACGATTCAACAAAGCTCGCGCTTCTGGATAAGTCCTTTCATGAGTTTATTGTAAGCATGACGCATAATCATTTATTGATAAAAATGTACAATACCGTCTCGAAAGCGTTTGAGGAGTACAGGAGTATATCCTTTTCCGTTCCGATGAATGTGGAAAGTGCTATATACGCCCATACAAAAATTGTGAGGGCTATGAAACAACGCGATACATCTGTAGCCGTAGAAAGCGTTGTCTATCATCTGAACCGCGTGATTTCCGATATGGAGAACGAGATTAGTGAATAGTTTTTTTGTATTCAATTGTCTGATGACAGACAATTATTTTAGTATGGCGATGAGGAGGAAATTCTATGTTCTCTAAGGAAATGTATGGAAAGATTCTTGTTCCGATCGTAACGCCGTTTAAGGAAGATGGCGATATTGATTACGAAGCGCAGATGAAAATCGGCGAGATGCTACTCCAGCGAAGTTGGGCCGATACATTTGTCCTAACAGGTACGACGGGCGAATTTTTTACGATGAATTCGGCTGAAAGGACAAAAGTACATCAAACGATGTTTACCGCCTTCAACGGCCGTATACCGATGATCGCCGGCGTAGGCGCCGCGTCGACAAGGGAAACGATAGAACTTGCCCACGCGGCTGAGAAAATCGGTTTTGAAACCGTCATGGTGGTAGCGCCATATTATACGAAACCATCTCAGAAAGAATTGATGGAGCATTACAAAGCGGTCGCGAAATCGGTGTCGATAAACATTCTTATCTACAACATCCCGATTTTCACCGGAGTGAATATATCGCCGGCAGTGGTCGGAGAGCTCGCCAAGATAACGAACATCGTGGGGATAAAAGAAGAGGCGGAACTCAACGCCAAACAGATGACCGAGTTCATCAATGCTACTCCTGACAGTTTTATTATCTACAATGGCGATGACACCATGGTCCTTGAAGCGTTTGTCCAGGGTTACGAGAGAATAGGTGGCGTGATAAGCGGCGGTTCTCAGATAGCCGGCGATCAGATTCGTGAAATGATAGACCTGCTCTTCGCCGGGAAAGTGAGGGAAGCGTCAGTGATTCAGCGCAGGTTGCTCCCTTTGTTCAGAATCATGGGCCAAGGGGGAAGAACCAATCCGATATGTCTTTTGAAAGATGCGATGAAAATGCTTGGATATCCGGCTGGGTATCCGCGTAAACCGCTTTTGCCCGGTACTCCTGAAGAAGTCGCGAATGTTCGCGAAATGATGATCAAAACTGGAATAATCAAGAGGACATGATGAAGAAGGGAACCAATTTTGGCGGAGTGATTCCCCCTGTCGTCACTCCATTCAACGCATCGGATTCAATCGACGAAGACAAGTTCAGACGCGAAGTCCAATATCTCCTGAGCTGCGGCATTCATGGCATTTCGCCGGGCGGAAGCACAGGCGAGGGAGCGGCTCTTACGGACGAAGATCTTTCGACGTTGATCACGATTGTTAAGGAAGAAAACAGGAAAGGGCTGCCAATTATAGCGGGCGTGATTCGCGCATCGACACAAGCGGCGGTCAAGACGGCGCGCGCCGCCAGAGCCGCCGGCGCCGACGCTCTTATGGTAACGCCAGTCTTCTACAATGTTCTTGTCCCGGACGCGAAAGGCAATGAACTGTTCTATAGAATCATCTCTCAGGAAGTCGGATTGCCTATCATTGTTTATAATGTCGTGCCCCAGAATGAAATAACGCCGGAGACTTTTTCTAGGTTGATAGAAATACCGAATGTGGTTGGCATCAAGCAAAGCGTAGGGGGCATCATGGCCTTCTATGATATGAAAATTACCAATGGCGACAAAGGCATGGTCTATTCGGCTACGGATGAGATGATCTATTCGACGTTTGACCTAGGGGCTGATGGCGCGATATCCGCAATACTTTCGCTTTTCCCGGAACTTTGTGTCAGGATGTGGGACGCGGTGCGAAAAGGAAATAACGCTGAAGCGAAGCGCATACAAGATGAGATATATCCCGTTTGGAAACTGGTTCGAGGACCGCAGTTCCCGGCGCGCATGAAAGCGGCGCTAAAACTTATGGGAAGAGACTGCGGAATATCGCGTTCGCCGATGAGCGAAGTAAGCATAGAGCAAGTCGCTGAGATGAAGAAGCGGCTATCCAATATTGATGTTGAGTGAGAAAAGGAGGTTCGTATGAAAAGGAAAGTTGTCGTCGTTCTCGTGGCTGTGCTGATGATTGTTGCGTTCACTGCGCAGGCGGTCGCTCAGAAAACAATCACGATCCGTTACGCCGATGTCCAGGCGGAAAACGACACCGAGACTTTGGCCGCGAGAAAATTCGCGGAATTAGTCGCCAAGAAAAGCAACGGTCGGATTGAAGTGAAAGTCTTTCCGGCGGGCCAGCTTGGAGACATGAAGGACATTATGCAGTCTGTTCAAACCGGCACGATTGAGATGTGCAGGAATAATCCGGGATGGATAGCTGACGCGGGAGTGAAACGATTCGGAGTGCTTTCGCTGCCGTTCATTTTTGACAGCCTTGAACACGCGGATAAGGTTATCGAAGGCCCGATTGGAAAAGAGCTGCTCGCGGAAATTGAGAAAAGCGGGCTTGGAATGGTTGGACTTGGCTATTTTGAGCCATCGCTTAGGTATTTTTTCTTCAAGAACAAGGAAGTCAAGAAACTTAGCGATATGAAAGGCATGAAACTCAGGGTTCCGACGACCGAAATCAATGCCGCCATGGTCAACGCGTTTGGCGCTTCCGCAACGCCAATCGCCTATAATGAACTTTATACCGCTCTCCAGTCGGGTATCGTGGATGGGGCCGAGAATCCTCTTAAGGGCTTTATAAACATGAAGTTCAGTGAAGTAGCGAAGTACTTTACCTTCACAGGGCACCAATATGAGCCGAGCATTCTGCTCGTATCGGAGAGTTTTTGGAAAAAACTTTCCGCGTCTGATCAAACGATACTGCAGGACGCGATGAGTGAGACTTCCGCATACTATAAGGAAATATCTAAGAGTCTATTCGACAAACTGATCGCCGAGGGAAAGAAAGCTGGCGTAAAGTTTACTGATGTCGACAATATTAAGGAATGGCAGGATGCCGTGGCGCCGCTTATCGCAAAATACGGCAAGGGTATGGAAGACATGATCCAGCGCATCAAAAACACAAAATAAAAAAGTGATTATGCGCGGAAGCCGATTCCATGACGACTTCCGCTCTGATCGTAATTTTACCGACGGAAGAAAAGACCAACCAACGGAGAAGTGCGATGAATAATAACAAGGACACCTCTTTGACAGCTGACAAACACCTGGCTGAAAAAGGAATAAAGATCGGTAACGCTTCAATTGGCAAGTTTGAGAGGATTATTAAAAACTTCAAAGGTGTCCTGGAATGGATAGGCGTATTTTTCCTGCTCACCCAAGTAGTCGTGGTGGTATACGTTGTGTTTGGCCGCTTCGTTTTGAATAAAACCCCGGTCTGGGGTGAGGAGATCGCTCTTTTATCGATGATCTGGCTTTCATTATTCAGCGCCGTCATAGCGGAAATTGATTCAGCGCATATAAATATAAGCTTGATAGATAAGGTATTGTCAGACCGCGCAATAAAGATAAGGGATCTGGTTTTCCATTTGATGAATATCGCTTTTTCCTTAGTGCTTACCATCGAAGGGTTAAAGCTTGTAATCAAATTAAGGCACGCCGTCATGCCAGGCAGTCGACTTCCTCTTTGGATTCTCTATATATCTGTCCCTGCCTCGAGCGCTTTCCTTTTGCTTGCCATACTTAAAAAAATCATTAAGAAGGAGGCTTGAGTATGGCCGTAACAACACTAGCAATCCTTATCCTCCTTGGAACCTTTGCGGTTCTTCTTACTATGGGCGCCAAGATCATATACGCGATAGGGATATCGACCGTTATAACCACCTTTTATTTAGGCATCCCCGTTCTCTCTGTCGTGCAGAATCTTGTCAGGGGCATGAATTCGTTTTCGCTTATGTGCGTTCCCTTTTTCATACTGATGGGAGAAATCATGACTGCCGGCGGGATAACGAAGAGGCTGGTCGGTTTGGCGGGCGCCCTGGTCGGATGGCTGCGAGGTGGCCTTGGCATGGCGAACATCGTCGATAGCATGTTTTTTGGAGGCATATCCGGATCTCCGACAGCCGATGTGTCATCGACAGGCGTGATAATTATCCCGATGATGACCCAGGCGGGTTATGACATTGATTTTTCTAGCGCTATCACCATGGCGAGTTCGATTCAAGGATTGTTGATTCCACCGAGCCATAACATGGTTATATACGCTATGGCCGCGGGCGGCGTATCGATCGGCGCTTTGTTCATGGCTGGGGCGATTCCTGGGATATTCCTTGGCATCACGCTCGGTATCTATGTCTATTACATCTCAAAAAAGCGAAACTACCCCAAGGGGGATCGGTTTGAAATTAAAAAGGCGATAAAGGCTATTCTTGACTCCGCATGGGGATTGGGTACGGTGCTTGTCGTCGTCGTTGGCGTCGTTTTAGGGGTCTTTACAGCGACGGAATCGGCCGCCATCGCGTGCGTGTGGGCATTTATTGTCTCCTGTTTCATATACAAAGAGATGACATTGGCGAAACTGAAACAGGCATTCCTGAATACGATAAAGACGCTTTCCATAATCATGTACCTTATTGGGATTTCTGCAGCTTTTGGATGGCTTGTCGCTTACTTGCAGGTTCCCGCAACCGTCGCGAAGGCTATATTTGCCCTCACCTCAAACAAGTATGTAATCCTTTTATTGATCAATATTTTCCTTCTAGTATGTGGCTGCTTCATGGATATGATCTCGACCATACTGATCGTGACGCCGATACTGTTGCCAATTGTCACGGGGATCGGGATGTCGCCGGTGCATTTTGGGGTAATAATGATTTTCAATCTTGGCATCGGGCTTCTCACGCCGCCTGTTGGAGTAATATTGTTTGTGACGAGCGCCATCACGGGCCTTAAGGTTGAACGCCTTTCAAAAGCGCTATTGCCATTCTATGGCGTAATGGTTGCGACGCTTTTGATCGTTACCTATGTGCCTGAAATTGCCATGTTCCTGCCGAATCTCCTGATGGGCAAATGATGAAAGAGAAAGACTTTGATGTCATTGTTGCGGGAGGGGGCATCTCCGGATGTTTTGCCGCTCTGGCTGCGGCAAAAGCCGGCGCGAACGTATCTATCGTCGAAAGCGGCGATACGGTAGGAGGGATTTCCGTAGGGGGACCGCTTGAGGCCTTTATGACCTTCAGCGATGAAAATGGCAGCATTTCGACGGCCATAACCGATGAATTCATCTCCAGGCTGGTGAAAGCGGGGGGATCGCCGGGAATAATCAGGGATACGGTAGGATATTGCAGGACCATCGTTCCTTACGATGCGGAAATACTTAAAAAAGTCCTATTCGGAATGCTGGAAGAACGGAAGGTTCATGTTTTTATAAACGCGCCTGTCATTGGCGCAGAAAAAAACAAGCGGACCATCGAGCGAATAGCCGTCTCGACCAAAGGGAAGACGGCCGTCTTGAACGCATCGGCGTTTGTGGACGCGACTGGGGACGGCAACCTGGCGTCTACTATCGGAGCATCGGTAATGATGGGTCGGCAGAGCGACGGCAAAGTCCAACCCATGACGTTGTTATTCCTCGTCGCGGGCGTCGATACAGAAAAGCTGAAGGAGTATATCCTCTCTAATCGCGATCAATTTAAAATGGATTGGAGCATC
Source organism: Rectinemataceae bacterium (assembly GCA_035560555.1). Lineage (GTDB taxonomy): Bacteria > Spirochaetota > Spirochaetia > Treponematales > Rectinemataceae > UBA11090. The sequence continues at coordinate 36,347 of DATMZF010000016.1, forward strand.
ATTGAGGAAGAACCTCAAACGCTTCTTCACCTATGGGGCTTTAGGAAAATCCTCGCAGAAGGATATGTGGGGAAACGACTTTCGCTGCTTCGCTCAGAAATTCAGGCAATGGAAACCGTACGCCCCGGCGAGTATATCATCAACTATACAAGATATAATGGCGATCCGCTCTCAAAGGAAGATGTTTCGGAAGGAATGCGTGTCACGCTCCGCCAGGCGTACGAACTGGTGGAATATCTTCATGACACCACTCCGGGCTTTTCCGGGGTTTACATCGCGAAAACCGGTAACTTGGGAATCCGTGAAAGCAGACGTATCATGGGACCTTATGTCATGCAGGAAAGCGATATCCTTTTTTCAAGGCAATTTGATGATTCCGTCGCCCTGGGCGCATTCCCTATCGATATACATCAACCCGACGGGAATTCGCTATCATGCACAACAATTACGAAATCCTACAATATACCTTCCTCGTGTTTGATATCGAAAGACTTCGACAACATGTTTATGTGCGGGCGATGCATCTCGGCGACACATGAGGCGATGGCTTCCACGCGCATAAGCGCGACGGCCATGGCAACCGGACAAGCGTCAGGAGTAATGGCAGCGATGTACGCGGAAAACCCTGAGGCGGAATTTAGCGACATACTGGAACGGATGCGAAAGATCGGGGCCACCCGATTATAAGAGCGAATTTAATACAGCAATGAGTGAAGAAGTCGATTTTCAATACCACTGCGCGACGGGAATCTGGATGGCGATGACGGTAGCAATCTTGCCGAGCCGCTCCTCGACGAGTTTGAGGAGCGATGGCCAGTCCTGAACGTCCAAGGGTGAGAGGCTAAAATCATCGAAAATGAGCAGCGGCGTATGCGCGATTTTTGCGTCCTACTTTTGGCAAGCTCCCAAGTTGCGTTTCTCATTGAGGAGAGGGAAGAGTATCGTACAGTTAAAATAGCTAGTACGATAGCTCGGCGAACAGGCCTCTTTTATGGAATACGCGGCTTCAATCGACGTTTTCCAGGGGAAAGTTCATCCTGTCGCGCGTGAGGACGGTGTTGGGGAAGACTTCCTGCGCTTCCTTCAGCAGCTGCTTGAGCTCCCTATCCGCGTAGCGCGGACTGTAGTGTATGAGCCCGAGTTGTTTGACGCCGCCGGCGTCCTTGGCTATCGTGGCGGCCTGGCGCGCCGTCATGTGCCTCTTTTCCACCGCCGAAGACAGAAGCGCGTCCTCGAACATGCCCTCGCAGATGAGGAGGTCTGAGTCGGCAACTTCGCGCGAAATCTCGGGAAAACAGAGGCTGTCCGTGACATAGCTGAATTTCCTCCCGGCGCGAGGAGGCCCTAGCACGTCTTCGGGGTGAACGACTGTCTCTCCGGGCAAGGTCACGTTCTCGCCTCCCTGCAGAACGGACCAGAGCGGTCCGCGAGGGACTCCCAAGGCCAGGGCTTTTTCCGGGAAGAAGGCTCCGGGCCGCTTGTGTTCCTCGAGGGTGTAGCCGAAGCACATCTTGGTATGTCTCAAGCCGAAGGAACGTATCGAAAAATCAGCGTCCTCCCAAAGGGTGCCAGGTTCGGTGAATTCCTTGATTATGATTTCATAGTTTATATACATATCGAGGGAGCGCCGGGTCTGTTCGACGTACTCCGCTATCCTGGGGGGGCCGAAGATGTAGAGCGGCTCCTGCCTGTCCACCTGGCTGTTGAGCATCAGTATGCCCGGCAGGCCTGTGACGTGATCCGCGTGCATGTGCGATATGAAGATGGCCGTTATTTTTTTCCAGCTGAGATTGAGCCTTCGGATGGATATCTGGGTCGCTTCCCCGGCGTCGAAAAGAAAGAGCTCGCCTTCGCGTCGAAGAAGCACGCTTGTGAGGTGACGATAGGGAAGAGGCATCATGCCGCCGCAGCCCAGTACAAAAGCTTCGAGATTCATGGTGGCTGACTATAGCCGAAAGGAATGGCTTTCGCAATGGCGTTGGTCCTGGATGCGCGGGCCGCGGTTTCCGGCGCGATCCGTGTCAGCATGAGGGCGCTTGAGCAACGCGGCTTCTTCGTGCAAGTATAGTGCCATGAATGACTTTTCCGATCTTGGCCTGAGCGCCGAGCTGTCCGCCGCCTTCGGGACGCTGGGCTATAAAATCCCCACGAAGGTCCAGCGCCTGGCGATACCCAGAATACTCCTCAAGAAAGATATCTTCCTTCAGTCCGAAACCGGAACGGGCAAGACCTTCGCGTACCTGGCCCCGGCCATCTCCATGGTCGCGGGCATGAGCCCGTCGAGAGGACCGCTCATCCTCGTGCTCTGTCCCACGCAAGAGCTCGCTGTCCAGGTGGCGAAACAGGCCGAAACCCTCCTCGCGGAGGCGCGCATCGCCATGAATGTTCTGGCCCTCCTCGGAGGGAGCCCCCTCTCCCGCCAGGAAGACGCCCTCAAAAAGAAACCGCACATCGTCGTCGGTACGCCCGGCAGGAGCTCGGATCTCGTCAAGATGCGTTTCCTCAAGCTGGACAACGTCAACTTCATCGTACTGGACGAGGGCGACAGGCTCTTTTCGACGGAATACCGGGAGCAGGTGAACGGCATCCTCGGCGCGGCTTCGCCCGAGTCCTGCAAGATTCTGGCCTCGGCCACCATTTCGCCCAACACCCGAAAGCTCGCGAGAATCTATATGAAAGACTCGGAATCCCTCGACCTTCTGGACGAGGGCGTTCTCACCCGCGACATAGAGCACTGGGTGTTTTATGTCGAGCACCGCAAGCGGATAGATTTCATACGCCGGCTTGAGGCGGCGATCAAGCCCACAAAATGTCTCGTCTTCGCCTCGTCGGGCGACAGGGTGGCGAGGACGGCCGAGCGCTTGGCAGAGATAGGCCTTCCCGCCGACTCAATCCTCGCGAAACAGGAAAAAGAGCACCGCCGCGTCGCCATCGAGCGCTTCGAAAACGGCACCCTGCGCTACCTCGTGACGACGGATCTCGGCGCGAGGGGACTCGATATCCCTGGCATCACGCACATCATCAGCCTCGACTTTCCCGAGGAAAATTCCTGGTACGTTCACAGGGCGGGAAGAACCGGCCGCGCTGGGGAAAAAGGCATCAGCATCATACTGGCCGACGCATGGGAAATCAGGAGCGCCTCCAGACTCGCCGTGGACAGGAATTTCGTCTTCAGGACCAAGCGGCTCGAGGAAGGCCAGGTCGTCGAACCGCCCGTCGGGGACTTTTTCGCGATGGTCGAGAAGGGCGAGGCCGAAAAAAAGGATTACCGAGAGAGGATGCGTTCCGAACACGGAGAGCCGGCCCAGCGGAGACAGTATACGCGGCGCGGGGACGGCACCCAGCGATGAGCGATACCACGAAAGCGGATATGATCCTGTCATCTTTGAGGGAAGGCGCGATAATCCTCCCCGCTGTCGAACGCGATATGGCCAACCCGGCCTGGGACGCGGCTTCGGCGCGAATCCTCATCGTCCGCCTCTCCCCCTGGCGCGATGTCGACATATCGACGCCCCATCTGGTGCTCTTCGACGAAATCCGTTTGGCCATGAAGGATGCCTTCATCGATTTCGCCTTCATGCCCACTGCCGCGGACAGAAAAGCGCTTTCCTCGCGGAACCTGCCCTGGTTCTTCGGCAGGGCATCCAAAAAGTCGCCCCGCGACTTCGACATCGTCATGGTCTCCAACGCTTTCGCCCTGGAACTCGTCAACCTGCCCTACCTCTTCACGACGGCGGGGTTGTCCACGTCGGCCGCGGCGAGAGCGCTTCTCGACGATCAGCCCATCGTCATAGCCGGCGGTTCGAACGCCTCGGCCATGGGCGCCGTCGTCCTCGAGGGCGAAGAGCGGAACTATCCCGCCCGGGACGCCTTCGTCGACGGCATTTTCTTCGGGGAGGGCGAGACGGCCATAGGAACGCTCGCCCGGATCCTCGCGGGAGTCGATGAAGAGAAGGCAGCGACGAAGGCATCCAGAGCCTCGAAAAAGACCAAGGCATCCACCGCCAAGCTCAGGCTCGCCCGCCTTAAAAAGGGCGCGAAAATACAGGGGTTCTGGCCCTGTCTCCTGACCAAAGGCGCCCAAAGGGCGCTGGCGCCCCAGCGTCCGCACACGGTGACGAAACCGCTCGTACTCAACGGCCCGAACGCATCGAGCGCCAGGCTCTCCATCACTTCGGGCTGTCCCGGCTACTGCTCCTTCTGCCTGGAAGGCTGGGACCGCCGACCATACGCCGAGGCCGATATCGGGAGGCTCATCCTCGAAGCCCAGGAACTCAGGAAGCGGAGCGGCGCCGAGGATCTGGAAATCTACAGCTTCAACTTCAACACGCATTCGCGCATCTTCGACCTCATTTTCGAGCTCAACAGGATTTTCAGGAGAGTGTCCTTCATGAGCCAGCGCCTGGACATCCTCGTCGGGACGAGAGGACTCATGGAATCAGAGCTGGCCGGAGGCAAACACTCCTTCACGCTCGGCATCGAGGGCATTTCCAGGACGCTGAGGGCTTATTTCCGGAAAGGGCTTTCGGACGCGACCATCGACGCCTGCCTCAAGATGACGATCCGGCCGGGCGTCAAGGAACTGAAACTCTTCTACATCATCGCGGGCACCGAAACCCCGGCCGATCTCAACGAGTTTTCGGCCTTCATAGAAGGCGTGAAACGCAGAAAGGATTCGCAATCCCCCTCCACGAGGATTCTCGTCTCGGCGGGCTTTCTGGTGCGGCTTCCCTTCACGCCCCTCCAGTACGCCCCTCTCGAATTCGACAGGGAAAAGCTCGTGCGCCTCGCCCTCCTCCTGCGCGAAGCCTGCGAGCGCGCGGGCCTGGAATTCAGGCTGGCATCCGACCCCGAGGAATCTTTCGTGGACCAGACGCTTTCCCTCGCGGGGAGCTCCGCCTACCGTTGGCTGGAAAAAATCCCCTCCATGGGCTTCGTGTACGACTTTTCGCTAGGGGAGGGATCCTGGAAATCGCTCCGGCCCTATGTGTTGGGTTGGGACGCCGGTACAGCCTTCGCGGAGGAAAAGACCCAGGACTATCGCCCTCCCCTCGCCTTTCTCGAGGATGAGAGGAATTTCAAGGTTCTCCACAAACACTATATCGAGGCGAAGAGGTTGGACGACAGGTTCTCCTGCCTCGGCCAGGAATGCTCGGGCTGCGGTGTCTGCGCCGACGGCGAGGAGAGGGAAGCGATGACGGGGCACAGTCTCGTGGTTCCTCCCGTCTTCAGGCATTCGGAAAAAATTGAGGCGCTGCTCGCCGTTAAAGCCTCGTTCGCTCCAGTCTACCTGTCCATCGATTACTCCGAGGACCTCGCCGACGCCGAACCCGAGTATAGAATGTCCTGGCTGCTTCGCGCGCTGTCGGCGAGCGTCCCTGGCGCAGAGAAAATCGTGTTCGAAGCCAGGGAACTGCTGTTCTCCGGAAACGCTCCTTTCAATGGCCTCTTCGGCAAGGGACATGGCCGCTACGGGCGCGGCGCCGTGGCGCTCTTCGGCCCCGACGCGAAACGAACCGAACTCCTGCTGGAGCGGTTCGAGAGTATCCCATCCGGAAGAGCCCTGTCCCTCGCCGGGCTGAAAGCAACGCCGGCCCCTTCCGTCGTCGATATCGAGATAGCTTTGCCCGCTGAAAATATGGACATTCTGCAGCGCGTTTTCGAGGCGTTCGTCGTCGGCTGCAAGCTGTCCCACACGGCGAAACGAGAGGGAAAAGGCAGGCTCTATGTATTCCCCGAAGGCTCGAAGGCGAGGAAAATAGTGCTCGACGCGAGGCTGAGGGAGATGGAAGCGACGGCATTCCTGTCGCTGCGCGTGGGTGAAAAGGCCGAACTCTCGTCGCTTCTCGACGCGATCGGAGAAGGCTGCGGTCTCAGGCCGACGGCGAAGGTCGCCGGCTGGAGCTGAAAGCCTTCGTGCATCGGCTTATTTCTTTAGCTTCTTTTGTATCGGGCCATCGATGTATCGGTCTCGAAGACATCCACCGCCGACAGGGGAAGCTCCGGATGGGCGGCCAGAATACCTTCGAAGATATAGCGGGCTATCCTTTCCGCGCTTGGATCGTCGGCGAACTGCGGAATTTCGTTGAGATCCGAATGGTCGAGCCGCGCGATGATGTCGCCCAGAGCCCTCTTGAGAATTCCGAAATCGACGAGCATGCCGCCTTCGCCCAGGTTTTCGCCCTCGGCCCAGACCCGCACCTTGTAATTATGGCCGTGGAGGCGCTCGCATTTGCCGTTGTAATGGACGAGCCGGTGCGCGGCCGCGAAGCCCGCTTCTATTCTCACTTCGAACATGTTTCGAACGATAGCGCTTCCCATGAGGCTTGGCAAGCCTTTCAATACCCCGCGCGATCGACATGAACCCGCCTCGCCGCGAGGTTGTTGATTTATGGCCGGTTCCGGATATACTTGAGGATATTGGAAAGTTTTTGCTCAGCGACCCTTAAGGAGGCTACGATGAAGAAGATTTTTATCTGCATGGTACTGATACTCTGCGTTTCGGTTCCCGCCGCGTTCAGCCAGTTCAGATTCGAGATCGGCGCGAGCGCGCCTATCACTTTTGGCGCCTTCAACGGAGAAACCTCCGATTTCGCCGATGTCGGGAGCATACTCGACGAAGTGGGCATCATCCCTATTCCCAACCTCGCCCTTCTTCTCCAGCTGGACGCTGGCCCTGTCAAATTGGGCGCTGGCATCAAGGCATGGACGGCTCTGGTCGCGTCGGCGGCATATCCCATCGTACAGGCTGAAATCGCCCTGGGCTCCCTATCGATCGACGCGAGTCTCGGGGGCTACTTCTTGGCTTATTACGGTGTGCCCGACACCTTCGGTTTCGAGGAAATCGGCGCCCTCATCCCGGACATTTCCGTCTGGCTGGGCATCGGCAAGAAAAACGCCTTCAGGATCGGCGGAGGCGCCATGGGCTTGATCCCGACATCTTTCGACCTGACCACCATACCCTATGTCGCCTACGCGGGACTGAAGGTAGTGCTGCAGTAGTCCTCGACCGCTTTCGCTGTCCAGCGACATACGAGTGAGCCACGCGCGAGCGAGCCGCGCCGGGGAACCTTCCGGCGCGGTTTTTTATCGAAGCGCTTCGGCTAAATCCGCGCCCGCCGCCTCCCCGTCTCCCGGTTGAATCCCTTTCTCCTCCATGATATCCTCCATCCGAAATGAACAAACGTTTTTCGTCCCTCATCGCCGCGCTGCGGCCACTTTCGGTGTCGGTAGGTCCCGATCCAGAGATTTCCGGAATAGAGTACGATTCGCGAAAGATAGGGAAAGGCGATCTCTTTGTGGCCTTCCAGGGCATCCATAGCGACGGACACGACTACATAGCCGCGGCCATCGCTCGCGGAGCCGCGGCCGTCCTCCACGATAAAATCATCGAAAATCCCGTTCCCGGCGTAAGCTACGCGCGCGTCGTCGACGCCCGCCTGAGCATGGGGCCTTTGGCCGCGGCTTTTTACGATAACCCTTCCTCTTCCCTTTGCGTCATCGGCGTGACGGGAACCGAGGGCAAGAGCACGACCGTCTCCCTCATCTACCAGCTCCTTAACCTCGCGGGCACGAAAGCGGGCTTCTTTTCGACGGTCATGTCGGACACGGGCTCGGGCGAAAGGCCCAATCCGGAACACCAGACGACGCCCGAGGCCACCGCCGTGCAGAGGATGCTCGCCACGATGCGCGACGCGGGATGCGCCTGCGCCGTGGTCGAATCCTCCAGCCATGGGCTCAGCGACCGAACGGGCAGACTCGCCGATGTCGCCTTCGATATCGGGGTCATGACCAATGTCACGAGCGAGCACCTTGAATTCCACGGCACCTGGGAGCGGTATCGCCACGACAAGGCCAATCTGTTCAGGAACCTGGACGCCCACGACCATATGAAGTCGCTCGAGGGAAAGCCCGAGCTCATCCCCTCCGCCGGCATCGTCAACGCCGACGATCCGAGCGCCCGATATTTCGCGTCCTGTACCGCGAAACCCTCGCTTTCCTATTCGGCGAAAGGCGCCAAGGCGACGATTTCGGCCGTCCTGATCGTCTCTGACCCTCAGGGCTCCAGCTTCCTCATCGAAGCGCCGGAGCTGGGGATGAGCGGTGTTCCCGCCAGGATAAACCTGCCCGGCGAATTCAACGTCGGCAACAGCCTCGCGGCGCTTCTGGCCGTCTCCGCCGCGACGGGAAAACCCTGCGCGGAACTCCTTCTCCTCCTGCCCGCGCTCAAGCCCGTGCGCGGAAGAATGATGAACATAGAGAAGGGCCAGCCCTTCGAGGTGATCATCGACTATGCCCATACGCCCTCGTCCTTCGAGGCCATACTTCCCCCGATACGGAAACGCGTCGAAGGCAGGGTCTTCTGCCTTTTCGGCTCGGGCGGCGAAAGGGACACCGAAAAGCGCCCCAGGCAGGGAGCGGTGGCGGCCGAATACTGCGATGTCCTCATCCTGACCGACGAGGATCCGCGGGGAGAAAATCCCATGGACCTCCTCGAGGAAATCGCCGCCGGTTGCCCCGAACTTCCGCGAGGGAAGCGGCTCTTCCTCATTCCCGATCGCCCCCAGGCCATACGCAAGGCGTTTTCCTTGGCGAAGGCCCATGATGCCGTTCTCCTCCTCGGCAAGGGGCATGAGAACTCCATCATCTACAAAGATCATTCGATACCCTACGACGAGGAAACCGAAGCCATCGCCGCGCTTGCGGAGATGGGATTCCTTGCCGATCCCGCGGCTCAATCCTGATTTCGAAAAAAGGATGTGTTATGAAGACAATAGCGATTCTCTACGGCGGCAAATCCGGAGAGCATGAAGTTTCCCTCATTTCGGCGGCCAGCATCGTGAGCCGGCTCGACGCGAAAAAATACCGACTCCTCCTCATTGGCATCAAGAAAACGGGAGAATGGCTGCTCCAATCCCCCGCCGCTCTGAAAAAAGCCCTCGACGGCGCGACGGCGAGCGACGGGGCCGGCACTGAATCCGGCGGCCAAAAGGGAATGACGGGGCTACCCTCCATCAGCGGCGGGCGCAAGGTTTTCGTCGCGCCAGGAGCTGGCCTCCTCGCCGAGAGAAGCGATGGAGGAACGGAAAGCCTCGGCTGCGACATCGTATTCCCGGTCCTCCACGGCACTTTCGGCGAGGATGGAACCATACAGGGGCTCCTCGAGTGCGCGGGCCTCCCCTACGTGGGCGCGGGCGTCCTCGGCTCGGCGATCGGCATGGACAAGCACGTGGCCAAGGAACTCTGGCTCCGCGAAGGCCTCCCCGTCGTCGATTCGATCCTGGTGAGGGCCGCGGACAGGGCGAATCCCCAGTTCATGGCCAATCTCTCAAGGAAAATTGAAGCCCGATTCGGCTGGCCCTGCTTCGTCAAACCCTCCAGCTGCGGATCTTCCGTCGGTGCCTCGAAAGCCGGGAATATGGAGGCGCTTGAGGCGGCCCTGGACTTTGCCCTCGCCTACGACGAAAAGGTGCTCGTGGAGAAATTTATCAGCGCCAGGGAAATCGAATGCGCCGTGCTGGGCAACGAGAAGCCCAAGGCCTTCGCGCCGGGCGAAATAGTGCCCGCTCACGAATTCTACGACTACGAGGCCAAATACAAGGACCCCAACGGAGCGGCGCTCTGCGTTCCGGCCTCCATCTCTCCTCAGCAGGCGGAAGCCATCCAGGCGCTCGCCATCAAAGCGTACAGGGCTTGCGGGCTTGCGGGAATGGCCCGGGTGGACTTCTTTATCGACAAGCGCACGGGCGATGTCCTCCTCAACGAAGTAAACACCATTCCGGGATTCACCGCCATCTCCATGTATCCCCGAATGTGCGAATCGGGCGGCCTGCCCTACCCCGAACTCCTGGATACTCTCCTCGCCCTCGCCATCGAACGCTTCGAGCGGCGAGCGACCTTGAGTTTTTCCTACAAGGGTGGGGAGTAAAAAACCTGGTGGACGTGCCGGATCGGACCCGCTCCCGCACGTCCACCGCTTCGCCCCATTTTGCATCATTATGCACATACATTACATAAT